>CAJTYS010000022.1 GCA_910583765.1 uncultured Eubacteriales bacterium | reverse complement strand
CTCATCATATCAAAACTCCCACTGCAAAAGTCCGCAGGGGGAGTTTTGATGCTTTAGAGCCATGGACTCTTCCCATGGTTTAAAAACTGTTCAAATATTTCATTAACACGCCTGGAATGGCCAGGCAGGAAGCCTGTGCACAAACAGCGCCTAGCTTATAAGCGACCATAGGCATCCCATAGACGACGCAGGAATCTTTGTCCTGGCCAATGGTATAGGCGCCGGCTTTACGCATCCTCAAAAGGCCTTCAGCACCGTCCTGGCCCATTCCTGTCAAGATGATGCCCACAGCGTTCTTTCCAACGGTTTCTGCCGTAGAATCAAACAGCACATCCACAGAAGGCCGGTGTCCGTTGACCTTTTCACCGGGCACGCAGCGGACCTTGTAAATGCCGCCGTCCTTGACGACCTTCATCTGCAAGTCACCGCCTGGCGCTAACAGCGCTGATCCCCGTTTGATCACATCGCCGTCCTCAGCCTCTTTTACATGCATTTGGCATAAACGATCCAGACGTTCCGCGTACATTTGGGTGAATCCCTTTGGCATATGCTGTGTGATCACGATGCCAGGGATATCCGCAGGCAGCTGGCGCATGACATCCAGCGTGGCTTCTGTGCCGCCGGTAGATGCTCCAATGGCAATGACTGTGGAATTCAGCCGCAGGTTCGCGCCGCTGGTCAGTTTGATAATAGAATTGTAAAGCGCCGAAGCACCGGCTTTGTTTCCGTTGTTCGCAGGCGGCGCGGCGTTTTTGGACGGCAGGCCCATGCTGGAAACAGTCTGATTGTGATTCGGGCGGTTCGTTGTAAGGATAGAAGCGGGCTGCGATTTTTTTTGACTCTGATTTTGAGCAGACCCCTGACCCAAAGGCCGATGATTCGCGGTCTGTCCTGACTGTGGACGCTGGCGAAGAGCCGCGGGCAGCCGTACCTTGGCATGGGAAGCAATGGACACTTTGCTGGATAGGCTTTTGAGAAACAGGTTCGTAGAGTTCTCCGCGGTCATATCCGGCTTTCTAACAAAGTCCACCGCACCATAAGACAGAGCATCAAAAACGCTTACGTTCAATGAAGACACGAGAATCACAGGGATCGGATGCTTTGGCAGCAGCTCCTTCAAAAAGTCAATGCCGCTCATCCGCGGCATTTCAATGTCCAGAGTAATGACATCAGGTTTCAGATCCGGGACTTTCCGCATTGCGTCGTAGGCATTGATCGCATAACCGACGATTTCGATCTGGGGCTGAAGTTTTGGCAAGTTTTCGATCAGGAACTTACGGAACACTAAAGAGTCATCTATGACCATAGTTCTTATTTTCGTTTGATTTAACATAATGAATCCCCTCTTTTATATAAAGCTAGGAAATACCGCCTGTGGCGATATTTCCGAAATTTCAAGAAAGCGCTGCCCGGAGCACTGTCTCCTATAATTGTTTGCGATAAGTAGCAGGCATGATGTAGTCATAAGGGGTCGTTGCCTTGTTCAAACCTTCCGAATGGCCAATCAGGAGATAGCCGCCTGGAACCGTCGCGTCATAATAACGCTTTACCAGAGCGTCCTTTGTTTCCTGGTCAAAATAAATCATTACATTTCTGCAAAAGATAACATCGAACTTGAGACGAAACTTAATTGGGTCCATCAAGTTAAAGGTCCGGAAAATAACATTGGACTTGATTTCCGGCGCCACTGTGTACTGTCCAGGGACCTTCGTTTTGCGGAAATATTTCTGCGCCCAGCCCTTTGGCAGCTCTTTCAGAGATTCCTCCTCATAAATCGCTGTCTGTGCTGTGCCTAGTACTTCTTGAGAAATATCCGTGGCCAGGACTCGGGTGTCCCATGCGCCTGCTTTTGCGCCAAAATATTCTTTTAAAACCATGGAAATGGTATAAGGCTCTTCCCCGCTAGAGCAGCCTGCGCTCCATATGCTCAAAACCTTGTTTTTTTTCGTTTGTTCCAGCCATGGGAGAATCGTGTCTCGGAAATAATCAAAGTGCGTCTTCTCCCGCATGAAAAACGTATAATTTGTGGTCAGTTTGTTGATCAGCGTGTCAATGTCTCCTGGATCGCGGGTCTTCATGATATAATCCACATATTCTGTGAAGGACGGAAATCCCTTTGCGGAGACGGTGCTGGACAAACGTCCGGTGATCAGCTGTTGTTTCTGAGAAAGATCAATACCGTAATTCTTCTTCATGAATGCTACGAGACGCTGAAAATCCTGGTTCGATATGCTTAACATGTTGTCTGATCTCCTTACATATGGTTTTCAATGAGCGCTTCGCATTCTAAGAGCAGGATGACGGTCCCATCAATAGAAATCATGGAATTTGTCAGCTCCTGCCGGTTTTCTGTTGGAATCGGCGCGGTTTTATCCAAATCAATATCAATGACCTGTGCCACAGAATCCACCACAACGCCGATCATGTTCGATTCGATCTCTAGGATCACGATACATGTTTGCGGCGTATATTCCTGAAATGGTTTTCCCATTCGAAGACGCATGTCAATAATGGGCAGCGTCTGTCCCCGCAGGTTGATGATCCCCCGCACATAATCAGGAACCATGGGCAGCGGACGGATTTTGTGGTTATTGATGATTTCGATCACATTGTTCGTGTTCACGCCAAAGTGAAGGCCATCGGAGATGAAAGTCAGAAAACGCACCACGTTTCCAGGTGTCTGCACGCTTTCCAGCCTTTCCAGTTCATCATTTATATTTTTCACAGATTGCATAGTTTCTGGCATAATAATTATCCTCCAAGTTTATTTAGAAAAACATGTTTTGGGACGCGGAATAAACATTGTTCACATCCAGGATCAGACTGATATTGCCGTCTCCCAGGATCGTGCATCCGCTGATCCCTGAATTTTGAATATTAAAGTTATTCAAATAGCTAGGCAGCGGTTTTACAACGATCTGCTGTTCACCGATCAGTTCGTCTACGAACAAACAATAAGACTTGTCGCTGGTTTCCACCCACATCAAAATGCCATCGTCAATGGTCGTGCAGCCTTCTTCCATGGCATAAAGGTCGCGCAGCCGGATGATCGGATAGTAATCGTCCATGCAGCGGATCATTTCATTGCCTGCGGCATCCAGAACCACGTCAGATTCTTTAGCCTTGAAGGACTGACGGATATTCGCGATTGGAATGGTAAAGATCGAACCGCCCACGGAGATTTCCATGCCATCCACAATAGCCAGAGTGAGAGGAATCTTTAAAGTGAAGCAGCTGCCTTTTCCTAATTCGCTGGATATGGAAATCACGCCGCCAACGCTTTCCACGTTCTTTTTCACAACGTCCATGCCAACGCCACGGCCTGAATATTCTGTGACTTCCGTGTTGGTTGAAAATCCTGGAGCCAAAAGCAGGGCAAGGATTTCCTTTTGAGAATATTCTTCTTCCGGTTTTGTCAGCAGGCCTTGAGAAGCAGCTTTTGCCAGAACCGCGTCAGGGTTCACGCCACGACCATCGTCTTTGATGGAAATAATGACCTCACTGCCTGTGTGTTCCGCGGAAAGAACGATTTCACCCTGCGGATTCTTGCCTGCGGCAATTCGTTCCTCCTGGGTTTCTTCGATCCCGTGGTCCATGGCGTTACGCACGATATGCATGATCGGGTCGCCGATGTTGTCCACGATGGTTTTGTCAACTTCTGTGTTCTCACCGATGATCGTCAGTTTGGTGTCTCTTTTCAAAGTCTTGGACATATCCCGCACAATACGGTTCATTTTCTGGAACACGCTGGCCACGGATACCATACGCAGAGACATAGAAATATCCTGCAAATCATCAGTCAGCTTGCGGAGCTGACGGGCTGATTTCAGAAAACTGTCCAGCTTCAAGTTCTGCAGTTCAGGTGACGAGGTCACCATGGATTCCGTAATGACGATCTCCCCAACAATGGCCATCAGACTGTCAAGCTTGGAAAGATTGACGCTGATCAGACTCTGCTTGGCAGAACCGTGAGAACCAGATGACTGGGTTGCCGGTTTCTTGTCTTTTTCCGGCGCAGGCGCTTTTTTCGGCGCAGGCTGGCTCACGGCTTCCGGCTGCGGACTTTGAACTGGTTCGGACTGTGGCTGCGAAGACTCCTCCTCTTTCTGAGCCGCTGTCAAATCCAGAATTTCGTAGGAACGAACATTTCCCACAGTGGAAACATGCGCCACAGCGCTTTCCGCGTCTTCTTCGGTCTGGAATCCGAGGAAGAATCCGTTTTCAATGATGTACTCACTGCTGTCGCTGTTGGTTTCCACGTCATCAGGGTAGAAATTAAATGGTTTCCCGATTTCCTGAAGCGCAGTGACCAGCATGAAAGCTCTCAAATTCTCCATGCCGCAGCCTTCATCAAAAAAGATCTGCAGGGCATATGGAGCATCGATTTGCTGAGGCGTAGGAGCAGCACCATCGGCGGCCGCGGGAGCTTCTGTGTCATCTCCAGCCGCCTCGCTGGAATCTTTATTACTGATTTTATTAAGAAAATTGTTTATATCTTGAATAAAACCGTCGATATTTGTATCGAGGGGTTCGCTGCTTTCTACTTTGCCCACTTCTTCCCGAAGCTTGTCAACAGAAGAAAACATCAGATTGAACAGTTCGCTTTTTTGGTCGGAAGTCAGTGTGTCCATGCCGTTATCGCGTATATAGAAGAACAGGTCTTCGATATGATGCGCGATTTCCATGAGAGAGTTGAACTCCAACATGGCAGAGGAACCTTTGATCGTGTGCATGCTGCGGAAGATTTCGTTTACATTATCTTCCGTAAAATCACCATTCTGTTCAGCGGTAATCAGAAGCTCATCCAACTGTTCCAAAAGTGTCCCTGTTTCAAAGAGATAGGTCTCCAATAAGCTGCCAGTTCCATTATCCATAACGTTAGCACCACCTTAATTTTAATTTATTTCGATTTCTGACAGGATGATTATTGTAAATCCTATCAAGATTCGTTATTATATACACATACTATAACATATTATTCGACAAGAATAAATGAAAACATAACTTTAGCAGGTGAAAAAATGTCAAATATTTTAAAGGTCACGACCCCAACCACTGGGTACGACAATAATAACGCGATAAAAACCGGCTCCGAGAACATGCAGCAGAGCCAAAACGTCCAAGGTCAGGTCAGACCGGACAAGGTGGTGCGGCCTGACGCGAGGAGTGACGCGGCTCCTCAAAAGCAGGACGGCAATCTGAAATTCCAGTTTGAAACGAACTTTGATAACTTTATTCAGCAGCTTGCCAGAAATGGGAACATCACAGAAGAATATTCCACTGTTTTGCTGGAAAAGCTGGGCATGCTGGCGCAATCTGGATTAAAGGCGGGAATGGCCGGAGAAATTTCAAAGTTCCTTTCCTTGATTTCCATGAATCCCGAGGAAATGGCAGAGTTTCTTAAAATGCAGGGAGACTCCGCGGTAAGATTCAATGGCGCGTTCTTTGATATTCTGCGCCAGATCATGCAGCAGACCAATTCTGTGGAATTGCGGACCGGAATCTTGAGTTTTTTGAAAATGTACACGGACATGGCAGAGGGTCAGCACCTTTTGGAAACCATGCGCCAATTGATCCAGAACATGAAAGGCGGCATGCTGCGAAGCGACAGCCAGCAGCTGCAGCAAATGGAACAGGGGATGAACTACGGGGCAGCCAATGGCAATGTGAAGGAAAACGCCAACTTGATCAAAAATCAGATCATGCCATTTCTAAACGAGTACATCACTAAGATGCATGACAGAGGCATGCTGCGGGAAAGCACCGCTATGCTGGGGTCGCTGACCGCCCGCTATGAAAACGGTGACGCGGGCCGGCTTCAAGAGGCGTTTCTCAAACTAATGGATTTCACCATGTTTGCCAAACGGTTCCAAAACATGGATCCGGCCATGTTGATGCGGATTTTGGCGAACAGCGATTTCGAGCGGGCCTCCCGCAAAAATGAAGCCATGGCGCGTTTGGCGGACATTATTCGCAGCGGTGTGATGGGAGAGGCGGGGATTGAAAACAAAATGGCCTTTAAATCCATTATGCAGGCCTTCCTGCTCAATGAGAGCGTGTATATGCCAGTGCTGCACCTGACGCTGCCTTTGAACGTGAACGGGACTCTTATGTTTTCCGAACTATGGATTGATCCAGACGACCAAAGCGGAGGCAAGCAAGAGGGCGATGAGCGGGTAATCAAGGGACTGATCAAATTCGATATCAAAGACGTGGGATTTTTTGATCTGTTTTTCCTATATGGCACGGAAAGCGAGAAGGTCAGCATTCAGCTGAATTATCCAAAAAAGCTGGATGCTTCTGAGAATGAGATCCGCAATGCCATTGGACAGATCTTGTCCAGCAACAACTTGGAGCAGGAACAGCTGGTGTTAGGTTCAGAAGACGGGTCCATCCCGATCTCGGCCGCGTTCCCAAATATTTTTGAAAGGAAGGGTTCTGTCAATGTCACAGTTTAACGAGACAATGAATAAAAAAGCCGTTGCTCTGTCTTACGATGAAGAGAAAGACGCGGCACCGGTCATTGTGGCCTCTGGAATGGGCTATATGGCGGAAAAAATCGTGGAGACAGCTAGGGAAAGCGGCGTGCCGGTATACGAGGACAACTCGCTGGCTACCGTGCTGTCACAGCTCCAATTAGGCAGTCAGGTCCCAGAACAGCTCTATCAGGCTATCGTGGATATTTACGTGTACTTCCTGCGGTTCGCAAATAAGAGAAACCTTTCTGCGGAGCTGGCGCCAGAAAACGCGGAACATAGTGAAAACGCTGAGGAGAAAGGCGAGGAAGGAACGCGGGACGCTGGAGCAGAATCGGGCGGCGCGGATGCAGGAGAAGCAGCGGGACCTGAGGCTTGATGCATCTTGATACATAAAAAACACATCAAAAAAGGACTGGCTGCCAGAGTCAGTCCTTTCTATGATTAAAATCATCACCGTCTGTTCCTTCTTGTTTTTAATTCTTGATGGAACACGAATTTGCGAAGCGCGGCTTCCGTGTGGCTCGTCAAATTGATGAACCGGCAGCCATAACCGTACTGCGGCTTTCCGTTACCAAAACCATCATCGTAGAGATCCGGTTCCTGGGCTCTCAAAACCTGGCAGTCCAAAGGCAGCGGCGTGTTCAAAATGTTCGCTGAGAAGATCTGGCCGTCCTTCCATTCCCGCAGGCTGATGCAAAAGAGACCGCCAGCGCTGATGTCAAGGATCATGATCTCCGCGGATTCCAGGTTTCCAATTTCATTGATAAAGTCGGCAGTCGTTTGGATCCGGGCGGAAACTTTGACATCCTGCCGCCGCTGCACCACGTTGTCCTGTGATACAACTTGGCACTGCGCCCTGCCTACCATCATATCCAGGTTTGGATCAAATTCTTCCGTATACTCCAGAACATGGCAGACACAATAAACCATCCCCTTCAAATCATCGAGGAAACGAACGGAAACATCTGTGGCAAGGCAGTCTTTGACAAGCTCGCGAAAACGGAGTGTCGCCGTGTCCTCTACATCGCCCAGCACATCTGCGTTGCAAATGAATTCTTTGTCCATAGTGTAGATTTGTGCTTTGTCACAATACTGTAATTTCATAAAGAAACCTCCTTGGTTCTAATAGCGATATTATAGCATACATCCTATAAAAAACATAGAGAAACTATTGACGAAAAGCAAAATTTATGGTTTGATTAACATATGTGAAACATGCAGTCAGGGGGATGAAAAAAATGAATCTCGTAGAAAGTTACATATTGGCCAACGGACTCGGAAACGGACTTACGCCTGTCAACTCTTTGGGACAGCGAAACACAAACAGCGTTCTTGGCACAGGCAGTACTTTGTCGTTTCTTAATATTTTGCAGAACGCGCAGGCAAAAGACAGCGCCGCGGCCCAAAAAACGAGTACGAAAAGGATTTCCGCGGGCACAGCTTCCATGGATCGTATTTTTGAGGAAGCGGCGGACCGGTACGGTGTGGACGCGAACCTTCTGAAAGCCATTGGAAAAGCTGAGTCTGGCTTTAATCCTTCCGTGGTGTCATCAGCAGGGGCCATTGGGGTGATGCAGTTAATGCCAGGGACCGCTAGATCTTTAGGCGTGAAGGATCCTTACAATGCGCAGCAAAACATTATGGGAGGGGCAAAATACATTTCACAGCTTTTGAATCAATATGACGGAAATGTAAAGCTGGCCTTAGCTGCTTACAACGCAGGACCGGGAAATGTCGCAAAGTATGGCGGTATTCCGCCGTTTAAAGAAACACAGAATTATGTGAATCGAGTATTGGGATACGCGGGCAGTCAGGTCTCCGCGGGAAACAGGACCGTTGCTCTGGGAACTGACAGCAGCAAAAATGGGGCGAACGCATTGAATGGCGCGGCGTCAGACTCTGGACAAAACACTAGCGGCACCATAGAAATACAGACAGATACTTTATTGACATTAGTTAAGCTGATGCGGGCGCAGATGGAACTGCAGTGGAGTTCCATGATGAGTTCGGCTTTGTCAGGCGCGGGCACAGGGACTAGTTCAGGCCTGGGGTTAGGACTAGGAACTAGCACAGGCTTGGGGTTTGGCTCGAGCCTGGGATCAGCGCTAGGTTCCAGCAGCGCGGGCAGCAATCCGTTCAGCAATAGCAACAGCATCTTTTCGCTGTAAACGCTGCTAGCAGCTGCAGGGAAACAATCAAAGATTTCGATTTCCGCATGTCGCCTGCAAGGGACGACTCTTTTGTTAAAAAATCCAATAAGGCTTACTGAAAACGAAAATCCCCTGGTCTTCAATCGCTGGAGACCAGGGGGCCATTTATTTCTGAACAAATCAATATTAATATTTGTCAGGGTTATTGATATAGGTCGTTGGAGCGGAATATGCCGCTTCAGGGATATCGTCAGGGACATCATTGTAGTCTACGGAGTAATCCGGCTCCGTATAAGCATCGGACGTATCGGTGGCTGGCGCTGCATATTGAGTTGTCCGATCTGTAGAACTAGTGGTCCCTGTGCTGGACGCTGCTGGTGCCGGCGTGCCGTTTCCGCCTCTGAATTGGAACTTGGAGATCAAATCCATCAGCAGATGAGCCTGGCCAGACAACTCTTGGCTGGCTGCTGCGCTTTGTTCAGCAGTCGCGGAGTTGGTCTGAACAACGCTGGAAATCTGGTCAACCCCCTGCGTTACCTGTGACAAGGAATCCGCCTGATCCTGGGAGGCTGCGGAGATCGCGTTGATCCGTTCTGTGACCATGCTTGCCTTTTCCACTACAGTAGCCATGGACTGGGCTGTTTCACCTGCGATAGCTGTTCCGTTCTTCACAGCAGAGATCGCGTTTTCAATCAAAGCAGTAGTATCCTGAGCCGCATCCTGACTCTTGGCAGCCAAATTACGAACTTCATCCGCCACAACAGCGAAGCCCTTCCCTGCGGAACCAGCGCGGGCTGCTTCCACAGCAGCGTTGAGTGCCAGGATATTGGTCTGGAACGCGATATCTTCAATGGTTTTAATGATCTTTTCAATTTCACTAGAAGCGTTTTCGATCTCTTCCATGGCAGAAATCATATTGTCGAGCTGCTGGTTGCTGCTGGTGATTTCATTGCCCATTTCGCTAGCCAGTTCCTGTACTTGTGTGGCATTCTGTGCGTTGTCGTTCACATTGCCGGAGATGTCGCTGATGGTAGCGGCCAATTCTTCCACAGAGCTTGCCTGTTCCGTCGCGCCCTGGGACAGTGCCTGCGCGCCATTGGAAACCTGATCAGCGCCAGAATCCACCTGCACAGCGGATTCATCGATCTGGAGAAGCAGATCGTTCAAACGGAAGCATATGCCCCGAATGGCTTCAATCAGTGGCATGAAGTCGCCGATGTACAAGTCCGCGCAGCGTGATTTCACAGTAAAGTCACCCTCGCTCATGCCTGTCAGCAGCTGCACCTCATCTTCGATGATAGTCGTCAGCGCAGTAACAATGGTCTTCGTGCTGTCCACCATGTCACCGATCTCATTTTTCTGATCGATTTCAGGCAGCGGCGATTGCAGATCTCCCTCTGCCAGCTGGCTCAAACGCTTGGAGCAGAGCTGCACTGGGAGCACCAGACGCTTTCTCAGCATTCTGGCTATAAAGAAGGAGCATAAAAGCGATAGAGCGATCAATATGACCACAACGACGATCGCGATTGTTGCCCGTTTAGCATTGGATTCAGAAAGCTCTTTTCCGCTATTCACTTTGCTGCCCATGATCGCGGAAAGAGAAGTCACTGAATCCTGATACGCTTGAGTTGTTTCAGAAAGCGCTTGTTTAAAGAGTGCCGGCCGGTCCTCGTCTTTCGCGGTTAATCCTTTTTGAACATAAGTCACCGCGACTTCAGCGTATTCTTTATAAGATTTTTGATAATCCGCATATGCGTCCTTAGCTGCCTGCGATTGAAGCGTGGCTTCGACAGCCTTCGCATATTCATCCACTAATGAGGACGCGGTTTCAAAATTATCGGCAGAAGTGGATCTCTGCTCCGCGTCAGTCGCGTTGATGACCATTCCCATGGCGCTGTCCGCGTTAGCCAGCGCGGTCATGGCCTTGCCTACGTCTCCCTGCGCGAAACCGTAATTCGTCAGTGCCTGTGAATACTTTACCGCCGTGTCCCTTGTGACCAAAACGCCCAAGATGCCAGATACGGCACCGATCACCGCGATGATCACACATGATAGTAGAGTCAAAGTCCTAATTGACATGTTCTTACCCAATTTTCCACACCATCCTTATCTGTTTAAATTCATTGGTAAAATTAAATAATTCTATCCATTATATATTTCGGTAAAAAAGAGAAATACATAAGCACATAAAACATTTTAGCAGATTTTAACTAAGAAAGCAAAGCAAATTTAGGGAACGGGGGAGAATAATGTAAAAGTATCGGGAACAGGTGCGAAAAAAGGTGAAAATTTAGAGGAAATGTAGTCAGATTAATTGACAAAGAGAGTCACTAGAGGTACAATTCTATAATGACGCAAGTATATATAAGATAATAAAATAGTTAGTATGATCGGTAATAAATAGAAATAAACTTAAGAATGACTTTAGTATTTCATCAATGAAAGGTAGCATACAATGATACAGTTATTTGGAAATTCAATTTCGATGGCGGAGAAATCATTGGATTTTTTGTGGGCAAAGCAAAAAGTGATTTCAAACAACATAGCAAATGTTGACACCCCAGGATACAAGACGCAATACGTGACTTTTGAAGAGACTTTCAAGAGCAAGCTGCAGGCAGCGGCCAAGACTGGAGATCAGCAGGAGGTCCGCAGAGCCATAGACAGCGCCAGGTGGCAGGTGAATGACACGAAGAATGAGACTTCTAGGCTAGATGGAAACAACGTGGACGCGGATGTGGAGATTTCAGAACTGACAAGGGCCGTGCTCCAGTATCAATATCAGCTTCATTCCATTAACAGCAATATCACCAGGCTGCGCACAGCGATCAAGGGGCAGTAAGTAAATGAAATGGCCTATTTTGGCAAAAGACAGAAAAATTCGCGGGGACAATCAGGGACAAGGATAGATTATAATGATGTATAGATGTATCGTGAATCTTACGGAGCCGAGAGCAGACAAAACCATGTCCAGGTCCGCGCAGAGCGCCAATGTCTCGCTGATATCTTAAAATAATAAAAAATAGTAGGAAAATTAACAAAGCCTTTTGGCCAAAGGGAAACCGCGAATTGGCTTTGTTTTGAAAATATTGGAGGAAACAAATGAACACGGACTTTATCACTCCCATTCAAGTGCCTCAGTCCTTAGAAAATCTGGGGCAGACAAGAGAAGCGGAAAAGACTGGGGAAAACAACTTATTTAAAAATATTTTTCAAGGCCTGATCAACAATGTGACTGAATCAGAGGCAAACTTGGAACAGCAGGAATATCTTCTGTCCACAGGGCAGATCGATGACGCGCACACAGTTCCAGTAGCCGCGGCCCAGGCCCAGTTAGCCATGGACATGTTGGTCCAAATACGAAACAAAGCGGTCGAAGCATATAACGAAATCATTCGGATTTCGCTGTAGTTTAGTGTGAGTAGACGGTTTGAAGACTTGAGTACATTTTAACGTGAAAGGGCAAAGTGTCTATGAATCTTGATGGGATTAAAGCGAAAATAACACAATCCAAAATAGGAGCGTTCTTTGGAAAACTCGGCAAAAAGGCGAAAATTCTAATCATAGCGGCTGTTGTAGCGGTGATCGCCATCGCGGTCATCCTGGCGGTAGTGATGAATCAGAAAGACTATGTGGTCCTTTTTTCTGGTGTTTCTGAGGAAGAGGCGACACAAATCGTTGGAAAGCTCCAAGAGGATAGTGTACAATATCAATACAAAGGCGATGGCACCATCCTGGTAGAGGAAAGCGTGGCAGATCAGACCAGAGCAAACCTCGCCTATGAGGGTTATCCAAAGAGCGGCTTTACATACGACGTGTTCACCAACAACGCGGGTGGCATGACAACTGACTCGGAAAAACAGACATACAAATTGTACGAGCTGCAAAACAGGATTGGAGCCACAATCGGCCTATTTGAAGGCGTAAAAGACGCAAAGGTGACAATTGCGTTAAAAGAAGAAAAAAAATACGCATTGGAATCCGATAAAAAAGACGGCAGCGACACATCCAGCGCGTCAGTAGTCGTAACCATGGAAGGCGGCGGATCACCGTCAGAAAAGCAGGCGGCAGCTATTCAGAGATTGGTAGCCAAGAGCGTGCCTAACATGAAGCTGGAAAACGTAGCTGTGTTTGACGGCAACGGCATCGATGTTTCCGTGGAATCAGAAGATGGCCGCAGCACTTCAGGAGATGAAGGTCAGGAAATCGCGCAGCTGATTGAGGACCAGATCACGAAGAAAGTCGTGAACGTGCTGTCACCGTTCTACGGGGCTGACAATATCAGGGTATCCGCCAAGGGTACCGTTAACATGGAACGAGTGGTACGGGAAACGACCACATATTCCACACCTGAAAAAATCGATGAAAACGATAAACGGGGACTCATATCCAACGAATCGACCACTAGCGAAGAAAATTCAGGCGGAAACACCACTGGCGGGGTAGCTGGTTCTGAAACCAACGCGGATGTCAGTGAATATACCAACACAACAGGAAACGGAACAGGCACTTACCGGAATCAAAGCCAGGTAAGAGAATATTTGGTGAATCAGATCAAAGAACAAGGTGAACTGGATCCAGGTGTTTTAAGTGACCTGACAGTCGCTGTTTCTGTAAATGGAAACACCTTGGGCAATCTGACAGAAGCAGAAGCCATTTCCCTAGTAGGAAGCGCGACCGGCATCGCTCCGGCGCAGCAGGCTCAAAAGATCACCATCGTAGCCGCTCCATTCTACGAAGAAGCGGAACTGCCTGATGATGAGACTAGCACATTGACCAGATACCTGCCAATCGCAGGCGGCGGCTTGGCACTGCTCCTTCTCATCGCTCTGGCGCTGATCCTTCTCCTCAGACGGAAAAAACGCAGACAGGAAGAAGAAGCGCTGCTGCTGGCCGAAGAAGAAGAATTTATTCCAGTTGTTGAAGAAGGCGAAGAAGCAGAGCCTGAAGAATGGGAGAACCCAGAACTTCTCAATCTCCAGAGCGAGAAGACCCGTGAACTGCGTGAAGCGGTTCGTCAATTTGCCAATGAAAATCCTGAGCTGTCCGCTCAGATGATCAAGACTTGGCTGAACGGAGGCGAGTCGGATGGAAACAACTAACCTTGAACTAACCTTCCCGCAAAAAGCGGCGGCGCTGATCGTCGCTTTGGGGACGGATAAAGCCTCAAAGCTTTACAAGTACCTGAGCGCGGAAGATGTAGAAAAACTGACTGTGGAAGTCGCGAAACTAGGGCATCTGGAAGCAGAACAGACAGAGCAGGTTTTAGATGAATTTTATAAAACCTGCCTGACTCAGAAAGTCGTGACAGATGGAGGCATGGAATATGCCAGGGCAGTCCTGGAAAAAGCCTATGGCGAAGCCACAGCCAATGAGCTCTTAGGAAAGGTGACCAAGTTCCTGAAGAATCGCTCCTTCGAGTTCATACAGAAGACCGACAGCAAGAATCTGTACTCGATTCTGCAGCACGAGCGGCCGCAAATGATCGCTCTGGTGCTCTCCTACGCGGAGCCAGACAAGGCCGCGGAGGTAATCGCGGAGCTGCCGGAAGACAAACGGATCAAAGTCGTAGAAAACATCGCAAGGATGGAAAGCGCCTCGCCTGAGGCCATCAAGCTGATCGAAGCGCAGCTTAGAAAACAATTTGACAATCTTCTCACAACCGATTACACTACAATCGGCGGCGTAGATTACATAGCGGATGTCATGAACCACATGGACCGGAGCAACGAGAAATTCATCTTCGACAAAATGGGCGAAGAAGATCCGGAACTGGCAGAAAGCATCAGGAAAAAGATGTTCGTGTTCGAGGATATCATGGAAATGGACGATCGTTCCGTTCAGCGTTTTATCCGAGACTGCGATGTCAAGGACCTGGTTTACGCACTCAAAAATGCCAGCCCAGAACTGTCCTCTCTGTTCTACAAAAACATGTCCACCCGTATGGCGGAAACCATTCAGTCCGACCTGGAGGTCACTGTCAACGTGCGGCTTAAAGACGTGGAAGAGGCTCAGCAGCGTATCGTGAACCTGGTTCGGAAACTGGATGAAGCTGGCGAACTGATCATCAGCAAGGGCGGAAAGGATGACATCATTGCTTAACGATTACCGAATATTGAGAGGCGGTCAAGCTGAGGATGAGATCGTAGCTGTTGGCACGAAAAATGTCTTCCAGAACTTTGACATCCCCGAACCAACCTCCAAACACAAGGAACCAACGGAGGATGATCAAGAACCTTCGGGACCGCCGCCAGAAGAGGTCCTCCTGCAGGAAGCCATAAACAAAGCAGAGGCGCTGCTGGAAGCAGCAAGGATAGAAGCAGAAGATATTCGGGACAGAGCTTATCAGGCAGGCTACGAGCAAGGCAAAGAAGAAGGCTGGAAAGCCGGCGAGCAAGCGGGGCACCAGCAGATCTATGAAGAAGAGCAAGCCGCGGTAGAGGAAAGACTCCACGAATTGGGAGAGAAGATCGGACAGTATGCCTCTGACATGGAAATAGAAAAAACCAAGATCTTAGAGGAATATCTGGATGATTTAAAAAATATATCTTTGGCTATTGGAGAAAAAATCGTGCAGACCAGCTTGAAATCCAGCAGCGATGTGGTGAAAAGAATGATCGTCGCTGCTACGGAAAAGCTGAAAAAAACAGCATGGGCCAAGATCTATGTGGCAAAGACCAGTGAAGAAATGGATATCCAAGGGGACGTGCAGCTGCTGAAACAATTGGCAAAGCTGTCTGACAATGTGAAAATCGTTGTCATGGAAGACGCGGAACCAGGAACCTGCATCGTTGAACTTCCGCAGGAAATCATCGATATCAGCACTGGCGCGCAGATGGAAAATATCCGAGACATTTTGAACAACGCAAGACTTTAACAGACATTTAGAAGCGAGACATTAGGAGTAAAAGAGATGCTGAAAGCCATTCCAGCCATGATCAAACAGGCGGAAACCGTAAACTACATAGGCAGGATCGAAAACATCATCGGGATGTCCATGGAAGCTTCCGGCGGCGGTGCCAGCATTGGAGACATTGTTCTCATTTACAATGATGAACAGAAAAAGCAAGTGCCAGCAGAAGTCGTAGGTTTTCGAGAAGACAAGGTACAACTCATGGCCTACGAGAATATGAAAGGAATAGGCACAAACAGTTTCGTCAGAAACACAAAGAAGAGATTGAAGATTCCGGTAGGGGAATTCCTGCGGGGAAGGATCATTGACGCCATGGGTAAACCCATGGATGGAAAGGGCAGCTTTCAATCAGGACGTTATTATTATGTGGAAAATCCAGAAATCAATCCTATGGATCGACCACCGATCCGAGAAAAGTTGTCATTTGGCATCAAAGCCATTGATGGCCTGAACACCATTGGAAAAGGACAGAGAATCGGGATCTTTGCCGGAAGCGGCGTAGGAAAAAGCACATTGATGGGCATGATCGCCAGAAACGTGAAGACAGATATTAACGTCATTGCTCTGGTAGGGGAACGTGGCAGGGAAGTCCGTGAGTTCGTGGAAAAAGACTTGGGGCCGGAAGGCATGAAGCGTTCCGTTCTGGTCGTGGCCACATCGGACCAGCCAGCCATGCTGCGAATGAAATGCCCCTTGGTGGCTACGACCATTGCCGAATATTTCAAAGATCAGGGCAAAGATGTCCTGCTGATGATGGACTCTCTGACCAGGTTCGCCATGGCACAGAGAGAAATCGGCCTTGCCACCGGAGAGCCGCCTGTGGCAAGAGGTTACACGCCTTCCATATATGCGGAATTTCCAAAGCTTTTGGAGCGAAGCGGAAATTTCAAGAATGGATCCATTACCGGTGTTTACACTGTGCTGGTAGAAGGCGATGATACGAATGAGCCCATAGCCGACACAGTGCGAGGCATTTTAGACGGGCATATCGTGTTGAGCAGAAAGCTGGCGAACGCCAATCATTTTCCAGCCATTGACGTGAATTCCAGCATTTCTCGTCTTATGACGGAAATTGTTTCGCCGGAACAGAAAATGCAGGCATCCAAACTGCGTGACGTCCTCAGCTTGTATGAGCAGAACGAGGATTTGATCTCCATTGGAGCATACAAGGCGGGAACAAACCCGCGTCTGGATTATGCGATTTCAAAAAACGAACAGGTCCAGACATTTCTCAAACAGGGCATTGGTGAAAAATTCACAGATGATGAGGTTTGGGAAGAGTTGGATAAAATCATCGGACAATAAAGAAGGTCAGCAGCAATGAAAAAATTTGTGTTTTCTTTAGACAAAGTGCTGGGTTACAAACAGCAGATTGAAGATAACCTGCGGACAGAACACGCGGGAGTGGTCAGAGCCGTTGTGCAAAAAGAAGAAGAAATCGAGGAGATGGAAGGCACGCACCAAGGCTTTGTGAACAATATGGAAGACATCAAAAGAAACGGATGCATGATCCAGGAGCTGCGGGTTTATGAGAGTTATCTGGACAGCAGCCGCCGCAGGATCAATGAACAAAAAGAAATGCTGATGAACCTGCGCAAACAGGAAGAAGAAAAGCGCGAGCAAGTCATTGAAGCGAAGAAAGAAAGAACTTCCATCGACCTATTGAAGGAAAAGAAGAAAAGCGAATATGACTTTATGGCGCAGAAGGAAGAGGAACGATTCATAGAGGAATTTGTTTCCAACAGCAAATATCATGCCGGGTAATCCTGCCAAGAGCAGATTACTATAGATTACATACGTGAAGAAAGGAGGTAAAACAACATGCAAACAGCACAGGCAGCAGTGCCTTATCTGCAGAATCCAGCTGCAATGAAAAAGGATTACGTGTCCACAGGAAACCGCTCTGACCAGAAGAGTTCCTTTTCAGACACTTTGAAGAAGGGGCTTTCCAAAGAAACACAGCCCGCAGCGGACGACACAGTGAACAAACAACCAACTCAGCAGAAAGAACCAGTCCAAGAAAATCAGCCAGAAGCACCAGTGGAAGGTCTTGTGATTCCAATTATGCCAGGGATCATTCAAAATCCGGGCATCCTGCAGGACGCGGTGGGTGAAACAGTCATTCCCATCACTGATCTGACGACTGAGATTCCGGTGATTTCCGGACAGCAGCAGGACCTTGGACAGCAAGGAACAGCAAGCATGGTGGACGCTGCGAACCAGGAGGGCCAGGTTTTGTCAAAGCAGGCCGTGATTTCTGAATTACAGCCTATTGCCACTAATCAACAGACGCAGATGGGCACAGAGCAGAAAACAGCCGTAGCTGAAAGCGAGGCGCAGCAACCAGTCGCATCCACAGCAAAAGTGACTGACGCACAGCCGAATCAGACAGGACAGAACATGGCGGGGCAGGGAAGGAGTCAGGCGGAAACAGAAACCGCGGACACGAAATTCTCTGAACTAGGGCAGGCAGCGGACCGTCAAGACAGTAGCGTGCCCAGACCAGCTGCTTTTGAAGTTCCGCAGACCACTCAAAAGGCCAGCGTGGACATGACCAGCCCGCGGACAGGGATTCAGAATTTAGCTCGCACCATGGCAGACCACATGGCAGCAGGTAAAAACGAATTTGAGATCTGGCTGGAACCAGCGAATCTGGGGAAAATGGCCATCAAAGTCGCCTATGAAAGCGGCAGGGCGATGATTTCCATCATGTGTACCAACGAAAAGACCATGGAACTCATTTCTCAGAACGCCAAACAGCTGGGCAACATCCTGCAGCAGCATACAGGTGATGAAACTGTAGTGGTCATCGATCATCCAGAATCTGATTACCTGCAACAAAAGATGAACCAGGAACAGCAAAACGGACAGCAGCAGGAAGAACAGAGCAACAAAGACAAACAGGACCAGCAGCAGGATTCAGAGCATGAAAGTTTCTTGCAGCAATTGAGATTAGGGTTAATGTAATGAATGCGTGAAACCCCAAAACAGGAAGAAAGGAGTGAGTAGCAATGGCAATCGATGGAATCGGTAATGTGGCGGCTTCGATGTACAACACCAGCACCAGGCAGACCACAAAGGCTGATGACACAGAGGGACTCGGCAATCAGAAAAGTTCCGTGCCTGTGTCCACAGAGAACTCGACCATGAGTCTTCAGGATTTCTACTACCTGCTGGCAGCACAGTTGAAATATCAGGACGCGGACAATCCAATGGACACAGCGGAAATGATGGGAACCATGGTTCAGACTCAGATGATTCAGGCCATCAGTCAGATGACGCAGACCAATGTCACTACTTATGCGGCATCCATGATTGGTAAAGAAGTCACCGTGGCAGAGATGGATAAGGATGGCATGTATACTGGTGATAAAAAAGGAACTGTCACAGGTGTGCTTTTGGGAGACAATCCGCTGATCTTCGTAGACGGAAAAGCCTATTATTTGAGTCAGATCGTAGCAGTCGGTGAAATTCCAAAGGATGAGGCAGTAACAAAGCCAGATGAGTCTCAGAAGCCAAGTGAAGGTGACGGTGGGACAGGAAATGAAAACACAGGCGGAGAAGACGACGAGACGACCACTGTGTAGGAATGAGAAAGCGTGGCACTGATGACAATGAAGAAAATTTCACAACTATCGAATGCTCAGGCCCTGCAATTGCAGCGCGAAGCAGCCATAAAAGGCCGGACTGGCAGCAATGACAATCAGTTTGCCAGCATGATGCAGGAGCGGATCCAGCAAACGGAAGGCGTTCAGTTTTCCAAACACGCGGAAAACCGTATCAAGCAGAGGGGCATCAATATGTCCGAGGATGTGATGGCAGATTTGAATCTGGCTGTGGAAAAGGCCAGAGCAAAAGGTGCCAAGGACACGGTGATCATTGGCTCAGAAGGAGCATTCATCGTAAATGTTCCGAACAACATTGTCGTAACGACTATCTCGGAACAGGAAATGAAAAACAATATCTTTACAAACATTGACAGCGCCGTTTTGATGTAGCCGGACCATATTTGGGGGCGAAACCGCAAAGTCCGATTGATTCTGCGGGAAACGGCAAGCATAGGAAAACATCATAAGAAAGGAAGTTAATCGAATATGGTTAAATCAATGTTCGCGTCAATCGCTGGACTGAAAACTCACCAGTCCAAGCTGGACGTAATCAGTAATAACATCGCAAACGTCAACACTTGGGGATTCAAGACCAGAAGCGCCAACTTCGCGGACGCAGTATATCAGAACCGCATCACAGGCGGCGGCGGAAATCCGGTAGAAGGTGGTTCCGGTGGTATGAACACCTCTCAGTTGGGTTTTGGTGTCAACATGGCTTCTATTTCCACGGACTTCACCACAGGAAGCTGGAGCCCGACAGGAAACGGACTGCACTGCATGATCAACGGACCATCGTTTTTCATCGTTGGCAGCATGAGACAGAATCCCGTCGCGGCTGACGCAATAAAGGAAAGCGGTCTGAATTTGACTCGGGTAGGCATTTTCAGCGTGGACAATCGAGGATACTTAGTAGATGACCAGGGGAACTATGTATATGGATACACATATCGCGGTGACGAGAACGGTGAAGCAGCGTTTGAGCAGCAAATGACGCCGATCCGGATTCCTGTGGCCACTAACGCGGACGGATCAGGGGATCCTACCGCAGCTAACACCTTTAATCCTAACGATGACAGCCCTCGGGTCAAAATCCAGTCTTACTCCATTGGTAAGGACGGCACGATCATCGGTATCGACCAGCAGGAAAAGCCATATACCATTGGCAAGATCGCGGTCGCCACTGTCGAGAATCCCAACGGTTTGGAGCAGAGCGAAGGTTACTTGTACACGCCAGGTGAGAACGCTGGCGAAGTCGCGGCCACAACAGCTGGAAACAACGCGGTGGGCAAGATCCTCAGCGGTTATCTGGAAATGGCCAACGTGGACTTGGCAACAGAGATCGCCAATATGATCACCACTCAGAGAGGCTATCAGGCCAACTCAAAAATCATCACAGTAACAGATGAAATGCTGGAACAGTTAGTAAACATGAAGAGATAATCAGCTGACTGACAGCTAAATATGGCAGCCGCCCTTGTCCGGGCGGACTGCCTGAAAATAAGGAGGACGCATAACTTGATTGAACTGACAAAAATCAATGGTGAAACCATACTGATCAATGCCCTTCAAATTGAATACGTGGAATTGATCCCGGAATCCAAAGTCATTATGATGAATGGAAAATTTCACATTGTTACCGAAGACAAAGATGAATTGACCCGGAAGGTCGTAGAGTTTATGCGGGCCTCACACAAGGGCACTGAATGGGAGGCATAGAAGATGGATGTAACTACTATTATTGGCTTAATTGTCGGATTTGGAGTCGTAGTAAGCGGCATTTTGCAGGACGGCAGCATTATGAACTTTGTCAGCCTGTCCAGTTTCCTGATCGTTTTAGGTGGTACTTTAGCCGCGGTCATTGCCTGCTTCCCACTTAGCTCTCTCAAAAATATGGGCAAACACTTTAAAATCATTATGCAGGGGAAGAACTTTCAGCCAGAACCTTTGATCGAGTCTTTAGTTGAAATGGCGCAAATCGCCAGAAAAAATGGTCTTTTGGCTCTGGAAGAAAAGGCAAATGAATTAGAAGATCCCTTTTACAAGCGAAGCATCATGCTGATCGTAGACGCCACGGAAGCGGAAAAAGTAAAAGAAATGCTGGAAGCGGAACTGGAAAGCATGGCAGCCCGTCATGATGAAGAAACTGCCATTTATGAGAAAGGCGCCGCATTCGCGCCAGCCTTCGGCATGGTCGGTACATTGATCGGACTGATTAACATGCTCAAAAGTTTGAACCTGGACGAGGGTGGTTCAGATACCATTGGGTCCAGCATGAGTGTCGCTTTGATCACCACACTGTATGGCGTACTCATCGCGAACCTGTTTTTCACGCCAATCGCGCAGAAGCTGCAGATTCGGAACAGCGAGGAAATCGTTTACCGTCAGATCATCATAGATGGTGTGCTGGGCATTCAGGCGGGAGACAATCCAAAATCTTTGAAAGAATCCTTAGTAGCGTCCCTGACCCAGAAGCAGCAGAACGGCATTCTTGATGAAGAAGGCGGAGGCGGCGGAAAGCCAAAGAAGGAGAAAAAGGGAAAAAAGGGGAAAGAATAAAAGAGTAGGGGAAAGGAAGTGGCTATATAATGAAACGACCAAAGAGAAAAGGCGGAGGCGCGAACTGGCAGGACACATATGGCGACATGGTTACCCTTTTGCTGTGTTTCTTCGTTTTGCTGTATAGCATTTCCACAATTGACCAAGTAAAATGGGCAAATCTGGTTCGGAGCTTCAATCCTGACGCAAAAGAGGTGAGTCAGGTGATCATGGACACGACAATCGAACCTGGTAACGAAGAAGTACCGGGCAGTGTCCAGTCTGACCAGCCTTTTGACGAAATCTATGACGGATTGGTCCAGGAAATGGAAAAACTGGACGTGGAAGCGGATGTCCAGATCGTAGAAGGTGAGGATTTTCAGTTTATATCATATAGAGACAAAGTGTTCTTTGATGGAGACAGTCCTGTTTTAAAGAAAGAAGGGAAAAAAGTTCTCGACGCTTTCGCAAAAGTCACAAAGAAAGCAGCGGATTCCATCAAAGAAATCCGGGTGATGGGTCATACCTCACAGGCGGATCCTAAAACCCCAAATGACATAGGGATCGATAGATTGTTATCTTCAGAGCGTTCCGCCAATGTGGTGGCTTACATCCAAAAAAAGAACATTATCGATCCGGCGAACCTGGTAAGTGAGGCATACGGGCAATTCCACCCGATCGATACATTTGAAACCAGGCAGGGCAGGGAGAAAAACAGGCGTTGTGAGATCCTGATCTTAGAAAAAGATACTGCCCAAAAGAGTTTGGCTGATTATTACGCAGAGATCTATGGCGATGAAGGAGGACAGGGAACTGTGACTCCAGATCAGGGGCAGACTCAAGCAACGGAACCTCCAAAGGAGACTCAAACAACTGAGACGCAGCAGTAGGTTCCTTCCATAGAAAGGTTTTGGCAATGAACAGTAGAGCAAAGAAAAAGGGGGAATGGATCCAGTATGGCTGAAGTATTATCGCAGAGTCAGATCGACGCATTACTGAACTCCATGCAGGACTCCGGCGGCGGGGATCAGGAGCCGCAGCCCGAAAAGAAAAAAACCGAATACCGTAAATACGACTTTTACAGTCCGAAAAAGTTCACAAAGGACAGGTTAAAGCTACTTCATGGTATTTATGATAATTATGCGAGGATCGTTTCCTCGAGGCTCAATGGAGTCCTGAGGGTCAATAGTGAAATCGAGGTCCTTGCCGTGGAAGAGCAGCGCTATTACGAATTCAGCAATGGTCTCAGTGACAATGACATTATTACGCTGGTAGACTTAAAACTGCAGGATGATTCTAAGAATCCGCCGCTTTTGGTTTATATCAACCAGATCTTGATGGTCAATATGATCGACCGCATGATCGGCGGCCTTGGGAATGACAATGAGATCGACGCGTCCTATACATACACGGACATCGAATTATCGTTGTATCAGCGGATCATGAATTATATTCTGGGCGGCACAACAGAGGCCTGGAAAAACTATATAAAGCTGGAGCTGAAGAATGAACGGATGGAAGAAAATCCAAGCTTGTTCCAAGATATCAGTTTGGATGAACCGATTGCCATCGTCATGCTCAAAGTCCAAGTGGATGACATAGAAGGCATGATCAGCATTGTCATTCCGGGCACGCTTTTGACCAGTATCTTCTCGATCCTTGACCGGCGCAAGCATGTGGAGAGCGATTATGTGCAGGATACAGTTTCCACAAGAACAGCGATTTTGTCCCGCATCAAAGAATCCGCTCTTACTGTGCGCGCGGACCTGGGAGAAGCAAAGGTCAGCCTGAAAGACGTTTACGGCCTCAGGGTCGGAGACGTACTGGATTTGAACAAGTCCAAGGATTCCGAGCTATCCGTGTACGTGGATCAGGAACCATGGTTCACAGGAAAAGCCGGTGTGCATAAAAAGAACGTGGCTATTCGCATCCAAAAGAGAATGGATGAGGAAGAAGACGAAGAAGCCTGGAAGCCGGAAGAATTGGAGCAGGTAGAAAAGACCGAAAGGCCAGAAAACCTGGAAGAACAACTGGCAGAAGATTTGGCAGCAGCCGAAATTCCCAGCGAACCGGTTTTAGAAGACGCGGCAGATTTGGAATCTGCGCAGGAGTAAAAAATAAAAAAGTAAATTTCTTTGCGAAATAATGAAAAAAAGAGAAAAGTGAGGTTAAAAACATGGCGAAGATATTAATTGTAGACGATGCGGCATTTATGCGGATGATGGTAAAAGACACCCTGACAAAGGGCGGTTACACAGATGTGACAGAAGCGGTGGATGGCGCTGACGCAGTAGCGAAATTCAAAGAAATCAGCCCAGACCTGGTAATCATGGACATCACCATGCCGAACATGGATGGCCTGGAAGCATTGAAGGCAATCAAAGCGGAAAATGGCGCTGCCAATGTAGTGATGTGCTCCGCAATGGGACAGGAAAGCATGGTTATTGATGCCATCAAGTCCGGAGCAAAGGACTTTATCGTAAAACCGTTCAAACCTGACCGTATCCTGAAAACAGTTGAGTCTATCTTGGGATAAAATGACAAACCAATACAGGAGGCATTTATTATGTCGTTTTTAAGTTCATTGAACATTAGCGCGTCAGGAATGACAGCGCAACGCGCCCGTCTGGATGTGGCGGCAGAAAATATTGCGAACATTGAGACAACCAGAACAGAATCCGGCGGGCCTTATAGAAGAAGAATGATTGTGCTAGAGGCGAAGAACGATTCTTTTAGTCAAGTTCTCAGCCAGACAATGGCTGGAGCAGGGCGAAGCTCGCAGACCACAGCAGGTGTGCGGGCTACGCAGATTTTAGCGGATCCAACGGAATTAAAGGCAGTATATGAACCGGATCACCCTGATGCGGATGAGCAAGGGTATGTTCGGATGCCAAATATTGACATGGTCAAAGAAATGACCGATGGCATGGCAGCCACCAGATCTTATGAGGCGAATATTACTGCGTTCAACGCAGTAAAGCTCATGGCGCAAAAAGCCTTGGAAGTAGGCAAATAACTTTATTACATAAAAAAAGGTGAAAAAATGCCATAAGGAGAATAATGGAATGAGCAACAACAAATTGACATCTATGGAAATAGATGCGATCGGTGAAATACTAAATATAAGCCTTGGGGCATCAGCAACAGCTGCCTCTACGATGCTGAATGCCCGGGTGGATATTACAACGCCTGTCGTAGAAATCAAAAGCAAGGATGAGTTTGAATTCTCCAATTTGGAACCTGCAGTAGGAGTAGAAATCACTTATGTAGAGGGACTGACAGGCAGCAATGTCATGTTGCTGAAACGCTGGGATGTCAAAGTCATCGTAGAAAAGATGATGGGAATGGAGATCCCGGAGGAAGAATTTGAGCTCAACGAGCTGAATATCAGCGCCATTTGCGAAGTCATGAACCAGATGATGGGGGCGTCTTCCACAGCATTGGCTGAGCTGCTTTCACGGACTGTCAATATTTCTACGCCGGTTTCCTTTGAGGTGGAAACAACAGAACAATTTGTAGAAAAGTATTTTACAGATGATGAGCCGATGGTGGTCATTCGGTTTGACCTAAAGATCGGCGACGAGATGCAGAGCGAATTCATGAACGTCATGCCGACGGGTCTTGCGAAAGAATTGGTATCTGGATTCTTCCCGGATGGAGCTCCAGACGCAGAACCAGAGCCAGCACCTGCGGCTGCGCCAGAACCAGCGCCTGCGGCTGCTGACGGCGGTGAAGACAAAGTCATGGATCAGGCGGCGATTGAGGCACTCCTTGCTTCGGCCGCGGCTGAGGATCCAGCGCCTGCAGCGGCACCTGCGCCAGAACCGGCACCAGCAGCAGCTTCTGGCGGTGGAGAACAAAAATTAGATCAAGAGGCAATTGAGGCGCTCCTTGCGGCCAACACCGCACCAGAACCAGCGCCAACGCCTGCGCCAGCGGCAGCCGCCCAGCCTGCGGCAGCATCGGCTGCGCCAGCAGCACAGCCAGTACCGCCGGCAATGGACCCAGCGGCAGCAATGGCAGCAGCGCCTGCTGCCATGACCATGGATCCAAATGCCATGGCAGCCAGTTCCATGATGATGCAGCAGATGATGGACATGATGCGCCAGCAGATGGAACTGCAGCGCCAGGAATTGGAAGAGCTGCGCGGCATGTACAAAAATGCGGCCGCTCCAAGACAGATCAAGGTGAATCCCATGCCTTCCCCCAACCTGGGCGAGGATGAGGCGATGGCAGACCCAGATGCGAACCTGGATCTTATCATGGGCGTGCCTTTGGATGTGTCAGTGGAAATAGGGCGGACAAAGAAACTGGTTCGCGACATCCTGGAATTCAACAAAGGCTCTTTGGTAGTGCTCAACAAATTGGCAGGCGAGCAGGTAGATGTTTTTGTAAACGGACAGTGCATTGCCAAGGGCGACGTAGTCGTAGTAGAAGATAATTTCGGCGTTCGTATTACGGAGATCCTTCAGGAAGAGATCGTAGTCGAACAGCAGGGGTAACGATATGGCAAAGGGGATAATTACAGCAGTTGGGACACTGATCATCGTTGTGCTGATTTTGTACCTGGCATACGTTGTCACTAAATACATTGGAAGAGGGGTAGGAATCAAAACCAGGTCCGGATGCATGAGGATCACGGACCAGATCGCATTGGGCAGAGACAGGGCTGCGGCCATTGTGCAGATAGGGACGCGTTTTTTCCTAGTTGGCATCACGGCTTCGCAGATTTCTCTCTTGTCCGAAGTGGACGAAGAAGACCTGATTCCATTTGAAGAGCCAGGAGATTTGGGAAAAACATATCCTGACTTCAAAGATTTGATGGACAAGATTGGGAGAGGGATGAAAAAGAATGGACACTAATGCTTTGATCAATATAAACGGAAGCGGAACCCCGACCCTGGAAATCGTGGTCATGATGACGGTGATCATGTTATTGCCGTCTTTAGCGATTGTCATGACCTCTTTTACGAGGACCATCATTATTTTATCCTTTACAAGACAGGCCCTGGGCATCCAGCAAACGCCGCCCAACATGGTACTAGTGGGCATCGCGCTATTTTTGACGCTCTTTATCATGCGGCCTGTTGTTGATGACATTAACAAGCAGGCATACGAACCTTACACGGAAGGAAGGATCACCCAGGAACAGGCCCTGGAACGGGCACAGGTTCCCATGAAGCAATTCATGCTGAGACAGACGGAGGTCAGTTCTGTGAACCTTTTTATGGAGCTGGCAGATATAGAAGAACCTGAAAATATGGAAGAACTCCCGCTTTCCGTAGTCGTTCCGTCTTTTATGACAAGTGAACTTAAAAGAGGTTTTATGGCGGGATTTTTGATTTTTATCCCATTTTTACTGATCGACATCATCGTTGCCAGCGTACTGATGTCCATGGGAATGATCATGCTGCCGCCGGCGACCATCGCCTTGCCGTTCAAGCTGCTGTTGTTTGTGACGGTCAACGGATGGGAGCTGCTGTTCCAGGCGATTGTGAATGGCTTTAATTTCTGACGGGGGATATGAGACATGTTGACAACAGAAGAAATCACTGATATTATGTATGACCTGTTCTTACTGGCGATTCAGCTAGGCGGTCCTGTGCTGATCTTGAGCATGATCGTCGGCGTGCTGATTTCCATACTCCAGGCTGCGACGCAGATCCACGAGCAGACCATCACATTTGTGCCAAAGCTGGTGGTGATCGGGATCGTGCTGGTCTTGACTGGAAGCACCATGCTCCAGACCATTCAAGACTTCACTGCCAGGATTTTTGTGTTGATGGCAGGATAGGAGTAGGCTATGCAGATTGCCGAAACACAGGAATTCATACTGTTTAGCCTGATTTTAATGAGAATGTCCGGGTTCATTTTCTTGAATCCGGTTTTGGGAAGGCGAAATTTTCCGGCCATGGCAAAGACGGGAATGGTGCTTGCCCTCGCGATACTGATTTATCCTCTGTCAGCAGGGGAGATTCCGGACATTGGAACGCCTATTGAATACGGCGTGCTTTTGATGAAGGAGTTTTTAATTGGATATTTACTGGGCTTTATTATGCAGCTATTTGCTTTTGTAGTTACATATGCGGGCTCGATCATAGACTTTCATATGGCACTAGGCATGGCCAGCGTCTTTGACGCACAAAACGGTGTGCAGGTGGCATTGACAGGTAATATATTGAATGTATACTTTATGCTGCTGTTCTTTGCGGTGGATGGGCACTTGGCTTTGATGGACATTTTGGTGAACTCCGGAGAGATCGTGCCTTATGCGCAGATCGGTTTTGGAGCTGACGCGGCCATGGCAGTGCTCAACGTGTTTTACGATTGTGTGCTGCTGGCGGTGAAAATGGCCTTTCCAGTCATAGGCATCGTGTTGGTGCTGGATGTGGGCGTAGGAATCCTGATGAAGATCATTCCTCAGATCAACGTCTTTATCTTGAACATCCCATTGAAAATCATCTTGGGATTCGTGATGCTGATTTTCCTGCTGGCGCCTTTCAGCAACTTTTTGGGAAACTTGATCACCGAGATGTTGAAAGCAGCGCAGCATTCACTGACAACCGTTTGAACAAGGGGGTGAAGGAGTTTGGCAGCTGGAGGCGGAGAATCAAAAACTGAAAAAGCCACCCCCAAAAAACGACGGGATGAGAGAAAAGAAGGTAATGTTTTTTTCAGTAAAGACGTTGTCAGCGTCGTATTCGTATTTGGTGCGTTTTATTCGCTGAAACTGCTGCTCCCAGGAATCGTAGAGTCCACCAGCCTTTTTATGGAAAACATGGTGGGAGTCGCGGGACGAGCGTCCGATACTTCCATGGGGACTCTGCAGAACATCGCACAGGATTTCGCTTCTGTGGCAGCCCGCAGCTTGATCCCATTCATGCTGATTTGTATGGCACTAGGAATTTTGGGGACCGCGGTTCAGACAAAGTTCTTGTTCTCCAAGAAAAGCGCCAGACCAAAATTCAGCAGGCTGAACCCGCTGCAGGGAATCAAAAAAATGTTTTCCCTGAAAAACTTGGTGGAACTCTTGAAGAGCATGCTAAAGATCGTCATTATGGGAGCGCTGCTGTATGTGGTGCTAAAGGACGATTTTGTCAATATGATGAAAACCATGGACATGGATGTGCGGGTATCTGTCAGTTTCGTATTGGGAATGATGCTGGAACTGGTATTGAAGGTTTGTCTGATCTTCGTGTTCGTGGCCATCTTCGACTGGCTCTACCAGAGATGGGAATATGAGCGGGGCATTAAGATGTCAAAGCATGACATCAAGGAAGAACACAAGCAGACAGAAGGTAATCCAGAAATAAAAGGAAAGATCAAGGGCATGCAGCGGCAGCGGGCAAGGTCCAGGATGATGCAGGCAGTGCCAGAGGCAGATGTCATTATCCGAAACCCGACTCACTTCGCGGTCGCGCTGCGCTATGACATAGACAGGGATCAGGCTCCTGTGCTGCTGGCGAAAGGACAGGATGAAATGGCTTTCCGCATTATCGCCGCAGGTGAAGAGCATCAGATCCCAATCGTGGAAAACAAACCACTGGCTAGAGGCATTTACGCGACAACTGAGCTGGAACGGGAAATCCCGACAGAATATTACGGCGCGGTAGCGGAAGTCCTCGTATATGTATATAAGCTTAACAAGAAAAATGGGGTAGGCAATGAGAAGATTATTGGATAATGTAGTGGCGCTCTTTGTAGTGGTCATTGTATTATTGCTGATTATACCATTAAATCCATTTTTACTGGATGTAATGATCATTATCAATATTTCCATATCCATGGTCATACTCTTAATCAGTATGAACATTAAGGGAGCTTTGGAATTTTCCATATTTCCATCGATCCTGCTTGTGACCACCTTGTTCCGTCTGGGGATCAACGTGTCTTCCACGCGAAACATCCTCACCAATTCCGGAGCAGCGGGGCAGGTCATCAAGTCCTTTGGAGATTTTGTGCTCCAGGGGAACGTTATTGTTGGATTTATCATATTTTTGATTATCATGCTGGTTCAGTTCCTGGTTATCACCAAGGGCGCTGAACGTGTGGCTGAAGTAGCGGCCAGGTTCACATTGGACGCGATGCCCGGCAAACAGATGGCAATTGACGCGGATCTGGGTTCTGGCTTGATCACAGAGCAGGAAGCCAGGGAACGGCGGGAAAAGATCCAAAAGGAAGCGGACTTTTATGGAGCGATGGATGGTGCCACCAAAATCGTAAAAGGTGACGCGATCATGTCGCTGATTATCACTGCCATCAACCTTATAGGCGGCTCTGCCATTGGTATGCTCCAGGGCGGCATGGCCATCACAGAGGTCATGTCAGTGTATTCCATCGCCACAGTGGGCGATGGTCTGGTGTCCCAGATTCCGGCGCTGCTGATTTCCACAGCAACAGGCATGATCGTCACCAGGGCGGTTTCCGAGGGCAGCCTGAACACCGATGTGTCCAAACAGTTCACAGCCCAGCCAAAGGCCATTATGATGACCGGAGGCGTGCTGCTGATCCTTACTGTGATCCCGGGTATGCCTGTGTTCCAGCTGCTTGTGGTCTCTGCGATTTTGTTGGGCGGTGGATTCTACCTGTCGCGGAAAATCCAGCGCGAAGCTCTGATGCTGGCCACCAGCATGGCGCAGAACGACACCAGCGAAGACGTGCCGCAGACAGAAGAAGATTATTACAAAGATATCAACAATGTATATTCCCTCATTGGAGTGGAACCAATAGAAATGGAATTCGGATATAGTTTGATTCCGTTGGTAGATGAATCCAGCGGCGGCAAGATGCTGAACCGGATCGTGATTTTCAGGCGGCAGTACGCGCAGGAAATGGGTTTCGTCATTCCTTCCGTGCGGCTGCGGGACAGCTCCAGCCTGAACACCAACCAATATGTGATCAAAGTCAAAGGCGAAGAAGTGTCCAAGGGCGAGATCCTAGTGGACCATTACTTGGCTCTGGAGCCAGTTTCGCCTACCGCGGAAATCGATGGCATCGAAACTGTGGAGCCAGCATACGGTATACCAAGCAAATGGATTCTTCCAGAAAACAAAGAGCTTGCGGAAATTTACGGTTACACGGTCATCGACCCGCTGTCTGTCATGCTGACCCATCTTTCCGAAACCATACGTCAGCATGCCCACGAGCTGCTGAACCGCCAGGAAGTGGTACAGCTGGTGGAAAGCCTGAAAAAAACATCACCGGAACTCATCGAAGAGACGGTTCCAAATATTGTTACTTATGGAAACCTCCAGAAGATCCTCATCAGCTTGCTGAAAGAGGGCGTTCCGATCAAGGATATGGAAACCATTCTGGAAACTGTCGCGGATCATGCTGCGGCAGGCAGCGACATTACTTCCATTATCGAGCAGGTGAGAATGGCTCTCAAGAGGACCATCACCAGGAAGTTCTGTCACAGCGGACAGATGCAGGTGCTCACCTTAGACGCGCAGCTTGAAAAGCAAATGGTAGAAAGCATGGCCAAGAGCGAGCAGGGCATCTATCTGGCACTGAGTCCAGAAGTGATGCAGCATGTGATCGGACAGATCGGAGACGAACTGAAAAAGTTTGGAGAATTGGCTCAGGATCCGATCATCCTTACGAGCCAAGTGATCCGTGTGTACGTTTATCGAATGTTGGAACCTTTTTATCCAGGGATTTATGTGCTGTCATTTAATGAAATTTCCAGCAACATACAGATTCAGGCAATAGGCAACATTACACAATCTTAACGCAAGGCAGGATTTGATATGGAACTGAAACCGAACAGACAGTTCGCTGAAAAATCAAATGAAGAGCTTTTAGAGCAATACTGCAAGACTGGCTACCTGGAAATCAAACAGGAGCTGGTTTTGCGGTACCTGTATGTCATCAGGAGCGCGGCCATCCGCATGAGAGACGTGTACATGAGTTTTGCCCAGCTGGAGGATATCATTAATGAAGGCGTCATCATGCTGATGAACGCTCTGGACAAATTTGATCCAGAGAAAAACGTCAAGTTTGAAACTTATGTGTCAAAGCGAGTCCGAGGGATGATCATTGACCTGGCCAGAAGGCAGGACTGGGTGCCTCGCAGCACTAGAAGGAACGCCAAAGCCATTCAGGAAGCATCAGATCAATTGACCGCGGAATATGGCCGCAGGCCGGAAGAACACGAGATGGCGGACCATCTGGGAGTGACCACGGAAAAATTTCGTGAAATAAATTCAAAAATTAATTTGTTTTCTGTGGTATCATTAGATATGATGTTAGATGGAGCCAGCGAAAACAAGCAGGCAGTGTCCATACCTTCTGATGTGGTCAGCGAGCAGCCGGAAGAGTATTATTTGGAGAACGAATTCAAACAGATGCTGGCAGACGGCGTGCGCTCTCTCAAGGAGAAGGAACAAACTGTGATTTCTCTTTACTATATGGAAGAGCTGAACATGAAACAAATTGCGGATGTGATGGAAGTGAGCGAACCGAGAATTTCGCAGATCCACGCCAGCGCCATTCGCAAGTTAAAAGAATACATGGAGCATGAATTACGAGCAAAAGGAAAGAGGAAAGGAGAAAAGTAATGTTTCAGGGGTTATACAAAGCGACCGCGGGAATGCTGACGCAGAACCGAAATCTCAACGTGATCAGTAACAATATGGCCAATGTTTCCACCTCAGGATATAAAAGTGAAAGATACATGGCCACTACATTTGAAGAAGTGTTAATCTCCAGGATTGGCAACAAGGACAAGAGCAGTGCGTCGCCGCTGGGCACCATGTCCATGATCCGAGCTTCTGATGAAACTGTCACAGATTACAGCAACACAGGATACTACCCGACGAGGAACGCCTTGGACTTCGCGATTTCCGGAAATGGATTTTTTTGCATCCAGACAAACAATGGCACGGTTTATACGAGAAACGGTTCCTTTACGCTGGATGATCAAGGATACTTGACGCTTCCGACCATTGGCAGGGTGTTAGGTGAAAATGGTCCCATCCGTCTGGGCACGGACAAGATTCGAGTGGGTTCTAACGGAGCGATCTATGATGAAGAGACCAACCGCAGATACGGGACCCTGCGCATCGTGGATTTCCAAAATTATGACACTCAGCTGGTGAAGACCACTGGAAACGTGTTCCTAGCACCAAATGGCGGCGCGCAGGACGCGGGCAATGCCACGAAAGTCGTAGGCAACGCGCTGGAGTATTCCAATGTGGACGCAGTGGAAGAAATGGTGCAGATGATGAGCGGCCAGAGAGCGCTCCAGAGTTCTTCGGAAATTTTGAAGATGTACGATCAGCTGACTGGAAAAATCGTTTCCCAGCTGGGACCGGCATAAATCAGCAGCAGAAGAAATACAAATATGATGGGAGGTTGATGAATACATGGACACATCGTTTTACACAGGCGCGCGGGGTGTCAGGACGCAGCAGGCACGCATGGACGTGCTTTCCAATAACATCAGTAACCTGAACACCACAGGCTATCGGATGCATAGTTCCGCGTTTTTAGATTTGTTGTACTACAATATGCGTGCGCCGGAAGGCCAATTGACGACCCTGAAAGCAGGGACCGGCGTGGTGCAGGAGCGGACAGACGTTGACTTTGCCACACCAGGCGGCGTGACTCCGACAGGACAGCCTATGGACTACGCGCTGATGGACGCAGAAGGCTTTTTCATGCTACGGGATCCGCTGACCAATGAAATCACATATACAAGAAACGGACACTTTTCCGCTTCACTGCGGGCAAACGGTACTTTTCTGCTCATCAATGATGACGGAAAATTAGTGCTGGACGCCAATAGAAGGCCGATCCGCGTGGAAGACGGCAAGGCTGCGGTTGATCCGGGAGTTTATGATTTCCGGAACAAAAACGGCATGCTGGCAGTGGGGGACAATGAATTTTCGCCAGTGGCGAAGAATGGCGCGCCGATCAGGGTACAGAACCCGAACATGAGAAGCGGCCATTTGGAAATGGCCAACGTGGACCTGGCAGAGGAATACGCGAAAGTCGTGGAGGCGTCCAGAGCATATTCCTATGCCCTCAAGATGGTTCAAACATCCGATGAAGTTGAGCAGACCATCAATTCATTGAGAACGTGATTTAGGGAAGGAAGGCGTAAATGAGCATAAAGAGTTATGAAGAGATGGACGGCATGGCGCTGGACGTGATGCGGGAAATCGGGAGCATTGGCACAGGAAACGCCGCGACTGTTCTTTCCTCCTTGGTGGGACAGAAGGTCAAGATGACTGTGCCGGAAATCGAAATCAAGGATTTCAACGATACGATCACGCTCCTTGGCGGCCCAGAAGACGTAGTTGCCGCAGTGCTGGTTCAGATGAGCGAAGACATCCGAGGTACCATGCTGTTTCTCCTGCGTATGGAATTTGTCAACGCAGTGCTGAAGCAGATCATAGGAAAAGAAGTAAAAGATTATTCAGACCTGCATGAAATGGAAATTTCAGTTTTGACAGAGGTTGGAAACATTATGATCTCTTCTTACACAAACGCGATTTCCACACTTTCAGGAATGACGATCCATTTGACCGTCCCAGCCATAGCTGTCAATATGTTGGGGGGTATTTTATCAGTACCAATGGCAGAAATGGGCTATGAGACGGACAAGCTGATGCTGATCAACGGCAAGTTGATTCTTAACGAGGTAAAACACGACAGCACCATTTTGATGCTACCGGACATCGAATCATTGAACCGATTGATGAGCAGGCTGGTAGGCGATCAGAATGGCTGACAAACAAATTAAAATCGGAATCGGAGACATGAAGCTGGCTCGGCAGGAAGGGACGCTGATCACTTATGCACTAGGTTCATGTATCGGAATCACGCTGTATGACCCCAACATCAAACTAGGAGCCCTGATTCATATCATGCTTCCCAACGCGACAGGCGCAAACGCGGGAAACGTGTTCAAGTTCGCGGATACAGGGATCCGAGAAACTCTGAGAAAGCTCGCGGCTTTCGGTGGAGTAAAGAGCAGGTACATATGTAAAATAGCCGGCGGCGCGCAGATGTTTGAAATGACCGGCGGCGGCAGCATCGGAAACATTGGACAGCGCAATATCGACAGCGTAAAGCGGACTTTGCAGGCAGAAGGCATCCGCATCAAAAATCAGGATGTGGGCGCCAATTATGCCAGGACCATGCTGCTGGATGTGAGCACCGGAAAAGTTTCTATCCGCACAATCGGAAAACCGGAGATCACTTTATAGCGCAAGAACAAATATTTATGCAAGAAAGGCGACAGAATGGCTTTATATGAGTCAGGTAGGAAGTGAGGTAAATTATGGCTGAGACAGAAATTTTGTTGGAATCAGGAACGAATGAAATGGAGATCATGGAGTTCACCATTTATGGGGAATCCTATGGTATTAACGTGGCCAAAGTGAGAGAAATCATGATGTCGGATACGATCAAGCCAATCCCCCACTCTCACCCATGCGTGGAGGGAATTTTCAAGCCCAGGGATATTGTGCTGACAGTTGTGGATTTACCAAAGTATCTGACTGACAAGCCAACGGAGCGGCAGGAAAAAGACTTGTTCATTGTCACGAACTTTAACAAGCTGAATATCGCGTTTCGCGTTCAGTTCGTAGTGGGGATTCAGCGGATCTCCTGGAAAAACATTCAGAAGCCGGATAAGACTTTGAGTCACGGTAAGGAAGGGATCGCCACTGGCATCGCCCAGTGCAATGGACAGCTGATCACGATTTTGGACTTTGAAAAAATCGTCACGGAAATCGCGCCGGAAACAGGGATCCAGCTGACGGAAATCGAGGCTCTGGGCAATCGTCCGGCAAAAGACCATACTATCGTGTTCGCGGAAGACTCCGTGCTGCTGGCGACCATGGTGTCCCAGTCACTGAGAAAGGCTGGCTATACCAAACTCAAGCAGTTCAACAATGGTCGGGAAGCTTGGGATTATCTCAGCAGTGTCCGTGAAGATGAAGATCTTCCAGAAAAGGTCAGCGCTATTATCACGGATATCGAGATGCCGGAGATGGATGGACATAGGCTGACAAAACTAGTAAAGGACGATCCAGCGCTCAAGAATATTCCACTGGTCATTTTCTCGTCTCTGATTAACTCTGAGATGGAGATAAAGGGCAAGAATCTAGGTGCTGACGCACAGCTGTCCAAACCAGAAATTGGGCATTTAGTTTCCGTGCTGGATCACCTTCTCGGTGAGGAAGGAGCACATTAATGGACAGATGCGTAGTAAGGCGGCCCATTCAGGAAGTCGGGACTGAGAAAATCATCGGCTACGAGCTTTTTTTCCAGAGCGGAAGCGAAGCGCTCTACGAACAGTCGGAGAGTGTGGCGGCAGATGCTGTCGTAGAGTTTTTCATGCACAATAGCCACAAGAAATTCAGCGACAAGGCGTTGTTCATTACGTTCACGCCGTCTTTGCTGTTCCGTAACGCTGCCAAGATTTTTGAAAAGGATAAAGTCGTGATTCAGATTGAAGATAGTCTCATGACTCATCCTTTGGCAATGCCGATGATTAAAAGATATTACAATGAAGGTTATATTTTTGCGATCAATGATTTCCAGTTTTCCCCGAAGTACTTGGGATTCTTGGATTACGCCCAGTATATCCGGCTTTCTGTGAAAGAAAACATGACAGATCAAGAACGTCAATCCCTAGAAAATGTCATACACATGGCCCAGGGATTTGGCAAGAAATGCATTGCTACGGATCTGAATTCCAAGGCAGCTTACGAGGCTGCGATAGCATTAAAGTTAGATTATTTGGAAGGAAGCTACATTGCGGAAACCTTTACCACAAAAGCGGAAAAAGTGGATTATATGGAAGGGAACTTTTTCCAGCTAGTTGTGGCTGTGGCGAAAGATGAGCCGAACATGGAGGAAATCGAGGAAATTGTCAGCAGAGACGCAGGGCTGACATATACCATGCTAAAACTGGTGAATTCCGCTTATTTCGCATTAAGAAAGCGAACCGCTTCCATTCGTCAGGCATTGATGACACTGGGGATTGGCCAGCTGCGTCAATGGGTATACATGCTCAGTTTCCAGAAGGAACAGACCGATGGTTCAGAGGAAATGCTGAAACTGTCTTTCCTCAGAGCGAATTTTGCGCAGGCACTGGTGCCGCACGTTCCAAACTGTCCCATCTCAAAGTCAGAAGGTTATATGATGGGAATGTTTTCCACATTAGGCTATATGGTGGACGCACCGCTGGAAGAGCTTTTGGCAGAGATCCCTATTGGCGATGAAATCAAAGGCGCGCTTTTAGGCGGCGATGGCACTGTGGGGAACATGTACAAACTGATCATTTGTTATGAAAACGCGAACTGGAAACAATGCACGGCTTTGGCAAATGATCTGGGCATAGAGCTTTCCACCTTATCACAGCTGTACATTGACTGCGTGGAAGAGGTCAACGGCATCTGGGAAAGCCTGACCACGGATTATGACAGGCCAGATGAAGAAAAAAGTCTGAAAGGCGAAAGCGACAGCGGAGAACATATTGAAGACGTGCTGAGGTAAACAGCGGCACAGCAGAAAACGGGATGGAGGGAATGAAATTGGCTATCACAATCGTGCTTACCAATCAAAAAGGCGGAGTTGGAAAGACAACGACTACCAGCGCGCTGGCAGCGGGCCTTGGAAAAAAAGGCGCAAAAGTCCTGGCGATTGATCTGGATCCACAGGGAAATCTAGGCTTCAGCCTGGGACTGGATATTGATGAAGGATATACGATCCACGATGTTCTTGCCCACAATGTTCCCATTCGGGACGCGATTCAGGAGGCAGATGATTGCGATATCGTTTCTTCCAACATATTGCTGAGTGAAGCGGAATTCGCCTTTCAGGGCGAAGGCCGCGATTTACTGCTGAAAAACGCCATTGCGCCAGTCAGTGATGAATATGATTTTATTGTCATGGACACGCCGCCGGCGCTGAACATCCTGACCTTAAATGGATACGCGGCGGCGGACCATTTGATCATTCCTATGGCTTCGGAGATTTTGAGTCTTGTGGGACTGGTCCAGCTGGAGGAAACCGTGCAGGCTGTCAAAGCATCTGTCAATCCGGCTCTCAATGTGCTGGGAATCTTGCTGACCAAGTTTAACAAGCGGACGAATCTGGCCAAAGATGTGCTGGAAATGGCTGAAACCATTGCTGAACAGGCAGAATCCAGGGTCTTTGACGCAAAGATCCGCAGCAGCGTTTCCGTGGCAGAGGCACCGGCCCATGGCATGTGTGTTTTGGATTACGCGCCAAGATCCAATCCAGCCAAGGATTATCAGGATTTTGTCGATGAAGTATATAGGAAGATCAAGCAGTAGGAGGAGGCAGCATGGCAAAGCGAACAAATAAAACGGATCATGTATTGAATCTTCTGTCCCAAGGAAAGAAGAGCGGTTCCGCTGCGCCTCCCGTGCAGTTGAAAAAGACAGAAAGTGAAGAACCCGCGCCAGAGCCGGCAGAGGCCGCTGCTCCGGCTTTAGAAGACCAGGAAGAAGGGCAGCAGGGCTCGTCTCAACAGCAGGCTGCCGCGGGGAAAGCGCCTTCACAGGAGAATGGCGCCGCGTCAGCGGTAAGCTCAGAAGGCGGCGCTGCGTCCAGCTCGGCCACAGCAGAAAACGCTTCTGCGGAGCCAAAGGAGATCCCACAGGTTTCCGTGGTCCATACATCCAGTGAGGAAAACCCTATCGCGGAATCTGTGAAAGACGCATTGGAAGCAGAGCTGGAAGATTATTTGAAAGAAAATCCAAACTTGCCGGACCTTCCGGATCTGCCGCAGGAGGCAGAGGCTGAAAAGGCAGACGACCTGCCTGATCTGCCGGACCTTCCGGATGGGGTGAAGACTGAAGGACAGGCGGCTCCAGAGGCATCTGACAGTGCTGGCTCCGAAGGATTGCCGGATTTGCCAGCTGCAGCGGAGACAGCAGAATCGGCAGCCGCGGCAGAGCCAGCCGCAGAAACAACTGCTCCAGCAGAAAAGACACCGGCTGACTCGGCATTGAGCCAGGAAACAGCGGCCGTTGCCTCGAAACCATTAGCTGCTGCATCGGTTTCTGAGGCAGCGCCAGAGCAAGAGGACGCACCTGCGGCAGCGCGGCCAGATGAGACACAGAACGCTTCACAGGAAACGGAAACGCTAGCTGCTGCTGTGACATCCGAACCAGCCGCAGAAACTGAAACTCCACAGGCTCCACAGGAGTCGCAGCCAGAACCCATGGCATCTGCGGCGCCAGAGCAAGAGCAGGTTGAAGCGGCTCCAGCCGCAGAAACACCGAAGCAAGCACCTGCGGCAGATGAATCCATAGCACCAGCCCAGGCGCCTATGCCGGAACCACCAAAAGCAGAGGGACAGCTCAAAACGGAAGCTGCTGATCAGACGGCCGAAACGCCTAGCGCGGAATCACAGGCACCTGCGGCAGCTGCGCCAGAACCAGAACCGGAAAAAGCAGCGCCAAAGGAAGCAGAACCGGATTTTGCTACTGTCAATGTCATGGAGTACCTAGTGCGGGAACAAGCCCCAAGATATATCAGACAGTTCGGACACTGCGACTGCAGCCGCTGTATTGAGGACACCATTGCCTTGGCTCTGACCCACTTGCCGGCCAAGTACGTGGTGGTCAACAAAAATGCGGTATCGCCGCTGCTGAATTTTTATGAAAAACGCTTTGCGGGTCAGTTAATCGTAGAAATCACAAAGGCCTCCATGACTGTGGACGAATTTCCGCACCACTGACAAAAAGATGCAGGAGAAAGCGATTTTTATTGCTTTCTCTATTAATTTTCACTGGAAAACTGCCGATAAACCAATAAGATAACTTGTATATGAAAAGATTAGATATAAAAAGGAGTGATCAGGATGGCATCAATTAACTCAATAACTGGAGGCCTTAGCTCCACTTCCTCCCTCAGAGGATATGGTGGACTATCCAGCGGGCTGGATCGAGACACATTGATCGAACAGCTGACCTATGGGACTAGAACAAAAATCGAACAGCAAAAGCAAAAGTCAGATAAGCTGCAGTGGCAGCAGACAGCTTTGAGAGGCATTATAGATAAAGGCTACAATTTTGTGAATACTTATGCGTCTTATTCTTCATCTGCCACTAATCTGAGCAGTAATCAGCTCTTTTCCAGAACCAATATCACGGCAGTAGGAGAAAACAGTAAATACGTCAGCGTGACAGGCGCCGCGAATTCCGCTGACCTGTTCTCCATCACAGGAGTCAAACAGATGGCTGCTGACGCAAAGATCACCGGCAGCACAGTATCCACAAACAAGCTGGTGTTTGGAGCCATGGCCAATGACTTCAGCACGACCACATCGAAAAATTTGGTTGTTGGACAGGAGATCGAGTTTAAATACGGTGACCAGGTCATCTTTGCCAAGATAGAAGATGATCCGGATCTTGATTTTAACAAGCCGGAAGACTTGGCAAAAGCTTTGAACAAGGCCTTTGAACAGGCAGATGTCATAGTGGATAACAACGGGACCACAGCAAAATTGAACACGCTTTTGTCAGCAGGCGTCAACGCTGATGGCAAGCTGACCCTCACCAGCAAAGATGGAAGCGGAAACACCTTTGAGCTCGCTGGCGGCACTGGCCGTGTTTTAGAACACCTGGGCTTTATTGGCGAAGGCGAAAAACTGGAAGCAAACATAAAGCTGGAAAAGGGTGTGGCAGTAGAGGCGAAAAACGAAGCTTCCGCCATTAAAGAGACCACCATGACAGAAATGCTGGCAGGCAAGACCCTGACATTTGAATACAACGGCGTGAAAAAAGAAATCAAGCTCAGCGATGATTTGAAGAATATGACGGAATTGAAGGATGAACTTCAGACAAAACTGAATTCTGCCTTTGGAAAGAATCGGATCAAGGTAGACTTGAGCCCAGTAGATGGCACAGACACCTCCAAACTAACGTTCCAGACAACGAATGCTAGTAAAATCGCAACAGATAAAGATGGAAATCAGATAAAAGATGCGAATGGAAACTTTGTTTATGAGGAGGATAAAACCGCCACACTGTCCATCGCGGACGGAAGCGCGGGCATGCTGGGAGCAAGCGGTCTCTTTGGCGTGAACATGCACACTTCCAACAGGGTTAATCTGGATGGAAAAATCAAAGATTCCGGTTTGGCAGGGACAGAGGCTCTCGCAGATGGTCAGGAACTGGATTTGACGATCAATGGCGTTAAGATCACTGGCATCACTGCGGACAGCACTGTGCAGGAAGTCATGGACGCGATCAACAAGAGCGATGCCGATGTGAAGATTTCCTATCAGAAGAACTCTGACCGTTTTGTCATCACTTCCAATCAGAAGGGTGCCAGCGGAGAAATCAAGATGGAAGGCGCCTTTTCCGATGTACTGTTTGGCGCAGGAACAAATGGAAAGGCTGTCAATGGTCAGGACGCGATTGTTTCCGTTCAGTATGCGGGTGAAGATGAAGCCGTTGATATTTATCGTGACAGCAACGCCTTTACTATGGACGGCATGACTGTCAGTCTGAAAGGCACATTCGGATATGATAAAGACGGCAACAAGATTGATGACACGGAAGCCATCACTTTTGACGCAAAGGTTGACACGGAAAATACCACAAAAGTCGTCAAAGACATGATCAATGCTTTCAACGAGATCCTAGAACAGGTCAACAAAGAGCTGAAAACAAAGCCGAATCGCGACTGCAACAGTCCGTTGACAGGCAGCCAGAAGGAAGACATGTCTGAGTCAGAAATCAAGGAGTGGAACGAGCAGGCCAAGGTGGGCTTGTTCTATGGCGACTCTGACCTGAGAAGATTTGCTAATGACTTGCGTTTCATCCTGCCTTCCGCAGACCGTCAGGCGCTGTCAGAAATCGGAATTTCCGTTTCCTCCACCTACTCGGATAATGGAAAACTGGTCTTTGATGAAGCCAAATTCAAGGCAGCGCTGGAAACAGATCCTGAAAAAGTAGAAGAACTCTTTACCAGGACAGCCGGCACAGACGCAGACGGCAACCAGGTATCTGGTGGACTCATGGAAAACATGAAAACCGTCATGAACCGGTACACGGGCACTGTCGGTGCGACAAAAGGCGTTTTGGTTCAGAGAGCAGGTTCTGAACATTCACCGCTGTCCCTCTTGGAAAACAGCATAAAAACGCAGATGGACGGCATCGCGAAAACCATCGACCGTTTGTTGGATCGTCTGGAAACAGAAGAAAATCGTTACATTTCGCAGTTCACACAGCTGGAATCACTGATTTCCCAGATGAATAATCAGAGCAGCTACTTATCACAGCTGTCCGGCGGATATTAAAAAAAGCGAGGAATGATATGAGTCTAAATAATGGATATCAGCAATACAAGGAGCAGTCAGTGATGACAATGACTTCAGGAGAGATGCTCCTGCTCCTTTACGATGAATTGATCAAGAGACTGACCAGAGCGTCACTAGCTTTGGAAAAGGAAGATTATCCGCTTTTCAACGCTTCTGTCAGCAGGAGCAGAGAGATCGTCCTGTATCTGAAAAACACCCTGAACTCAGAATATGGAATTAGCAGAGAACTTCGGCAGATGTATGATTTCTTCCTTTACGAACTTAGCAGGGTAGAGGCTGGCCGTAACCCGCAGATCATCGAAGAAATGAAACCTCTGGTCAAAGAGCTGCGTGATGCGTTTGAGGAAGCGGGGAAACAGGCAGAATGAATGAAAAAGAGCCGATGTCCGAATACCGCAAAGAATGGATGCTGACCATATTGAAATTAGTTCATAGCAGAGCAGGCCATTTGGATGAAGTCCTGCGGCTGACCAAAGAGATCGGGGACAGTCTGAGCAGGAACGATCAAGTGTCTGTGGAAATGCTGCTCAAGATGCGGGGAGAAGAACTGGAAGCAGTCGCTATGAACACACAGGAGGCGCAGGCTTTCAAAATGCAGCTGCGCAAAGAAACGCAGCAGGAAATCAATGAACTGCTGCAGGGAAAGGCGGCAGAAGCCCAGGATGACATGGCTGGCAAAGTCGTTGAAACCATAAATCGCTGTCAGCGATTGTTAGACGAGATTCGTATCATTGATGAAAGAATGAGCAGACGGATCGCAGGGGAAGATTCGTTTTACGAGAAATGATAAAGAGGGGATTGCAGGATCTGCCGGATTGATCACCAGCGGGGCTGTGATTCCCCTTTTTAAGGATTAGGGGCATGAGAAGGGAAAAGAAAAAAGAAAAAGAGATCATTTTTAAAAACGTAGATAAGCTGTACGGCGAAGGGGAATACGCATTGGAAAACGTTTCGTTTTCTGTGGAAACAGGGGAATTCGTCTTCGTGATCGGTCGAAGCGGAGCAGGCAAAAGCACTCTTTTAAAATTGATCAGCAGACAGCTTTTGCCCAGCAAAGGGGAAATCTGGGTAAAAGGAACAGAAGTGACTTCCCTTGCGGAATGGGAAGTCCCTTTTTTGCGCAGGAAAATTGGGTTGATGCAGGAGGAGTATGGACTTCTCCGGGACCGCAGCGTTTATGAGAACTTGGAACTGGCCATGCGCGCGACAGGCCAACCACAGCGGCTTTTCAAAAAAAGAGTCATACAGACACTGCGGACAGTAGGAGTCTCCCACCGGATCTGGGCTTTTCCAGATGAAATTTCCGCGGGTGAGACCGCAAGAGTGCTGCTGGCAAGAGCGCTAGTGGTCAACCCAGGCATCCTCATCGCGGATGAGCCCACAGCCAACCTGGATTCCGATAAAGCCTGGGACTTGATGTGTCTGCTGGATGAACTGAATCGGTTGGGCGTGACCATTATCATAGGAAGCCATGACAAGGAACTGGTGTCTATTATGAAAAAGCGAGTGCTCACATTATCCGCGGGCCGTCTGATCGCAGATGAAAAGAGGGCAGTATATAACTACAAAGCCTTTGATGTTATAGAAGAGAGGCGCATTAGGAATGAACAAAAACAAAGACTATGAACTGCAGTGCCTTTTAGCGCTGCTGTCAGCTGTGGTGAACAATGACAGCATACCAGCATGGCAAAACGAACCTGATTGGGGCAAATTGTACAAGCTGGCCGACTACCATCATGTGACCAATGTGCTGTATGGGCCAGTGATTAGCATGTCAGCAAAAGGTCTGATGAAGTGGCGGAGCATGTTTGAAGAGCGGTATCATTACACGGTCATCACCCAAGAGCGGTATCAGACCGTGGAAAAAGAAGTGACCGCTGCATTAGAACGTGCGAAGATTCATGCCATGGAGCTGGAAGAAACCATATTGCGGAACTGTTATGAAAAGAGAGAGCAGCGTTATCCGGCTCCTCTGCGTTTTCTCGTAGAATCAGGAAAGGCGGAAGCTTTGGTCAAAGCCATGAACGCTTTGGATTTTGAAGAAAAAGCGCCTCGAGGCCAGGATATCAACCCGGGTGATCGCTGGTTCTACAAGAGCAGCGGCCTTTATGTTCTGTTTATTGAAAAGCTGGTGTTTACCAACAAGAAGACGACAAAATATTTCTCTCTCCCGCCAAAGCCTTTTAAAACGAAAAAAGGCAGTCAATATCTGCATATGCAGGATGCCAATGATTTCTATCTTTATTATATCGCATTGCTGGCGGAGCGGTATGCCAGAGGCCACCTGGAAATTCGAGACATGCTGGATCTATGGCAGTGCTATCTGCGCTGCTATGAACGCCTGGATTGGAAAGAAATCAATAAAGAATTAAAGCGTCTGGAGATCGACTGGTTCGGTGAAATGATCGTAAAACTGGCAGCCATGTGGTTCGGACAGGTGGAGGATTTTGGGGAAGACTTGGAGCTGCTGATGGCCATGGAAACCTACATCACGTCAAAAGGCACAGAGGCCAGAGAAGAGAATGAACAGCTGCTGCCGCTAGTAAAAGAGGTGGCTGATATTTATGCCAGGGATTTGAAGCGGGAAAAACGGCGGGAACTGATTGAACTATGGTTTCCGGATCGGGATTACATGGAAACGATTTATCCAGAATTGGAGAAATCGGGATATCTATTGCCTTTGTGCTGGCTCAAGCGGCTCACAGGCAGACAATGGCGAAAAGCAAAATACTCCATCCTTCGCCGCTGTGTCAACATCAAACATGCCCTAGGAAAAAAGAAAGCTGCCATCAAAAGCAAATTCAGCTTCATTCAGCCGCTGAAAGAAAAATTTAAAAAAAAGAAAGAGCCCGGAAATAATACTTAATATTTCCGGCAAAAATGACGATAAATTAATATAGCAGTCCGAATGCACAGCTTAAGGGCTATAGGGAGGTGCATATAATGAAAATTTCAATAGATTCTGCAACGAATGCTTATCTCAATCCAGTCAATACAGCAGTGAAAAGCGCAAAATCAGCGTCTGTATCAGAGAATGGGAAAAAATTTGACCAGATCATGATCAATACCAATTCAAGGCAGATCGCAGAAGAAAAGCTGGAAGAGGCCGCGAAGAAAGAAGTCGCGGGCCAAGTGTTTCAGGCAGTGTCCGAGGAAAAGGTCGCAGCCTTGAAAGAGCAGGTGTCGCAGGGTATTTATAAAATAGATCCCGAAGCCATCGCAGGAAGGATCCTGCTCACAAGGGGGACCGTATAAATGGAACAGTTTCAAGCGGTGATCAAGCAAATGATCGCCCTTTTCGATGAATACCTGCCCCTGGAAGAGAAAAAGCTGAAAGCAGTCACAGAAAACGATCTAGTCGCTTTGGAAGACTGCATGACGCAGGAACAGGCAGTGGTGCTGAAACTACGGGGATTGGAAAAGAAAAGAGAAGACGCGCAGAAAGCAAACGGCTGGGAAGGAAAGCGTTTTCGCGAAATCATCGGACTAGTCCCAGAAGGACAGCAAGCGGAGTTCCAGCAGCTGTTTGAAGAATTGGAACGTTCCATTGGTCTGTTCCAATCAGCTAACAGCAGCGCAATGGATACAATGAACATTCATTTAAGGCAAATAGGCAAAGCGATCAAGAGCAAAGATCCAAACGGTGCGTACAACCAGGAAGGCAGCACCGTGAAGACGGATCGGCCGCTTACGAGTCGCAGGGTATAGCGGATAGAAGACAAGGAGGACAATGGACCATGGCTATGACGCGTTCCACATTTGCGGGATTCACCACAGCACAGCTTGCTTTGGCAGCGAGCCAGAGGGCCCTGGACGTGACAGGGCAGAACCTCTCAAATGTGAATACAAAAGGATATACAAGACAAAGGCTGGATCTTGCCAGCATCAGTCCCACGGGAGCCAGCTACTTCATGGCTCAGACTGACTGCAGGGTCGGGCAGGGCGTGGAAATGACCGGAGTCATTCAGATCCGCGACCCGTTTTTAGACATACAATACAGGAATCAGCTGGCGAAAGTCGGAACCGTAGACGCACAGGATAGCATCCTGAAACAGATCGGTGAAGTTTTTGACGAAATCGACAAGGAAGCGGTGAGTGCGGGACTTGAGGCAGTCATCTCCGCATTAGATCAAATGTCTCAGCCAGATAGCGCGAACCAAGGCGCATCGGACACGTTAGTCCGTTCATCCTTCGAGACATTGCTCAATGTGATTCACGAACATGCTTCTACTTTGGGCACGGTTCGGGCAGACGCGATTTCTGAAATGGAAACCACGGACATCCCGAACATCAACCAGTATCTGGATTCCATTGTAGAGTTGAACAAATCTATCAAGAGCACCCAGATCCTCGGTGGTGCGGCTTTGGAGCTGCAGGACCAGAGAAATTCTTTGATCGATGAGCTGGCCACTTACTTTCCAATCGATGTGGAGTATGAAGATTTGAATTTGGGCGGCGGCATCAAGGTGGACACTTTAAAGATCACCTTGAAAGGCGCGGACGGAACAAAGTATGTGCTGGTAGACGACGCGAATCATGGAAGCGTTTCCTTTGAGGCAGATGCTAATGGCAAGGGCAAAGTCAGCGTCACGCATCTGACCGGAAAGAACGCGGATGGCAGCGCTATCACACAGGGTCCTGATGATATCACAGATAATCTGGCTCACGGCGTTCTCAAAGGGAACCTGGACGCTCTCAATAAATCAGGAGGATTCGATAATCCACCGTCGGATTTCAATGGCATTGGGTATTACGAAAAAATGTTTGACGCTGTGGTTAACACAATGGTAACCACGTTAAATGACCTGAATATCGCTGCTGGAGGCGGAGCCTTATTCACCACCACCACAGGAGCCACGACTGGATTCACCGCATCCAACACGAAAGTCGCAGATGATTGGGTCAATGGAACGGTAAGAATCATAACAGATGTCAAGAAACCGGATGGGAGCGATGCTCCTGACGATACAACAGCCAACGTCAATGTGCTGAAAATGATCGATGCTCTCAATGCGAAAGAATTGGAATTCAAATCTGATGCTGCGGACAATCCGAATTATGTGGCGTTTAAAGGAAAGCTGCCTGAAGCTTACACCAAGCTTCAGAATCTGCAGGCAATTGACAGAAAGGCGACAGACGCTGTCTTGACGAACAGAACTAGCGTACTCAATGAAATCGCTGATAATAAAGACGCTGTATCCGGCGTTTACATGGATGAGGAAGTCATGAATTTGATGCGGTATCAGCAGTCATATAATGCTGCGGCTCGTCTCATGACGACCCTTGACGAAGCATTGAACACACTGATCAATAACACTGGCGTAGTCGGAAGATAAGAAGGGAGGAAGATGAACAATGGCTATGACACGGATTACTACAAATATGATTATGCGGAATTACCAGAACAATCTTACCTCCACATTAGGAGGACTGGAATCCGCCAGAAAGCAGGTTGAGACCGGAAGACGATTTAGTAAATCCTATGAAGATCCTAATGCGTCTGCCAAGGCAGCTATCCTGGAACGGCGTTACATGCGAAACCAGGATTACCAGCGCAGCCTGACGAATGTGCAGAAATGGCAGGACTCTCAGGAAGACGTGGTGACTGCTTTGAATGACATGGCGATTACCATTGAAAAAGAATACTCTATTGGATCTTTAAATGATCCAGTCGGTGAAGCTGGACGCAAAGCATACGCACAGGCTTTGGAAGAAATGCAGAACTCCATGGTATCCACGCTCAACGCGAGGTTTGGCGATACTTTTGTTCTGGCAGGCAATGATGGGAAAAATGTTCCTTTCACATTGGAAGATGGAGGGGATGGATATAAAGTGCTTCATTATAGAGGCCAACCAGTGTCCGGACCTAACGCGGATCCAGCTGTGCTCAAAGAATTAGCAGGAGAAACGACTTTTGTTGATTTAGGCTTTGGGATGGAAATCCAAGGCGACACAGTAGTTGCTTCCAGCGCTTTTAACACAGCTTTGCCGGGCATCAAGCTAGTAGGGTACGAAGGAGACGGCAATGGCACGACCTCCGACATGGTGACCATGGTGGGAAAAATGGCCAAAGCCTTGAAAGAGCCGGATTTTGACGCAGATGCATACAAAACGATGATGGCAGAATTCAGTGACCACCGGGAACGCTTGGAGGATCAATTCTCTGTGCTGGGAACGAAAACTCAGCTCCTGAACGCCACAAAGGACAGATTGGAAAGCGAAGAGCTGGCTATCACTCAGCAGTTCGATGACGCGGTCAACATCAATCCCGCGGAGGCCATTATGAATTACTCCTGGGCCAACTACGCATACAACAGTGCGTTGAAGGTGGGCACCAGCATTATTACACCGTCCTTATTGGACTTTATGAAATAGACGTTATTGACAATGTGAAATGAGGTGATGATTTTATGGAACAGTTAATACAAATCACAACCATTCCAATCAGTTATGAGTTAAAAGTCAATAAAGCGAGGCTGGAAAGACATAACGGAAGCGCAGAAATAGAGATCAGCAGAGATAAAGGCGGCATGAAACTCAAGAGCCGTCCGATTCAGATCAGGCTGGACACCTATGAAGCTAGAAATTCCGTAGTTCCGACCACGAAGACATCGATTTCTCAGGCAGCACAGCGGGGCAAGACAGCGGCATACAGCGCTACTGCTCAATATGCGCAGGAAGGCAGGCTGATGCTCCAGACAAAGATTGGAGAAGGTGCGCAGACCATTGATCGGATGCTGGCAAACAGAACAGCTCCAGCTACCGGACAGTTTGAGTTGGGATTCATTCCAACCACAGGACCGGACATTGACTGGGAACCTGCTTCCCTGTCCATCGAATACGAAATGGATAAACTGAATTTTGACTTGAGACAGGACACTGGAAATGTGGAATTTATTCCAGGAAGCATTGAGATGATTATTTCTCAGCACCCTGAGGTCAAAATTGAGTATATAGGTGAACCGATTTTCGTACCGCCAAGCGCAGCGGCGAGATTCGGCGGTGAAGTCGTAGATGTAAAAGCATAATGTAGGAAGGAAGGATCATTATGGAACAAGAAAAGCAGCAGGAGCTTTCTTTCAGCGAAGAGGATTTCATTGTTTTCCAAGAAGGGCTTTTTGGTTTTGAAGAATACAAAAGATTTCTGCCCTTTGCCGCAGAAGAGGGAAATGATTCCATACTTTACCTTCAAAGCGTGGACGAAGAACAGCTATCTTTTCTTGTGATGAATCCTTTTCTGTTAAAAGAAGGGTATGCTCCAGTTTTACCGGAAGCAGATCGAAAAGCGTTACAGGCAGAACAGGAAGAAGATCTTTCCTACTATGTTTTGTGCGTAATAAAGGAACCTCCAGAAGAAAGCACTGTCAATTTAAAATGCCCAGTTGTCATCAATTTCCAAACGCGGGAGGCGAGACAGGTGATTTTGGATTCAGAAGATTACGGTCTTCGCCACATGCTCAAGGAGTTTTCAGATAAGGAGGGTGCGTAGTGCTGGTTCTTTATCGAAAAAAGGGAGATTCCATTCTGATTGGGGAAGACATCACCCTGACTGTGGTTGAAAGCAGCAGCGATGGCGTGCGTCTCGCAATTGACGCGCCAAGGGATGTGGCGATCCTCAGAAAGGAATTGTTGGAGGCAGCAGAAGTCAATCGTGAGGCGGCAGCGGCAAAAGCAGATGCGGCAAATAAAAAGGCTCTGTTGAAGATGAATGAAATATTAAAGAAAAAGGAGCACGATTAGTGCTCTTTTTGGGAGTCACGTTCGTGTTTTACGATCAGATCGCGATTCTGACCTAGAGCGCTAAAGCGGCAGACATAAAACGCAGCATGGAAAGTTTAAAAAATTTTGTGCTTTCTATCGAAAAATGGTATGTTTTGCGATGAAGATGTGATAGAATATAAGCGTTCAGGCCACTTGTCTGATTACCAGAATATAAAACATAATGAAAAGAGGGATCAAGTTGAAAAATCTAAAATTACGAGCAAGATTACTGACTGGCTATGCCATTGTAATAGCCATAATGCTGATTATTTCTGTTTTTGTAATTACTCAACTGTTGAGCATCAAAGGCGATATGAATGATTTCAGGGATAAAACCCTGCAGGCCAGCAATAGCATCAAATCCTGCAGACTGATGACGCAGCATGCGGCGCGGGCTGTGCGTGAAGTCGTTATTTCGCAGACAGGCGCGCAGAAACAGGAAGGACTGAAAAACTTTAACAATAGGGTTGATTCTATCAACGAGTCCCTTGCTAATTTAGAGAGTACCAGAGTGCTGAGCGAAGCGGATCAAAAGAATTACAAAGATCAAATCAACGCATGGATCAATGAAGCGCAGAATATCCTGGACATGGCCCAGAATGGCAAGCAGCCGGAAGCCGCTAACGAGATCTTGACTGTATGCCGCCCTGCTTTGGACAATATGTCAGAAGTGGCCCAAGAGATGGAAGAAAAGGTAGATAAGGCCAGGGATGGAATGCTGAACGATATCCGGTCTAGAACCATAACCCTGAGCATCGCATTGGGCGCTTCCGCGGTGATTGCGATTATCTTAGCGATGATTCTTGCAAGCATCATTGTAAAGAGCATTATCGGACCGACCAGAGAAATGGAAGGCGCGCTCAAGAAGCTGTCCGAAGGTGACATTAAGAGCAAGATCACATATACTTCCCAAGATGAACTGGGACAGATGGCAGACAGCCTGAGAAGCGCGTTCGCCACGCTGCAGGTTTACATAGGCGATATTTCCAAAGCCATGAAGATGATGTCCGAAGGAGATTTTAATATTTCAGCGAGTGAAGACTTCAAGGGAGACTTTGCTGAAATTCAGAATTCTATCGAACAGTTCTCCACGAGGATTTCCGATACCCTGCATCAGATTGGTATAGCTTCTGAAAATGTTGCCAGCGGTGCGAACCAGATTTCTGATGGTGCGCAGGCATTGTCACAAGGCGCGACAGAACAGGCCAGCTCTGTGGAAGAAATTTCAGCCACAGTAGCGGATATTTCTTCACAGGTTAAATTGACATCCGGTTCTGCGGAGGATATCAATGAAAAGGCCAATGGCGTTGGCGATCAGATCCGTCAGAGCGATGAAAAGATGCAGAGAATGCTGTCCACAATGGATGAAATCAGCAAAGAATCCGCGGACATCAGCAAGATCATCGGAACGATTGACGATATTTCCTTCCAGACAAACATCTTAGCACTGAATGCTGCGATTGAAGCGGCGAGAGCTGGCGAAGCAGGAAAGGGCTTTGCGGTAGTTGCGGATGAAGTGCGCGACCTTGCCAGCAAGAGCGCTACTTCTGCCAAAGAAATCGCAACGCTCATCAGCAAGACACTGGTGTCTGTGGAAGAAGGAAGCCAGGCAGCCAATGAAACTGCTACTGCTCTGCAGGAAGTGGTTGGTGGAGTGGAAGACATTGTTTCAGGAATTTCCGATATCGCGGACAATGTTAAAATGGAAGCTGACTCTATTGAGCAGGTTTCTACTGGAATTGAACAGATCTCTTCCGTTGTACAGACAAACAGTGCGACAGCACAGCAGAGCGCAGCTACATCAGAAGAACTGTCCAGCCAGTCTCAGTTGTTGAGCAAGATGTTGACAGCCTTTAAATTGAGAAAATAGTTTATCTAGAATCATTGACACCGATCAAATATAAAAGACCTCTCCGGATCATACTGGGGAGGTCTTTTGATGAATAACCGCAGATTTTCGGTAGTTAAGAATATTGTAAGAAAGCCAAGGTGCCTTTGTTAAGAAATCAGGGCTATGATAGACTTGTAAGCAGAAAGGAGAGACCATGAAAATCTTAGTTTGTGACGATGATAAAGAAATTGTGAGTGCCATTGAAATTTATTTACGCAATGAAGGATATGATGTCCTCAAGGCTTATGATGGGATGGAGGCTTTGAACCTTGTGAAAGCAGAGGAAGTCCATTTGATCCTGATGGATATTATGATGCCAAAGCTGGATGGGATGAGAGCCACGATGAAGATTCGAGAGGAAAAAAACATCCCTATCATCATGCTTTCTGCCAAATCAGAGGATTATGACAAGATCACAGGGCTGAACGTCGGCGCCGACGATTATATCACAAAGCCTTTCAATCCTCTGGAGCTGATCGCCAGAGTCAAGTCTCAGCTGAGAAGATATGTGAACCTGGGAAGCCTGGAGCAGAAGACCGGAATCTTCCAGACCGGAGGTTTGCTGGTGGATGATGAACAGAAGACGGTAGAAATAGATGGCAATGTGATCGCAGTGACACCTATCGAATACGGGATTCTCAAACTGCTTACAGAACATGCGGGCAGAGTGTTTTCCATGGATCAGATTTATGAGGCTGTGTGGAAAGAACCGGCCTATAATCCGGAAAATACAGTTGCTGTACACATTCGGAGGATTCGGGAAAAGATTGAGATCAATCCCAAGAATCCCAAGTATTTAAAGGTGGTGTGGGGAATTGGATATAAAATTGAAAAAATCTAAAAGACCGATCTATATCGTTGTCTTTGCAGTGTGTGTTGTTAGTTTTTTAGTCGCGGCAGTAGGTGTCATGGGGGCTAGTGTCCTAAATTCCTATACAGGGTCCATGGATCCCTATTTCCTTGAGAGCAACGGGTATGGCAGCTTCGAGGAGTTTCTCCGGTCGCAGGCCAGCCGTATCAGCGAGCTTTCCCAGTTGCTGCAGGAGCATATTGAGATTTGGTTGTCAGTAGCCATCGCATCAGGCGCCATTTGTCTGATCTCATTGATTTACTTGGTAGTGACAGTGGGGGAACGGGATGGGAACGACAAGCTCCGCTTGACCCGATTCGATAAAGTGTTCACAGAGATTCAGCTATTTCTGATCCTGCTCATCTTCTTTCTGGCTGGCGCCTATTTCCTGCGGGAATCAGAATATGTCATAGACGCGATTTATGGACTGGATTACACGGTTTCCGCGACTGCCATGGCTATCGGCATTGCCTTCATGGTCATTGGCGGCGGGCTGGCCGCGTCTTTGGGGCTGGGATTGATCTTATCCTGTGTCAAGAAATTAAAGGCTGGGTATTTCATAGAACAGTCCCTTTGCGGCGTGATCGTTCAGCGACTGTACAAAGATATCTACAAGGGCGGGAGCACCATGCGCAAAGTAATGCTCATCGCGTTGCTGGTTTGCCTGCTTTCTGCGACCATGTTTCTGGCGCCTGTGATCTTTATCGTGATCTTGGTGTTCGCGCCAAAGTGGGTAAAGCGATATGATGAAATTAGAAAGGGACTCAAAGAGGTCAATAGCGGCAACTTGGATTACAAGATCCCAGTGAGCGGAGACGATGAGTTAGGTCAATTGGCCGAGGAAATCAATCAAATCACGGAGGCTACCAGCACTGCGGTGCAAAACGAGCTGAAAAACCAGCAGATGAAAACGGATTTGATCTCCAATGTGTCTCATGATTTAAAGACGCCGCTCACGTCTATGGTCACTTATATTGACCTGATGAAGATGGAAGGGCTACAAAGCGAAAACGCGCCAAGATATTTAGAGATTTTGGAGCAAAAAACAGAGCGGCTCCGCCAGCTGACAGAGGATCTGTTTGAGGCAGCCAAGGCCTCCAGCGGAGCGATTCCAGTAAGGATGAGCAGAGTCGATCTCCTGTCATTGCTGAACCAGGCATTAGGAGAAATGAACGAGCGAGTGGAGCAGTCAGGCTTGGAGTTTCTGGTAAACGCAGAGAAGGAACGGTACTTTGTAAAAGCCGATGGGCAGCTTCTTTGGCGAGTGATTTCCAACTTGCTCAGCAATGTGCTGAAATATTCGCAGCCGCATACTAGGGTGTATGTTAATTTCATGCGCAGGGACGGAGAAGATGACGCGTGGGTGTCCATGGAGATGAAAAATGTTTCTCGCCAGGCATTGAACATTGATCCGTCTGAATTGATGGAGCGCTTTAAACGGGGGGATCAGGCTAGAGCCACGGAAGGAAGCGGTCTGGGTCTGGCTATTGCCAAGGATCTGATGAAGCTGATGAATGGGCGGATTGATATTGATATTGACGGCGATTTGTTCAAGATCAAAATCGCTCTCAAGGCAGCATCAGAGGATGAACCCATTGTCACGCCAATGGACTTTGATGACCTGGGAGCTGACATAGGTAACGTGAATGCAGATGTGGATACGGGACTTAGGGATATAGGAAACGCAGACACGGCTAGCATGGACAGCATGGACGTGGACCTGGGCAGCATGAGTTCCAATGTGGCCCACAGCGGTGTAAAACAATCAGAAGATGTGGAGGAAGCCGGTGCGCCAGAGGGCATAGCAGCAGATCAGGGGCAGATGCCTGACATGGATCACGCAGAAATCACAAAAGAGGAAAGCGTTATGGAACCTTCGACGCAATCTGAGCCATCTGTTCTGTCCCATCCATCTGCCCTGGAAACAGAGCCGCCGCAGGAGGAGCCACTACTGATGCAAAAAGAGACAGGAACTCAGTCGGCAAGGCAGACCCAGAAAAAACGCCGAAAGAGTGCCAGCGCACAAGATAACCGAAAGAGTCGAAACTCATTGCCGCAGCAGAGCAGGCGGCAGAGGCCTTGAGCCTGATTCAGCGCATGGAGCCGCAAAAAGTGTTAATACCCCGCCCCTAGGCAAAGGATGACGGGGTATTGTATTGCCCTTAAACCGGAACAGCTGTTCAGCGCCATCTACTGTTCTTCGCAGGCTGCCAGCCAGATCGCGGAATCCGCGTCGCTTGGCATCCTCCAATCCCCGCGGGGTGACAAGCTGACAGAGCCGACTTTTGGACCGTCAGGCACACAGCTGCGCTTGAACTGCTGGGCAAAGAAACGGCGGTAAAAGACGTTCATCGACTTTTTAATGAAAGCCTTGTCATATTCTCCGGCAAAGGCCTGCTCTGCTAAGAATAATAGTTTTTCCGGTCCCACGCCGCAGCGAACCGTGTGATAGATAAAGAAATCGTGCAAAATGTAAGGACCCACGCTTTCTTCTGTCTTCTGAGCGATGTCCCCATTTGGATCAGGCGGCAGCAGCTCCGGTGAGATGGGCGTGTCCAAAATATCCTGCAAAGTCTTCTTTAACAAAGCATTGTCTGAACTAAAATCAGGGTCCGCGTCAGGGCCGCTCAGCTTATGCTCCATGACCCATTTTACCACATAGCGCACCAGAGTCTTTGGCACACTGGCGTTCACGCCGTACATGGACATATGATCCCCGTTATACGTGCACCAGCCCAGAGCCATTTCCGACAGATCGCCGGTGCCCACCACAAGGCCCCCCTCCTGATTAGCAGCGTCCATCAGGATTTGAGTCCTTTCGCGGGCCTGGGAATTTTCATAAGTCACATCGTGGACAGCCGCATCGTGGCCAATATCCGCGAAATGCTGGTTGACTGCGTCCTTGATGGAAATTTCCCGCACCTCCGCACCGAGCAGCTTCATGATGGTCAGAGCATTGTTGTATGTTTTTCCCGTGGTCCCAAAGCCAGGCATAGTGATGGCCAGAATATCGCTGGCCGGCAGCCCCAGCAGCTTGTGGGTCTGGGCTGTCACCAGCAGGGCCAGGGTGGAATCCAGACCGCCGGAGATTCCCACTACCGACTTTTTAGAATGAGAATGCTGGATGCGCTTTGCCAGGCCCGCGGTTTGGAGATTGAAGATCTCTCCGCAGCGGGCGCTGATCTGTCCCTGATCCTCAGGAACAAACGGGTTTTTTCCATAATGGCGATAAAGCCGCTGACCAGCAGACACCAGTCTCACCCCTTTTAGCCGTACAGTTTGGAATGGATCCTGCTTTGAAAAGACAGAGGCGCACTGGCTGAGATCAGGGCTCTGGGAACGCTCAAAACGGATGCGCTGTATATCAATCTCCGTGTAATACACGGCGCTTTCCCGAGAAAAGCGCTGGCTTTCTTTCAGCACAATGCCATTTTCAGCGATCACGCTGTGGCCGCTGAACACCACGTCCGTAGTGGATTCGGAAACACCGGAAGACGTATAGACATAAGCGCCTCGGCATTTGGCGCTTTCCACGGTCACAAGGCTCCTGCGGTAATCGGCCTTGCCCACAGTGTCATTGCTGGCCGAAGGATTGAAAATGATCTGCGCGCCATTGAGCGCCAGCTGGGAGCCAGGGGAAATAGGCATCCACAGATCTTCACAGACTTCCGCGCCCACAGAAAGCTCAGCCTCCTGATCCGTGAAAATCAAATGACCAAAAGGAATCTCTTTTCCAAAGAGAGAAACGCTCTTGCGGCTGCGGGACAGTTCCAGACCGCTGGCAAACCACCGAGGTTCATAGTATTCTCGGGAACCAGGCAGAAACAGCTTTGGCACAATGCCTTTGATTTCTCCAGAATGTATGAAAACAGCGCAATTGTATAGATTGTTTTCCAAACGCAGGTAGCACCCCAGGATCACCACTGTTTCCAGGGTCTCGGTTTCTTGAACGATCCGCCCAAGAGACCGCAGCTGGCTTTGGTATAAATGCTCCTGGTAAAACAGATCACCGCAGGTATAGCCTGTGATAGCAAGTTCTGGAAACAGCAGGAACCCTGCTCCTTGCTGTTCTCCGTCATGCATGAGGCGGATGATCTGTTCCGTGTTATATTGGGTATTCGCGACCTTCAGGTCAGGCACCGCCGCGCCGACCCGGACTAATCCTAAATTTTTCATCAGTAAGTATCTCCTTCAATGGTATGAACGGCCAAACACAAGTGGCCCAATGGCATGATTCTTGATCCGCATTTTATTATATACCATTTTAAAAAAATTAAAAAGAGCCAGTTTGCTGATGATTCAGGCGAATTGACTACATCAACGTTTCATGTTAAGATGAAACATACGTGGAATCGAAAACTAGGAAGGGATCGCAGTTTTATGAAAGAGTTTTATATATCAGGCCTGAAAACAGGCCAGGAAGTGACCGATTTTTTCATGGTGAAATCCATTGCCGTGAAAATGGGTTCTAACAAAAGGCAGTACCTGGATCTGCTGCTGGGAGACAAGACCGGAGAGATCACTGCGAAAAAGTGGGATGTGGCAGATGAAGAGCTGCCAGCCTATTCAAAGATCGGGGAAGGAGACATCCTGAAAATCAAAGCCCTGGTGACAGAATGGAACGGCATGAAACAATTCCGCGTCATGCGGGTACGCAGGCAGTCGGGAAACGATCCCGTGGAAATCGGAGATTTTATTAAAGCAGCACCGGAAAAACCGGAAGACATGTATGCTTATGTTCTGGAAAAAGCCCAGGCCCTTGAAGACAAAGACCTGCAAAAATTGTGCGTGCGGATCTTGACAGAACAAAAGGAAAAGCTGATGTATTATCCAGCTGCGCAAAAAAATCACCATGCGGAGCTGGCTGGCTTGCTGTACCACATCAAACGGATGCTGATGAACGGGGAGCAGATGTGCCAGATCTATAGGAATCTGAACAAAGACTTGGTCCTTGCTGGCGTGATCCTCCATGACATGGAAAAGATAAATGAGATCGAATCCAACGAGCAGGGGATCTCCACAGGCTACTCCTTTGAAGGGCAGATGCTGGGACATCTGATCCAAGGGGTGAAAATGCTGGACCGCCTCACAGAAGAATTGGAATTTCCAAGGGAAAAGGCCATTATGCTGGAACATATGATCCTGTCTCACCATTATGAGCCGGAATTTGGAAGCCCGAAAAAGCCGCTCTTTCCAGAAGCCGAGATCCTGCATTACCTGGATATTATCGACGCTAGAATGTTTGACATGGAAGACGCGCTGGAAAAGACAGAACCAGGGGGCTACAGCGACCGGATCTGGACCCTGGACAACCGCAGGCTGTACAAACCAAAAGGAGCAGAACCAGCACTAAAAGAAGAACCAAGGGACGGAGGAGAAGCATGATCAAACTGCCAAAGGAAGTGAGCCAGGCGCTGAAAGCCTTGGAAGCCGCAGGAAACGAAGGATACGCTGCCGGAGCCTGCGTTCGGGAATGCCTCATGGGGAACGAGCCTTTGGACTGGGACATCATTACGCCCGCCCCCCTGGAAACTCTGAAAGAAATCTTTCCTAAAGCCGATGTCCTCAGCAAAACAGGAAGCATCCTGCGCATTGATCAGACAAAGGATGGAAACGAAGAAGGCATTATTTTGGATATTTCCACCTATCGCAAGAAAGGAGCTGACAGAAAAACTCAGTTCTGCGATTCTGTGGAAGAAGATCTAGGGGCACGGGCCTTTACCATCAATGCCATTGCTGACAATCCCGCACTGTCCTTGAAAGACCCGTATGAAGGCAGAGCGGACATCAAGAAAAAGCTGGTGCGGACCATTGTTGATCCAAAGTCAGCTTTTGAAACAGAGCCTGTCCTGATGCTGCAAGCCATTCTCCTTGCCGCGGAGCTTGATTTTGACTTGCCCAAGACTGCCCAGGAAGCCATGGTGGAAAACGCCGGTCTGCTGGAGCAGGTGTCTGTGTCCCAGCGCAGGGAATTGCTGGGAGAGATCATTACGGCAGAGCATGGGGGAAAGGGGCTGCGGATGCTGGCTGGCGCGGGACTGATGCCGGGGCTAGTGGGAGACGCGGCACTGGACATGACACGCAGGCAGAGAGAACTCTTTGGCGAGCTGGCAGAAGGCATCGACCAATTGAAACCAGTGACAGAACGAAGATTGGGGCTGCTGTATCTTTGTTTTGAAAAGAAAGGCCCCCAGGCCATCGAATTTTTGGACTACGATGACAAGACCCGTCAGCATCTGATGGACGCGATGACGGAAATGACAAAGATTTTTTTCATCCGTGACAAAGTGGAATTAAAAAACTACATTTATAAAGTGGGGATGGAGCGATATAATTATGTGCACAATCTGGCGAAAGCCCAGCGAATCGTTTATCCCAGCGGCAATGTGAAGGTAGAGAACCGGCATTATTTGATGGAAGAGATCAAGGCTGGCAAAGAGCCGATTTTCGTAGAAGATTTGGCCATCGACGCCCAGGACATTTTGGACGAAGGGATCACAGACAGTCAAGAGCGGGCAGTGTATTTGCTGGAACTGCTGCCTGCTGTGGTTCATCAAAAACCACAGCTCAACAAGAAAAAAGAACTGCTCAAATATGCCCGCAGATTTAACAAAAACAAGCTGAGCGCGGCTTTCCGAGGAGTGAAGTGGCTCAGATGACGGAAGAAAAACAAGGTGCGATCGCAGAGATCATTTTTCATAATCAGGAAAACGCATATACCATCGCTGTGTTTGAAACTGAGGAAGAGCAGTTTACCGCAGTGGGGAACCTGCCCGCATGCAGAAAGGGCAGCACATACATCATCAGGGGCCAATGGAAAGTACACCCTACTTATGGTGAACAGTTCGCGTTCAACAGTTTTGAAGAAGTCATGCCATCTTCCGAAGCAGGGATCCAAGAGTTCTTGGCCTCAGGCGTGTTAAAGGGCATTGGAAAGAAAACCGCAGCGGCTATTGTTGCTAGATTCGGGAGCGAAACCTTTGATATCATTGAAAGGGAACCCCAACGGCTCACGGAAATTTCTGGGATTGGTGAAAAAAAGGCAGAGGCTGTGTCAGACGCCTTTCGCAGTCACAGAGAATTCGCAGAAATCACACTGTATCTTCAACAGTTCGGCATTAACGCGGATTATGCTATGAAACTATACAAGGTCTACGGCAGAGACACCATCGCGGCGGTGGAAGAGAATCCCTACCGTCTGGCAGAGGATGTCTATGGGATTGGCTTTAAAAAAGCTGACAAGATCGCACAGAAGATGGGAATTGCCAAAGATGACGAGCACCGTCTCAAAAGCGGGCTGAAATTCACCTTGTGGTATTTCACAGGCGAAGGCAATACCTTCCTGCCTCAAAAAGTCCTGTGCGAAAAAGCAGGGGCCTTGTTGGAAGTGGAACAGGAAAAACTCAGCGACTGCTTAGTGGAAATGGCTTTCCAAGGGGACGTGCATATCGAAAACCTGGAGAACCGCAGCGTAGTGTTTCTCATGCCCTATTACATGGCAGAACAAAACGTGTGCAAATGCTTGGCTGCCATTAACAGCGCGCCCCTGCGTCCCATTGGCTCTGACGTGGACAGTTTGATCGCTGTGGCAGAGCAAGAGAGCGGCATCTCACTTTCAGACAACCAAAAATACGCAGTAAAAGCCTCCTTGAAGGAAGGTGTCTCTGTGATCACCGGTGGGCCAGGGACTGGAAAAACCACCATTATCAATGCCATTATCGGCATTTTGCGGCACAGCGGTCTCAAGACAGCTATCGCGGCGCCCACGGGCAGAGCTGCCAAGCGAATCACGGAGACCTCCGGCTACGAGGCTTCTACCATCCACCGTTTGCTGGAATACTATTATTCCGAAGGCGATGACGCCATGCGTTTTGGCAAGACCGCGGAGGACCCGCTGGATCAAGACGCGATCATTATTGATGAGGCTTCTATGATCGACCTGCTGCTGATGGACGGCTTAGTGAGCGCCATCCGGCCGGGCACCCGTCTGATCCTGGTGGGAGACGCGGACCAACTGCCTTCCGTGGGCGCGGGAAACGTGCTGCGGGACATCATCAACAGCGAATACGTTTACTGCGTAAAGCTGGCAGAGATCTTCCGGCAGGCAAAAGAAAGCCTGATCGTGGTCAATGCCCATCGGATCAACCAGGGAGAATATCCGGACTGCAATGAAAAAGGCAAAGATTTTTTCATGATGCGGCAGAAGACGGAAAAGGAAATGCTGGCTTTGATCCAGGACCTATGCATGCGCCGGCTGCCTGCTTATTATACGGATGTGCTGCCAGTGCGGGACATTCAGGTCCTGACTCCAGTTCGCAAAGGGCTGCTGGGGAGCATCAATTTGAATCGGGAGCTCCAGGAAGCGCTGAACCCGCCTTGTCCAGAGTTGGAAGAGCGGCAGTTTGGCGACCGTATCTTCCGCGAACACGATAAAGTGATGCAGATCCGCAATAATTACGAGCTGAAATGGCGCAATCAGGAGGATTTCACAGAAGGAGAAGGGATTTTTAACGGAGATGTGGGGTTTATTAACCGCATTGACCGAGAATTCAATGAAGTGACCGTTGTTTTTGACGAATGCAAATATGTGACCTATGATTTCAATCAGATGGACGAGCTGGAACACGCCTATGCGATCACAGTCCACAAGAGTCAGGGCAGTGAATTTCCCATTGTGATCATGCCCATGACCTGGTTTCCGCCGGTGCTGGCCACTAGGAACCTGCTGTACACAGGAGTGACCAGGGGAAAGGAGGCTGTGGTGCTGGTTGGATCAGAAAACAAGATGCATGGCATGGTGGACAACAACAGGATCACAGAGCGATATTCCGGACTGCGGTCCCGCCTGAGCAAGCTGCTGACATCGGATCTTTGATATTAAAAAGCATGAAGCGGCTTTTCACAGACAGTGGATTTCAAAGGCAGGACAAGAGGTGATCGGAGAGGGAAAAAGGGGAAAACATGGGGATTTTAGAAAAGGGATTGGAAGCATTATATCCGTCTAATATATACTGCGTCTCCTGTGGAAGCATCATTGATCATACCAGGGATTATGCGTTATGTGATGCCTGTATGGAACGCTTTCACTGGCTGGGGCGCAAGACCTGCGCCAAATGCGGCAAACTGCTCCAGGAGGATTACCGGCATCAGCTTTGCTATGACTGCAGGCAGCATGACCATGTGTTTGACAAGGGATACACCTGTGTCCAATACAGTCTCTATGAGAGAGGCGTGCTGATGGATTATAAATACAAGGGCAAGTCCTATATTGGCAGGAAGCTGGGGGACATTCTCCATGACCGGATGGCATTGACAGACGAAGTGTTCGACTTGATCGTTCCCGTGCCTCTGCACCGGAAAAAGCTGGCCCGCCGAGGCTACAATCAAGCAGAGGTCATGGCCCGGCAGCTGGCCCGCCGCTGTGACGTGCCATGCGGCTCAAGGGTGCTGGAACGGACCAGGCAGACGCGGCCCATGAAAGGCCTGGGCGCTTTTGAGCGATACGAAAATCTGGAAGACGCGTTCGCGGTTTCTCCAGGAAACTATTATCAGCTGCATGGAAAACGCCTGCTGCTGGTGGATGACATTTACACCACAGGAAGCACCATGGACGCGTGCAGCCAGCCATTGAAACAAGCGGGCGCAAAGCGAATCTGCTGTCTGACCTTTGCCTGCGGAGCCAATGTGCCACCCAAAGAACAATGAAAAATAGAAAACAATCCAAAGCAGCAGCCTTTGCCGGCTCCTTGGGTCTGTGGTTGAAAGGCCAGGCCAGCTACGGGCAAAAGGTCCCACGTAAGCTGATCCGCGAGGCGGCAGTGATCATGGCGTAGTTTAGGAGTAAGTCCTCTGATAAAATCAGGTAAAGGCAAGTGTGGGGGCAAAGACCAGGTCAGCCGGGGAGCCGGCAAAGACTGCTGAAACTGGACAATGAAGGATCCTGCGGCGGCAGCTAGGCGCGGGGTGAATTTCGTTGACCGCGGCATCACAGAAGCAGGAAAATGAAGAAATAGATTGGATAACATTGTACATTAGAGGGAATCCATGGTATAATATGTAGCAATACCAAAACAAAGATAACGGCACCGCCGGATTACAGCAAGGAGGTTACGGGTATGAAAATTGTTATTAATAGCAGAAACTACAATGCCAGTGAAAAACTGAAGGAAACAATTGAAAAGAAATTTGCGAAGCTGGATAAATACTTTTCCAATGAAATCACAGCGAACGTTATGACCATGAAGGAGAAGGGAAAATATAAGGTCGAGGCCACCATCAACACAAAGGGGACGATTTTCCGGGCAGAAGTCCTGACAAACGATCCGTATGATGGCGTTGACAGAGTGGTGGAAAAGCTGTCCAGGCAGATGTCCAAATTCAAGACAAAGCTCCAGAGAAAGTATAAAGACCACAAGGATTTTGCCTTCACCGAACTGCCTGAGATCGAAGAAGAGCAGGAAGAAATCCAGGTAGTGAAGAGGAAAAAGTTTGATCTGGTGCCTATGACCGTGGATGAAGCAGTCGTGCAGATGGAACTGCTGGAGCACAATTTCTTTGTGTTCCTTAACATGGAAACAGACAGCGTAGGCGTTGTTTACAAGAGAAACGACAAGGACTACGGACTTTTGGAAACTGCGTATTAAAAGCAGGGCAGCATGCCTGGTGCAGGAAAGAATTGACGGAACAAGTCAATAAAGCAAGCAAAAAAGCGTCGGGAAAGCCCGACGCTTTTTCAGAGCGCGCGCCATGGGAATCGCTGCGGCACAGGCTTTTTTGCTGGCGCTTTCAGGAACGTCTTGGAGCAAGGAACGCAAAAAGACGGCATTGCCTGGACGTGATCTGAAGAGAAGGGGGCTTTTGGATGGAAACAAGGTTTCAGAAATATAAATGGATCAGCTTGATCACCTTTGCCTTGATGTACAATCTGGTGTATTTAGGGAGATTCAATGTGAATCATATGATGGATGAAATGTCCCAAGAACTCGCTTTCACTGGGCACCAGCAGGAGCTGATCAATATCAGTGTGTTCCTCGCCTATGCGGTGGGTAGTTTTATCAACGGTTACTTGGCAGACCGCTTTGGAGCCAAGAGCGCCCTGGTGATCGGCGGCAGCGCGTCTAGCTTTCTCAATATGTTCATTTCTCTGCAGACCCAGTGGCAGCCCATCCTCTGCCTTTGGCTGGCAAACGGATATTTTCAGAGCATGATCTGGGTTGGGGGCATCAGCCTTCTGGCCAATTGGTGGAAAGAGGGAGAGCGGGGAAAAGGCGTGGGCATTGCCAATTTTTTCTCCGGCATGTCTCATACTACCGCATATGTGCTGCCTTCCATCATTGCTTTGCTGTGGCCTGCCTTGGATTGGCGCATGAATTTTGTCATTCCCATGGTTTTGCTGTTGGTCTTTGTGTGCGTGTTTTGGGTGCTGGCCGTGGAACGGCCGGAAGATAAAGGGCTGCGGCCATATGAGATGAAAAAGCCCCACCATATAGAGCGGGAGGCAGAACTAAGGGAGATCGCGGACTCCGGGAAACTGCCCTGGAAGCACATCCTGACACAGAAAAAGTTTCTTTGGTGGTGCGGGGTGGCCATGCTTTCCAGCACTTGCAGATATGGACTGCTCAACTGGATTCCATTCTACTACGCGGAGCAAAATGGAAGCGCTATTCTCAGCGAGACGTTTTCCAATCTGACACTGCCGGTGGGCATGGCCTTCGGGACTCTGATCATCACATGGGGCGCAGGAACAAAGCTGTTTGACAACAAGGGCCTCATTGTCACGGCCATGGCAGCCTTATGCGGAGCGCTGGTGATCATTTTCCCCATGATCACCAATTCACAGACCGTGCTGGTAGGGATCTTTTTCACTGGCTTTGCTCTCTATGGGATCAACGGCATTCTTTGGCTCCATGCCATTGATCAAGGATGCAGAGTGTTCGCGGGAACAGCGGCAGGGATCCTCAATAGTTTCGCTTATCTGGGGGCCTGCGCGGAAGGCGTTCTGTTTCCTGCTGCCATGCGATTTTTCCAAGACTCCATGACTGTTTTCATTGTCATGGAATTGCTGTGCGTGTGCATGGTGATCTGCGGGATGGTCATCAGCAAAAAGAACACGGTCGTGGTGCCGGAGGTCAGAGAGTGACGAACAAAACTATAAGTTTGGTTAAAGAAATGGCGCGGCATCTTGAAAAAGAGCGGCGGGAGGTTTAACATAAACCCAGGAAACGAGAAAGGAAGGGCTTGCGGATGTCGTTTATTTTAGGCATGGACACAGGCGGCACTTACACAGATGGTGTCATTGTTGACGCTTCAACGCATGCCATTGTTTGTAAGGCCAAGGCACTGACCACAAAAGAAGATTTGACCATTGGAATCAAAAATTGCATGGAAAATCTGGACTTTCAGAATGTAGCAGAAATTTCCCTGGTGTCTCTTTCCACTACTCTGGCCACCAATGCCATTATAGAGGGAAGAGGGGCAAAAGTGGGATTGATTTATATGGGGATGGACCTGGAGGATGAAGTCCCAGCAGAAATGACTGTGAAGATCAAAGGCAGCTTTGACATCATGGGCAGACTGGCAGAAGATCTGGATCGAGACGAGCTGCGCCAGGTTTTGGAAAGCATGAAGGGAAAAGTGGAGGCGCTTGCTGTTTCTGCCTATGCCAGCGTGCGAAATCCAAAGCACGAGCAGGAGATCCGCCGTTTGGCAGACGAGATTCTAGGCGTCCCAGTGGTATGCGCCCATCAGCTGACCTCAGCCTTAGGCTTTCATTATAGAACGGTGACAGCGGTTCTCAACGGACGGCTGATCCCGATCATCAATGAACTTCTCAAAACAACGAAGACTGTTTTACAGGAACAATCCATTCATGCGCCGGTGATGATCGTAAAGGGCGATGGCACCCTGATGACAGAGGCCATGGCAAAAGAGCGGCCCATTGAAACGATTTTGTCAGGGCCAGCAGCCAGCGTTATCGGCGGACTCGCGCTCACAGGAGAAAAGGACGGCATTGTCCTGGACATGGGCGGCACCACTACGGATATTGCCAATGTTTCAGACGGGATCGTGAATATCAGGAAAAAAGGCGCCAAGGTAGGCGGATGGTTCACCCGGGTACAGGCAGTGGAAATTTCTACTTTTGGCTTGGGCGGAGACAGCCGGATGTGTCTAGACAGATCTGGAAATTTACAGATCGGGCCACAAAAAGTATGGCCCCTGTGCGTCATGGGACATCGATACCCTTATCTGCGCCATGAATTGAAGAGTTTCCGCAGAGTAGGAGAATATAAGGTTTACTTTGAACAGGAAGCGGACTGTTACTTGTACGTAGGCGGCCAGCTTCCAAAAGACGCTTCTCCAGAGGAGCACAAGATCATGGAAAAGCTTCAGGACGGCCCCCATAGCTTGACGTATTTGGCGAGGGCAGTTGGGAAGGCTCCTGAAACCATAGATTTAACACCTTTGGTTGAATCCGGCATCCTGGCGAGAATATCTGTGACACCTACGGATATTCTCCATGTCAGGGGCAGGTATCTGGAATGGGACAGGGACATTGCGCAGGCTGGAGTGGAAATCTTAGCCAAGCGAAAAGAGATTCCGGTTTCCAAGTTCCTAGACATGGCGGAAACCATGATCTATGAGAAAATGGCAATGTGCTGTGTTCAGAGCGGAGCTGATTTTGACGGAAAGAAATTTTCCATTGAGGAAAGCGAAGAGGCCATGTATTTGATGGAACTGGCGTTTCGGAGCAGCGGCGCTTCTCTGTTAAAACCAATGCTGCGTTTGAACAAGCCAGTGGTGGCCCTCGGCGCACCGGCTAAGGCCTGGGTAGCAGAGGCAGGAAAGCTGCTGGACGCCAAGGTCATGGTGCCGGAAAACGCAGATGTGGCAAATGCCTATGGCGCGGCTGTGGGACAGGTGATCGAAACCGTGGAGCTGCTCATTAGCGTGGATGGTGACAGATTCATTTTAAACGCGCCTTGGGAGAGAAAAGTATACGGAACTAAAGATGAGGCCATGTTCTACGCCATCCATGAAGGGCGCAAGCACATCCAACATCAGCTCATGGACGCAGGGTATCACAGCTGGAAGATCGAAGAAAAGCCCTCAGACGTCTTGGTTGAAACAGCAGAAGGCGGAGAAAACACCTATATGGGCACCAAACTAGTGATCACAGGCACGGGAACCGCTTTGCAGAATGTAAAGGAAGTATAACGATATAGAAAAAACGGTTGACATTTTATCGGCAGGACGATATATTATATAGATAGAAAGTGCTACCGATAGACGGTTAGCCGGTTACAGTCAAAATAACCGTATCCTGGGCTAGAGGGCGGTTATTTTTTCTTTGTATAATCCAAAATCGTTACGATCAGCATAGCCATGCCGATCATAGGTGTTAGGCTATATTTTTCCATTCAGCCCCTCGGCTTCCATCTGGCCCAAGAGGTAAAGGAAGACGATTGCGGGTACACGTAAAATCGGCGTGCTCGTTTCATGCTTTGAAATTCCAAAATCGTCCAGATGCTTTGTGACGAGAAAAGCATTCGTTACTTTGGCCTTTTCATCCCGGCACAATTCCACAATGGCATCTGTGGCAGGAACATGGGATTGATTGCGATACTTTACTTCACAGAGGATCTTCTGGCGGGGGAGTTCCACAACCACATCGACTTCTTTCTGATTGTCCTTTGCCTTTCTAAAATACCCGATCTGCGCTGTGCTGCCCTGATAAAATGATACTATATGCTTGTAAACCGCGGTTTCGACCATGGCACCCAGCTCACTCTCTTCTGACAATGCGTCATCGATCATTAACACTGCGTTGCGGATTGCGGTATCAGCAATAAAGATTTTAGGTTTGCCCTTTAGCGCACCTTTACTGCCCACGGCCATAGGCTTCGCTAAGTAAATGAGATTGGACATTTCCAGGGCGCTGATATAGCTGTCAATGGTGGCCACTGAAGTGTTCTCCAGTTCTTTTGCTGCTGTGGTGGCACTGAAAATCTCAGTTGAAGTCATGCAGAGATATAGGAACAGCTTTTCCATCAACAGTGGGCTGCGGATATGAAAGAGGGTCAGGACATCGCGCTTGATGACCTTGTCCACTACATCTTCGCGGAGCATCCTTTGGGCGTACATATCATCATCAGACAACACGAGTTCCGGAAAACCGCCAATGGTCAAATAACGATTAAAATGGTTTTGCAAAGGCGTGAACCTGCTCATCAAATCGCCAAGCTGAGGATGGTCCATTTTTACGAGCTGGGAAAGGCGCGGCTTTTCCGGCAGCGGGGGCATATCAAGCTCTAGTAGTTTACAATATTCATAAAATGATAGGGTGGGGATCTTTAGGACGCTCCATCTGCCTGTGCCGCTGTCCGCAGAGCCCTTTTCCAAGATCGGACTCGCTGAGCCTGTTGCCATTAACCGAATGTCTTTTCTATTATCATAAATGACTTTCATCCAAAGCTCCCAATGCTCCGTATACTGTATTTCGTCAAAGAAAACATATCTTGTTCCCGCAAGGGGATACAAGGATTCATAAATAGATAAAACCGCCTCCACATTGACAAGTTTGAGGATCGGATTATCAAAAGTCACATAAAAAATATTTTTTGGATCCACCCCTTCATCAAGCAAATGGTCGATGATCTGATACATGAGCGTAGTCTTGCCTACGCGTCTGACACCGGAAAGCACGACAAAACGGCGAATGCTTTTGTGTGTCAACATCCGGAGCGCTTCATCATAGACTAACCTTTTTTGTGGTTTTGTTTCTTCTTTGATCGCCAGGGGTGTTCGCCACCAGGGATTATATTGCCGCAATACTTTAATGATCCGCTCATCACTTACAATAGACATGAAATACCTCCGTAGTTTTATCTAAAAATAGAAACTATGATTCTAATTTTTCCGAGCAAATTACTTATTATATTATAGCAATAGTCGAAAAAATGCAAGCATTACTGGTTGATCGCAGCAATTTCTGTTTTCCTTTCATCTGGTTATCTTTTTCATTTTTGAAAAAACGGTTGACATTTTATCGGCAGGACGATATATTAATAAATAGAAAGTGCTACCGATAGACGGTTAGCCAGTGTTGGTTAAAAAATAACCGTATCCTGGGCTAGAGGGCGGTTATTTTTTCTTTGTATAATCCAAAATCGTTACGATCAGCATAGCCATGCCGATCAGTACCATCATTTCTTCATATGTAGAAATACTTACCACCTCCTGCTTTGCGATTTGGGTTTTTCACCATAATTGCAGCAGTAACGGACGTGGCTAACCGCCTACCGAACATTGGTAGCACTAATAATAGTATACAACGATATGCGTTTCATGTCTATGAACTTGTAGTTTAATCCATAGAAAATTCTTCCAGAGATTTCAAATAAAGGCTGCATAAAGGCATGATCTGCTCTTCATTGATTCCTTCGCTTTCATCATAAACCCCAACCACAAAATAACCCGCCTTGGACGCGGTGGTCACTGCGTGGAGCGCGTCTTCAAAGACCAAGGTGCTTGCAGGGTCCGTACCCATGAGTTCCGCTGCCCGATCATAGACCGCGGGATGATCTTTTCCAAAACCCACGTCACCGCAGGTGATCACATGAGAAAAATAAGGCAGGATCCCCAGCCGCTTTAGGACCATGAGAACGATAGCGCGGGGCGAAGACGTGGCAACGGTCATTTCCAGGCCCTGCTTTTTCAAATGCTCCAGCAGTTCTAAGGCCCCGGATTTTAATTTCACATGGTACCGGTATTCGTTTTCCACCACTTCATCGAAACTCTTTAAAATTTCATCCACAGAAGCCCTGATCCCGTATTGTTCCTGAAAGAGCTCCGCTGCCTGCTCCAGGCTGAGAGGACGCAGCTGCTTTCGCAAATCCGGCGCTGGTTCCTTTCCTTGACTGCGCAGATACGTTTCTCCCGCAGTGTCCCAGATATACATGGAATCTGTCAGCGTGCCGTCCATGTCAAAGATCGCGCCTTTAAATCTTTTCCATTCAACCATTCCTTTGGCCCTCCTTTATCACGATGAATCATATGAGTCCTACATATAGACGGTTTGATTATAGCAAAGGGGCGAGAGATGTCAAGAAGCTTCTCGGGAGTTTGACAGTTGAATAATTAAAAAAGCACGCGCAGGTCGCGTAAAACC
>CAJTYS010000021.1 GCA_910583765.1 uncultured Eubacteriales bacterium | reverse complement strand
TCGTCGGGCTCATAACCCGGAGGCCGCAGGTTCGAATCCTGTCCCCGCAACCATGAACGTCAACCTTGGGATTTCAATGATTCCAAGGTTTTTTTATGCTTGGATTAGATTAGTTTCAACAGGTCCAGGCGATTCACTTCTAGTCACATATGGTCACTTCTAATCATTTTTCATGCGTTTTGCTCTGGCGGCGAATGGGCGGCGAAAGAAGGTTTGGCGTCATCTTAAAATTTTTTCTAAAAATCAATCAAAAAATCTTTTAAATCCAGAAAGTTTTTACTCTATCGTGTTCAGTGATTCTTTCATGCTTTCAAATGTCATGACACCAGCTTTTCTTTGACTTCCTAACCCGTAATGAATCCAGTCCATGAATATATATTATTGATTTGTATCCATGGCCCATGACAATCGGGTCTTGGCCTTGGAAGAAATCTTTATGAAAGAAGGTGACGAAATTGAAACCGGAGGATTTATTGAAGTTGCAGGATCGTGTGGAAGAAATGGCGGAAGAGATCAGGACTTTGTGGAGCACGCTGGAGGCGGTTCATGACGCAATGCGCTCGGAATTGGAAGACCCAGTGACTTACAGAGACGCGATTCATGGTTTGTCCAGGCAGGCTTACCAATTGAAAGAAGAGGCAAGCTTGCTGTTGGATTGGCTGAATCAAGATGAAGGATAAGGGGTGTAAAAAATGGAACAAAAAACAAGAAAGAACATCGAAAGCTTATTTTGCTCAGACACTGAATTTTTATGGTGAGAACATTTTCAAAAGCGAGGAGGAAAACGTGCTATGAACGAACGAGCGTGTGATTCATATGATGAAGTGCTTTACGTGCGACAGAGGTTGAAGATTTTGAAGGCCACGTTGCTGGCCGTTTACGTGGCGGGGAAAGAAAACGTTTATGACATGACCACATACGTGGAAGCGATTCAAGGCTGCGTGGAACGAGCCGATGAAGCACTAGAAGGATTGGACGGACTTTTGGAACTTTGGAAAGACGAGAACGTGGTTGACGAACACGATGGTTGAAAAGCGCGCTCCAAAGCCAGGTCATTGTATTAAGACGTCTATGATTTTCAGAATCTTTTCTTTCGTGGCAACGTCGCAGTTTTGAACCGCACGGAGGATTTCACGATCCAAGGCGAGAGAAGGATTGTCGTATTGTTCGGAGATCAGGTAATCAACACTAGTGCCTAAAGCGTTGGCTATGGCGAGCAAGGTGTTTAAGCTGACTTTTGTGTGGTTGTTTTCAATGTTGGAAACGTGGGACGTGTAGCAATGGACACGCTCGGCTAGAGCTTCTTGGGTGAGGCCCTGTTTCAAGCGAAGGGCTTTTACCTTCGTTCCTAATTTTGCGTAATCGAGTTCTTGGAGCAATGGGCGGTTCTCCTTTCTTGTCTGCGTAAAATAATTTAACATAATCATTGTAATACGCCCAAAAGCATGATAGAATAACTTATAAAAGTGAAAAATACTTATATAAGCAAAATAGGAAGGCGGTGACTGACAGACAAACATCAAGGCATTGCTAAAATTAGAAGAAGTAATTGGGTATAACATTTAGAACAAGGAAAGGAGAAAAAAACAGATAAAATCGTTTGATCATGAATCAGTTACAAAAATGGAAAATAAAGTAGGAGGTAGCATAAATGCAAAGAGAAGATAATGATTATCATCCTCAGGATTCTGACGGCACTTGGGATTATGATTCAGAACCTGATGTGGAAGACTACGATGACATTGATGAGTGGGACAAGGATTGGGATGATTGGGAAGCCGATCAACGTGAAAAACACTCCTAACCGTAATCGCAAGCAGTAAAATGACCCAATGAGCTGGCGAATCGTTTCGACTAACAGGAAGAATGCTAGATCTTATTTATTATGTAGGAAATATCGATAAAGTCTACCGCTGGAAGAGAATCGGCGAAGCTGCAGGAAGGCATGAGCTTTTGTGGAAATTGTGTCAGCCTAGCCCCAGTGGAAGAAACTTTGGAGCAATAGGACAGGGAGATAAAATCAGGAGTTACGATTAGAACAAAGAAAGGAAGAATGAAAATGAAACAATCATTAGAAAAGAAACACAGCGCAAAAATTGTGGCGTTCGCATTGCTGCTGACCATGCTCACATGGTTGGTTCCAGCCAACGTTGAAGTGGCGAAAGCGGCGGACATGACAAAAAGTTCAGCGGTAAAAGTTGGGAAACCACTTTATAAAAAGTGCGAGGGACAAGCATATTCCTTCAAAAACAAGCAAGACGAGGTTCTTGAGGCGCATTTTAGAAAAGCGTCCAAGGGAAAAATCAAATTTTACCTTGTAAGAGGGGTATATGGGTCAGGATTTGTTGAGCAGACAGGTATCATCACAGGGAAAGTGAAAGGCAAGACTATTAGCTTTAAAGCAAATAAATGGTATTCCACTGATGAAGGTGGAGCCGCATATTGCATCAAGGAAAAAATATCAGGAAAAATGACTCTTAAGAACAATAAAGTCATTAAACTAAAGATAACTTCAGGCAAATCGAAAATATTTTCGTTTCTGCGTAAAGGTAAAACATTAACATTGAAACGGATTTAAAGGCATACCGAAACATGGATATTGATAAAAGCGGCAAGCACACCAACAAAGGAACGTGCTTGCCGCTTTTCATTTCCACCAAAAAACAAGGGATTTCTAAGCCCCAGAGGTCCAAGACCCAAAGGCCTTAGGAACCCCTTCATAAAATCATTTCACTGAAACAAGCGGAGAACGAGCACGATGCGCAGGCAAGAATCTAACTTGTAAAATGCGTGTCGATCCCCTATAATATAGATATCAACAACAGGGCGATGCTTCCAAAATGAGATACAATAAAGCAGCGAGCGGGGGAGAAGAACGCATAGGACATAGGAACATGGAAGAACAGGGAGAAAGAGCAAAGATGATAAACGCAGTGGAAATTTTAGATCAAGGGTTTGCTTGTCTGGTCGAACACATGGGAGTTGTCAATGCGGAATATTTTATTGCGCTCATTAAACAAGACAAGTTTGATTATACCGTATGGCAGCGGAAATGCTTTGATCAGCTCGCACCAGGAGAATTCGCGGAAAAGGCATTGGCCTATGCCAGGAGCCATCCCTACACAGGGAAGGGACAGATTTTATAGAGAAAGAAACTTAGCCTGCGGATAGCAGGGATGAGTTGACAAATGTAAGATTAGGAGGAGCGAAAACAATAACTTCGCTGCTCCTTTTCCTAACGATACCTTGAAGAGTGAGATATAATGATTCAAGAAAACTAAAATAAACGGAGGTCAACGCCATGATGTACCCGTATATCACTTTATCCGATGAGACGGAAATCGTCCATTCACATATTATCGAAGAAAACGGAAAACAGGTCGTGGAGGTGCATTTCGAACGTCCGACTGAAGATGGGTTCGACACTGCCCGCTGCCGCTTGCCGGAGTATGTTTGGCTGCAAAAAGAAGGCTATTCCAATGAAGAAATCACTGCTTTTGAGCGATTTTTACGCAGCAACGCCCACTTGCTTTACAAATATGCGGCGAACGAGGGTGTCCACATTGCCTAGTCTGTTCATTGTTTGTTCATGATTCTTTATGAAAAAATCTTGTCATGTGGTTCCGAAGGTGTGTTAGAATATGGGAAGACAGATCGGAACTTGTAAAAATAACAAAATCTTTTTGAAAAAACAATTGACTCCTACGTTACGTAATAGTTTAAAGTATGCTTATCGAGAAGAGGGAAAAGCCAATGATGACAGTGAATGAAGTAAGTAAATTGACTGGGGTGAGTATACGCGCTCTGCAATATTACGATACCATAGGACTCTTGCCACCAACTGAATATACAGAGGCGGGATATCGGCTGTATGACGATGCGGCGATGGAACGGTTGCAGCAGATTTTACTGTTCAAGGAACTGGAATTTCCATTAAAGGAAATCAAGGCGATTATGGATGCTCCTGATTTTGACAGGGACAAAGCGCTGTCCCAACAGATTAAATTATTGACCATGAAAAAAGAGCATCTTGAGCATCTGATTGATTTCGCTCGCAAAATAAAAACGACAGGAGTGGATAAAATGGATTTTCATGTATTTGACACAACAAAAATGGATGAGTATGCTAGCCAGGCAAAAGAACAATGGGGGCAGACCGCAGCATATAAGGAATATGAAGCGAAGACAAAGAATCAGTCTCCTGACACACAAAAATTAGCATGGAAAAACCTTATGCTGATCTTTGTGGACTTTGGGAAAATGAAAGAAAAAGAACCTGGTAATGAGGAAGCGCAGCGTCAGGTAAAAAAACTACAATACTATATTTCAGAGTATTTTTATATGTGCTCCAAGGAGATTTTAAAGGGACTTGGCCAACTGTATGCTTCTGGTGGAGAATTTACTGAAAATATCGATAAAGTTGCTGGGAGCGGAACAGCTGCGTTCGCGGCAAAAGCAATAGAGCTGTATTGTAAATGATACATGCGGCTGTTGGTGACATGATGAACAGAAATAGTATTTCTTTCATAAATTATATCATGGAGAAAAATCGTGATTTTCAAAGAAAAAGGGGCTAAAATCAATAGCCCCTTTTGTGATCTATCCTATGGTTTTCTAGTTTCTGGCAAGTGTGAACTGATCTACTAATTGTTTCAAATTGCTTGCCTCTGCAGAAAGTTCCTCGCTGGCTGCCGCGCTCTCTTCAGCGGTGGCACTGTTGCTCTGCACGACCGAAGAGATCTGGTTGATTCCATCATTAACCTGTAAAACAGCCTCGGACTGTTCGTTTGACACAGCAGAGATCTGATCGATAGAGCCAACCATGGACTGGATGTTTTCTACGACATCTGCTAGAGCATTCGCTGCGTTCTTGGCGATTTCCGTACCTGTTTGCACGGCTTCCGTGGAATGCGAGATCAGCAGGGAGGTGTTCTGAGAGGCTTCTGCGGATTTGCTGGCAAGATTACGGACTTCATCTGCCACAACAGCAAATCCCTTGCCTGCGGTGCCTGCCCGCGCCGCTTCTACAGCAGCGTTCAGTGCCAGGATATTGGTCTGGAACGCAATATCTTCGATGGTCTTGATAATCTTACCGATTTCTTCTGAACTGGAATGAATCTTTTCCATAGCGCTCATCAGTTCCTGCATCTGTTGGTTGCAGGCAGAAACGCCTTCACCAGCATGATGGGTCTGTTTTCGCACGTCCTGCGCGCTGTCCGCAGTATCCTTGACCTGGTCAGAAATCTCGCTGATTCGAGCCGCGAGCTCTTCTACAGAGCTGGCCTGTTCAACGGCGCCCTGGCTTAAGTTCTGAGCGCTGGAAGATACCTGATTGCTGGCGCTTGAAACCTGTTCCGCGGAAGTATTGATTTGTAGGAGGATCTCGCTTAACTGCACCTTCAGATTGCGCATAGAGTGCAGGATGCTCTGGAAATCACCTACATAGGCATCGCGGTACTGGGACTGAATATCCAGATTTTGATTTGCCATCTCGCCCAGAAGATAACCAATGTCATGGATAATGGTTGACAGGCCTTCCACCAGTTCGGCGGTAGATTGTGTCAACATTCCGGTTTCATCCCTGCTGACGACTGCTGGAACTGGAGATTCCAGATCTCCCTCTACTAATAGCCGCATACGTTCCGCGCAGGCTTTCATAGGCCGGCTGATGCGGTTGGCTAATTTCAGGGCCACTATGATGGAAAGCAGGATCGCGAGCACCATGATCACCAGATTTATGACGATGTCAAAGTATGTAGTGGAGAGATAATCCGATTTTGGGGCAACAACTGCCAAACTCCATCCATCCGTGCCGTTCACCGGCGCATAAGCCGCGAACATGCTTTGCTTGCCGCTTTTGTAGTTGCCAAAGCCATTCTTGCCTTCGCGCATGGCAGTATGGATAGATGCCAGCTCTTTCAGAGAAGAATCACTTTTTGCTTCTTTTTCGATATTCTGGACAGTGATCGTATCTAAGGTAGTATCTGCGATGGTATCGCCGGAACGATTGATCATGTAGGCTCGGCTATGCGCGCTGACACGAATCGAAGAAACAATATCATTCAGGAAGGTCTCGCGGGGGACAAAGTAAACGACGCCTTCGATATCAGAGCCGTGGATCCCCTTTTTATAGATTGGAGCTGCAACCATGATAGAAAGCTCTCCTGTGATCTTGCTGATCAGTGGTTCGGATACGTAGACGTTGCCCTGCATGGCCTGTTTGACGTACTCGCGGTCGGAATAATCTTTGCCATCAAAGATGCTAGTGCCGTCTGGACCAATGATGTTTCCACGTTGAAAACCGTGCATATTGACACGTTCGTCTATGATCGAGCGTTTTTCCTTCAATGAAACGGTTTCATCAAGAAGCTGCGGGACACAACCAGTGTCCATGGCGACATTCTTGTAGGCAGTCAGTTCCTGTTCAATGCGTTCCGCTGCGAGACCCGCGGTCTCACTCATCATTTGGTCCACAGTTGAGAGAGTGTTGTTATAGTTGAGTGTGATGCTGGTCGCTCCTACTATGAGCTGTGTGGCTAGGACTGTCACCATGAGACATAAGGTGATCTTTGTCCGAATGCTTTTCATGTTTCCTTACCTCCTAGTGTTTCGTAAATAGACTACATACTATACTATAGCGCTGGATAATATTATATGAAGTTGTGCTCGGGTTTGTCAACTGTGTTCATAGATGAAAAAATATTTTGACAAATGACAAAGCGGCTGCTGGCATTGAAATTTTTTTAGTGCTTTTGTTCAGTAAGCATTGCCGGCACCTATAAGTAGAATTCCCATTCTCCTAAAGGTTAGCGATTGCGGCGCGTGCCAGACTGCGATATAATAAAAACAGACGAGAGATGGAAAATCAAAGCAACGATCATCTTGCCGCGCATTAAGCATTAAGATATAAGCAAAACCAACAGAGGGCACAAAGGAGAAGACTATGCGAATACTCATGATCAATGGCGGGCCGCATAAAGGCAACACTTGGAGATTGACAGAGGAAGCCAAAAAGATGCTGCGATCCTTTGATCAAACCATCGTGTTTCAAGAAGCGCATTTGTCAGATATTGACCTCCCATTTTGCACAGGATGCAGCAATTGTTTTCGGAAAGGGCACAAAACATGCCCGCATAACAAAATCGTCCAGCCGCTCATGGATCTGATAGAACAAAGCGACGCGGTAGTTTTTTCTGTGCCTTGCTTTCAGGGGCATTTGCCGGGAATACTGAAAAATTTCACAGACCATATGGCTTTCATGCTGCATCGCCCTAGGTACTTTACTAAGAAAGCCCTTGTCATAAGCACGACCGGAGGAGTGTCTGCCAGCAGCACCACAAAAGCCCTGGCTGCTACGCTTTCTGGCTGGGGATTCAATCAATGCTATCAGCTGCCTGTAGCAGCGTTTAGCTGGAACGCCTATGAACCCACAAAGAAAGATTTGAAAAAGACACATGATATAGTAAAAAGGTTTTATCTGGATGTGAACTCTGGGAAAATGCATGTCCCTAGCATTGGGGTCCTGATCCCGTTCAATCTGTTTCAGGCCATGTGCGCGGGGAACAAAGGAGAGACAGATTATCCAACGGAAGATAACCGGTTCTGGCCAAAGTATTTGGGAATGCGATACGCACCGGGGATACCGATGACACCTGCGAAAAAATTGCTGGGCTGGTTCATATATTTAATCGGGAAAAAACTAACAAAGACAATGGTGGTCACATACAAGAAATAACGCATCTCTTTCACTCGCTATAGCGGGGAAATGTCGGGAGAAAATTCGGAATCAGAATTGTCAGCCGCAGAAAATAAAATCACATTTTACTTTGTGCCTGGAAAGCTGTATAATAACAGCGATGGCAGAAACGTATATCCCTATCATGCAAAGGAGGACGAAATATGAAAATCACACACGTCAAAGCTGTCTTTTACAGTGCTACCGGAAACACGGAAACCGTGGTGATGACCCTGGCAAAGACCCTGGCCGCGAAACTGGGCGCAGAGCTGGAGCGCTTTGATTACACCTTGCCTGCCAGCCGCGAAGGAACGAAACAGTACGCGCCCACGGAACTGGTGGTTTTCGGCACGCCGGTTTACGCAGGGCGGATTCCGAATAAAATGCTGCCTTACATACAGAGCGGGTTTACGGGAAACGGCGCTTTAGCCGTGCCGGTGGCTGTCTTTGGCAACCGGAACTTTGACAATGCGCTGATCGAACTGCGAAACGAATTGGAAGCCCACGGATTTCACACCATCGCCGGAGCGGGAGTGCCTACAGAGCACGTTTTTAGCAGCAAACTGGCGAAAGGCCGTCCCAATGAAGAGGATTTGGAACAGCTGGAGGATTTCGCAGGCAAGATCGCAGAAAAGGTTTTGAAAATGGCGGAGATCCCAGGGCCAATCCAGGTGCGAGGCGATGATCCGGTAGGCCCATATTACACGCCGCTGGGGACAGACGGCAAGCCTGCGGTGTTCCTCAAGGCCAAACCAAAGACTGACCCGGATCAATGTAACCAATGCGGAAAATGCGCACAGGTCTGTCCGATGGGCTCTATTCCGATAGATGCGCCGGACACTTGCGCAGGCATTTGCATCAAGTGCCAGGCATGCATTAAAACATGTCCATCAAACGCCAAATATATGGATGACCCGGCGTTTCTTTCTCATGTGGCGATGCTAGAAGAAAATTACGCCCGCAGAGCAGAAGCAGAGTGGTTCCTGTAGCTGGTGTTGGACAAGACGGCAATAAGCGTGAGACCATTTTGATCAGTCTTGTCAAGTAGACAAGTTAAATATCTAAAATAAAGTGCCGGGAATGACCACGCTGATATACGTGGTCATTTTCTACGCACACCAAATTTCCCATCAATCATACTGACCTACCGTCTGCCATGTACAGATGGATATTTCAAACATCGCAAATTCAGACATCACAAGGAGAACCAGGACATGAAAGATAAAAAGAGCATTGGACATATAACAGCAGTGATCACCATTTTGATCTGGGGCACGACATTCATTTCCACCAAGATTTTGCTAAAGGATTTTCAGCCAGTGGAAATCCTCTTTTTCCGCTTTGTTCTAGGCCTGGCAGCGCTGCTCATCGTTTATCCCAAACCGCTGAAGGGTACGACAAAACAACAGGAATTGACCTTTGCCGCGGCGGGTCTATGCGGGATCACTTTGTATTATCTTCTGGAAAACATTGCCTTGACTTTTACGATGGCATCCAATGTAGGCGTGATCTTGTCCGTAGCGCCATTTTTCACTGCCATCTTGTCCTGTGCCATGTCAAAAGGGGAAAAGGGCGGACTGTCCCTGAAATTTCTGGCAGGCTTTGTCATTGCCATGGCAGGCATCTGCCTCATTAGTTTTGGCGGCTCCAAGGTCCAGGTGAACCCAGCAGGAGACTTGCTGTCAGTCATCGCGGCATTGGTGTGGGCCGTGTACTCACTTTTGACAAAGCGGATCAGCGGCTTTGGATTTTCCACCATCCAAACCACCCGCAGAGTGTTCGCCTACGGGATTCTATTCATGATCCCTGCCTTATTTTTCTTTGATTTCCGATGGGGCCTGGAACGGCTCACAGACGCAGGAAACCTGTGGAATCTATTGTTTCTGGGGCTGGGAGCGTCCGCGCTTTGCTTCGTGACCTGGAATTTCGCGGTCAAGCATCTGGGGCCAGTGAAAACCAGCGTTTACATCTACATGGTGCCAGTCATCACAGTGACTGCCTCCGCTTTGATCTTAAAGGAACAGCTAACAGGCCTGGCCATTCTGGGAACCGCGCTGACCTTGGCGGGCCTGCTGCTTTCCGAGATGAAGCCGGACTTCTTCAAAAGAAAAAAGAGGGAGCAAGAAAAGGACAGAAGTTAAGGATAGGTGATCTCCAGGTCTTTCCGATGGGAATCATTCTGAGGTGACTGCCATTTCTTACCAGACGATACGCTAGCGGCGCTGATTATAGAGGAACATCCACACAGCCACTCCAGAGATCATGCAATAGCCCATGATGCTCCAAACATCAGGGATCTGGCTGAAAAACAGAAACCCCAAACCAGCGGCGAAAATGATCTGCGTATAGTCGAAAACAGACACTTCCCTTGCGGGCGCATGGGTATATGCCGCCGTAATGGTGAACTGCCCGCCTGCCGCGGAAAGACCGGCCAGAAGCAGGATCAAGGTCTGGGTGCCGGACATGGGGTGGAAATCGAAGATCAGGAACGGCAAGGTGATGAGACAGGAAAAGCCGGAGAAAAAGAACACGATAAAGGGTCCCCGTTCCCCACGCTGCCCCAAGAGACGGACCAGGGTATAGGCGATCCCCGCACAAAACCCGCCAATCACACCAATGACAGAAGGAATCAAAGCGCCGGCCACCGCGAATCCAGGTTTCACCACTAACAACGCGCCGCAAAAGGCGATGGTCACGGCCGATGCCTGGATGGGCGTGATTTTTTCTTTCAAAATAAAATAAGAGCCAAGGATAGCAAAAAAGGGCGACAGCTTGTTGAGGATGGAAGCGTCTGAAAGAAGCAGGTGGTCCACTGCGTAAAAATTGCAAAAGATCCCCAAAGTGCCAAACAATGCCCTACCGATGAACGCCGGCAGGTTTTTCTTTTGGAAAGAAAAGCCCGCATCTGAACGAATGAGCACGAACAGCGCGAAAAAGAAAGCCACTAGATTGCGGAAAAAGCTCTTTTGAATGGAGGGCAGGTCGCCTGACATCCTTACAAACATGTTCATGAGCGCAAAGAAAAAGGCAGAGCAAATAATATAGAAAATCGCTTTTTGTCTGTTGTTGATCGGTGCCATACATATCCTCCTGCAAATAGACTAGTTAGAAGTATATGCTTGTTTCTGTTTTTTTTCAAGAGTTCCTGGAAAAATCCCGCAAATAGAGTGAGGAAAAAATTTCTATTTTTAGATAAAAATATTTTTTTAAAGCCATGGCAGGAAAATTGCTATTGATATTTAAAAGCAAGGAGCATGCCAAATTCAAAGAGGACAAAAGTATGTAAATATTTTACTTGAAATTACAATAAATTCATGGTATAAAATGGTATACATGAAAAATACAGGAACGAAAGGGGAAAAGAGATGATGAAGAAAACAAGACGATGGGCAACTGTCGCAGTTATGATCGCAGTTTTGGTTTTGGGGCTCTGCGGCACCAGCATGAAGGCCTTCGCTGCCTTTAACGCCAATGGCACAGAACCCGTGAAGAAAGGAGGGGCCGGTTTCGCGGCATGGCACGAGACTCATCACGGGTGGCACTCTACTTGGAAAGAGCCAGGAAGCGGTTTTATCGTGCCAGCCAGCTATACGAATATCATACGCAGCACAGGAGACACGACTTACGCTACGTTTGGGAAAAGCTGCAAGGTGTCAGAAGCGCTTAAAGCTTATGACAAGGACCACCCTGACGCAGAGAGAGCTTCGCCTGCGGAAGATCGTTACTATGCCTTTGACATCAAGGAAAACACAAAGGGCAGCTTTGGCATGTGGGCGCGGAATCTAAAGATCTATGACAATGAAAAAAAGGCTTATGTGAAAGTGGATTGTAAGGTCACGGTCATGGACTGGGAAGATGAAACCGATCAAACGCCAAATGCCCACCATTTGACCATTCAAAAATCCGCCAGACCAAACATTGATTTATCAGGATTGAAAGAAGCAACCTTGAAATGGGATTATTTCCTGGCAGGAACAAGCACTCGGTATAAAGTGAAATCAAACGTGACTTTCGATGATATCGACGCGCAGCAATATGTGGCGTTTAAAGCGGACCAAGTTTTGTTCCAGTTCGTGGCGGAAAACACCAGGCTTTCTTATAAAGTCAGCAATGGGTCCAACGGGTACTACAATCCGGATGAAGAAAACTATAAAGCAGGGGATCCCAGAAATGCCTTTGGTGCCGTTTACCAAACCGATACGCTGCAGTTCTCTTATGGAACAAAAAATCGGGGAACCTGGTCTCATTTCGGATATTTGGCTTATGCCATGTTTGAACCAACGCCTAATGATCCGACAAAGACCGTGTCAGACAGCGATGAAAAAGATGCGGGAGAAGTCATGTTATCCAATGCCAATGAAACATTCACTTATGAAGTGGAACAAGTGGTAGCCAGCGGATACGCGCCAGAAACGTACTTCAAACACTTTACATTGGAAGACACGCTGGAAGACTGCCTGCAAGTGGAATCGGCCAAAGTGAAATGCGGCAGCAGCGATTCTGAACGATTCGATGTATCCATCAATGGGACCAAGGTTAAGGCCCAAGCAAAAGCTTCTGCCTTAACGTCAGATGACTTTTACGACAAAACCTATACCTTGGTGATCAAAGCCAAGTTAAAGCCAGGTATCACGGCAGAAGAGCTGAAACCATATGTTGACGGCGAAGTCGCGGAGATCCCAAATGAGGCCACTGTGACCATCAACGATAAGCCTCGCACAACTTCCGAGGTCATGGTACGGGCTTGGAATCCAAAGCCGACAAAACGGGTATCGGATCAGGATGAAACAAAGGTTCTTTCCAATACGATTCCATCCAGGCTGGAGTCCTTTACCTATGATGTGGAACAATCTGTGCCAGCGCAGGTGAAAGGCCTTACCAAATTCGGGTTCATAGACCAAGTGGAACCTTGCTTAGAAGTCAAGGATGTGAAGATTTTCCAAGGCAGCGGGGATGTGACCAGCGCTTGGAACATCGCCACAGAGGAAAATCGTGTTCAGGCGTTCGCGAAAAACACGGGTGCGGCGCTGGCAGGAAAATCATATACCATGCGGATCACAGCGCAGGTGAAAAACGTGCCCGATGCCCAGCTGGAAAGTCATGGACATTATAATGCGGATAAAACAGCGCTGAATTTTAAAAACAAAGCCAGGCTCACGTATCGGCTGGGAAACGCTGGGAGTGACAGCGGTGTGGATACGAACCAAGTGGACACTACGGTGCGGCTCCCGGTGGACATCAAGATCACAAAGGACGTGAACCGTTACGAGCACCAAGTCGGTGATCCCATTCATTATACTGTGAAAGTCAAACATGACACAGATGGGTGCGATGCCACTGACATTGTGGTCCAGGACACGGATCTGGAGAATTTTCAATTGGATCTGACAAAAGCCAAAGTCAGCGGCGTAACGGATCACAAGCTGGAACCAGTCAGCGGCGGCTGGAAATTCACCACAGGAAAACTGACCAAAGGGCAGGAGGCGGTCATCCAATTTGAAGCCAAGGCCAAGAAGGTCTTGAATGGAAGCATTGCTATCAACACTGCGAAAGTAAAATGCTTTGGCGTGCCGGAAAAGTCCGACAAAGAAGAAGTCTATGTCAACTCTCCGAAAATGAACATCAAAAAAACATCTGACCGCAAGCAGTATAAAGTGGGGGACACCATCGACTATGAACTGGAAATTACCCAGATTAACAAAGGCTGCTTCATGCGGGACGTGGTTTTCACAGATACCATACAGGTAGAAGGCGTGAAACTGATGCCAGGAACCATCATTGTCCTGGATAAAAAGGGGAAGATCTTGACGAATTCCGTAGATGTCACGGTGAAAGACGATACCTTCACCATTGAAACTGACAGGAACTTTTCCGACTCCACAGAAACCATACCGCCAAAGGAACAAGGAAAAGAGCCTTACAAAGCTCTGGAACTGACAGGCTACATGAAGATCTGTTATTCAGCGAAAATCGCATCCAGTGACTTGGCTGGTTCCATTGTGGCAAATAAAGCAGAAACTCCGACTCGTCCTAACACCAATGGAGACCCGATCAAAGAGGATCCTGACATTCCGTCAGGAGGCGCGGAGATCGAGCATATGGTTCCAGTGGTAGGCGCGGAGCTGCGGGTCACGAAGACCAGCGACAAGCGGCAATACAAAGTTGGAGAAATTGGACATTACACAGTAAAGGTAGAACAGATACGGGAAGATTACAAAGCAGAAAATGTGACGATTCAGGATCAATTCCAGCTGAAAGGGATGAAGATCAAAAAAGACAGTCTGCGAGTCAAGCACCAGCGGACCGATATCACAGACAGCTGTAAAATTGAAGTCACGGACAATGGTTATACCATAAAGACGAATCGGGATTTGCCATACAATGAATCCATGACTGTTACCTATGACGTGGAGTTCATAAGCCAGACCCTGCAGGATAAAGAGATCCTCAACACAGCAATGGCTGACGCGGACAACGCGGAGAAAAAAGACACAGACCATGTAGTGGAGATCGGAGAAGCGCCAGTGTCGCTGGAAATCGCAAAAAGCAGCGATAAAAAAGAATATGAACCAGGAGAGCCGATTCAGTATCAGCTGGACGTCAGTTCCACCGGGACCAAGAAAGCGGAAAAAGTAGTCATCAAGGACAAGCTTCGCACACTAGGAGTCACCCTGCGGGCAGATTCTATCCGCGTGTTCAATGATGCCAAAGAGGACATTACATCCAAATGCAAGATTCAGATAGAGGGCAACGCTTTTACCATTGAGACTGGACAGGATCTGGAGCCGAAAAAGCATATGAGCGTCATCTATGAAGCTGTGGCGGACAAAAGCCTGGCGGGAAAGAAGGTGGAAAATCTGGCGGTCACTTCTGCGGACAACGCAGTAGAAAAAAATGCGGAACATACCGTGGTGATCATAGATACCGCAGCCAGCCTGCAGGTGGAAAAGCATGCAGATAAAGAACTGTACGCCATAGGCGAGCCGATCCAATATACCCTGACTGTCACATCCAAAGGGCCGTACAAGGCCAAAAATGTGGTGATCCAGGATACTATAAAGACAAAAGGCATGACCCTTGACGCAGATTCCATCCAGATTAAAGATCCGGAAGGGCAGAACATCACAAAATCCTGTAAGCTGGAGAGCAGCGCATTGGGCTTCACCATCCACACAGAAAGAGAGCTGGAAGTGGGAAAGGCATTTCTTGTGACTTATACAGCCCATGGAGACGAGAGCCTCATTGGTAAGAAAATCGAGAACATCGCCACTGCCACATCAGATAACAGCCCTCCAGCAGAAACAGAACATACGGTTTCCATAAAGCCAGGCGCGCAATTGGAAATCAAAAAGACGTCAGCTCAAAAAGAATACCGCATTTATCAGCCAGTGGAATACAAGCTGCAGGTGCGGACTATCAGCCAGATCACGGCTGAAAACGTAGTCATCCAAGATCAAATTGAGACAAAGGGCATGGAACTCCTCCCAGGGACTCTGCGGATCACATCAGAGCAGGGAGACATCACAAAAGAATGCAAGATCAAGGAGGAACCCACGGGTTTTGAGATTCAGACAGGAAGAAACCTGCCTTATGGAAAAATCCTGACTGTCATCTATTCTGCGAAGATCACGGATGCGGAAATGATGGGAAAACAGATCAAGAACACGGCCATAGCAAAAGGAAGCAACGCGCCGCCTGTGAAAGACCAGCTGTTTTCCAATATCCAAGAAGAGGATGAGGGGATGGTCATAGCCATGTCAAAAGATAAAGACAGGGACCATGGCGGCGGCCTGATCGTCCAGACTGGAGATGAATTCAAGCTGATGCTTTATGTCCTGATCTTGAGCGCGGCGGCCTTAGTCATGCTGGGTCTTCTGGTACGGAGAAAGAAGGCAAAAAAGTAGAATGGTTTATTTGATTTTATCCTGGCCGTGCTTTATAATTGAAAAGATGAAATCACAAGCGGACCAAGGAGAACACACACATGGTTTTACTGACATGCGAAAATTTGAAGAAGAGCTATACGGAGAAACCGCTGCTGGAAGATATCAGCATGAGTATCCATGAGGGAGACAAGATTGGCTTTGTAGGGGTCAATGGGACTGGAAAATCCACGCTATTGAAGCTGATCGCAGGGGTCATGGAGCCAGAAGGCGGGAACATCACCCGCTCAGGCCAGTTAAAAGCCGGATACCTGGCTCAGAATCCGCCTTTTGAAGAGGAACTGACTGTGCTGCGTCAGGCAATGGAATATATCCGTCAGGCAGGCCGCAGCGTGGAAGAGTACAGATGTAAAGCCATGCTTACCAAATTAGGCCTGGGAGATTATGAGGCATTGATGGGAACCTTGTCCGGAGGGCAGAAAAAACGAGTAGCCATGGCTGCTGTGCTGGTTCAGGAGACGAATCTGCTGATCTTAGACGAGCCCACCAACCATATGGATAGTGACATGATCCAGTGGCTGGAAGATTTTCTAAAATCCTATAAAGGGGCCATATTCATGATCACCCATGACCGCTATTTCCTGGATCGAGTCACTAATCAGATCGTGGAGATCGAAAAGGGAAGGCTGGTTCGCTATGCGGGAAATTACGACAGCTATCTGGAGGCAAAAGCCAGCAGGGAAGAAATGGCCCTGGCCAGCGAAAGAAAGCGGCAGGCCATCTACAAAAAAGAACTGGCCTGGATCCGGCGGGGCGCGCAAGCTAGAAGCACAAAAGCAAAAGGCAGGATACAAAGGTTCGAGGCGCTGGAGGCAGGGAAGCTGGTAAGCGATGATTCTGCCTTGGAGATCAATGGGGTCAGCAGCAGACTGGGGCGAAAGATCATTGAACTCAAGAGCATCAGCAAGCGTTATGGAAACAAAAAATTGATCGAGGATTTCTCGTACATGATACTGCGCAATGATCGGATCGGGATCATCGGCCCCAATGGGTGCGGGAAATCCACAATGCTCAATTTGATCGTGGGAAAGACCGCGCCGGATCGCGGGAGCGTAGAAACGGGGGAAACCGTGAAGATCGGTTATTTTTCCCAGGAAAATGAGGCCTTGGACGCAAGTAAACGGATTATCAAGTATGTGGAAGAAATCGCAGGCAGCATCCAAACGAAAGATGGCGTGCTTTCTGCCTCTCAGATGCTGGAACGCTTTTTATTCCCGCCTCACATGCACAGCGTTCAGATCGGACGGCTGTCAGGCGGTGAAAAAAGACGGCTGTATTTGCTCAGTGTGCTGATGCAGGCTCCCAATGTGCTGATCTTTGACGAGCCGACAAATGACCTGGATATCGATACATTGACGGTATTGGAGGATTATCTGGATGATTTCCCAGGAGCTGTCATCATCGTTTCCCACGACCGTTACTTTTTGGACAGGCTGGCGCTCCGTGTTTTTGTCTTTGAAGGAGAAGGGCGCATCGGCCACTATATGGGAGGCTACTCTGACTGGCTGGAACAGAGAAAAACAGAAGGTGCAAAGGAGCCTGCCAAAAAGAAAAGCGAGCCCCGCCGCCGTGTCCAGAAACGAAAGCTGCGATTCACGTATCAGGAAGCAAGAGAGTATGAGACCATAGAAGATGACATTTCTGAACTAGAAGAAAAGATCAGCGATTTGGAGGCGTCCATGGCACAAAACGCAGCAGATTTTGTGAAACTGCGAGAGTTATCCGAAGAAAAAGACGCATTAGACGAGGCCCTTCTGGAAAAAATGGAACGATGGGAGTATCTTTCCCATTTGGCCCAGCGCATTGAAGCAGGGGAGACGGAAGAGGTGATCGTGGCGAATTGAGCGGCAGCGAATGCAAAGTGGAAACATGAAGTTATTGAAAATGACAATGAAATCAATGAACGAATAAGAGAGGAGAATTGATTATGGCAAGCATTAAATATGAAATCGTAGAACATATCGGCGTATTATCAGAGAATTCCAGAGGCTGGAGAAAAGAGCTAAATCGTGTCAGCTGGAACGACGCGGCACCTAAATACGATATCCGAGATTGGGCGCCAGAGCACGAAAAGATGGGAAAAGGCATCACCTTGACAGAGGCGGAGGCTGCTGAATTGAAGAGGCTGCTGGACAGGTAGCTTTATTAAGAGAAGATGAGACCTTGAGGCGAGATATTTCATCCCTACAGGAGGTGTATGGGATCTTAGGCATACAGGAACACTAGGAAAGGAAGGTCAAAGCGCGAGAATCGTAGATTTTTTCAATAAACAGCATATAACACTTGACAAGTGTTATATGCTGTTATATACTGTTTATGAACAAAGGAGGCAAAGAATGAAATTAATGATCAATCATTCTTCTCAGCAGCCCATTTATGATCAAATCGCAGAACAGATCAAAGGCTCCATTGTAAATGGGCAGGCAAAGGAAGGTGAACTGCTTCCCTCTGTTCGCGCTCTATCAAAAGAACTGAAAATCAGCGCGCTCACAGTCAAGAAAGCCTATGACGCATTGGACAAAGAAGGGTTTGTGAAGACCGTTCATGGGAAGGGCAGCTTCATTGCTGGAACCAGTCCAGAGCTTTTGATGGAGGAACACCGGAAACAGGTGGAAGCTGATTTAGAAATGGCCATTCTAAAAGGACGAAGATACGGTATGAAGGACGAGGAAATCAAAGACCTCGTGGACTTGATCATGGAGGAATGAAGACATGCTAGTGACACTTGAAAACGCCAAAAAGTCGTATGGTTCTTTTACGCTTGATTGCGCGCTTAGTCTGGAAGAAGGCCAAATCACAGGTATAGTAGGACAGAACGGAGCAGGGAAAAGCACCATGTTCAAAGCTCTGCTGGGGCTGATCAGACTGGACAGCGGAACTGTCCAGGTGCTGGGAAGCCATCCGGAGAACATGACAGCACAGGAAAAGAACAGGATCGGAGCTGTGCTCGCGGACAGTGGATTCAGTGTTTATATGACAGTCAAACAGATCGCGTCTGTTATGGCCGCAGCTTACGAAAGTTTTGATGAATCAGGATTCTTAAGCCGCTGTCAGGCATTTCAGCTGCCCCTTGACCAGAAAACTAAGGAGTTTTCCACTGGGATGAAAGCAAAATTAAAAGTGATCCTGGCCCTTTCCCACAATGCGGACTTGTTGATTCTAGACGAGCCTACAGCAGGTTTGGACGTGATGGCTCGAGATGAGATCCTTGACATGCTGCGAGACTATATGGAGACCGAAGGACGGGGGATCCTGATCAGCTCTCATATTTCCAGTGATCTGGAGGGGTTGTGTGATGACATTTACATGATCCATGAAGGGCGCGTCATCCTCCATGAGGACACAGATGTGATCTTAAGCGACTATGGCCTTTTAAAGATGTCCGAGGAAGAATTCGCTGCTCTGGACAAAACGTATGTGTTGTGTGAGAAAAAAGAATCCTATGGATACAGCTGTCTGACCAAAGAACGGCAGTTCTATCAAGAAAACGCGCCATCGGTGATCGTGGAAAAGTGCGGTATCGATCAAGTGCAGATCATGCTGATAGGGGGGAAGAGAAAATGAAAGCTTTATTTTTAAAGGATTTATACACGCTGAAAACATCTAAGGCACTGCTGCTGGTGATTGTTGGCGTAGCAGTGTTCATGGCGATCTGGGGCGGAGAAGAAGGTGTCAGCTTCATTACCAGCTATGTCATGGTTTTGTGCGCTGTGGTAGCGGTGAACGCAATGAATTATGATGAAATGGACAATGGATACGCTTTTTTGATGACCATGCCGTTTTCCAGGAGACAGTACGTGCTGGAAAAGTATTTGTTCGGCTTTGCTGTCGGCTGTTTCGGGTGGATTTTGACCATGCTCCTGGGAGCAGTCGCGGCAAGCGGATTTGGAATCAGAGAAAGCCAGGAGTTCAGTGGCATTAGGTGGCTTTTATATGGTGGCACGTTTGCGGCGTTTCTCGTGCTCCAGGCAGTGATGATTCCTGTGCAGCTCAAATTTGGCGGGCAAAAGGGCAAAATCGCGATGCTGGCCATTATAGCGGCAGGTTTTGGGATCACAGCTCTTTTGACAAAAGTCACGGGAATGGAAAATCTGGCAGAGCTTTTGGCAGGAGCCACAAAGACTCAGCTTAGTGTCAGCGGTTTTGTGATTGTGGCGGCATGCCTGATCGTGTCCTTTTTATGCAGCGTAAAAATCATGGAGCGAAGGGAATTTTAAATTTCCTTTCGCTCCATCCATGTCTTTTTTTTCTCGAAAAAAAGACGAAAGCTGAATTTAGTCTAAGATTTGGCCATCTGTGGAAATGGTCACTACCTGCCATGGCAGGAATTTCCCGCTGCTTTGCAGCGCCTTTTTGACAGCCATTTCAAGACCGCCGCAGCAAGGCACTTCCATGCGGGCGATTGTCACGCTTTTAATATTGTTTTGCTTGATGATTTCAGTGAGTTTTTCTGCATAGTCAATATCATCTAATTTCGGGCAGCCAATGAGCGTGACTTTTCCCTTCATGAATTCATGATGAAAATTCCCATAAGCATAGGCCGCGCAATCAGCGGCGATCAAGAGCTTGGCGTTTTCAAAATAAGGCGCTTTGATGGGAGCCAGCTTGATCTGTACCGGCCACTGCCGCAGCTGAGTCACAACTGGGGCAGCGGAGGCAGCGGTTTTTGGCTGAGGCGCAAGGGCCTGGGCTCTGCTTCCCGGGCATCCCGCAGGGGCAGGGTCTGATTCCTGCGCTTTCTTGTTAGCCATGACAGCAGCCTCATCATAAGGGTCAGCCTCTCGTTCAATGAAAGAAATGGCTCCAGTGGGGCAGGCCGGCAGGCAATCCCCCAGACCATCGCAGTAGTCGTCTCGCAGCAATCTCGCTTTCCCATCTACCATGGCGATCGCGCCTTCATGACAGGCCTCTGCGCATAGTCCGCAGCCATTGCATGCTTCTTCGTTAATCTCGATGATTTTTCGTATCATAAATGGTCCCTCCATGTTTACAATTGATTCGATGTTCCTAGCTTATCATAATTCTGCGGACAAGTATACTGTGATTATGATGGAAAAACAGGAAATCACAGCGGATTTTTCCTTGGCTTTCTAAAAAGATCAATACCCCAATCCACAGAAAACAGTGAAAATTCAAGGCTTTTAGGGATATTTGAAAATTTTTGGAAGCGCTTGTGGAAAACTGTGGATAACTTATTTTTGTGGAACAGATAAAGCGTTGGAATTTCAATGATTGTAAAAATATGTTTATCCACATCGTCCTATGGATAAAATTGTATACAATTTTAAAATTTCTGTGGATAATGCCCGAAGCTCCCGAAATACAGGGGATACGGCATGTTGAAAAGTGTCACATCCCGTAGTGCCCGGTAACCGGATCTTGAAACAGGAACACATGAGGCGGCTGTCCAGTAAAGAAAACAAAAGAGACGACCAAGAGAGCCAGTAAGATCCGGGCCGTTAACTCCCAGCCCATGCCAGTCAGCGCCCCATGTTTGAGCAGAACAAAGCTGAGGGTATGGGCCAAGATCACAGCCAGGATAAAGATGGAAATGTCAGTCCACAGCCAGTGCTGACCTGTAAGAGCCAGGCAGCCATAAAACATCACGATAATGGATGCCATGCCAGCGAGGACGCAGCAGGTCCGCACAGCAAGAAAATTAGAGAAAGTCTTGCCGTAGGCGAAATATTCAATCAAAGAAAACAGCAGCATAGGAACAGCCAAAAGCTTCAAATGTTCCCAAGTGCTTTCGTTGACAGCGGAAAAGGGAGCCAAGATGACGCTTTTTCCAGACCATTGGTAAATGAAATGGTCCAGCGTTCCGGCGATGATAGTAAAAATAACTCCGGCCAGATGCCATTTTTTCATGCTCATGTTTCATACCTCCATCTGCTATTTTATGCAGAGGGAGGCAGAGACTTTACATAAAGTTTTCGATAGAATAGGATGCCGGCCAAGTCAGCTAGGCCCCATCCAATGGGAATGGCCCACCAGATTCCTAAAAGCCCCATGGCAGTCGGGGCAAGGCAGTAAGCCAGAGCCACCCTTGTGCCTAGGGAAATGATTGTCAGAAGGATGGAAATTTCCGGCTGTCCGATACCTCGGTAAAAGCCGTACAGCAAAAATAGACAGCCAATGCCGCAGTAAAACCCACCTTCGATGCGCAAGTAGGTCACGCCAATGGACAAAATCTCCGTTTCGCTGGGCTGGATAAAAATACTCATGAGAGGTCTAGCGAACAAGCACACCAGCAGAGAAATGACGATGCAGAAAGCCATGGAAACCAAGAGTGCCGAACGAATGCCTTTTTGGATGCGGTTGTGATCGCCCGCGCCGAAGTTTTGGGCAATGAATGTGGAAAAGGCATTGCCAAAATCTTGGACAGGCATATAAGCGAAAGCATCGATTTTCACTGCGGCCGCAAAAGCAGCCATGACCGCCACGCCAAAACTATTGACCAGCCCTTGAATAAGAAGGATGCCAAAGTTCATGATCGATTGCTGCATGGCAGTGAGCAGGGAAAAATGCACTGCTTTTTTCCAAACAGAGCCGCAGAGGGAAAAGTGGCGCTTTTTCAGGCGCAGGCAAGGCTGACGCCAGAGGCAGCGAAGGGATAACCCCAGGGCTGACACGGCTTGAGCGGACACTGTGGCAAAGGCGGCTCCCGGGATCCCCATGTCAAAAGACAAAATGAAGAGAAAATCTAAACCAATGTTCAGAATCGAAGCGATTCCCAGGAAACACAGAGGCGTGGCAGAATTTCCAATGGCACGGAGAGCAGCAGCAAAATAATTGAACAGAAACACGAAAGGCATGCCACAGAAAATGATCCTCAGATAGGATTTCGTTTCTGCGAAGATCTCCAGAGGGATCCGCAGCAGGCACATAATGGGATCCGTGAAGATCAAAGCCCCGACTGTCATCAGCAAAGTCAGGCTGCCAATAAAAAGCAGGGAGAATGCCTGGGCATGTTGGAAGAAATCAAATCTTTTGGCACCCCAAAACATGGAAAGCAAGGTGCCGCTGCCCATGCACAAGCCTAAGATCACAGATGTGAGAAACACGATCAGCGTAAAGGAAGACCCTACTGCCGCTAAAGCCTCGGGGCCTAAAAAACGCCCTACGATCAAAGTGTCAGCAATATTATAAAGCTGCTGCAGCAAGTTGCCTGCCATCATGGGGGCAGAGAAAGCTAAGATAGATCTTGTGATGTTTCCTTGTAACAAATCGATCTGCACAATGCGCTCCTGTTCTCTTAATAAATAAGGAGGATCTTCAGATATAATCTCAAATCCCTGAAAATCCCAATGGTGTTGACTTTTTTATTATACCAAATCATGGGCATCTAGAAAATCACAAAAAATAATCAACCAAATATTGCAAACAGAGGAAAATTCATGTATAATAGGGCAAAGGCAGCAGCTCATTACAGTAAGAAGGAGAATCAGAGAAAATGAAACGAATTTTAGCAGCGGTCATAGTATTCGCGATAGCTTTTTCCATGTGTCCGGCGGGAGCGCTGGCAGCAGAATCTGAGACCGTTACGGCAGATGAGGTCACGTTACTAGAGGCGACCCCGCCAGAACCCATTGCGCCTACTAGTGTGGAAGGGCTGATGACAGAGATCACAAAGCCAGCGTCTTCGGATTTGAAAGACACGATTACCGTGACACCTGCCAGGGGCAGAACCGTGTCTTTGCAGATGTATGACAAGGATCAAGGCAAATGGACTACGGAAAAGGAATTCAAGTCTCCGGAAAAAGAAAAAGGCAAAGTGGTCTTAGCATACCCGAGCAAGTGGAAAAAAACAAATGCTTCTACCTGGAGAGTGACCATTGCCGCAGGGGAAAACGCGGCAGCGTATACCAGCCCAAAGATCAAGATCATGACCAGAAACCGGCATACTTTAAAGCTGACCTGCAAGAGCGCAATCATTATGGAAAAGAATTCAGGACAGATCTTTTATGGAAAAGCAATGGATACCAAAAGGGCCAATGCCAGCACCACAAAGATCATGACCGCTATCTTGGCCCTGGAAAATAAAAAATGGAACAGCAAAGTCAAAATCAGCAAAAACGCGGTGAAAACTCCTTTTCGGGACTTAAAATACAAAGTGAACGACAAGGCGAGAATGCGGGACCTGCTTCATGCCGCTTTGATCCTATCGGACAACGGGTCTGCCACTGCCTTGGCGGAGCATGTTTCTGGCAGCAAAAAAGCCTTTGCGTCAAAGATGAACAAAAAGGCAAAAGCACTGGGATGCACAAACACGCATTTTATCAATCCCCATGGATTGGATCACAAAAAGCATTATTCCACGGCTAGGGATCTTGCTGTCATCAGCCAGTACGCGCTGAAAAACAAGAATTTCCGCAGTATCATCAAAAAGAAGAAATATACCTTTAGGACCCTGAGAAAACACAAAAAATATACGGTTAAGACCACGAACAAATTGCTGGGACAGGTCAAAGGTCTGTCAGGTATTAAAACAGGGACTACGGAACGGGCAGGATGCTGCTTTGTAGGCGCTTATAACCACAAAGGAAAGACGTATATCACCGTTGTGTTGGGCTCAAAAAACACGAATTCCAGATGGGCGGATACCAAGACATTGATCCGGTATATCCGCAAATATATATAGACCTAGCGAGCGCAGAGTCTTGCTCACAAGGCGATTTTTGCAGAATGCCGCAGTTTTTTAGGGAACGGTTCCGGCTCTTAATAGTTGCTCCGTATGTTAAAATTTTCTTATGGAAAATCTTACACATAGGGGGATAAAAGTATGGACAAGCTAAACGCAGTGCTGCTAAGCGCGATCTGTTTTTTGCTGTGCGTCAGCGCAGCAGTCGTATACGGGGTCTGGTTTTCCCACGGGGAAGAGCGCGTTCCTGCTGACACTCTGCCGCAAATCCAAGAAGAAATGGCTCTGGCCAGCATCGCTATGAACGATGACGCACAGGTGATCAATGGCGGCAGCCAAAACATGTGGATCCGGGCAAAAGTCGATGTGGCTGGCAATAGAGAGGAAACAAGCTGGACGGAGCTGGGATATCAACTCGTTTCAGACACGATCATGGCCGAGCCTTCTGCGGCAGAAACCAAGAAAGGCGTTTGGGTTCCAGAATCCGATGGTTATTATTATTACAGTCTGCCCATTGAGCCAGGTGAACATTCCCGCTCCCTGTTTGAATCCGTCTGCGCGGACACAGGGGCAGAAGGCATGAACGCAGGCAGCGTGAAGGTCCAGGCAGAAGCTGTCCAGGTCAATTGGGTCAGCCGCTCAGCGTCCACAGGAAAAGAAGCGTTCAACCTTTACAAGCTGTATCAGCCTTTGCAGGAATACAAGGGCCAGTTTCTGTAAAAGAAGAAAATCAAAGAAATCGCGCAGGTATGAAACATACATATGCGCATGAAAGAAGAGCAGGAACATCTATGTGCTGGCTTCTAAAAGATAGAGGAAAATCTGGAAATTGGAAGTCCTTTCGCTTGCTGGAGAACCCTGCTCTTTTTCGTTGCTTTCCATATCAATCAAAAACCTAATGCTTCGTCAATTAGTATAATCTCCACATCATCCACATCGTTCATCTTTTTGAAATGGATCACCATAGCGTTGCAGATCCGATCTGGGCTGGAGCAGTCATAGCAGCGGTCTCCCTTGATCGCGCAAGGTGTGGCTAGCTGAAAACGCCTGGCATTTTTCGGCGCGGCGATATTGCGGGCCCGCCAGATGGCTTTTTCCAGAGTAGGTTCAATTTTATTGATCCCCAAAACAAAGTAGACTTTTTTATGACCAAAGAGGGAACCAGCGACTCGGTTTCCCGTGCCATCGATATTCACCAGCTCGCCTGTTTGAGCCATGGCATTCACGGAAGTGAGATAAATTTCCGTGGTTAGGCATTTTTCTGCGATTTCTAAAAATTCATCATTATCTTTGCTCTGCTGGGGATCATAAACTGTGTTGTGAGAAGACAAGATTTCGTAAAGTCCCATGTGGGCCATGGTGTCAGAATCACCGAATCCAATGATCCGCTGATCCAGATTTTCGTTCAAATAATCCGCAGCTTCTTTAGCGGATGAGAAATAACGGACCGTGTAACGGTTTTTTTCAAGAGCTTTGATGGTGGCTTGAATATCCATGAGAATCTCCTTTTCTATTTGATCGATCATTTGTTTCTATTATAATTTGAATTACCCAAAAAACAAGAGGGCATTTTGGCAATGAAAATATGGATTTTGTTTGATTGCCTGCTCCCTCAAAAAGAAAAGACGCCTTTTGAATCAAAATAGATGGGCAGATCACGCAAATTTTTCCTTGACAGAGGAAAGTATAGGGTTTAATATACATATACGGGGTATCAGTATAAAGGAAGAGGTAATAAGAATGGAAGAAACGGTAAAACATAAACATAGAGAAGAAAAAGAACACAAGGATTTGACCAATCGTCTCAGCCGCATCGAAGGTCAAGTGAGAGGCGTGAAGAAAATGGTGGAAGAAGAGCGATACTGCGTGGACATTCTGGCCCAGGTCAGCGCTATTCAGTCCGCCCTCAATTCCTTTAACAAAGTGCTTTTGACCAGCCACATCAAAAGCTGCGTGCTGGAAGACATTAAAAATGGGAATGAAGATGTGGTGGATGAACTTTGCGCCACCCTGCAGAAACTGATGAAATAGAGAGTGAACAGACATGAAAGAAGAAAAATTCAACATCACAGGAATGACTTGTTCTGCCTGCTCCGCCAGAGTGGAAAAGGCCACTAGCAAATTGGAGGGCATGGGAACGGTCAGTGTCAATCTGTTGACCAACAGCATGAAGGTAGAATATGATGAAGGCCGGCTTTCCATGGAAGACATCATCCAGGCTGTGGAAAAAGCCGGATACGGCGCCAGCGCCGCGCAGATGACCGCCAGTCAAGGCGCAGGAACGCCAGAGAAGGAAAAGAAAAACATTGCCCAGGAAGAAATCAAAAAAATGAAGGGCAGGCTGATCCTTTCCATTGCGTTCCTCATCCCGCTCATGTATCTTTCCATGGGACATATGATGCAGATGGATTTTGGCATGCCAGTGCCCCAGGTGATCGAGCCTGTCTTTTATGGAACAGAGAATGCAGTGGCCCTGGTCTTCGGACAGTTTTTACTGCTGCTGCCCATCCTTTACGCCAATCGGAAATATTTCTCCGTAGGATTCAAAAGCCTGGCCCATGGCGGGCCCAACATGGATACCCTCATTGCCATAGGAGCGGCGGCGGCCACGGTGTACGGCTGTTTTGCCTTATTTCGCATTGGCTACGGGCTGGGGCACGGGGACATGGAACTAGCCCATCAGTACAGCATGGACATTTATTTTGAATCCGCAGGGACCATCTTGACCTTGATCACGGTTGGAAAATTCCTGGAGACTCGTTCCAAAGGAAAGACTAGCGAAGCCATTGAAAAGCTGATGGACCTTTCCCCGCAAACAGCCATCGTGGAGCGGGCAGGAAAGGAAGAGATCGTCCCAGTGGAGCAGGTGCGGACAGGGGACATTGTGCTCATCAAGCCAGGGACTTCCATACCAGTGGACGGCGTGATCATAGAAGGGGCTTCCAGCGTGGACGAATCTGTGATCACAGGTGAGAGCATCCCAGTGGAAAAAAAGCCGGGAGACAAAGCTGTTTCCGCCACTGTGAACAAGAGCGGCTTCTTGAAGATGGAGGCTTCCAAAGTGGGAGAAGACACTACCATCAACCAGATCATACGATTGGTGGACGAGGCCAGCTCCAGCAAAGCGCCCATCGCGAAGCTGGCGGACAAGATCGCGGGCGTGTTCGTGCCCACGGTGATCGGAATCGCTGTCTTAGCGGCCATCATTTGGCTGGTGGCCGGAGCGTCCTTTGAATTTGCCCTTTCCACAGGCATCGCGGTCCTGGTCATCTCTTGTCCTTGCGCTCTGGGACTTGCCACGCCAGTGGCCATTATGGTAGGGACAGGAAAAGGGGCGGAAAACGGCATTCTGATTAAATCAGGGGAAGCGTTGGAAATTGCGCACAGAGTGGATACGGTGGTTATGGACAAAACCGGCACCATCACAGAAGGAAAGCCGAAAGTGACCGATATCCTAGCATATGGAACAGAAGAAATCCAGCTCCTCCAAGTGGCGGCTTCCCTGGAAAAGCCCAGCGAACATCCCCTTGCGGAGGCTATCCTGCGGCAGGCCCAGGAGCAGGGTCTTTCTCCACAGGAAATCACAGATTTTGAAGCCATCCATGGACAGGGCATAGCGGCCCGAATAGAAGGAAAACTGTTCTTTGCGGGAAATGAGCGGCTTTTGGAAAGCCACGGGATCTCCAGCTCCCAGATCAGGAAGATTCTGGATTCTCTGTCTGACCAGGGAAAGACGCCTCTGATTTTCGCAGATGAAGAGAAAGTGCTGGGGATCATAGCAGTCTCCGATGTGGAAAAATCCACCAGCCGCAGAGCCATTGATCTGTTCCGTCAGTTGAAAATCAACGTGGTCATGCTCACTGGAGACAACAAACGGGTGGCCGCGGCCATACAAAAGCGACTGGATATTCCAGATGTGATCGCGGAGGTCCTGCCGGAGGATAAGGAGCGGCATATCAAGAACTTGCAGGATCAGGGTCACACAGTGGCTATGATCGGCGATGGAATCAACGATGCGCCGGCCCTTGCCAGGGCAGACGTGGGCATCGCCATTGGTGCGGGGACAGAAGTGGCTATCGAAAGCGCAGATGCGGTGCTGATCAAAAATGACCTGCTGGACGCAGTGACAGCCATCAAGCTGAGCAAGGCCGTGATCCGGAACATCAAACAAAATCTGTTCTGGGCGTTTTTCTACAACTGCATTGGAATTCCTCTGGCAGCAGGCGTGTTCTACATTGCCTTGGGTTGGCAGCTGAACCCCATGTTCGCGGCAGCAGCCATGAGCCTTTCCAGCATCTGCGTGGTCAGCAATGCCCTGAGGCTGAAATTCTTCAAGCCAGAGCATGGAACCGAGGAAGCGGTAGAGAATCATTCACACCAAGAATCAGTGGGGATAGAGGAGCAGCTTACTGATCAGAACAAGAAAATTGAATCATTAAATGATGTTTCTCCCCAAACTGGGGAAACCATAAAAAACAGAAAGGAAGAGAAAACAATGGCAAAACATGAAACAGAACTGAAGATCGAAGGCATGATGTGTGAGCACTGCAAAGCCCATGTGACGAAAGCCTTGAACGGGCTGGAAGGCGCGGAAGCTGAGGTGAATCTGGACGCGGGGACCGCGGTTGTCCGTTCCCAGCAGGAAATCTCCGATGACACCTTTAAGGCAGCCATCGAAGACGCAGGCTATGAACTAAAAGGGATCGAAAGAAAATAAAGCGATTGGTGAATTATGAAGAAGATCGGAATATTATGCGCCAGCGACACAGAGCTGGCGCCGTTTTTAGGATACGTTTTGCGTCCAAAAGGTCCGCTGAAATCATATTAGGCATATCGGGACAATTGGGATGGTGATTGCTGTTCCTGGAAAATTAGGATATAATAAAAGAACTTAGCGCACGGAGACAAAGGAGGGCCTCTTTTTCGCAATTCAATCGATGACGCGCAAAGAGGCGGTTGCAGATATGACGAGTACATTTGTGAATGCCATGTTGTTTTTTTATATCCTGTCGTTTTTTTCTGGTGTAGTTCATCTTACGCTCAACACAATATCCATGGTCAAACAAAGGGATGAACTGCATATCCAGATGCTGCGGCTAAACTGCGCCTTCTTTCTTTTTATCCTCATGAATTTCATCTTGTTTTTCAATCGGCTGTTTGTGTTGCAGCAGGCTGTCCACAATATGCTATTAGTGGTATTTGATTTATCTTATGCGGTTTTAGTATGGCTTTGGGGTGGCTATACGATAGAATTGAGTTCCAAGAAACCAAAACAAATCGTGAAGAGCATGTTTCTGATGGGAGTCGCGGCTTATGCGGTCATATGGCTCATTCTGGATGTTTTTTCTCTGAACAATGCGGAGCAGCAGATCGATAGTAACCTGGGAAAAGCAATGGCAGCTTTAGCGGAAATCCTGATGTTCATTGCGGCGCAGGGATTCACATGGCAGTCCTTTATGACATTCAGAAACAGGCATGCTTTACATTTCCTGATATGTCTTTCCATGTCCCTCTATTTTTTATGGTTCTTTCTCTATGATCTGGATTGTGTGTTCCGTATAATCGGCCCAAAGGCATGGAGCATCTATCCTTTTGACGCCGTGATCTTGATTTATTTTGTTTTTAATGTATTGATGATTTTATCCAATTATTCAGCAATGTGGCGGAAACTAGAGACCAACGATCAGCAAGAAACGGATCAGGACGCGGAAGCATTGATCGCAAAAGAAATCGACATCCATGAAGCATTGACAAAACGGGAAAAAGAAGTGCTCCAGCTGATGATAGAAGGAAAGAACAATGCGCAGATCGCTGAGATTTTGGTGATTTCCATTTACACAGTCAAACGCCATATCAATAACATTTTCAAAAAGACAACGATCAAAAGCAGGACAGAGCTAGCCTTGCTCATAACGAGAAAAACAGGGAAATAGCACCTGGAACCATTTTGCGATTTGGTGCTGAAAGTGCTATTGTTTCTTTTCCGGATCACCGTAAAATGAATTTGTGAGTAAGTTGTTGAAATGTTGAAAACAAATGCATGAGACGGGAGGTAAGAATATGCGGAAACAATCAAAACGGAAACTTACAGTAACAGCAGCGCTGCTTTTGTCATTTATGATCATAGCAAGTTTCAGCGGCTGCGGAGAAAAGGCCAACAAAGCAGCAGAAACCGTAAATGTGGTGACTACGCCATATGGCCAATATGAAGGAACGGTTCAGAATAGCGGCGTTCTATCCTTTTTAGGCGTGCCATACGCGAAACAACCTACTGGAGACTTAAGATGGAAAGAGGCAGAGCCGCTGGAACAAAGCGATGACTTGCTGAAATGCCACGAATATGGAAACACGCCAATACAAGTGAGCGATGAATTTGAACAAGCTTCGGCCACCAAACAAGGCGAGGACTGCCTGACCGCGAACATTTGGACAAGGGACACCAGCGGGAAAAAACCTACGATGGTGTATATCTATGGCGGCGGATACGTAAGCGGTGGGACCGCTGACCCCCTTTATCATGGAGAAAATTTCGTGGAAAACAATGATGTGGTCATGGTATCCATCAACTACCGGTTAGGACCTTTTGGATTTTTAGATTTGTCGGAGATCGGTGGAAAGGAATATGAGCACAGTAGGAACCTGGGATTGCTGGATCAAATCGCAGGGCTAAAATGGGTGAAAGAAAACATCGCGAGCTTTGGCGGGGACCCTGATAATATCACGGTATTTGGTGAATCCGCAGGTGCTTCTTCTATCATGCGGCTGATGTCTTCCGATTTATCCAAGGGCTTGTTTCAGAAAGCAATCATAGAAAGCGGGGGCAACGCAAGCATCAAACACGTAGGGGATAAAAAAGTCGATCGAATCAAACAGAGCCAGTATGTGGCAAAGAAATTCCTTGAGACCACAGGGAAAAAGGACATGCAGGGATTGTTGGAACTTTCCGCAGAAGAAGTCCAAAGCTACGCGGATCAATTGGCTGATCATCTAGGTGATGATTTGGATCTGACAACATGGGGATGCGTGCCTGATGGCTATGCGGTGCCTTATGACGTATATGGAAATATCAGTAAAGGAAATGGGAAAGATGTCTCGATTTTAATCGGAACAAACGCAGATGAAATCAATTATTTCAAGCTGTATGATCCGAATTTGGAGAAAAGCCTGGAAGAAGAATATCAGGGAGGCACCACATTAGGCAGGGATTTCAGCAAAAATAAGAAATACGCGGACGCATATATCGAAGCAAAGAAAGAGGATCCGCAGAAATACACGGATTTTTGCAGTGAATATGAAATCAGACAGCCGTCTCTGATATTTGCGGAGATCCAGGCCGCTTACAATGACGTGTACATGTATCAATGGGCCTGGAAATCCCAAGTAGAAGGATTAGGCGCGGCCCATGCGGTGGAATTGCCATTTGTGTTTGGCACCTTTGATAGCGTGACAGCCAAAAGAACGGCTGGGGATGATTTGCCAAGAGCATTGTCTTTAAAGGTGCAGGCTGCTTGGGCAGCATTTGCCGCAAAGGGAAATCCGACGATAGAGGGAGAAACAGAATGGCCGAAGTTCCACCAAAAGGATCGTCATACCATGGTGATCGATGATTCCCCATGGAAGGTCGTGAGTGATCCAATGCCGGAAGGCAGAAACTATCTGCGGCCAATGTTCGATGTGAAGATTCCAGAAGAAAAATAAATAGAAATTCCGATCATGAGCAGTTGATCCGCCTCTGGCCGCACGCTGGGGCGGATCGATTTGTTTATCAAAAACGGGCACGATCACAGACCCTATGGATGAACGAAGTTTTGTGATATCCATGATTGCTAGGCCATATAAATTGGGATATAATGAGAATGCTCCATTGACCAAAACAATGCGGGCGTGAAAAGCATCTGCGGCTCAATCCTGAGCAGCGATCAGTTTAGAGAAAAGGAGAGACATAAAATCATGAAGCATAAAGGATTCAAAAAATTATTCACAGCATTGCTCTGCGCGGCTGTGGCCTTGACCTGCTGCGTGCCCGCCCAGGCAATGGCGAAGAGCTACAAACTGTCGGTTCAAGGCCTGTACACGGATTCCGCGGCAGTAAAAGGGACCGCAGCAAAAGGAACGGTGGTAAAGGTTAGGCTGGGCGGCATTCAGTATCAGGCAAAGACAAAACGCGGCGGCGGGTTCACGGTGAAGATCCCCAGGCAAAAGGCAGGAACAAAAGTCCAGGTGAATTTGTACAAGGGAAAACAGCGGGTCAAGAAAAAGACGCTGAAGGTTTATCCTGCCCATGTGGAATACCAAGATGGATTTTCCTATCACAAGATCACCAACCCTGTAAAAAAACGGATCCAAGGAAAATCCTACAAAAAGAACAAGCATATCAATTTGGATCAGCTGCGGTACGTCAGGGTAAACCATTATGATTTCCATGGAAACATCAAAGCTGGAGAACTGATCGTCAATCGAAAGATCGCCCAGGACGTGGTGGAAATTTTCTACGAGCTTTTTCAGAACAAATACCCTTTGGAAGAGGTTTCTCTCATCGACAAGTATGGCGCGGACGATGGACGTTCCATGAAAGCCAATAACACGTCAGCTTTCAATTACAGAACAATTGCCGGAACCAAAACCCTTTCCCGTCATGCTTACGGCATGGCCATTGATGTTAACCCAAGGATCAATCCTTATGTAGCAGGAAGCTTTATTGATCCGAAAAATGGCAGCGTTTATGCCCAGCGGGATGTGAGAAAGTGCAGCGGAAAATATAAAAAGTGGATGATCCATAAAAACGATTTCATTTACCAACTGTTCATGGAGCACGGCTTTGAATGGGGCGGCGATTGGAAACGGATCAAAGATTATCAGCATTTTGAGATGAACTAAAGATGGATGATGAGACGCTGGGAGGTGAAAGAGAAAGCCTGAGAATCATGGAAATGCTATCAATAGAATTCGCGGCTTTGGCTCTTTGGGGCCTTGAGTCCGATGTTGACAGTGATTTTTGTCGAAGTGGCTGGCTGCCTTGTCCAAACTGTTTGACTCTCTCGGATTTTTTGGGTATAATCAAAGTATGTTTTTAAAAGCGCTGAACTGTTCAATGGCACGTATCATGTCTCCTATGACATGGGCGCGCATAGGATCGCAGGGATGACAGAAAAGCGGAAAAACCTGGATATAACGAAGGAGAACTATTAGAATGGCAAGAACAACAAAACGATTTCTACTGATCAGTGCGATTGGCATGATTCTGCTAGGTGTCATTGTTTTCACATGGTTAGCGAGCACAATGCAGGACCAGAGCGAAGCGACCCTCAACAAGGTGAGTGAGACATACATGGAAGGCATGAACGATCAGCTGCAGAAAAAATTTGAGGCGATCATTGACATGCGGTTGCTGCAGGCAGAGGGAGTCGTGGCTCGAATCCAGGAAGAAAAACTGTCTGGCAAAGACGAGCTGCGTGAAGAATTGCGGCTTGCTGGCAGAGTCAGGGAATTTTCATATATGGCGCTTTGCGATGAAGATGGGATGACAGAGGTGATCTATGGAGGCCAGGTCACTTTCTCAGATTATGATGAGTTTTTGGAGATGCTGCGAAATGATGATCTGAAAGTAAGCAGCGGCATAGATGATAATGGCGAGAAGATGGTTTTGCTCGCGGTCAGGGCAGAATACCCAATGGCGACTGGCGGCACCAGTGATGTGCTGGTAGTGGGGATGCCGGTGGATTTTTTGGAACAGACTTTGCGTTTAGATGAAGCGGACGCTGTTTTAGTTTCCCATATCATCAGCAGTGATGGCGCGTTTATCATCCGCAGCGGCGAAGCGTTTCGGGAAACCTATTTTGACCGTATTCGGGCGGTCTTTTCAAAGCATAATGGAAAGACGCCAGAGCAATACGTGCAGGAATTAAAGGCTGCCATGGACGCAGAGGAGTCTTACAGCGCCTGTGTCATGATCAATGGGGAGCACAAGCACATCTTTTGTTCTAGAATGAATTCCAGCAAGTGGTATCTGCTTTCTGTCATGTCATCTGGGACTTTAGATGACGCGGTTAGTTTTCTAAATGATAAGCGCCAGCAAAATATGATCACTGCGGGCATGATCATGCTCGCCGGCATTCTGATCGTGTTTATCTGGTATTATCGGATCTCTCAGAGACAATTGAGAGATTTGTATCACGCGGAACGGGAAGCTGCCAGGGCGAATCAAGCCAAGAGCGAATTCCTGTCCAGCATGAGCCATGACATTCGGACTCCGATGAACGGGATCGTGGGCATGACAGCCATTGCGCAGGCAAACATCCAAGACACGGCTAGAGTGACAAATTGTCTGGCCAAGATCGCCTTGTCCAGCAAACATCTGCTGGGGCTGATTAACGATGTGCTGGATATGTCAAAGATCGAGAGTGGAAAGTTATCTCTGAATGTACATATGGTTTCTCTTCGTGAAACCATGAACAGCATCGTGAACATCGCGCAGCCGCAGGTCAAGGAGAAAGATCAGAACTTTGATATTTTCATTCAAAACATCCAGACCGAAGATGTTTACTGCGATAGCGTGCGGCTGAATCAGGTGCTGCTCAATCTTTTATCCAATGCTATCAAATTCACACCAGAAGGCGGCATCATCAATGTGTACTTGGAGCAGGAAAACTCTCCAAAGGGCGCGGACTATGTACGATGCCATTTCAAGGTCAAGGATAATGGAATTGGAATGAGTCCTGAATTCCAGAAAACTATTTTTGATAAATTCGTCAGAGAACAAAAGAACCAAGTCAATAAAACAGAAGGAACCGGTCTGGGAATGGCCATCACAAAGGCCATTGTGGACATGATGGACGGAACCATTGAACTGCAGAGCCAGCCAGACGAAGGAACAGAATTCCACATTGTGCTTGACTTTGAAAAAGCGGAAGTAAAGGATATGGACATGGTTCTTCCGCCATGGAAGCTGCTGGTAGTAGATGATGACGAAGATCTGTGCCGCAGCGCAGTGTCTTCTTTAAAGGAAATCGGGGTCAGCGCTGATTGGGCTTCCAGCGGTCAGAAAGCCATTGACATGGCTGCTGAGCAGCACGAAAACGGTGATGATTATCAAATCGTGCTTCTGGATTGGAAGATGCCGGACATGGACGGAATGGACACAGCGCAGGGGCTGCGAAAGCATCTGGGCGAGGATGTGCCGATTTTGATCATTTCCGCATATGACTGGACTGACATTGAAGATGAGGCAAAGACTGTGGGCGTGCAGGGCTTTATTGCCAAACCATTGTTCAAATCCAATTTATACTTGGGACTCAGCGCCTATATATTGAAGGAGGATGAAGGAGAACAGGAAGACGAGCAGGAAAAACAATTCTTTGTGGGCAAGCGTATTCTCCTGGCAGAAGACAATGATTTGAATTGGGAAATCGCTAAAGAGATTTTGTCAGACGTAGGCTTTGAGCTGGAACGAGCAGAAAACGGAAAGGAATGCGTAGAAAAGTTCAATGCGTCAGAGATTGGATTTTATGATGTGATCTTGATGGATATTCGCATGCCGATCATGAATGGATATGAAGCGGCTGAATTGATTCGGGCAGGAGAACGTGAAGACACGAATCTGCCGATCATCGCCATGACTGCGGACGCGTTCTCGGAAGATATCCAGCACAGCCTGGAATCCGGCATGAACGAGCATATCGCGAAACCAATCGACATCGGGCGTTTAATGCAGATCTTAGAGCAATACTTGAAATAGTTCAGATCATAGCCGAAGGAGACTGACCATGAAGGATAAAGAAGGATACCGCATGGACCCTCATGAAATCGAGGGCAGCCTTGACAAGCAGTTAGGCCAGTGGGGACAAGATATTTTAGAAACCATCAAGCTGGGGCTTTGGGTCATCCGTATTGATAAAAAAGCTGAAAAATATGAGATGTTCATGAGCAGGCAGCTGCAGGCGAGTTTGGGGCTGAAAGAGACGCTTTCGCCCCAGAAGTGCTTTAAATATTGGTATCATGCCATTAATGAAGGCTATTATCATTACGTGAATCTGGGATTGGAAAACATGATCCGCTCCGGCCGGCTGACTCAATTGGAGTACACATGGACTCATCCTGATGAAGGGGATATCATGGTGCGCTGGTTAGGGATACGGGCAGAGGACAAGGACGGAAAAATCTGTCTGAAAGGCGACCACAGGATCATCAGCAATATGTACAAACCGCGTTTTTTGCCAGTAGGGTCAGAAAGCGAAATTTTTGAGTACAATCGGAAAAAACAGTCGATTTATTTCCATACTGGACGGGAATCCCTTTATGGAGACGCGAACAAGGAGAAGGACTTTCCAGACTGCTGGATTCAGCAGGAAATGGTGCATCCTCACTTTGTGAAAGATTTCTACGCCATGTTTCGAGACATTGAGGGCAAAAAAGAAGTCAATGATGAGGAAATGCTCCTCAAGTCAAAGCAGGGCACTTATGAATGGTTCAGGGTCAAGACGCGATACCTGGGAAAAGAAAAACAGAAGATTCACACTGTGCTGGTTTTGTTAGAGCCAGCCAATCAGCAGCGGGCCCTAGAGCTGGAATACATGAGAAAAGAGAGCTTTTATAAGGCCATACTTTCTGACACAGTGGCATACGCGGAGTTGGATGTGGAGAGCAGGCAGCTGAAAAGCGCGGGAGGACTCTGGAAATCAGATCTGAAAAAGTGCATTGAGCGGGGAGAAGTCTTTGATCAAATCATGGATTTCCATAAAGGCCGAGTGCTGGCAGAGGATTATGAAGTTTACAGGGAACAATGCACCCTGAAGGCCATCAAGGACATGTATCATAAAGGGATCGCCGCAAAAAAATTCAGCTTGCGGTACTTGATTGATGGGGAAATGCGATGGGTGGAGATGATGATCCATGTGTTCCAGGAACAAGTCTTGGAGAACATGTACGCTTTGATCTTGCTCAAGGACATTGACTCTGAAAAGAAACGGGAACTGGCTCAGGCAGTGGCTGCCAGCAGGGATCCCCTTACGAATCTTTATAATCGAAAGTTCTTTGCTTATCATGTGACCCGCTACATGCAGAGCGTGGACGTGACACAGAACTTGGACGCGAAACCGCCTCGCGGCGCATTGCTGATGTTGGATTTGGATGATTTCAAATCGGTCAATGACAAGTATGGGCATTTGAAGGGTGACGCGGTATTGAAACGCTTGGCAAGAGTTTTGGAGTCCACCTTTAGAAAGCGGGATATCATTGGGCGTCTGGGCGGCGATGAGTTCGTGGTGTTCCTCAAGGGCATTGACAGCAAGAAACTCGTTGGCCGGCGGATCGAAAACTTGCTGGAAACTTTGAGGGATCCGTCTTATGAACCAGATGGACTGCCTTTTAGCTGCAGCGTGGGTATCACTTTTGTCAATGGCAAGCATTTTTCCTATGACGAAAGCCTGAGGCAGGCAGACGCTGCCCTTTATGAAAGCAAGCGAAAGGGAAAAGCCACTTATTCCTATTATGAAGAACTCCAATAGCAGAAGGAGCAGCCATCTAATTCAGTGAAAGAAACAAATGATAGAAATGCGCAGGGACTGCCGCCAAGCTGATGGCTCAAGGCCGATCAGCCGAGCGATAGTCCCTTTCGCATCAGCGCTCAATCAAGCTCCGCGGACTTGAAAATGATCATGTCCTCTCCGATTTTCACAATATTGCTCCAGGGCAGCTTGATCCATTCCTCCGAAGCGTGTTTAAAGGGTCCCTTACTGTGATAGCTGGGGATGAGAACCGCTCTTATGGCTCCGTCTTTTTTCTCAAACAGCAGCTCTGTGTCCCACAATTGCCCATGACTGCTGCCTTTCGCTAGATCTACGATTTCCTTGCTTCCAATTTCACTCAGTCGCATAATGACCTCCTAATGGGTAAATACTATTACCAAATACTATTAAAAAAAGGAGCGGATTATGAGTAAAGACAAGGAAAAGAAGGAAGAAAAGGCCCTTCCTTCAGAAGAAGAGAAGACAAAAGACATTATCACGGAGCTAGGAATTTTGACGACTGGCACAGATTTTGACAGCGATGTGCAGTATATCAATATCATTGGGAGCATAGAAGGGCACATGGTGCTTCCTGCTGAAAACAAAACCACAAAGTACGAGCATTTGATCCCGCAGCTGGTAGCGGTTGAGGAAAATCCAAAGCTAAAAGGTCTTTTGATCATCCTCAACACAGTCGGAGGTGACGTGGAGGCTGGGCTCGCGCTCTCGGAGATGATTTCCACGTTATCGAAACCAACGGTGTCGCTGGTCCTTGGCGGCGGGCACAGCATCGGCATTCCGCTGGCCACTTCCACAGACTATTCTTTTATCGCAGAAACAGCCACCATGACGCTTCATCCTATCCGCACAAACGGGCAGGTGATCACAGCGGAGACCACCTTTGAATATCTTCGGAAAACTCAAGAGCGAGTCGTGGATTTCATTGAAAAGCATTCCAAGGCAGACAGGAACACCATCATAAGCCTGATGAACAGGACAGATAATATGCCAAACGATGTAGGAACTATTCTCTTTGGTCATGAAGCAGTGGAAATCGGCATGATCGACGAAGTGGGCGGGCTGAGCCACGCATTAAAAAAACTTCGCGGTGAAATTGAAAAAAATGGTTGACAGAAAATAACAATTGCCTTATTATAATAAAAATGGGAAAATTTATAGGGGGCGATTGGAATGGAAAACATTAAACTGGCAATCATCACAAAGGATCGGGAGTACGGCAGGGCGTTAGGCTTTGGCCTGATCGATGTTTACAAAAATTTTACGGTCACTTTATATCAAAGTGAACCGGTACATACTGGGCTGGAAGCATTTGATCTAGTTCTGACAGACGCAGGGATCCAGCAGCAGCAGAACGTGATTTTTTTGGTAGAAAAACCTTCCATGGTGGAAAAAAACGAGGAAGAGCAGGATTTCAGACTGTACAAATATGGAAACGTGAGGCAGCTGGCAGGGGATCTGCTGTTCATTTATAGTCACCTTACAGGAAGGAAGGCGCTGCCCATTAAAAAGCAGGACATGAAGCTGATCGCTTTTGGCTCCATGGAAGGCGGAACGGGATGCACTGCCGCAGCCATGGCTTTGGCGCGGGAATTGAGCCGTTTTCACGATCAGAAAGTCATGTATCTGAGTTTGGAAGAATTGGAGTCCACCTTGGATTACATGGAAGATTTCCCAGAGGGAAAGAGCATTGGCGAGTATCTTTATCATTTGTTCAATCAGGATGGTCGAACAGGCATCCCTTTTATCGAAAGTTTTCTGGTCTTTGATGATCATGGAGTGGAAGCGTTCCTGCCTTCACCTGGACGAAATGTTCTGAAAAGCCTCAGCCCTGAAGAAATGCGGATTTTCATCAGTGCGGTGATGGACACAGGCAGGTACGATGTGTTGGTGCTGGATTTGGGATTTTGCTTGGACAAAAACGTGCTGAGCTGCTATGAAATGGCGAATCATATTTGCATGGTGGCAAATGAGGAAACCAGCGTGTCCAGGGAAGAACGATTCATAGAATATGTGACCTTTTTAAAAGGAGAATCGCTGACAGAGCGAATCGTCAAGATCCTCAACCGGTTCCAGAGTCCAAAGCCAGAGGACGGAGCAAAGGCGCAAAGCGAGATAGGCGGCCAGGGGCTGATGCGGGTCATATGCCGCTTGCCAGAAGAGCCGGATAGTTTTTCCACGCAAGGCGGGCTGAAAGTCATTCGTTCTGATGGGGCATATGGGAAACAAATTAAAGGGCTGGCGGATCTTTTGCTAGGAAATATGGTGATCTGAAGGAAACTTTACATAAACTTAACAATCTGTTAACGTGCCATTTCTTTTTCAACGCCTTGCTATCAGGCTATAATAAGGGCATTGATCGAGAAAAGGAGAAATAACATGAACATGGAAATGTTTCAAATGATCGCCACTTTGCTGGGGGGACTGGCTCTGTTCATTTACGGCATGAACCTCATGAGCGATGGTCTGCAGAAAACCGCGGGAGAACGGATGGAAAAAATTTTAGCCCTGCTCACAAGGAACCCGTTCCTGGGGGTGATAGCAGGCGCGCTCTGTACAGCAGTGCTGCAAAGCAGCAGCGCGACCACGGTCATGGTTTTGGGGTTCGTCAGCGCGGGGTTGATGAAGCTGCCTCAAGCCATCAGCATTATTTTAGGAGCCAATATCGGAACCACCATCACGGCCCAGCTCATTGCTTTTGAGATCGGAGATTACGCATGGCTCTTTGTGGTCATTGGTTTCATTTTATATTTCTTCCTTAAGAAAGAACAGCTCGTGAATATCGGTCAGACGATCTTTGCCTTTGGCATGCTCTTTGTAGGAATCAATATCATGGGTGAAACCATGAAGCCATTGGCAGGCTCGCCTGTTTTCGTGGACCTGATGATGCAGGTGCAGGATATACCGGTTTTGGGAGTCCTTTTAGGGACAGGCATGACCGTGGTGATCCAGAGCAGCTCCGCAGTCATCGCCGTGCTGCAGAACCTGGCCATGACAGCAGGTCCCGATGGGGTCAGCAGCATCATCGGTCTGCAAGGCGCTCTGCCTGTTTTGTTTGGCAGTAACATTGGAACCACCATCACGGCGCTGCTGGCTTCGATTGGAGGCACGCTGAACGCCAAACGGACGGCAGCGGCTCATGTGATCTTTAACTTGAGCGGAACGCTGCTCTTCATCTGGTTCATTCCATGGTATTGCAAGTTTATACAGCTTATTTCTCCTAGCGGGCCGGAGATCCACGTGATTGCCAGGCAGATCGCCAACGCCCACATGTGCTTTAACATTATCAGCACTCTGCTGTGGCTGCCGTTCATCGGTGTGTTGGTTAAGATCGTCACAAAGCTAGTAGCAGGCAAAGATACGGACAAACTGCCTTCAGAGCCTCTCTTTTTGGACCGGAATGTGATGGAACAGCCATTTGCGGCCATTCATTTAGCGAAAAAGGAGTTGTCCAGGCTGGCTGGCTTTGCCGCTGGCATGATCGTTTCCGCCAAAAAAGCCTTTCTTGGAAACGATATGACCGAAGTGCAGCAGGTTTTGGAAATGGAAAACGTGGTCAACGAGCTGCAGCAAGAGACGGTCAGTTACCTGGCATCCATTTCCCTGGCTGAAACCATCACAGAGCACCAGGCAGCTGAAGTATCCGGCTTGATGCACGTTGCTGCGGATATCGAACATATCGGGGATTATTGTGAAAACATCGCGGTCTTTGCACGGGAAAAAATCAAAAATAAATATGAATTTTCTGATTCAGCGTGCGCGGAAATTTACGAATGCTTTGACCATGCCAGCCGTATGGTGCGCGACAGCATCACGGCTTTGGAAACAGGGGATCACAAGGTGGCGCTAGATGTCAAGGAGCAGGAAAAAGAGATGAATCATACAGAAGCATTTTTGCGAAAGCAGCATATGAAGCGGATTTACGAAAAGACCTGTTCTCCAGAATTCACTGTGATTTATACGGATATAGTCCATAATATTGAACGAATTGGAGACAGCTGTGACAATATTGCCAACGCTGTGCTGGAAAATGTGAATTTCCAAATGGAAGGCGAGGCCGCGGAGTAAAGCCGGCATCAGATTCTGGTCCGCTGATCAGCAGCTGATTTAACATAAAACTGAGTCATGGAATAATCGCGTGAAACTGTCGTAAATTTGGAAGCAGGGAAGTAATTGTAATTTACAAAAAATTATGATAAAATAAAAGCGGATGGTAGATGATCATGAAGAAAATTTTAATCATTGAGGATGAACCGAATATCCGAGAGCTGGTGCGATACAATCTAAAAGCCAATGGATATGAGGGCATAGAGGCTGAAGACGGGTACATGGGCGTTTCCATGGTACACAAAGAAAAGCCGGCCCTGATCCTTTTGGACATTATGCTTCCAGGAAAAAATGGATATGATATCTGCAAGGAATTGAGAGAAGAAGGCAACAAAACCCCGATCATCATGCTGACAGCCAAGACCGAGGAAATTGACAAAGTCCTGGGTCTGGAGCTTGGCGCGGATGATTATATCTCAAAACCTTTTGGTATCAGAGAACTGATGGCCAGGATCAAAGCCGTGTTGAGGCGTTACGACAATACTCACGAGACTCTCCATCCAGATGAACATGTGTTAAGGATCGATGATCTGGAAATCAACATTGAGCGGCATCAGGTCAAAGTCGGTGAACGGCTTGTGGCACTGACCCTGAAAGAGTTTGAGCTCCTTGCTTATTTGGCGGAAAATAGAGGTCATGTTTTGACTCGGGATCAATTGCTGGATAAAGTATGGGGCATCGAGTACGCGGGGGAGACCCGAACGGTAGATGTACATATCCGGCACCTGAGAAAAAAACTGGGGCAAGATGGAGATGAAGAAGCGTACATTCAAACCATCAGGGGCAAAGGATACAAAATAAAATGAAAAACAAATTTATCATAGCTGCCGTGGAAACCGTTGTTTTTAATCTTTTATGTCTTTATCTCGGTTACAAGCTGTTTGTTGACTCATGGACAGAGCCTGGGGAAGCTGCTGGATTTTTTGGCGGCAATAGAGTATGGATCTTTGCCGTTATTTATGGGGCAGGGACCATGCTACTTGGCTTTCATATTTACATCAGCATGGTGAAACCCATTATCAAGGCTCAGGCAGAATTGGAGAAGGCAGCAGAAGAAAGCAAAAAAGCAGAGTCGATCAGGAAGGAATTCGTGGCGAATGTGAGCCATGAACTGAAGACTCCGCTTACTTCCATTTCCGGTTTTATCGAAACCCTGCAGCAGGGCGCTGCGGAAGATCCTGAAATCAGAACAAGGTTCATCGACATTATCGCAATCGAAACTTCTCGGCTAAAACGACTGATCGAAGATCTGCTGGTGCTGTCTGACATTGAAAACAGGAAAGAATCAGCAGACGCAAGAGAGTTTAACGTGAAGGAAGCCATTGTAAAGACCGTTCAGGCACTGGAACCCATCGCAGAGAGCAAAGACGTGGAATTGATCACTGACCTTGATCAGCAGGCGGCCATGTTTGGCAGCCCTGACCGTTTTCGGCAGATGATGGTCAATCTTATTGAAAACGCTGTGAAATATTCAGATGCGGGAGGGAAAGTCTGGATCCAGGCAAAGACAGAAGACAATCAGATCCAAGTGAGTGTCAGGGATGAAGGCATCGGCATCGCGGAAGAGCATTTGGACCGATTGTTTGAACGTTTTTACCGAGTGGACAAATCCAGGGCAGCCAAAGCTGGCGGCACAGGGCTGGGGCTTTCCATCGTAAAGCATATCGCGGCATTATTTAACGCTGAATTAAAAGTAGAAAGCAAAGTTGGGGAAGGGACGATTTTCTATGTGACATTTGAAAGGTAGGGCAGTATATGGAACAACTTGATTTCTTGATCAGCGACTTAGCATTGATCCTGGTAGTGGCAGGGATCGTTACTTTGATTTTCAAAAAGATCAAACAGCCGGTGGTTCTGGCATATATCATTGCCGGTTTTTTGATCAGTCCTAACTTTAGTTATCTTCCGACCGTAGTGGATGTGGAGGATATTCATGTTTGGGCCAACATTGGCATTGTCTTTCTCATGTTTGGCCTGGGATTGGAGTTCAGCTTTAAGAAAATCGCCACTGTGGGCGGCAGCGCTTTTATCACAGCCATGACCGTGATGCTGGCCATGATCATTATCGGTTATGCGGCAGGGCAGATCATCGGCTGGTCTAAAATGGACAGCGTGTTCCTGGGAGGAATGCTTTCCATGTCTTCGACCATGATCATTTTAAAGGCTTATGAAGAATACAAATTAAAAAAAGAAAAATTCGCGCAGCTGGTATTGGGAACACTGGTCATAGAAGATATCGGCGGCATCTTCATGATGATCATTCTTTCCACTGTGGCGGTCAGTCAAACCACGTCAGGGTTAGATGTGTTCAGCAAGATCGGCATGTTGATACTGTGTCTTGTGATCTGGCTGGTGCTGGGGATCTATTTGATTCCCACGTTCTTGAAAAAAATCGACAAGCTGGTGAATGACGAGCTTTTGCTCATTATCTCCATTGGTCTGTGTTTGGGCATGGTGGTCATCGCGAACCTTATCGGATTTTCTTCTGCTTTGGGCGCTTTCCTGGCAGGCTCCATCCTTGCTGGGACCATGCAGGCAAAACGAATTGAAAACATGGTGAATCCTATCAAGGATTTGTTTGGCGCGGTATTTTTCGTGTCTGTGGGCATGCTGATCAAGCCAGACTTGCTCCTGGAATACATTGGGCCGATCTTGATCATCACCATTGTCACCATCGTGGGCCAGATGACCTTTGCCACCCTGGGGATCCTGTTTTCCGGGCAATCCCTGCATATTGCCATCCGAGGGGGATTTAGCATGGTGCAGATTGGGGAATTTTCCTTTATCGTTGCCACCCTGGGCATGTCTTTAGGCGTTATCAGCGATTTTCTCTATCCCATCGTTGTGTGCGTGTCTGTCATCACCACATTCACCACACCGATCTTTATCAAGAATTCAGAGAAAGTTTACAGTTTCACAAAGGGGCATCTTTCACCGAGGTTGTATAAATTTCTCAACAGGCACACATCTGAACAGCAGAGCACCGTGGACAAAGATTGGGATTGGCGCCGGTATATCATCAGGTTCTTCATGCGAACTGGAATCTGCGGCGGCGGGATTTTCCTGGTGTACCTGGGAGGCACCAGATTCCTGCAATCCTTTGCGCAGCAATATGTGCCGGGACTAGTCGGTGATATTCTGACCGCTGTCATCACTTGTGGGTTCATGATGCCTCTCATTAATATCATGTGTTCGACACAGAGCGTTTTGTATACAAAATTGTGGCTGAAAAGCCAGGCCAACAGAATGCCGCTGCTCACTTTGACAGGGATCCGGATCTTGATTTCCTGTGGGTTCATGGTCATGGCCCTGCGCCGATTGCTGGGGCTTCCTTATATTCTGCTGGTGATCTTCACCTTGGCGGCCATTATTTTCATCGTCCGCTCCGATTATATCAAAGGTAAGACACTGAAAATGGAAATGCGTTTCATTGAGAACTTTTATGAAACCACATTAGAGCGGCAGAAGAAGGAGCGGAGCATCAAGGGGGAATACCATTGGCTGGATGAAGCCTTTTATGTGGTGGAATTTAAAGTCACAGAAACACTGAAAGAAAACACGATCATCCAATTCTGCCAGAGCAGGTTCTTTCATGTGACCATCATCAAGGTGATCCGAGATGGAAAGCACGTCAATATGCCAAATGGCGCCTATCGGGTCATGAAAGGCGACATCGTGCATGCCATTGGCACGAAAAATGAAATCGAGGCCTGCGTCCTGATGCTGGAAAAGGCAGAGCACATTCAGGAGCCAGAAGAACCGATGGTGACGCTTAGGGAGTACATCTATGGCCAGATCTTCCACGAGATTGAACCAGAGAAGCAGATCATCTGCTGCCCGATCCAGGTGGAACCGGATTCCAGCTTGATCCGAAAATCCATCAAAAACTCAGGATTTCGGGCCAAGTACAAAGGCCATATCATCGGGATTGAGCGGGGCAAGCTGCCAATTGTGAATCCAGATATCAATATGGTCATTGAGCAAGGGGATCTGCTCTGGGTCATCGGCAGCCAGAAGATGGCCAATAATCTGCTAAAAGCGGATTTCCTGGATGAGGAAGAATAAACAAGGGTTCGATCCTTTGTCGGAATTTGTCGAACGAAAAGGCTTGTAAAATATTTACAAGCCTTTTATAATATAATTATCAGGAAGATAAAGTAAGAAATGGGTTAAAATTCTATGTATAATTTTCAAGTAGACACACAGCAAGTGATCAAAGAGATCAGAAACGCTCTTACCTTCAGAGAGGAAGAGCTGACAGACGAAGCGGCCCTTGCCATTATAGAAGACATTGTCCTGCGGGACAAGAAGATGGCCATGCTTTCCCATAAAGAAAGCCAAAAGCTGATACGCCGAGTCTTTTATTCGCTGAGACGGGATCTGGATATCCTGCAGCCTTACCTAGAAGACGAACGGGTCTCAGAGATCATGGTCAACGGGATAGATGATATTTTCGTTGAGATTGGAGGGCGGCTGGAACGGGTGGATCTGAAATTTGACACAGTGGAAGAGCTTGAGGAACTGATCCGCCGCCTGGCGGCTGGCGCGCATCGGGAGATCAACGAGCTGAACCCCATTGTGGACGCGAGGCTGCCAGATGGCTCCAGGGTTAACGCGGTCTACAAGAACATCGCGCTGAACGGCCCCATCCTCACGATCAGAAAATTTCCGCAGCAGGCCATTGAAATGCCGGATTTGATCCGCACAGGCAGCATCACGCAGGAAGCAGCGGATTTTCTGGAAAAGCTGGTGAAGGCTGGATATAACTGTTTTGTCAGCGGAGGCACGTCTTCAGGAAAAACCACATTTCTGAACGTCCTGTCCAATTTCATACCACCCTCAGAGAGGGTGATCCTCATCGAAGATTCGGCAGAGCTGCAGATTCGCCACATTGAAAATTTGGTTCGCTTGGAATGCAAGCAGGCTAATGTGCAGAAAAAAGGGGAGATCACAATGGAAGATCTGATCAAAACCAGTCTGCGGATGCGGCCTGACCGGATCATCGTGGGAGAAGTACGAGGAAAGGAGGTGATGGACATGATCCAGGGGATGAACACAGGGCATGACGGGAGCATGTCCTCTGGACACGGCAACTCGATTTCCGGGATGCTGCGAAGATTGGAATCCATGTTTCTGCAGGCAGCGGATTTTCCAGTGGATGCCATTCGCTCTCAAATCGCAGAGGGAATCGATGTGATCATACACTTGGGCAGGCTTTCCGATGGGAGTCGCAAGGTTTTGGAGATCGCGGAGATCCAAGGACTCAACCAGGGAGAGATTGAGACGAATCTGCTCTTTCGCTATAAGCCGAACCATGGACTGATGCCCTGCGGCAAAGGCCTGGTTCACAAAGAAAAATTAGAATTACGGGGGATCATCGCATGAAAACAGATTACAGGCAATATGAATTGTCCACAAAAGAAAAGGTCAGCTTTTTAGTCGCAGGGTACGTAGGTGTGTTCACAGTGCTCTACCTGTTTTATCACAGCATCGTTTTTTCCATGGCAGGAGGCATGCTTCCATATTTGTTTCTTCGGAAATATAGCTGGCTTCTGGGTGAGAGGAGACGTGCTTTACTTACAACACAATTCAAAGACCTGCTGTATTCCCTATCTGCGTCCATCGCGGCAAACCTGCGGATCTCCGAAGCCCTGGAAGATGGGATGGAGCATCTCAGAGTCATGTACGGTGAGGAGGCGCCTATGGTAGTGGAATTGAAGCATATGGTCAAAGGCATATCGGAAAACAGAGAAAGTGATATCCGTCTTCTTCTTGATTTCGCAGAGCGGAGCGGCTGTGAAGACATCAACAATTTTGTCCAGGTCTATATGACATGCAGAACAATGGGTGGCGATCTGGAAAAAGTGCTGAAAAACACAACAGATATTCTTGTGGATAAAATGAATATTGACAGGGAGATCAAAACTCTGACTGCGCAGAAAAAGTTCGAGGGCAAGATCATCAGCGCCATACCCTTGATCGTGGTCCTGTTTCTAAATGTGTTTTCTCCCGATTACTTAATGCCTCTATATACAACTGCGGCGGGGAGGCTGATCATGACAATGGCGCTGGCAGGCATCGCCGCCGCTTTCTACATGATGGAAAGGCTGACGAACATCAATGCGTGACAACAATAGAAAAGGAATCAAAGAATTTCATAAGACGCTGAACCAGCGATACCGCAGGCTTTACGGCGGTAAAGATTGCCAAGAGCAGGCAGAGAAAGACAAGAACGGATTTTTGATGAAATGCGCTTTAGCGGCAGGCACGCTGCTGGTGATGATATCCATCAGCCTTTTGGCAGACGCAGGGGGATGCGATGGGCTGAACATTGATGGAAATGGCGAGATCACACAGATCACCCGCCCTTCGCAGGAGCAAGGCGCGTTTTCCTTTCAGACAGAAGTGGAAGTAGGCACAAAAGACGGGATTCTCACAAAGGAGTACTACATTACCATACAGCCCAAGGGAAGTAGTCAGCAGGAACAGGAGCAGATCTTTCCTGAGGAAAGGGAGGAAGACGCCATAGAAACACAGCTGAGGGGACTGATTTCTAAAATGAACGCAGACACATCCGCAGAGAGGATCTCTCTCCCAAATGAACTAGGTAAAGGCCAAACCCTGACCTGGAAAAAGGCGGAGGAATCCAATCTGGTGTTGTATGGCGCAGCTGCTCTGGCAGCAGGGATGCTATTGTACAAAACACGGTTTTACAGGGTGGAAAGGGCAGAGCGGCAAGCTAGAGAGTCTATTATTCAGGAATTGCCGGAGTTCATCAACAAGATCGTGCTGCTGCTCAATGCGGGGAGCGTGCTGAACACTGCGTTCATGAAGATCATGGAAGACCACCAAAAGAGCGGCAGAAAACAAAGTTATTTCTATGATCAAATGGAACAGATCAGCAGATCTGTCCAGGAGGCCAATGGCTCGCTTCATGAAGAACTGCGGACTTTTGCCAAACGAAGCGGCGTGAAAGAGCTGATGCGGATCACCAACATGATCAGCGACAATATCAGCAAAGGCGCGGATCTATCGAACAAATTGAAAAAAGAAAACGAGATGCTGTGGTTTTCACGAAAGCAGAACGCAGAGGAAAAGGGCAGGCTGGCAGAAACAAAGATGACCATGCCCCTGGTGATTCTTCTCTTGGTTTTGATCTTGATCACCATAGCGCCGGCCATGATGAAATTGTAAGGAGGAAATGAGAGATGAAGAAAAAAAGGTTGATACAAAACAACAAAAAGGGCATGGAGATGGTGCAGGTCGCGATCCTTGTGGCTATTGCCATCATCCTGGGGTTGATTTTTAAAAACGAAATCACCGCCTTTGTCAATAAAACATTTGAAAGTCTGAACACAGGGTTTTGACATGAATAAACGGGGCGCGACCATGGTGGAAGCGGCGCTGGTTTTCCCGCTGGTGATTTTGACAGTAGCAGCGCTCATCCATATGCTGGTGTTTTTTTACCAGCTGGCAGAGACCAGAGCGAATATGCACATGGCCTTACGAGCAGAAAGCGGGCGCATATCGAAAACAGTGAAATGCGAGCCTAGCGCAGAGCCAGTGTTTCCCATTTACAAAAAGGCAACAGAAGTCTATTGCCTGGGAAATAAGACCTTCATGGAAAGAGGGCTTTTGAAAAAGCTGGAGAAACCATTGTCCGCAAAAAAGTATGTGGATCATGAAGCTGATTTTGTGAGGACCGTGGACTTGGTAATGAGAAAGGATCGGGAAGATGAGCATGAATAAAAAGGGCAGTACATCCATCTTTCTCCTGTTCATCCTGGCAGCCATGGTGATGCTGACCGCAGCCTTCGCTTATGCGGCCAAGACCGCAGCGCTTACCAGTTATTGCGATGGGCTTCTCCATTTAGCAGGAAAATCCGTGCTGTCTGAATTCGATCTGGAACTAAAAGAGCGGTATGGTCTGTTCGCCTTTGAACGCACTGGCCAAGAAGTGGCGCGGATCGTGACAGAGGACACGGACTATGCGCTTGACCCCAGTGATCGGGCCAGGCTAAAGGAGCTCCAGGTGGACTTTGGCACCCAGCAATTAGGGAACGGGACAGTGTTGAAAGAACAGATCCTGGCGCATATGAGATTCGCCTTGCGAAATCATGTCCTCGATCATGTGCTTGGCAGGAAAAAAAGAGAGGAAGACCGTGAAGTGAAGGAAGAAAGGAAAGAACGAGATCGGACGCTGAGAAACAAAAAAATCATCAGGTCGCTGCCATCCTTTCCCTTAAGCGGCAATAGTCCTGACTTCGCAGCGTGGGTTGAACAAATAAAATCACAGCTGAACGATCTAGAGGCGATCTTTGACAAGACAAAGGATGCGTATCTGGTGAATCGGTATATCTTGGAAAATTTTAAAAACGCACAGGGGAGAGAGGTTCCCTATGATACCTTTTTCAGCAATGAGGTGGAATACATACTGGAAGGGGATTATAGCAACAAAGAAAACTACAGGCAGGTGCGGAAGGGGCTCCTTCTCTTTCGCAGTGGGCTCAATGCGGCGCATCTTTATCTGGACGGGGAAAAACGAACAAAAACCCTGGCTGCCGCAGAAGCCCTTACGCCAGGACCGGCCGCGGTTTTAACGCAGGCAGCCATCATAGGGACTTGGTCCTTGGCAGAAGCGGAAAACGATGCCAGGCTTCTGGAAAAAGGCAGGCCTGTGGCGCTTTTCAAGGGCAAGGTCACTTGGGCCACGGATCTGGAGGCGGTTTTAAAGGATTTGGATCATGGATGCATTGACACAGGGAGCGACAAAGGACTGCGTTATGAAGATTATCTGATGGTGTTTCTTCACTTTCAAAATGAAACCATCAAGTTAGCTAGGGTGATGGACTTGATTCAGATTAACATGAAGGGAACGTATGCGAGGGATTTTTTGATTAAGACTCACAATGGAGGGTTTCAGATGAAAGCAAAGGTGAATGGCAGGGAGAGAGATTATGATTTCAAATACTAAAAAGGGATATTTCACACTTGAGGCAGCGATCTTTCTGCCAATCTTCATCATAGGAGTGCTAACACTGGGATATTGCATCAAACTTTACAGCACAGCGGACCATGTGGCCTTTGCCTTATTAGATGAAACCGAACATTTAGCAGCCCAAGCTTATGGCGTCAAGACGGCTCCGTTCTTTCGCGGAAAGCTGGAGCAGCGTTTGGAGCAGGAAAATAAAAACATGGATCAGATCAAGGCTACAGGCTTACGGTATTTGTATGAGGATGGGAATCGAGAAGGTTTGATTGCCACAGGGTGTCAGTATAGAGTCAGACTTTCCCTGCCCTTTGACATGGGCCATGAGTTTGAAATGGAGAGCAGAGTCAGGTGCAGAGGGTTCATAGGAAAGCGAAGCCAGGGAGAGCCCATGGGGTTTGATGAAATGGAGAAAAATGGAGATGGAAAACTGGTCTGGGTGTTTCCTTCTTGGGGAAAACGGTTCCACAGCGAAACCTGCAGGTATGTAAAAGCCCATGCCAGGCAACTGGTGCTGACAAGAAGGCTCAAAAGCCAGTACAAGGGCTGCGAGCTTTGTCAATCTGAAGATCTGCCCATGGGAGTTTATGTCTACTGCTTTCCAGATGCGGGCAGGGCATATCACAAAAAGACCTGCAGCATGATCGAAAAATATACGATAGAGATGGAAAAAGAAGACGCAGAAGCAAAAGGTTATCAGGCATGCAGCAAATGCGGAGGGGGATAAAAATGGAGATTCAAAACAACAATTTTAGATTACGGCTAAAAGAGGGAAGCGTGAAGGAATTTGAAAAAATCGTTCTTTCATCTGGGCTGTGTGAACTATTCATGCCCATGGGATTCGTCAGCTGTGAAGATGGCGAGCTAGTGTCGTACAATTGCAGTGGATACACGGCACTGCGGCAATGCAGTTTGAAAGACATCAGGCAGGCACTGGAGATTTTGGAAAAGACCTTCCTGCTAGTGAGCAAAGCAGGAGAGTATCTCATTACGCCAAGCAGAATCATGCTCACATTAGATACGATTTTTTACCATAGAAAGACAAAGCAGGTTCGGATCGCTTACGTGCCCATGCCGCAGAACCGGATGAACCTGCAGGAAAACATGGTGACGTTTATCGGAGAAGTGGGGCAGCAACTGCCAGGGAACAAGCAGGAATACCTGGAAAAAGTCAAAAAGCAGATCAAAGAAAACAATTACTATATTAAAGATATCATCCATTTGATCAGCGAATTAAAAAGAAAAATCGCTGAAAGCACCTTAAAAACAGAAAAATTTTGAGTGAAAATTGAGTGAAAATTGTTAAAAACGGTTGAATGTTCTGAAAATAAATGTTAAACTATAGCAACAGCTGAAAGTGAATATTTCGGATGAAGATGACCCTAGACACCCGTTTCGATCAGGGGGCCGAAGAAGCAAGGCAGAGCAATAGCAGTTGTTCTGTGGAAACTGACAGGCAAAAGGAAGGTCGTCAGACGAAACTTTGGAGAGACCACTTGAGCGTGGCGCCTACGAGGAGATAACCAACTGGCAAAGGGACAGAGGAATATGCATCGCCGTTTTTAGGTGGTCGCATGTTTCTCTTTTTTCATCTTGATCGTGTGCTTGTGCCATGTTTTCAGAGTTTTGAAAAAGAGCTGCTGAGTCAAGCCGTTTTCTGCAAAAGGCCTGCGGGACCAAGTGCTTTGATTCTGCGGTTTCAGCTTTTTATATCGATGGGTTATGCGCGGGCACAGACATCGATACGTTATGTGAAGGCTATGGAACCTGCGGGTTTTGTGGCTAGTTTTTCAAGGAGGTGCTGATATGAGTCAGAATCAAACGCAAACACATGGTGTGGCAGGGTTGAAAAAGCATGATATCAAAGTATCAGGCATTGTGTTCATGCTGTACTGTCTGGTTGCGGCAGGAGCGTTTGGTATCGAAGAAATGATACCAGAAGCAGGGCCGGGGATGACCCTTGCTCTGTTAATCATCTTTCCGATCATATGGGCTTATCCCATCAGTAATCTAGTTGCTGAAATGGGTTCTGTCCTACCATCGGAAGGCGGCGTGTACGTTTGGGTAAAGGAAGCCTTTGGTGAATTTTGGGGCTTTCAGGCAGGATGGTGGGGAACGGTTTCCACCTATATCACAAACGGTGTGTATGTCGCGCTGGTAGCAGGTTATGTGAGTCAAATGATCCCAATGTCAGAGGTCGCGATCCACGCGCTGAAAATCGGAATGATTTTAATATTTACTATCATCAATCTGATGGGATTAAAAGAAGTTGGAATGGTCAGTACGATTTTGTCTGTTTTGATCGTCCTGGCATTCGCGCTGGTGGCCATTGTGGGAATCCTCAACTGGAACACCAATCCCGTTGAGCCGTTTATGCCAGAGGATTACTCTTTGATCGATGGCATTGGCGGAGGGATCTGCATCTGCGTATGGATGTACTGCGGATATGAATGTATTTCCAACATGGCTGGCGAAGTGAAAAACCCACAAGTCATTCCAAAAGGATTAATGATCGCTATGCCATTGGTAGCGCTTACATATGTATTGCCTACTCTGGGCGGTCTTGCGTCCCTGCCAGAAGGAAGCTGGGAAAACTGGGCCACAGATGGAGGATTCACAGGAGAAAGCATGGGATACGCCACTGTTCTGACAGCGAACTTGGGCCAGGCGTGGGGATATGTTTTCCTCGTGATCGCCATTGTTTCTCAGTGTGCGATTTTTAATACTTATCTCGCATCAGGCTCCAGAGGGTTCTTTGTACTGGCAGATGACAATCTTTGCCCGAAGTTCCTGGTAAAAGTAAGCAAAAAGAGAGGCGTGCCATATGTGGGCATCCTGTCTCTGGCAATCGTTACCTTGATTTTAGCACAGTCTGACTTTACTACGTTGGTAAGCGCAGAAGTCGTGTTCATGCTGGCGCTGTATATCATTTTGCCGCTGGCAGTCATTAAACTGCGTAAGGACCTTCCTATAGAAGAAAGAAAGGCCAAAGGGCTCTATGTGATGCCAGGAGGAAAAGCCGGTCTTGTGTTTTACGCAGGCTTCCCAATCGTGATTGCGATTGTGGCATTGTTTGTGAATGGGACGGATTATCTGTGCATGGGGCTGATCGCCATTAGTACCGGTCCAATCGCTTATATTATCTTCAAGCGGCTTTACGGTGGCATGGCAAAGAACGATCCGGTCAAGTATCCATTGAATAAAAAGACGAAGCTGGCTTTTGGCGATGTGATCAGGCTGGGCGTTTATGTGACAATCGCAGGTGTCTTTGCTTTCTTTGGACAGTTCTGGCTGCGTTGGTATGAGATTGATTACGGTGAATGGGGACCAGATGATTACGACATGTTCTCCAATTGCATACCGCAGGCGCTGGAAGTCCTCAAATGGGGCGGCCTGGCGGCCATTATCATTGGGCTGATTCTGATATTCATCGGCAAAAAGGTGGAAAATGAAGGAAACAAGGGGAATTCTTAGATCATAAGCAAAAGGCCGGTCCATCCGCATTGGAAGCATGACAGAGCCGAGCATAGAGGGTGAAGCTTAAAGGTCTTTGCGTTCCCTGCCAAAACATGATAGAAAAAAGCAAGTCCGTTCCAAGCATTTTTGCAAAGAGGACTTGCTTTTCTTCTGATCATAAAATCCTTTGGTCTATTTGTCCCACTCGATTAATACTATGTACAAAGCATTACAAAGAAGAGGGGAAATAAAATGAACCAAAGGAGAAATTTCAGAAGACGGCCTCCAGTTTACAGAGGGCAAAAAATAGAGATGAATTTTGTGCCCATTCTTGTTATAATATGTTTATCTGTCTGCGCAGGGTATCTGACAGCGAAATATGTGGTGTATCCTATATTGGGGTACGAGCCAGCGGGCCTCAGCATCTTGAAACAAAGCGAAACCATGGAAGAAAGCAAAACGCAGCCATCGACTGGTGAAACATCAGCCAGTACCCAGGCGGCCACTGTTCAAGCGGTCACCACTGCGCCGGCCACAGTTCCGCCAGCAACGGAGACGACAGCTGTGCCCGCTACTGTGATCGAAGATCAAGCGGATGTGAAACAAGTGGCAGGATACGCGCTCCAGTTTGGCAGTTATTCCTCAAAAGCCGCTGCTGAAAAAAGTATCGAGCAACTAAAGGAATCAGGCATCAAGGCCAAAGTTTTGAAAAAAGATGGAGCATACAAGGTCATCGGGCAGTTGTTTGCCACAAAAGATGAAGCAAAGGCAGAGCTGGGAAAAATGGACGAAGCAGTGGGCGCTTTCGTAGCCACAATAGAAAAATAATTTGGAGAAATTAAGATGATACCTTTATCGACCAGAATGCGGCCAGATCATCTGGACGAATTCACAGGGCAGTCCCATTTTATGTACAAGGGTTCCCTTTTATACAATGCGATTAAAAACAAGACATTTGACTCTGCTATTTTCTTCGGGCCTTCGGGAACAGGCAAAACCACTCTTGCCCGGATCGTTGCCAAGGAAATGGATGCGGATTTCATTGAAATCAATGCTTCCACCACTGGGACCAAGGAACTGAAGACCATTATTGAAAACGCAAAGACTCGATTTTTCGGCCTTCAGAAAGAAACCACATATGTGTATGTGGATGAGTTCCACCGGTGGAACAAACTGCAGCAGGATTCCCTGCTGAAAGCCTTGGAAGAGGGGGTCATCCGCTTTATTGGCAGCACCACGGAAAATCCATATTTCGCAGTTAATAACGCAGTGATCAGCAGAGTGCGGAACATCTATGAGTTTCACAGGCTGACCACAGAAGAATTGCTGGGACTGCTGGAGCGGACGCTGACCGACAAGGTGAAAGGCTTTGGCGGCCTGCATGTGCCTTATGACCGAGAAGCGTTGCGCGTTTTGGCTGAAATGAGCAGTGGAGACGCGAGAGTAGCACTGGATACTCTGGGGTTCATTGTGGACAACTTGAGCGAAGGAAGAACACTGGATCAAAAAATCGTGGGCGAAGCCATGCAGCGCCAGACCACGTTTTATGATCGGGGAGAGGACAAGTATAACCTGCTTTCCGCGCTGCAAAAATCCGTCAGGGGAAGCGATCCAGACGCAGCGGTCCATTATTTGGCCAGGCTCCTTGAGGGCGGCGGCGATATCCAGATGATTGGAAGGCGGCTCCTGGTCATGGCCAGTGAAGATGTGGGCATGGCTTATCCCAGTGCCATCACTATTGTGACAGCGTGTGTGCAGGCAGCGCTCATGGTGGGCCTGCCAGAAGCGCAGATCAATCTGGCTCAGGCAGTGGTGCTCATGGCTTCCTGTCCGAAATCCAATGCTTCCTGCGCAGCGCTGGATAGGGCGCTGGCTGATTTGAAAACCAGAAAGATCGATGATGTGCCGCTGCATTTAAAGGATTCCCATTACAAAGGCGCGGAGGATCGGGGACACGGCATTGGCTACAAGTACCCTCATGCCTTTGGCGGCTATGTGACGCAGCAGTATTTACCGGACAATTTGTATCGAGAAGGGACAAGCTATTACCAGCCAACAGAAAACGGGAGTGAATCTTCCTTTAAAAAATATTTGGAGGAGCTGAAAAGGATCGATGAAAGAAATCATAAGGGCTGAACATTCGGGATTTTGTTTTGGTGTCAAGCAGGCCATAGAAAAAGCAGAGCAGGCCGCGGAACAAAGCGAAGGCACCATTTATTCCTGCGGTCCGCTGATCCATAACAAACTGGTGACAGATCGAATGGAGAAAAAAGGGGTGCAGGTGATCGACTCGCCGGAAGACGTAGAAGCCGGAGCCACTGTGATCGTGCGCTCCCATGGGGAAAGCAAACGGTTTTACGAGATCGCGGAACAGCGGGGGTTGAAGCTGATTGACGCGACCTGTCCCTTTGTGGCAAAGATCCATGACTTGGTGAGGGCTGCTCGAGAAAAAGGACAAAACGTAGTCATTGTAGGCGATAGAAACCATCCCGAGGTCAGGGGCACCAACGGCTGGTGCGGAGATTCCGCCATTATCGTGAATTCCAGACGAGAAGCAGAGACAGTCAGAGAAGACGATCTGTTCGTAGTGGCGCAGACAACCATCCGAAAACAGCTTTTTGAAGAAACGCTGGCAGTCTTTGAAGAGCAGGGGAAAACGTTTTCCGTAAGCAACACCATCTGCAATGCCACGGAGAACCGGCAAAACAGCTGCATGGAAACTGCCAAAAAAGCGGATCTCATGCTGGTGCTTGGTGATTCTAAAAGCTCGAACACAAAAAAATTATATGATATTTCAAAAAAATATTGCGTAAATACTCATTTTATTGAAAATATAGAGGATTTACCATTGAAAGAAGTTGAAAAATGTAATAGAATAGGAATAGCGGCAGGCGCTTCGACGCCTGAATGCTTAATTAAGGAGGTTATTGCCAACATGAGTGAAATCACACTTGAAAACAATGAAATGAATTCAATGGATGCTTTAATGGATGAAATCGAAAAATCCTTAAGGCTGCCCCGCGGTGGAGAAATCGTGACTGGAAAAGTGCACCAGGTCACGGACAAAGAAATTATCGTCAATCTCGGCTGCAAAAAAGATGGAATCATTCCATCTGACGAAATTACGGTGGAAGGAGATCAGAAGTTAACTGACTTATATCAAGAAGGCGATGAAATTCAGGCCAAAGTTGTAAAGACAGATGACGGCGATGGCAGCATACTGCTGTCCAAGAAAAAGCTGGAAGTTAGCGAACACTGGGATGAGATCAACCAGGCGCTTGAAGATAAATCAGATATTGAAATTAAAGTAGTTAGACCTGTTAACGGAGGAGTGATCGCGGCTTATAAAGAAGTCTCCGGCTTCATTCCGCTGTCACAGCTTTCCGACAGATACGTGGAAAATGCGGAAGAATTTGTGGGACAAACGCTTCCTGTCAAGGTTTCCAGAGTTGATCAGAGGAGAGGGAAGGCCGTTTTTTCTCATAAAATGCATCTGAATGAAGAAAAGAACAAGAGGATCGCGGAAATCTGGGAAGGCCTTAGCGTAGACGATGTGGTAGAGGGCACGGTAATGCGTTTCACGGACTACGGCGCTTTCGTAGACATCGGTGGCATCGACGGACTGCTGCACATCTCTGAAATTTCTTGGGGAAAATTAAAGCACCCACAGGAAGTCCTGAGCATCGGAGATAAGATCCGTGTGAAAGTCCTGTCCATGAACGCTGAAAAGGGAAAGATTTCTCTGGGACTGAAGCAGAACCAGCCTGAACCTTGGAGCGTGATCAACGAAAAATATCAGGTTGGACAAGTTGTCAGCGGCAAAGTGGTCCAGATCAAAGAATATGGTGCTTTTGTAGAACTGGAACCAGGATTGGACGGATTGGTACATATTTCCGAAGTCGCTCACAAGCGGGTTGGAAACATCGCGGATGAACTGACTGTTGGACAGGAAGTTTCTGCGAAGATCTTGGAGATCGACCAGGAAAGAAGAAGAATCAGCTTGAGCATCAAGGAAACATTGGATGAATCCGATGAACCGTTGGAAGCTGCGCCTGTTGCTGAAGAACCAGTGGAGGAAGCGGAAGAAGAGGCTGCTGTAGAAGCATAATTGAATTTTAAACACGACATTTTGAGAGTGGCAATAAAGACAGGAAAAGAGCGAGGATGAACCTCGCTTTTTTCCGTATAACTAGGAAATATCATTTGCCATATTTCCAGAATATCAATAAAATTTACTGATGAAAGCGGTCACTTCGATGCTTCGATCAGCTCTTTTGCTGACTCCAAGGTGGTGTCCGTAATATTGAGTCCCCCAAGGAGTCGGGCGATTTCCTGTATCTTTTCATCTTGCCGCAGCTGGATGACTGTGGTGAAAGTGCTGCTGTCATCGGATTCTTTGGCAATTTTATAGTTGTGGCGGCCAAAGGCCGCGATCTGCGGCAGGTGCGTGATGCAGATGATCTGGTGATTCTCTGCGATTTGTTTCAACTTTTTCCCCACGATGCTAGCTGTGATGCCGCTGATCCCCGCGTCGATCTCATCGAAAATCATAGTCGGGATCTCATCGTAATCTCCAACGATCTTCTTGAAAGCCAGCATGATTCTGGACATTTCTCCGCCAGACGCGATTTTAGAAAGAGGCTTCCGTTTTTCCCCTTTATTGGTGCTAATCATGAATTCCACGATATCTGTGCCGTTTTCCGTGAATTCAGGGGTTTCCTTGAAGGATATGGATAGCTGTGCGTCTTTAAAGTTCAGTTCACCAAGTTCCGCCAAGATCTTTTCCTCCAGCTCCTTTGCCGCTTCTTTTCGCAACGCAGAAAGCTCTTCACAGGCGGCTTTCAAGTCTGTTTCGCATTTTTTCTGAAGAGCAGTCAGGTCAGCCTTCATGGTGTCCAGGTTTTCCACTTGATCCAGCTTTTCTTCCAGCTCCTGGCCATAGGCGATGATATCCTCTAGAGAAGCGTTATGCTTCCGCTTTAGGCCATTGAGCAGTTCCATGCGGGAAATGGAGCGGTTCAGGTCTTCTGGCGAAAAGACCGTGCGATCCCGTATGTCTCGGATCTGGCTGGATAGTTCCTCTAGGATATAATAAGAATCGGACATTTGTTGATAAACATCGGTCAGCTCCTTGGAATATTCACTGATGTTTTCGATCATGTCCAGCGCTTTTTTTACGCCATCAAGGGCAGCGAATTCATCGCCTCGGGTCAACTCGTAGGCACCGGCCAGATTTTCGTAGATGTGTTCACTGTTTTGCAGGAGGGAGATTTCTTCCTCCAATGTCTCATCCTCGCCAGGCACTAGCTGGGCTTTCTGGATCTCATCCAGCTCAAAGGCCATGAAGTCTCGCTGTCTCTGATTTTCCGCGGCATCTGCTATCAGGCGTTTCAGTTTGGAGGAAATGTCCCGATACTGCGAAAAAATAGCGGTCACTTTCTGTTTCGCAGGGAAGATCAGGTCTTTTTTATACATGTCAATGAGCTTGATGTGATAATCCGGATTGAGCAGGGACTGGTGATCATACTGCCCATGGATGTCAGCTAGTTTCTTGCAGAGCATGTTCAGATGGTTCAGGGTGACGATTTCGCCATTGATTTTGCATAAATTTTTCCCAGCAGCGGAAACCTCCCGGGTAATGACGTATTCTTCTCCCTTGTGGGTTCCAGCCAGCTGCACGATGGCCTTATCTGTGCCAGAACGGACGAAAGCAGTGTCTGCCCGGCTTCCCAGAGCCAAGCTGACAGCTTCGATGACAATGGATTTACCTGCGCCTGTTTCACCGGTAATGATGTTCAATCCTTCGTGAAAATCAATGTCTACGTTTTCAATGATTGCAAAGTTTTTGATACTGATGTGAGAAAGCATGTGTGTTCCTACCTCTTATCCAAGCATTTCGTTAAATTCTTTTAAAAATTTCGGTGTGTTCGCCACATCGTCAATGACGATCATCAGTGTGTTGTCACCAGCCACAGAACCGATGACATGAGGAAAACCAAGGGAATCAATGGCTTCTCCAGCAGCATTGGCGCAGCCGGAAAGGGTCTTCACTACCACGATGTTCCCAGAAGAATCCACGGTTTTAATGGTTTCTCTGAATATACTTACAAACCGGTCAGAAACTGGTCCTTCTACATGAGTGGAGGCTGCATATTTATATTTTCCATTGGAAGATAGTGTTTTGATCAAGTGCAGCTCTTTGATGTCCCTGGAAATCGTGGCCTGGGTCACGGTAAACCCATAGTCTTTTAAAAGTGAGGCCAGCTTGTCCTGGGTCTCCACTTCATATTGTTCGATGAGTTCTAAAATTTTATTTTGTCTTGAATAACGCATCATATGCTCCTTTAGTATGCATTTTTGGTTAAGATTATACATTTATAATTATACCATAGTTTTTTGAAAAAGCTACACAAAAAGTAGGGTCTTTGGACAAGGAAATTTACGGCTCTGGCATTTTCCCCGCAGTGCGCAAAAGGGGAATCGCCAGATGAGCAGGAGACAAAGTTCACGAAGTGAAATTTGCCGGAAAAATTTTGAATTTAGAATTGCGGAACATACGTTTGTATGTTATACTGTAGTATCTACAAAAAATACGGGAGGGAACATGCGGATATTAGGGATTGATCCTGGGTACGCGATTTTAGGATATGGCATTGTCGATCTGGTAGGGAACAAATTCAAAGTGGTAGATTATGGGGCTGTCACTACGGAAGCGGGGATGGAAATGCCGGATCGCCTGAAAATCCTATACAATTCTTTGATGGAACTGATCGCCCGTTATGAGCCTGCGGTGGCTTCTGTGGAAGAGTTGTTTTTCAATACAAACGCTAAGACCGCCATTTTAGTGGGACAAGCGCGAGGCGTGGCTGTGCTGGCCTGTGCCAATTCAGGACTGGAAATAGAAGAATACACGCCGCTGCAAATCAAGCAGGCCTTGGTGGGGTATGGACGAGCGGAGAAAAAGCAGGTGCAGCAAATGGTCAAGACGATCCTCAATTTAAAGGAGGTTCCAAAGCCAGACGATACAGCGGATGCTCTGGCAGCGGCAGTGTGCCACGGCCATTCAGCAGGAAGCAGAAGCAGGCTCAAAGACCTGCTGGCGCGAAAAGCCACTTGATCATATAGGGAGGAAAGAAATGCTTCATTATATAAAAGGAACCTTAGCCATCAAATCAGAAACCGGAATCGTGGTGGAAGCAGGCGGGCTGGGTTATGAGATTTCCGTTCCTGCCAATTCCAGTGTCTACCTGGCAAAGGAAGGAGAAGAAATCACGGTATACACAGCCATGATGGTCAGAGAGGATGATATCAGCCTTTATGGATTCGGTGAAAAGGCAGCGCTGGACACTTTTCGCAAGCTGATCACAGTCAGCGGCGTTGGGGCAAAAGCCGCGATTGCCATTTTATCAGCCATGCCCCTGCATGAAGTGCATCAGGCCATCACTTTGGAAGATGCCAAGACTCTGACACGGGCCAATGGCATTGGCAAGAAGACTGCTGAGCGGATCGTGTTGGAACTGAAAGATAAGTTCGGCACACTGGAGGATGCCTCTATGCCAGAAGGTTTTTCCGCACCAGCAGGTGCCGCGGACAGCGCGGGAGACAATCGGACCGAGGCTGCTAACGCGCTGATCGCCCTGGGATATACCAGGGGTGAGGCCATCAATGCCTTAGGTGCGGTGAAAGAGCAGGATCTGACTGTGGAAGAATATGTGAAACAGGCGCTGAAAAGGCTATTTTAAAGAAAATTTTGGATTTGTAATGTTAAGCATCGTAAGCAGCGTATAGCAAGGATAGATTATGGAACTTGAAGAAAGAATCACGGCTGCCAACGCAGGAGAGCAGGAAGAACTCACAGAGTTCACTTTGCGGCCCCAAAGTCTGGCGGATTATATTGGCCAAAAAAAGGCCACGGAAAACTTGAAAATTTTTATAGAAGCAGCTAGAATGCGGGGGGAACCGCTGGATCATGTGCTTTTTTACGGTCCTCCGGGACTGGGAAAAACCACGCTGGCGGGGATCATCGCCAATGAGCTGGGCGTGGATCTGCGGATCACCTCCGGTCCAGCCATTGAGCGGGCAGGAGACTTGGCAGCCATTCTCACGAATCTCAATGAGAATGATGTGCTGTTCATCGATGAAATTCACAGGCTCAACCGGCAGGTGGAGGAAGTGCTGTATTCAGCCATGGAGGATTTTGCTCTGGATATCGTCATTGGGAAAGGGCCTTCTGCCAGGTCCATCCGGCTGGACATCGCCAAATTCACTTTGATCGGCGCCACAACCAGGGCAGGAAGCCTTTCTGCGCCATTACGGGATCGCTTTGGCGTCAGCTGTAAGTTTGAAATGTATACGACAGAAGAATTGATGAAGATCATCAAGCGGTCAGCTGGACTTTTGAAGGTGGAGGTGGAAGACGTTTCCCTGCGGGAAATGGCAAAGCGCTCTCGGGGAACGCCCAGGGTCGCTAATCGGATTTTAAAGCGGGTTCGGGATTTTTCTCAGGTAAAGGGAGACGGAACCATTGATTTGCCTATCACGGAGCAAGCGCTCCAGGCGCTGGGAGTGGATCCTATGGGGCTGGAAAGCCTGGACCGGGAAATCCTGCGGACCATCATCGAACGGTTCAAAGGCGGACCGGTGGGGATCGACACTATTGCTGCGTCCATCGGGGAAGAGCGAGTGACCATTGAGGATGTTTATGAACCTTATCTGATCCAGGCAGGCTTTCTCCATCGGACGCAGAAAGGCCGCGTGGTGTCTGAGCAGGCATACCGGCATCTTGGGATCGCTTGTGATGATGTGCAGGTGAAAATGAGCATAGAGGAATGAACACATGAACATACAGGATTTTGATTATCATCTCCCGCAGGGATTGATCGCCCAAAAGCCCGCTGACAAACGGGACGCTTCACGATTGCTGGTCGTTCATAGGGATACTGGAGCGCTGGAGCATCGGCATTTCTATGATGTGCTGGAATACCTTTCGCCTGGGGACTGTCTAGTCCTCAATGATTCTCGGGTGCTTCCGGCGCGTCTTTTGGGGACAAAGGAGGGCACTGGCGCGAAGATCGAATTCTTGCTGATCAAGAGGATAGAAGGAGATGTTTGGGAAACCATGGTAAAACCGGGCAAGCGGCTAAAGCCAGGAGACTGGGTGGGATTTTCTCCTGATTTTCGGGCCGAGATCCTTGACTATGGACCGGATGGAACCCGCCTGGCAAAATTCCATTACCAGGGAATCTTCATGGAACGGCTGGAAGAGTTGGGAAACATGCCGCTGCCGCCTTATATCCAGCGGGAGAGCCAGCAGGAGGACAAGGCGCGTTACCAGACGGTCTACTGCAGAGAGGACGGCTCTGTGGCCGCGCCCACAGCTGGCCTGCATTTTACAGAAGAGCTGTTGAAATGCGCACAAGAAAAGGGGATTGAGATCGCCTACGTGACCCTCCATGTGGGGATCGGCACCTTCCGGCCTGTCAAATGTGAAAATATCGAGGATCATCAGATGCATTTTGAAGAATATCATATCACCCGTGAAAACGCAGAAAAGATCAATCGGGTAAAAGCAGCGGGCGGCAGGATCGTTTCCGTGGGGACCACCTCCACCAGGACATTGGAAAGCGCGGCAATTATGGGACCTGGACGCTATGTGATAGAAGAAGGGGCAGGGAGCACAGGAATCTTCATTTATCCAGGGTACGAATTTAAAATGGTCGATGCTTTGATCACTAATTTTCATTTGCCCAAATCCACTCTTTTGATGCTGATTTCCGCCCTTTATGACAGGGAAAAGATACTGGAAATTTACGATACGGCAGTGAAAGAATCGTACCGGTTTTTTAGCTACGGCGATGCCATGCTGATCTTGTAGCAGGCAAGATTCTTGTGTGACATTGATGAAGTTTCACCAGAAAATTTGACTTGTGGCAGCGATTGGACTATTATAAAGAAAGCTGCTCATTGAGAAAAACATAGGATGCCGTAATGATCCTTAGAACATCGGATTTCAAGACAGGGCCGGATCTGCCGCGGCATTGCCATATAAATTTAGAAAAGGATAGAAAAAACAAATGTCAGATGAAAAAAAACAGGAGTCTCAGCAAACAGGATCCCGACAAATAGACGGAGCTTCGCCTGGATCTCAAAGCGCGTCAGCGCCCAAGGAGGGACAGGGTTACAAATTCAAATTAAGGTCAGAGCGGGAAAGGGAGTTTCCCATCCAGCCCAAATATATCGCATTGATCATTGTGGTACTCTTGATCATATTAGGGACAGTGGCAGCGGTCAACAGTACAGTGTTTCAATCGCCGGATTCCATGAATTACAGTGATTATGTAGGTGTTTGGCAAGAGGACGCGTCGAAAGACGCACAGAAAGAGGGCGGAGTGAAGCTGCGAATCCATTCGGTCAGCGGTGGGACGCTGCTGATTTCCCTGGAATATTATGATGGAAACGCATCTCATGACAGCATCGTGGTCGATGATGTAGGAGCCGTCACCCGAGATGGAGAAGCTTATTATGCTTTTTCCGATGATGGGCATGGAAACAGCGGCAATGGCGTATTGACATTTAAAGGTCGCAAGATTCAATGGAAAAGCGTGCTCAACAATGGAAAAGAGACTTATTACGATGTGCAGCGGGTAAAAGACACGGCTCCTGTTCCAAAGAAGCCCGAGACAGCAAAAAAGGCCACAAAGCCTATAGAAGAATCCTCTGAAGCTTCGGAAGAAGACGATGATTATATCCTGCCAAACAGCGCGGAAGAATATCTGACCATGGAAGATTTGGAGGGGCTTTCTCCAAAAGAATTGCGGCTCGCGCGAAATGAGATCATGGCAAGGCATGGGAGGATATTCGGGGATCCGGAACTGTCTGCTTATTTTGAGAGCAAAGATTGGTATGAAGGAACGATTGATGGCGAGACCTTTGACGCGGAGCATACTGAAGAGCTGAATGAATATGAGCTGCGAAACGTGGATTTGATCTTGAGTATGGAACAGGGGCAGTAAGGCGATGCTGCGAAAAAGAATTTTGGTTTTATTCATGGTTGCCTTGGTGGTATTGATATCAGCGGCCAGCGCATATGGAGCAGTAGAATCGGCAAGCGGGCAAAAGGGACAGGCGCAGAGCGATGCTGCTGCGATTTCTAGAGCATCCAATAAACCGAACAGCCCTAATGCGCCGAACCAGCCTAATTCTCAAGGGCCTTACAGCGGCAGCACGAATCAGCCCAATGGCTCCAATTCGCCTAATGGCGTAAATGATCCCAATGAGCCGAATTCCCCCAATAGCGCCAATGCGCCGAACCAGCCAAATAGTCCTAATGAGCTGGATCCTTCCCGCAATGTGAACCGAGGGAATTCGCCTAATTCTCCCAATCAGGCTAATACGCCCAATGGCCCCAATTCGCCAAATGGACCAAATGCGGCAAACGAGCCAAATGCTCCAAACGTCCCAAAGCGTTCCCAGTTGATAGAGAGCACGGCAGGCGATGACGCTGCTGGCGGAAAGGGTTCTGTGCGCTCTGGAAAAGGAAACAAGACCGCAGATGACGAAGGAACCCAAGCAGCGGCAAATCGGAAGAAAGGCGTCGTTCCTTTTTGGCTGTATGTTGTGCTGATCCTTGTGGCAGCGGGGGCAGCCCTGATCCTTTGGAGAAAAAAGAAGAAAGCAAAGAGCAAGGATGAGGATACAGACGTGCCTGCGGGTGAGGGAAGTTCAGAAATCGAACAAAGTGAAGATCATGAAGAAGGCAAATCTGAGTAGATTGCTGGCATATAGAGTTAGCAGAAACAGATAAAGAGTGAAAACGCTGCCCATGAGCGACATCCTGGAGATGATTCATAGGCAGCGCTTTTGTTTATCAGTTTTCGGATAAGAAATCTTTTAGCTCTTTATTGAATTTTTCCGGATCCTCCAAGAAGAGGCCGTGGCCACAGACTGAAAAGCTCACTCCTTTTTGTGTGTAGAACATCGATTTTCTTTGGGCAATATTATACGCCTGCCTGTTTAAAAACTAAATAGGGTATGGTATGATAATAGGGCTATCGAAAAAAGAGCACAAAAGGCCGCGGGCCGTGAAATATCAAGAAGCATAAAGGAGAGACAATGGCAGCAGTAACATATGAATTGATAAAAAAAGATGAAAAAACAAAAGCCAGGAGAGGGAGGGTGCGGGCGCCTCACGGTGTGATCGAAACTCCGGTGTTCATGCCGGTGGGAACAGCGGCCACGGTAAAGGCCATGCGGCCGGAGGAAGTGAAGGAGCTGGGAGCGGAGATCATTCTTTCCAATACGTATCACCTGTATCTCAGGCCTGGGCATGACGTGGTGCGGGAAGCAGGCGGACTCCACAAGTTCATGAACTGGGACAGGCCCATCCTTACGGACAGCGGCGGGTTTCAGGTGTTCAGCCTGGGGGATCTGAGGAAGATCACAGAGGAAGGCGTGGAGTTTCGTTCCCACATCGATGGTTCCAAGCACATGCTTTCTCCGGAAAAATCCATAGAAGTGCAGACTGCTCTGGGATCGGACATTATGATGGCTTTTGATGAATGCGCGCCGTATCCTGCTGATCGGGATTATGTGAAACAATCCATGGAGCGGACGACCCGCTGGCTAAAACGCTGTAAAGCAGCGCAGAAAGACACAGAGAACCAGGCTCTGTTTGGTATCATGCAGGGGGGCATGTACAAGGATTTGCGCAGGCAGTCCGCTGAGGAGATCGTGGAATTAGATCTGCCAGGCTATGCGATCGGCGGTCTCAGCGTGGGAGAGCCCAAGGAATTGATGTGCGAGATTTTGGATGATTGCGTGGACCATCTTCCAGCGGACAAACCTCGTTATTTGATGGGCGTGGGGACGCCAGATTACTTGTTCGAGGGCGTAGAGCGGGGCGTGGACATGTTCGACTGCGTGCTGCCTACCAGGATCGCCCGCCACGGCATGGCGATGACTTCCGCGGGCAGGGTGAATATCAAGAACGCTAAATATGAGCGGGATTTCACACCGCTGGATCCAGAGTGCGACTGCTACACCTGCCGCAATTATTCCAGAGCTTATCTGCGGCATTTGTTCAAGTGCGATGAGATCTTGTCCGCCATGCTGCTGTCCAATCATAACCTGCATTTTCTTGTGAATTTAATGAAGAATATCAGGAAGTCCATAGAAGAGGACCGTTTCTTGGAATACAAGAAAGAATTTTATGCTGCGTATGGCAGGTTTTAGTTGGCAGCCGCAGCACAGGGACCACATCACCGGACGGCATAGCCTGGAAATTGGACAGTTGAACGGTCTGTGCCACATGGCGGAGCCGTTTCACGAGGGCTGCGAGGAAGGGGCGAGACCACGGGACGTTCTGTGACGCGATGGTTTGCTGAGAATTTGATGAAGTGAGGAAAAGTCGATGGAGATCTGTAAACATAACGAGTTTTGCGGGGGATGCCTATATCAGGGCGTACCTTATGAAGAACAGTTGAACATAAAGGAGCAGGAAGTCCTGCGGCTGCTGGAGAAAAAGGAGATCCACTGTGGTGAGATTTTGCCGATCCAGCCCAGCCCTGGTCAGTACGGCTATCGCAACAAGATGGAATACACTTTTGGCGACATGGAAAAGGGCGGAGAGATGACTCTGGGTATGCACCGAAAAAAGCATTTCATGTCCATTGTCACTGTGGACGAGTGCCAGCTGGTCCATGAGGATTTCAACAAGATCCTGCGGGCGACTTTGGATTTTTGCCAGGAACAGGGCTATGCCTTTTATCATAAAAAGTCCCATAAGGGTTTGCTGCGCCATTTGATCATCCGGCGGGGCGTTCACACCGGTGAATTGCTGGTGAATTTGGTGACTTCCACGGAGCCGGGATTCGATGAGGCCGGTTATGTGGCGGTTCTGCGGGGTTTAGAGCTGGAGCATGAATTGGTGGGCATCCTGCGGACCTTCAATGACCGACTGGCTGACGCGGTTTACTGCGAAGAGCTGAAAGTGCTTTGCGGTCGGGATTATTACATGGAGAAGATCATGGGGCTGGATTTCAAGGTCAGCGCTTTTTCCTTTTTCCAGACTAATGTGGAAGCCGTGGAACAGCTTTATTCCTATGCCATTGGGCTGATCGACGATTTCAGCGGGAAAACGGTGTTCGATCTGTTCTGCGGGACAGGCACCATCACCCAGACCATGGCCAAGAAAGCGAGAAAGGCCGTGGGCGTGGAAATCGTGGAAGAGGCGGTGGAGGCCGCTAGGGAGAATGCTGCTCTCAATGGACTGGACAATTGTGAGTTCCTTGCGGGCGATGTCTTTGAGGTGCTGGAGACTGTGACAGAGAAGCCAGATGTGATCGTGGTGGATCCGCCTCGAGTGGGGATCTCGCCAAAGGCGCTGGACAAGATCATCGGCTATGGGGTGGAGCAGATTCTGTATATTTCCTGCAATCCTAAGACGCTGGCAGAGAATTTGTATTATTTGCAGTATTATGGGTATGAAGTGAGGACGCTGAAGGCTTTTGATAATTTTGCGGGGACAAAGCATGTGGAGTGTGTCGTGTTGATGTCAAGGGTTGAAAAGTAGATGTGTGAAAAGGCTTTGATTTTAAGGGATTTGTGGCATTTGAAGAGCGGTTTTTCAATGTTAATAATCCTGTCAAATGCCGTAAAATCAAGGCTTTGGGAACATATCAAATGGCATAGTTGAGTTGACAGAATAGCTTTAGGGGTAGGTTGTGTAGACAGGATTATTGTAGTTGACAGGATTGATGTATAGACTAATCACCATCTGGGAAAGACTAATGAATGATAATTAGTCGAAAACGGATAGGTGAGAAAATATGCCAAATAATCCAAAGGTTCATTACATTCCTGCTAACCCGCCAAAGAGAGAAAAGCGTGTCGGGATTTACTGCCGTGTAAGTACAAATAGCATGGAGCAGCTCCAAAGCCTGACTGCCCAGGTATCTCATCTGACAAGATTAACAGCTACTGTACCACAATGGCTTTTGGCAGATGTTTATATGGATATCGCGACAAGTAAGACAGGCTCATCACGAAAAGAGTTTAATCGAATGCTGGAAGATTGCAAATCTCATAAGCTGGAGATAGTTATAACGAAAGATGTCAGCAGGTTCGGAAGAGATATCGTTGAAGTTTTAGATGCCTTTAATCAATTAAAAATGTTAGGCGTTCGTGTAATATTTGAAGGAAATAGCTTAGACACAGCCAATACTAACAGTGACTTGATGGTGTCTGTAATTGAGTCCATTGCACAAGCTGAAAATGAATCAAGAAGTGAAAATATTAAATGGGGTATTAAGCAACGAGCAGCACAGGGAACTTCAAAACTTTATGATAGAAAGTGTTATGGCTACAAACATAATGAGGAAGGTCATTTAGTGATTGATGAAGAGAAAGCTAAAAATGTTAAACTGATATTCGATTTATATCTTGGTGGACAAAGTGTCGTAGGTATTATCAAGAAACTTGAAAAACGGAAAATTCTATCACCAACAGGAAAGGCGAAGTGGTGCAAGAGAACTATTGATGTTATGCTGAGCAATGAGAAATATACTGGAGATGTTCGACTTTTAAAATCTGGTAAAAGAGAGGTTCATTATTTGGCATCGGGTAATAATCCTGCGATAATATCTAAGGAGGTTTTTGAAGCAGTACAGATTGAGAAGGCTCGGAGGAGTAATGTGGTGAAAGATGAAAATGGAAGACAGAGAAAAGGAAAAAAGTATAGTTCGAAGAAAAATATTAAGTGATTGAAGTTCTAAAAGATGAATGGTACAAGGGTTAAAATATTGATCAAATGAAATATAGACTATGTTAAACATTTATAGAAACTGCCTTTAATGCTGTTTAGAAAGGTGTTAGAAAATGTATTAGGCGGTTGCGAAACTCACTGACAAGAATTTATACACTTTGTATAGAAACGAACTTGAAATGAATCGTTTAAGCTAAAAATTGTGCAAATGAATATAAAAGTCAAAATTTTAGTGAGGAGTGTTGCAAAAGGAAAGCTCAAAAAAGCTAGGTTTTATGCGGTTTTCAGAGTTTTGCAATCACCTAAGAAAATGTACACTTGAAAGGAGATACGGCTATGGGTGCTGATAACCGTTTTGTAAAATTACTAACGATTTCTATTGATAAACGAGAGCTTCTATTGTATGGATTTTCTGTTTCTACAGAACAGGAAATCCGTCCTTGGAAGAAAAAAAAGAATAAGAGTAATAAGTTGAAGTTGGGTGTCTACTTTGCTATTCTATCTTCGGAAGAAGCAAAACATTTTGAACAGTGCCTGACTGAAACAGAAGACATTCCTTTGAAAGATTGGACACTGATTGCCCCAATTCTGACTACACGCAATCCTGTGCTATCTTATAGTAATAGTTGGGAAAAATCGGAACCAATCTCTCGTTTGAGCTGTGTGTATGAATTTTGGAATACACAGAAAGAAGTGCTTATTCAAAAGGTTCATGCAGGTTTGGGAACTTTGGGCAAACAGCTCTATCTAGATATGCAAGAATTACTTGCACAACTTAGAGTAGAGTGTGGTGTAGATTTTTCAAAAAATGGTTCACGGTTTGGAAATTATGAGAGCTATGATTGTCCTGCTTTGATTTGTGATTTAAAAGTTAATTGCATCAAGGAATCTGAAGGAAAGCAGATTGTTGTACAAAAGCCGACAGAATGGAATCGTTCACTGATTGTCAACTGTATCGCAAAAAATCAGGAACGTTATCTGTTTAATCAGATTCAGGTGTTACGCTCGGAGGATTTTGAACTGAGGTTTAGGTCAGTTTACAAGGAACTACACGCAGACCGTGAAACGGGCTGCTGACAACAAACGGCGCTATGCTCCCGGCTGGGTGCATAGCACCTGTTTGTTGCGGGGGTTTCCAAAGGGGGCAGCGCCCCATTTGGCACACGACTTTGCGGAGCAAAGTGTAGTGTGTTATACGCTCTGTCGGCGTTGCCCTGAAAATACCGTTGCCGCCGGGGAGGGCAAGGGCATTTGACGCGGCAGGAAAGCAGGGCTTTGTTTGGGGCTGGTAAGCCGGAAACAAAGGGCTGATTTCAGCAGCAGACAGGGCGTATTATGAAAGCCCCCGTCCCTCGTCCTCCGCCCCCGGCCTATGGGACAAAAAGTCCCAAAGCTCTGGACACCGTGACCAGATGTGTGGCCACACTCCGGGAAAAGTAGCAGGACGGCAGGAAACCGTCAAGGCTGAAATGAATGGGCTGACGCCCGGCCTTGACCGTTCCCCGCCGCCCCGCTGGATGGGTGGACAAGGTGGCCAATCCCTAAAAGTGTTTGGCCGCACTCGTTCATTTTGGGGCCTTTCTTCTCCCAAAATTGAAATGGGCGGGAAAGCCCTAAAATGGCTTTCCCGCCTTGATTACCCATTAGCAAAGACGGGCGAGACTGTCAACGGCGGCGCTGAAAGCGCCGTTCATCTTGACCGTTGACTGGCTCG
>CAJTYS010000020.1:67674-73426 GCA_910583765.1 uncultured Eubacteriales bacterium | reverse complement strand
AAAGCAGGACGCCGCCGGTTTTGAAGAAGGCCTTTGATCGGCCTTCTTTTTTTATATACCGTAGGAAACGTAGGAAATGTCGCTGTGCGATATTGGTGGAGTTTCACCTACGCTGTCCTTTTTGCCTAGCCAGTTAAAGTTGGAGCAAAAAGGCAAAGAAAGCACCTTACGAAGAAACGTGACTAGCAGTCAGCATGCAAAAAGAGAAGGAGCTGGAAGCATGAAAGAAATGAGAAGAGATGGTCAGGGCTTTATAATCAAACAAGCTGGACCAGAGGATGCCGCATTGGTTTTGGAGTTTATACAGAAATTAGGGATATATCAAAAAATGCGTGATAAAGTTGTTGCCCAGGAGCAAGATCTACAAGCTTTGCTTGCAAGCGGCGCAGGAGAAGCTATTTTTGGCACATTGGAAGATGAAGCTGTGGCTTTTCTTTATTATTATCAAATCGCACCAGGACTCTTAGGAAAGAAAGGACTCTACATTGATGTGTTTTATGTGGAAGAGCCTCATAGGGGCACAGGGTTAGGCAGAAAAATGATGCGATACATGGCTCAATTGGCCCTGGAGCGAGGTTGTGAGCGTTTAGAATGGGTCTGCCTGGATTGGAATGAACCAGCGATTGACTTTTATAAAAACTTGGGAGGAAACGCTATGGACATTATGACTACATATCGTCTCCCGCCTGACAAAATTCAGGAATTGGCAGTTTCCGAAGCATGAAGAGTCAAAGGAGCATGAGAAACTAAAATAACGGGAATCATGCAGGTTGCGGGCGATGACGACATATGGAAAATAGTGTAAAATGAAAGCGTAATAAAATGCGTTAGTGCTAGGATGCAGTGTTTTGAGTAATTTGAGTAAAGCGGAGGATTGATGTTCTCCGCTTTTGCGTATGGAGAAATGATCGGCACCTTTAGAAAGCGTTTCTTAAACAAATCTTAAACTCCCGCCCTATTTCAATTTAAAGATTTCCATGGCATAATACTCATGGAGGTTGAGAACAGCATGTATAACATATTGATCTGTGATGATGAGAAAGACATTGTCTCTGCGTTAAAAATCTATCTTGCAAGTGATGATTACAATTTATACGAGGCCTATAACGGTCTGGAGGCTTTGGAAATAGTAGAAAACAACGATATTCATCTGCTCCTTTTGGATATTATGATGCCGGAATTAGATGGGATCCAGGTGTTGGCCCAGATGCGCAGGACACGAAACATCCCTGTCATTTTCCTGACAGCAAAGGGAGAAGACACCGACAAAATCCTGGGGCTGAATCTGGGAGCGGATGATTATGTGACAAAGCCTTTTAACCCAGTGGAGTTATTGGCTAGAGTCAAATCCCAGCTGCGGCGGTATATGGAGTTGGGTTCTGGCCCTATCAAAAAGACGGCTTTGGCAGTGGGCGACATTGAACTGGACGATGGAGCAAAATCTGTCAGTCTGATGGGAGACTCCGTCAGCCTTACGCCAAAGGAATATGGGATTCTAAAGTTCCTCATGGAACACCCTGGACGAGTCTTTTCTCCAAAGCAGATCTATTATCAAGTGTGGGGCGAGGACGCTTTTGGCGCAGAGGGAACAGTGGCCGTGCATATCCGCCATTTGCGGGAAAAGCTGGAGATCAACCCAGATGAACCAAGGCATTTGAAAGTCGTTTGGGGACAGGGATATAAAATCGAGTGAGGTGTGTGTTGTATGGAAAAGATAAAGAAAAGCTTGACGGCGAAAGTAGCGGCGTTTGCGCTGCTGCAGGCCTTGATCGTGGCCGTGGTCGCTGCTACGGTCATGGTGGGGTTTAATTTGGAACTGGACTGGTACGATAAAAGCAAACAAGAGGTGAAGCAGGACATATACCATGAAATAGCACTCATGGCCAGCCAGCAGATTGCGGACGAGTTGCTTTATATCCAGGAGGAGCAACAAGAGGCGCTGGAAAGCCAGTTAGATCAATCAGAGGATGGCGGCGAAGGGGAAAATGGATATATTGACGCTGCCTTGACAGACGAAAATGAGCTGCTATATGGAGAAAGGGAGGCTGCGGGACTTGCGTATCGTTTGCGGATGGACCTGGGCATGGAAAATGGGGAGGACAGGCAGATAGAGAAAAAATTGCACCCCGCTCTGTTTCAGGAGGAGGCCGCTTATCGAGAAACCTTTGACCACGGTAGTATGCAAATCGGACTCTACCTGTTTGATCTGGATCAGAAGGACGCGCTGCCACAAAATTTGCAGACGAAGTATGGCTTCTACAGTAATCTGTACGAATATCAGAATGCTGCTGTGGCCATATTGATCGCAGGCGTGATCGGCGTGATTGTTCTCATGATTTTCCTCATAATGGCAGTCGGACACAGCAAGGGTGAAACAGGGCTCTTCCCGCAGGGACTTCCGCTGGATTTCATGGCTGCGCTTACCAGTATCCCATTGATGGCCCTGGGCGCGCTCCTGACGGAAACCTTGGGCTATGACCGTATGGGATTGATTTGTTCGGGGCTGGAGGTCCTGGGGATGTCCATTGCCTTGACGGGATTCATCCTGATTTTCGCGGTAAATGTGAAAAAATGCGTATGGTGGAAAAACACCATTATTTATCGCCTGCTGGTTTGGGGAAAACGCATCGGCATAAAACTAGCAAATGGCGCCTGGCGCGTTTTCAAGAACGCTATGAAGCAGCTGCCAATGATCTGGCGCACCGTTCTTTTCCTGGCAGCGGCGCTGCTGCTGAACTTGATCATTGCTGCGAATATGTGGTATTGGGGTGGAGGCGCTCTGCTATTGTGGCTGCTGGAGGCCATTGCGGTCAGCATATGCGTGATCCACGTGGCACTTGTTTTGAAACGTCTCAAAGAGGGTGGAAAACGTCTGGCGGAAGGAGATTTATCCTATCAGATTGATAAAAAAGGCATGTGGTTTGATTTCGCTGAGCATGCGGACGATCTGAACAGCATCGGAAAAGGCATGTCAAAAGCCATTGAGGAGCGTATGAAAAGTGAGCATTTCAAAGCAGAATTGATCACAAATGTTTCTCACGACATCAAAACGCCGCTCACTTCCATCATCAATTATGTGGATTTTCTCAAGAAGGAAGAAATCGACAATGAAAAGGCTCAGGAATATATCGAGGTGCTGGACCGCCAGTCGCGCAGATTGAAAAAGTTGACAGAAGATTTGGTGGACGCTTCCAAGGCAGCCACAGGGAACGTGCCCATGCAGCTGGCTCCCTGTCAGATCGGAGTCCTGATGGAGCAGACCATGGGGGAATATAAAGAGAAGGCTGAGGCCAGCGACCTGCGGTTCATTATAAAAATGCCAGATGAAGAGCTGCGAATCATGGCAGACGGCAGGCGGCTGTGGCGGGTGTTCGACAACCTGCTGGGCAATATCTGCAAATATTCCCAGCCAGGGACGAGGGTGTATCTGGATCTGAAGAAAATGGACGGTAAAGCAGTGATCATGTACCGGAATACGTCAAAATACGAACTGAACATTTCGGAAGAAGAATTGATGGAACGCTTTGTACGGGGCGACAGCTCCCGCCATACGGAAGGCAGCGGGCTGGGCCTTTCCATTGCGCGTAATCTGGTGGAACTCCAGGGCGGAAACTTTCAAATTTCCATTGACGGTGATCTATTCAAAGTGATCATTCGGTTCGATTTGCTGCAGGAGCCGATTTTGCAAAGAGAAAGTTAGAAGCAGAGCGTTCATGGCCACCATATGGGTAAAAGACTGACATTTGTGCTTTTTAGCATCGAGCTTTATTTTTAGATCAGCAGGCTTCACAGTCAGTTGATTTAGAGGTTAGCAACAGGATACGAAAGAAATCTATTTTATGGAAAGTGTGTGTGAATCGTGATTTTCTTATGATTTATGCACACTTTTTGTTCGATTGTAAATCGAACGGCTCGCAATATTTTTGAAAAAATTAAAATAAATGAAAATATATATATATAATATGTAAAATCGAGTCGGAAATTAAGTGAAATATGTGATTCGGACGTACCATTGAAACTAATTACAGATTAGAGAGTGTGTAAACTTAGATATGATACCCCTTAAGCAGACAGGGTAAATAACCAAAGTATTTACCGGAACTTAAAATCCGGGCATGCGAGGATTTTCTATCTGGGAAATACTCTAGTGTGTACAAATCACAGAAAAATCACCAATAGTTCACACTAACTCGTCTGCTTTTTACTATTTTCAGGAAAATTATCATGAAATTCAAGTAGAATCTTAAATAATTTCTCCATGTGCGCATATGAATTTGCAAAATAAGGATATAAAATACATTTATTTCAAAATCAATGTGTACAATTGCCATAAAAAAGTCGATTTGTACACACCGAGTCGTATTTTGGTCATTGCGCTCTAAAGCGGATCGGCTAACAGCTTCGATAGAAAGGTGAAAGGGCAAAACTGGCTTCATTCTGGCGTGTAATCGCATATCAGCTTTCCGGCAGAGGCCGGCTTTGCTGATATTCCAGATTGTGGTATAATGAACGCTGGAGATTAATAGCGGCGTTGCCGAGAGGAAGCGCTCATTGAATTGCGGCCAAAGATCATATTTTTAGAGGAAGGCCGCAGTATAATGAACGCAACTGATTGAAACGGCGTTGCCGGAAGGAGGCGTTCATTGAATTGCGGCCCGAGATTGAGAATTCAGAGGAAGGCCGCAGTATAATGAACGCAACTGATTGAAACGGCGTTGCCGAGAGGAAGCGCTCATTGAATTGCGGCCAAAGATCATATTTTTAGAGGAAGGCCGCAGTATAATAAACACTAGAGATCAAAACAGTGTTGCCACAAAGGTATGTTGGATTGGAGGGCAGTTATAGTGGGACAGATGTGCGCGACAAAATATCCGATCATGTTGGTACATGGCATTGGTTATGAGGATCAGCCAGCGCAGCGGTATTGGGGCCGGATTCCCCAAAGCTTGGAGGAGAGCGGCGCTAAGGTCTATTTTGGTGGGCAGGACGCTTTTGGAACAGTGGCTGGGAACGCCGCCCGGCTGAAAATTTCTGTGGAGTGGGCGCTTACAGACGCAGGGGCAGACAAGCTGAATCTGATCGCTCATTCCAAAGGTGGGATCGAGGCCAGGTATTTGATTTCTGTTTTGGGGATGGGAGAAAGAATCGCCAGTCTTACGACGCTGGCAACGCCTCACAGAGGGATCGGTTCCATTGATTTGCTGCGGAAAAGGACGGAAGGCGCATATCGGATCCTGGCGGGCCTTTTCAACTTGATGCTCATGGCGGACGGCAGACAGCGAAATTTCAGCCTCAAGCCTTACGAACAGCTGACTGCGGATTACATGAAGGTGTTCAACGAACTGGTTCCTGATAGAGAAGAGGTCTATTATCAGAGCTATGCCTTTGACATGCGCTCTGCGGCAAGCGATCCGGCTATGGGAGTGTTTTATCGGGTGGTGCGGAGACTGGAAGGGCAAAACGATGGTTTGGTATCAGCAGCATCGGCAAAATGGGGCGAATTCCAAGGCGTATATCCGAAAACGGGAAAACGCGGCATCTCCCACCCCAGGGTCGTGGACTCTCATCAGCGAAAAAAGAAAGGCAGCAAATCAGACATGGTTCGTTTTTACCAGGAGATCGCCGTCAGACTGAAAGCTTTGGGATATTGATGTTGTGAAATATGGGCGGGGCGTGGTATAATGGACGCTAGAGACTGAAAACGGCGTTGCCGAGAGGAAGCGTCCATTGAATCATGGATCCCATTCTATTT
>CAJTYS010000020.1:0-67574 GCA_910583765.1 uncultured Eubacteriales bacterium | reverse complement strand
CGGCGTTGCCGAGAGGAAGCGTCCATTGAATCATGGATCCCATTCTATTTTCAGAGGAAATCCATGGTATAATGGACGCTAGAGACTGAAAACACGGGTCAGGGGGAACACATGGTTATTATGACAATTTTGAAAGTGATCTTCACCTTGCTGCTCTGCGTCCCTCTTGCATATTTGATCATATATTTTCTAGCAGGCTTGATGGATGAGGTCATAAAGCAGAATCGAGTACAGCAGCATGAAGCGAAGAGGCGCAGTAGGAGACAGCGAAGATGAAGCAAGGTTTGTTTATTACTTTGGAAGGGATGGACGGAGCAGGAAAATCCACGCAGATCGCGGCCATCCAGCGGCTTTTGAAGGAAAAAGGCCAAGAGGTGATCGTGACAAGAGAACCAGGCGGCACGGTCATCAGTGAAAAAATCAGGGAAATCATTTTAGATCGGGAAAACACGGAAATGGAGCCTATGACAGAGGCTCTGCTCTATGCAGCGGCAAGGGCGCAGCATGTGGCGCAGGTGATCCGGCCTGCTTTGGAGCAGGGAACGCATGTGGTCTGTGACAGATTCATGGATTCCAGCATCGCTTATCAGGGCTATGGCCGAGGGCTTGGAGACAGCGTTTCCATCATCAATGCTTATGCGGCGGCGGGATGCGTGCCAGACATTACTTTTTTTCTAAGGCTGGACCCCGATGCGGGCAAAGAGCGGATTCAGGAAAGTCCCTTGGACCGCATGGAACTGGAAGCCATGGATTTTCAACAGAGAGTGTTTCACGGATATGAAGAACTAGCGCTGCAATTTCCAGAACGAATCGTCACCATTGATGCCTCAGAAGAAATCAGCGCAGTCAGCGCAAAGATCAAAGAACACATAGAAAGGCTGCTGCAACCATGAAATTTCAACAGATCCAGGGAAATGAAGCTTTAGTGGGCCGTCTCACCAGCGCGATCCAAAACGGAAATGTCTCTCATGCGTATCTATTTGAGGGCGAGGCGGTATTGGACAAAAAAGCCTTTGCTGAACTGTTTGTCAAAGCCATTTTATGCAAAGAAGAGCCAGGCGAGGGGTGCGGCCGCTGCCTGTCCTGTCAGAAAATCGATCATGGAAATTACGAAGACCTGATTTATGTGGAAGCGGACGGCAGCAGCATCAAAGACGAAGCCATTGAAAAGATGCAGCAGCGTCTGCGGATCAAGCCTTATGGGGAGCGCAACATCGCCATCATCTGCGACGCTGACACCATGACCCTTCGGGCGCAAAACCGGCTGCTGAAAACTTTAGAAGAGCCGCCAAAAGGCACTGTGTTGATTTTACTATCGGAAAACATGGAAAACCTGACCCAGACCATCCTCTCCAGATGCGTAAAATTCCGTCTCCATTATTTTGGGCAGGAAAGCTACGAAGGCATGCTGGAAACCGCGGGAAACATCGCGGACATGCTGCTGGAAGGACAGCCCTTTTATAAAAGGAAGAAAGCCATCGCGGACATCATGAAAGACGCAGGGCAGACAAGCGCGTTTTTAGACGCATTGGAAAAAACATACCGAGACTTGCTGGTAGAAGGCTCGGAAAAGGGAAGACTATATAAAAAGAGCCAGATTTACAAGAACGTGGCTCTCATTGAACAGACGAGAAGGCAGATCCAGAGGGGCGTGGCCAAAAGCTATGCGCTGAAGGAATTGATGATAAAAATTGGAGGATAAACAATGGTAAACGTAGTGGGGGTCAAATTTAAGACTGCTGGTAAAATATATTACTTTGATCCGGGAGATCTGAACGTGAAGATCGGGGACAATGTGATCGTGGAAACCGCCAGGGGCATGGAATTCGGGACCGTGAACATGACGGAAAAACAGGTGCACCCTTCGGAGATCGTTTCGCCCCTAAAAAAAGTCATCCGCATCGCCAATGAGAGAGATCATAAAAGACACGAGGACAATGTGCGGAAAAAGGAGCGGGCACTGCAGCTGTGCCAGGAGAAAATCAACAAACACAAATTGGAGATGAAGCTCATTGACGTGGAATACACCTTTGACAACAGCAAGATCATCTTTTATTTCACAGCTGACGGCAGAGTAGACTTCCGTGAACTGGTGAAAGATCTGGCTGGCGTATTTAAAATGCGCATCGAACTGCGGCAGATCGGAGTCAGAGACGAAGCGAAAATGATGGGTGGGATCGGCACCTGCGGCCGTAGTCTGTGCTGTCACAGCTGGCTGTCTGACTTTGAGCCTGTTTCCATCAAAATGGCAAAAGTCCAGAACCTATCCTTGAATCCCACAAAGATCTCCGGCATCTGCGGGCGGCTCATGTGCTGCTTGAAATACGAAAACGAGGTATACGTGGAATTCAAAAAAGGCATGCCAGATCCAGGTGAACGGATTCGGACGCCTGACGGCATGGCAGTGGTAGTGGACACCAATCTTTTAGAAAACAGCATCAAGACCAGGCTGATCTTGGAAGAAGGAAACAAGGAAAAGGACCGGCAGGAAAAGCTGAGCACAGAGTTTTACAATTACAAAAAGCAAGAAATCAAGAGGCTGGGAAAAGGCAAGAAGAAAAAGAAGCAGGAAAACGATCTGGAAGAGTTAGATGGAGAACTGCTGAAAGAGATCGAAGAACTGCTGAAGGAGTAGACGATGCTGCGGCCAGGTGAACGGCTGGACAAAACAGGATTCGGGGATCTATGCGTCATCCAAAAACCAGAAGATTTCTGCTATGGAGTGGACGCTGTGATCCTAGCTGATTTCGCAGCCTCCAAAGATCCGCGGCGCATCGTGGATTTAGGCACAGGAACGGGGATCATCCCTTTTATCCTCAGCCATAAAACCAGCGCGGAAAAAATCTATGGCATCGAATATCAGCAGGAGTCCTGGGAAAGGGCCGTGCGGGGCGCGGAATTCAATGGGCTTTCCCAGCGGGTACGCTTTATTCAGGACAACGTGGCTTCTTTCAGTGCGCTGAAAGGCTGGGCCAGCGCGGTCACGGCTAATCCCCCTTACATGGCGGGAAAAGGAGGACTGACCAACGAAAATCAGGCAAAGACCATTGCCCGTCACGAAACCATAGGCAGTCTGGAGAATTTCATCCGCTGCGCTGCGGAGCTTTTGCAGGACAAAGGAGACTTTTACATGGTCCACAGGCCCAGCCGGTTGGTGGATATTTTCTCCTTGAGCAGAGCTTACCATTTGGAGCCAAAGGAAATGCGTTTGGTAGCGCCGAGAAAAGGAAAACAGCCGAACCTGGTGCTGGTCCACAGCATCAAAAATGGAGGGCCGGAACTGCGGCTGCTGCCCCAGCTTTACGTTTATGAGGACGAAAATTCCTACTCTGAGGAAATCCAGCGGATCTACGAGCGGGCCACATGATCTGGCAGACAGCGGGTCAAATGATTTGGCAGACTAAAATGGAAGCAAAGATGCCAGCCACATAACCTGCGAGACCAGCGGCAAAGGCGTGTCTCATTTTTTTCACAGCTGTGACTCCAAAATACAGGGCCAATACATAAAACACGGTTTCGCAGCTTCCCACCATGACAGAGGCAGCTCTTCCCACAAGAGAATCGACACCGCAGTCGGTCATGATCCGTTCCGCCAATACCAGAGAACCGCTGCCGGACACAGGCCTTAGCAGAATGAGGGAAATCAGATCTTTCGGGATCCCTACCAGCTCAAAAGCCGGCCCCAGGACGCTTTCCAGCCACTCCATGGCACCCGAAGCAGTGATGGCTTCGATGCCGATAAAAATGGCAATGATAAAGGGCAGGATCTCTACCGCAGTAGCGATGCCATCCTTTGCGCCCTCTGCGAAAAGGTCGTAAACAGCGACTTTTTTGTACAGGCCATAGAGGATGATGATGGTGATGATCGATGGGATGAAAAAAACAGAAATCGCGCTAAGGATGGTTGACATGGCGAGGCTTCCTTTCAAAGAGTTTGCACACCAGGATGGACACGGCCATGGAAACCAGGCCGGCAATGATCGATGGGATGATAATGTCGCCGGAATCCGCGGAATCAAGGTCGTTTCGGATCTTAATGATAGTCACAGGCACTAGCTGCACCATGGACATGGTGACTGCCGTGAACATGCACATGGCGTCACTGGCATATGGGGACTGGCCGTTTTCTGCGTCCAGGCGCTCCATGGCTTTCAAAGAAAAGACCGTGGCGCTGTTTCCCGCGCCAAAGATATTAGCCACAAAACTCATGAGCATGACGGCTATGGTCTGTTCATCTTTTTCCAGTGGAAAGAGAAAACCCATCAGGGGCTTTACCCTGCGGGAAATTTTTTCAATGAGCCCAGATTTGTCAGCAATGTTCATTAGACCGCTCCACACAGCCATGATTCCGATCAGGCTGATGACGAATTCCACAGCTTCCGTGCAGCTGGACATGAGTCCGTCTGTAAAGCTTCCAAGGGTCCCACTTACGCAGGCAAAGCCGATTCCAAGGCAAATCATGCCTGCCCAGATATAATTCATCATGTTTTTTTCACCTCGCATTAAATTTATTCAAAAATATAGAAAATATGAGTTGAAACAATTTACAATTTATGTAATAATAGAGGTATCACTGTTAAACAATCGGAGGTAGACATATGGTAATCACGATGGACCTGAAAACGTTGGGTTGGGCTTTAATCATTATTGGACTATTGGTTCTGATTGTTTTTGGCATTGTGTTTATGAGAAATCTCATTATAACCATCCAACACACCAATCGGATTTTACAAGACGCGGAAAAAATCTCCGCCATAGCCGCTGAGCGTTCTGAACAGCTGGACGGCCTGGTGGGTGACGTGTCTGAATCCGTGGGCCAGGTCACAGAGATGATCAAGGGAAATCAAAGCATCGTATCGGCACTGACTTCCATTGTCAATGCGGTCACATCCCTTAAGAATCTAGTAACAAGCAAGAAAGAGAAGTAAAAATGGAGGCAGGGGGTGTAGGTTTCCCTATTGAATAACCTAAATTCAAAGAAAAAGGAGTGAAGGAACAAGTATGAAAGCGACAGGAATTGTTAGGAAAGTGGACGAACTGGGTAGGATCGTGCTGCCCATCGAACTGAGAAGGACTCTGAACATTAAGATCAGAGACCCAATCGAAATCTTTGTGGATGATGACTACATTTTGCTGAAAAAGTACGAGCCAGCCTGCATATTCTGCGGAAGCGCGAAAACAGTGACGCAGGTCAAAGGCAAGAACATCTGCGAAAAGTGCATCGAAGAATTGAAAGAGCTGTAAGGACTTCATGAAAAAAGCATTGGATGACAATGCTTTTTTTCTTTGGATGAATGATTCAAGCAGAAACTGGAAATAATAACAGAGAAAGAAAGAGGTAACCAAAATATGTTTTGTTCCCCTTTAGCATGAACATTTAAATGCCTCTTTCTTTTGCATTATTTCTTGAAATAACAGTGGGAAACAGGTATACTGTAGGATAGATATATTTGTTTGGAGGAAAGACGTGGCAAAGTTTTTAGTGCAAAAGAGCGCGCCGCTGCAAGGGGAAGTGGAAATCAGCGGAGCAAAGAACGCAGTGCTTCCCATCATGGCGGCATCACTGCTGACAGAAGAAAACTGCATCATCATGGACACGCCTGCGCTGCGGGACGTGGATGTGATGTGCCGGCTGCTGGAAAGCCTGGGCGCGGAGATTCATGATAAATTAGACGAAAACACAGTTGAAATAAAGACAAAGACAATCACAAAGTCAGAAGCACCTTTTGAGTTGGTGAAAAAGATGCGGGCGTCCATTCTGGTGATCGGGCCGCTCCTTGCCAGGACAGGAAAGGCAACCATCCCTCTTCCAGGAGGCTGCGCCATTGGGAAACGTCCCATTGAACTGCATCTCAAAGGGCTGCGGGCTTTAGGCGTGGAGATCAAAGAAGATTCCGGTCAGCAGGGCCCTCTGGAAGCAAGGGTGGACAAATTGGTGGGCAACGATGTTTACCTGGATTTTCCAAGCGTGGGCGCTACGGAAGTCATCATCATGACCGCGGTGCTGGCAGAAGGCACTACGATCATTGAAAACGCGGCTCAAGAACCGGAGATCGTGGACATGGCCAATTTCCTCAACAAAATGGGAGCCAGGATCAAGGGTGCAGGGACCGACACTGTGAAAATCGAGGGTGTGGAAAAGCTTCATGGCGTGAGCCACCACATCATCCCGGATCGCATTGAGGCGGGCACCTTCATGTTGTCCGCAGTCATCACAAAGGGAAACATCCTGATCAAGAATGTCCTGCCGGATCATGTGAAGGCCATTACTGCCAAGCTGCGAGAGTGCGGCGCAGAAATCTTCATGACGGACGAAGGCATGGTGGTGAGAGGCGATGTGAACCCCATTGTTTCCACAGACATCAAGACTTTGCCTTATCCAGGGTTTCCTACGGACCTGCAGTCGCCTTTCATGGCGCTTTTGGCTGTGTCCAAGGGACCCAGCGTGGTTATCGAGACGGTGTTCGAGAACCGCTTCATGCACGTGGCGGAATTCAACCGCATGGGGGCCAATATTAAGACGGACGGCAACTGCGCCATCATCCCAGGAGAAAAACAGCTCCAGGGCGCGCAGGTAGTGGCCACGGACCTGAGAGCCGGGGCATCGCTGATCCTGACCGGTCTGGTAGCAGAGGGAACAACGGAGGTTTCTGACATCTATCACATTGATCGGGGTTATGAAAAGTTCGTGGAAAAATTCCGAGGCCTGGGCGCGACCATCATCCGCATTGAAGATTAAAGGCGAAAATCAGCCATGATGCGGCATTTCTAAAGCCGAGGGGCCAGTAAATCGGTTCCCAATATGCCCCTTTATGCCCCTTCAAGCAGGCAGACAATTTTAGCACAGATAATGCTTACATTTCGATTTTGGAGTGTAAGCATTTTTCTTTTCTTCTTTTTCCCACAATAATTGTGAACCGCATGAAATATTTTTAGGATTTTGGCAAAAATAGGATTGATAGTTGAAAACGATTTTTGATTCAGGAGGAAGAACATGAAAGAATTAAAAGGCACAAAAACATTAGAAAACCTGCTCACTGCTTTCGCGGGAGAATCACAGGCAAGGAACAAGTACACCTTTTTTGCGTCCAAAGCTAGAAAAGAAGGCTACATGGAGATCGCTGACATCTTTGAAGAAACAGCGGCCAATGAAAAAGCCCACGCGGAACTGTGGTTCAAGCGGGCAGTGGGCATTGGCACCACGGACGAGAATCTGATCGCCGCTGCGGAAGGGGAAAACTACGAGTGGACGGAAATGTACGCGGAAATGGCTAAGACCGCCAGGGAAGAAGGTTTCCCAGAGATCGCAGAGCAGATGGAAGGCGTAGCTGCCATTGAAAAACAGCACGAAGACCGGTATCGGAAATTCGCCAAGGACCTCAAGGATGGCACAGTCTTCAAGAAAGACACGGAAGTAACGTGGAAATGCAGAAACTGCGGCCATGAACTGACCGGCACGGAGGCACCGGAGGTCTGCCCTGTGTGCTTCCATGCAAAAGCTTATTTCCAGGTGAAATCGGAAAATTGCTAATGCGAAACGCGCTATGACATGAGAATACGCAGGGTGCGGCCCCAAGCAGGTTCGTGAGAAAGAACGGCCCGCTTGGGGTATTTTTTGTCTTTCGGCTTTGCGGACGCATTCCTTGAATCTTGGTTAGAATGCTCTTTTTATGGGGAATTCATGGTATAATGAACGCGATCGATTGAAACGGCGTTGCCGCGGGGAAGCGTTCCTTGAATCATGGCCTGGAATCGTGTTTTCAAAGGAAGGCCATGGTATAATGAACGCAATTGATTGAAACGGTGTTGCCGTAAGGGTGCGTTCATTGAATCACGAATTAGGATTCTATTTTCAGTGGAAATTCGTGGTATAATAGATATAACTGTGAGGAAGGGAGTGATTCATGTGTTTTGTGTGGCGATTTGTGATGATGAAGAGGTCGTGTGCGGGCAGATCGAGAGTTTTCTTGAACCGCTTGTGGCAGAGGGCAGGGTACGGACAGATGTCTTTTACAGCGGAGAAAAATTATATCAAGAACTAGCCAAGGGGAGGCGCTATGATCTGATATTCTTGGATATTGAATTTGAAGCCATGAACGGCGTGGAGCTTGGCAGGAAAATCAGAGAGGAATTGCAGGACGAAACCATACATATCGTATATATTTCCGCGAAGCAAACGTATGCGATGGAGTTGTTTCAAATAAGGCCCCTGAATTTTTTGACAAAACCTCTTTTGCAAAGCAAAGTCATTGATAATGTGGAGAAAGCGATGCGATTGTCCAGGCGTTACAATGATTCTTTTGTGTTTCATAAAAACAAGCAGCAATATCGGGAGTTTTACGGAGAGATCTTATATTTTGAAAGCAAAGGCAGAAAAATTCATATCCATACAAAAAGAGGAACTCACGAATTTTATGGAAAGCTCAATGAAATTGAAGAAGCGGCACCTAATGATTTTATCCGAATCCATCAATCCTATCTGGTTAATAACACGTATGTGAAAAAATGGACGTATGAGGAAGCGTATCTAGCGAACGGGACAAAGCTTTCTATCAGCCAGCTTTACCGGAAATCTGCCCGTATGAAGCTATTATGCCAGAATACAGGAAATGAGAGTGAAGAATAATGGAACAGGGAATTTTTGATAGCATCATTTATTTATGTGGAAACGCCTTTCGCATTTATACCACATACCTATTTTTTAGAATATTTTTCAAACTAGAGGCTTCTGAGTTCAGGCGATGTTTAAGAAAACTTTGCTACATCTTGTTTTTTCTGGTGAACAGTGCGGGTTTTCTCTATTTTCAATGGGCACCTAACTGGATTTTGGCATCGAATTTTATTGGGATTTTTCTGATTACGGTTTTTTATGACAGCAAATGGAGAGTACGTGTTTGTGCGGCGCTCGCAGGTGTTGCCCTTTATGTGTTATGTGAAGATATGGTTGCTCGAGTATTGGTTCATATAGGTGTTGATCATTTGTTGTTGATTGGGCTGCCGGTATCAGCGATAACCTTTTTTATGGTTGTGTCTGTGATTCAAAGAATCGTTGATGCCCGCAACAATCTGGAGTTCGCGTGGCAGGAATGGATGATCACATTATTTGTTCCAGGATGCACTATTTTTGTGTCAGCTATTATTTTTGATTATTGCGAATCGGAAAGCGAAATCGTGATCGGTGGTATCAGCATGATCCTTTTAAATCTTTTCCTGTTTTACCTTTTAGAGAAAATTTTTGCGGAACATGAAAAGAATTTGCGGGTGGTTTCGTTAGAACAGCAAAATCAAGCGTACGAGAATCAGCTGCAATTGATGCGGGACGCAGAAGAAAAGATCTCCACCTTGCGTCATGACATGAGAAACCATTTGCTGGTCTTACAGCAGATCGCCAGACAAGAACACTATGAAAAAATTCAAGGATATCTGGACAACTTGAACGACTCTTTAGCGCCAGGGCGCGCCTTCGCGGCCACGGGTAACGCGTTCATTGATGGGATGATCAATCTAAAACTCGATCAGGCGGTTAAACAAGGCGCGCAAGTGGAATTGGATATTATAATCCCACAGAATCTCTTTGTAGGGCAAAAGGATATTTGCATTGTTTTGGGAAACCTTTTGGATAACGCCTTGCGAGCCTTGGAAGATTGCAAAGTTGATAAAAGGCTGTTTTTGCGAATGCGGGAGGTTCAAGGAACGCTGACCATCCAAATCAAAAATTCCTATACGAACAAAGTGAAAAGAGCTGGCAAGTTTTTTAGGACCACCAAGAAAGGAGAGGGGCACGGCCTTGGTTTGAAAATCGTAGAGCAAATCGTGCGCGATTATCAAGGAGAATTGGATTTTAAAACAGACGATGATTTTTTCACGGTCACTCTGCTGATGTATTTACAGACAGACCAGGATCAAAATTAACAATCAATAGAAAACGAAAACAAGCATATCGCAGGAATCTTTCCGTGGTATGCTTTATTTTTTACAAGATAAACAATGATGTTATCAATATCAAAAACATCAAATGTTTCAAATTAATTCTATCTCGACTGCGTTTGTGACCAGCAGAGCAGAAGGTCAGAAATTGGCGAATCAATATGGAGAAGCCGGGGGGATAGAGCGTTTTTTATTATGATTCCAAGTATTATTACGCCGCTGTCCAAAAAGGGATCGGCGACATATTGGACATCCACCAGGAACCGCCGGAAGGTTTCACTCTATTATACAAAGAAGAGCGTTATAGCGGCGAAGAAATCAGAAGAATATCACAAAAAATTTCCGGTGCGGATCGTCAATGGTTATTTTGCGGGATTTTAAAAGTTTCTTACGGTGCGTGGAACGCAGAGGGCCTTACGGACTTGCGAATGGACAAAGACAACGTCAATGGCCGGAACGCATGGGATTTGCTGAAAGATTTCGCAAAAGTCACGGATTTGGATCCTTTACAGAAATTCTTAGAAAACATCAACATACATAAAATGTTTTACAAAGACAGCTACTTGCGCCGTGTTGACTTGAAGCCGTGGTACAATGTGGATACGTTCATTGAATCTCAGATAGAACTCTCTTTTAGGGAAAATCCATGGTATAATGAAGTGACTAGTGGTTCGTGTGTTTTGTGTGGCGATTCGTGGTGATGAAGAGATCGTGCGCCAGGGAATCAAAGCTTATTTTGAACCATATATCAATGATAAAAGTATCTGCGTGCGAATATTTCAAAGCGGGAAAACTTTTTATTGTAAAAGAACAATTGTTAAAGAATTGGAGGAAATGGTGACATGAGTCCGCTTTGGTTATTGAGCCTATTATCCTTGTTTGGGAATTTGTTCCGCATTTATTTGATTTCTAAATTTTTGAGAGTGTTCTTTGTTGTGGAAGGCGAAAAAAAGAGACTTTTGTTTCGATATGCGTTATATGCTTTGTATTTTGTCGGAAACAGTTTGGGCTTTCTCTATTTTCACTGGGACCCTACAGTGATTTTACTTTCTAACCTGGCAAGTGTCTTTGTGGTGACCTTGACCTATGATGGAAAGTGGTTGTATCGAATTTTTTCCACGGTCATCATTATTGCGCTGTTTGCAGTATGTGAGGACTGTGTATATTGGCTCATGATGAGATTTCATATCCAGCATGTGGAGGTTGTCACCATTGCGACTTGTGATTTACTGCTGTTGGTCATCATATTATTGATACAAAAGGTTGCGGACTTACGACATGGCGAGAGCGTTTTAGCATTGGATTGGGTCGGAGTAATCTTTGTTCCAACGATCAGTATGGTGATTTCCGCAGTGGCCTTTAATAAATGTGAAGATGAGGCAGCAATCACAATCGTTGGAATAGGACTGCTGACCCTAAATATTCTTGTTTTTTACCTATTCGACCATCTGACCAGCGTGTATCAAAAGCAGGCGCGATTTATGGCTTTAGAAAACCAAAATCAAGCATATCAAAAGCAACTGGAAGTTTTAAAACAATCAGAAGAACGATTTACTGCGTTTCGCCATGATATCAAAAACCATTTCACGACGCTGCAATTGTTGTCAGAACGGGAAGGCAATGGCGAAGTGGGGCAGTATATAAAACAAATGGAGCGATTTATAAAGCCAGAAGGCTCTTTTGCGGCTACAGGAAACGCCTTGATCGATGGGATGCTGAATTTGAAATTGGAAAAAGCAGTGACAAGGCTGTCAGCAGAAGTGGAATGTGAAGTACAGGTGAGGCAAGAAAGAATCATAGATGATATTGACATGAGCATCTTGTTAGGCAATCTATTGGACAATGCGCTGCAGGCAATAGAAAAAGTTACTTCTGTGAGAAAACTGCGCTTCTTTATGAAAGAGACTCAAGGGTTATTAATGATATGTGTTGAAAACAATCACCAAGAATCAATCGTGGAAAAATATGGGACGTTTTTGACGACAAAAACACAAAAGGAAAATCATGGGATTGGTTTGAAAAATGTGAAGCGTGTTGTGGAAAAATACAATGGTATTTTAAAAACCGATTATGACGCACGGTGGTTTTCCATAGAACTGATGTTGTTCTCCCAGAAAGAAAAATAGAATCAAAGCAATTGAGGAAGGAGAAAGACATGGCTTTGGCTTGAAAATCATAGAACAAATCGTAGGAATGTTTCAGAGGTACACTTTATTTTTTACGATCATCCATACGAATTATTACATTGTGGAAAATAACGACGAATTATGTTGTAAAATCTTAATATGGAAAAATTCATATATCAAAACAAAGGAGGGATTCCCATGAAAAAAAGTTTTCGTAACTGCCTCATGCTGTTTGCGGTTGCGCTCTTGGCGGTCATGGCCTGGGGAACGGAACAGGCGGACGCAGCGTCCCAGGTTCGCATTAATTCTCACAACTTCCCAGACAAAACGATCCGTAAAGTCGCCCGATCTTATGACAAAAACAAGAACGGTTATCTTTCGCCAAAAGAGATCAGCAAAATAAAAAAAGTGAGCTTGGATAAGCCTAGCGGGGACATGATAATCAATTACAAAGGGTTGGAACGGTTCACGAACCTGCGGGTTTTGCGCTGCGGCGAGGGGAAGATGAAAAGCAAAAAAGAAATCACCCTGGATTTGTCCAAAAACAAAAAGCTCGAAGCGTTACATCTGGGAGAGTACAATCACAGTGAAAGCAACGTGACGAAATTAAAGCTGAAGAACTGTAAAAAATTAAAGACATTGAAGATCTGGGACGCGGCTCGATTGAAAACACTGGACATGAAGGGATGCGTCGCTCTGAAAGAAATGGAAATATATTTTTGTGGACGCTTAAAAACGCTGGACGTGAAGGAGTGCGTCGCTCTAAAAGAAATGACCATGTCCCATAACAAACGATTGACGGCTCTTGACGTTTCTTCCTGCCGCACGCTGAAACGATTGTATGTTTCTGACTCCAAAAGATTTTCCCGATTAAATTTGGGGACCATTAACAAACTGGCAAGACTTGACCTTAGAGAGTGCCCCGCGTTGAAGACGCTCGAACTGAGAAAGCAAACCAAGTTGAAAGAATTGTGCGTTTTAAACGCGTCGATTCATAAATTAAACGTCAAGAACAACGTTCGACTGGAAACTTTATGGTTATACGGAGTGCCCGTGACGGAACTGAATTTGAAAAAACAGAGCAAATTGAGAGGCGTGGGGATTCACAAGACAAAGTTAAAGCGACTGGATCTAACCGGAACGAAGATCACGAAAGAAAGATGCGCATCGGAACCGGACGCATATTATTGCGCAGTCAGCGGTAAAAATGTCACCGTTGTTTTGGCGGACGGGGAAACGATGACCTCGCCAGTTGATTCTTACGATTGGAAATGAAACCGATCAGGGATTATGCTATACTTATAACAAATAACAAAAACGTCGTGGTTTCGTGTCTGACACGGAACCATCGGCGTTCACTCGTGTGCAACGAAGGAGGGATTTCCATGAAAAAAAGTTTTCGTAACTGCGTCATGCTGTTCGCGGTCGCGCTCTTGGCGGCCATGGCCTGGGGAACGGAGCAGGCGGACGCCGCATCCCAGGTTCGCATTAATTCTCACAACTTCCCAGACAAAGCGATCCGTAAAGTGGCCCGATCTTATGACAAGAACAAGAACGGTTATCTTTCGCCTAAAGAGATCAGCAAGATAAAAAAAGTGAGCTTGAAAAAAACAAAATATGGAGACGGAACCACCAATTACAAAGGCCTGGAGCGGTTCACGAATTTGCGTGTTTTGCGTTGCAGGGAGCACATGTATGGGAAGGGCGACAAAGAGATCGTCTTGGATTTGTCGAAAAACAAAAAGCTGGAAGAATTGCATCTGGGAGACAATCATTATGGAAGCGTCATAACGAAATTGAAGCTGACGAATTGTAAAAAGTTAAAGGTATTGGACGTTACGCAAGCGCTCCGTTTGAAAAAAATAGATTTAAGGGGATGCGCGGCCCTGAAAGAAGCGACGATCTTATACGGCCACCGATTGACTTCCCTTGATTTTTCTTCCTGCCATAAGCTAAAGAAGCTTTGGGTCCAGGCTCTCGCGAGGTTGTCCAAATTGAAATTGGGTGACATCAACAACGTGGAAAGCCTTGAGGTGCAACGCTGTCGGAGCTTGAAAACCCTTGACGTGAAAAGGCAAACCAGGCTGAAATATTTGGACGTTTCAAAGATGCCGCTTCAAAAAATAGACATAAGAAACAACGTTCAACTGGAAGGTTTGTCCATTTCAGAGATGTCGTTCACCAAAATAGACGTGCGAAACAACACGCGGCTGGAGAGTTTGTCTTTGAGAGAAGTGCCGGTGACCAAGCTGGATTTGAAAAACCAGAAAAAATTGAAGGGGATCATGATTTCCGAGACGAAGCTCAAGCGGCTGGATTTGACGAGCACGAAGATCACAAAGGAAAGATGCCGGATCGCCGCCAACACCAAGCCCCTTTTTGAATACTATTGCTATGTGGAAGATAAAAACATTGACGTTGTTTTCGCAGATGGGGAAACGATGACCTCGCCAATTTATTCTTTTGATTGGAAATGAAACCGATCAGGGATTATGCTATACTAATAACAAACAACAAAACGTTGTGGTTTCGTGTGAGGCGCGGAACCACCGGCGTTCGCCCGTGTTCAACGAAGGAGGGATTCCTATGAAAAAAAGTTTTCGTAACTGCGTCATGCTGTTTACGGTCATGCTCTTGGCGGCCATGGCCTGGGGTACGGAACAGGTGGACGCTGCGTCCCAGGTTCGGATCGACGCTCGAAATTTTCCAGACCACATGATTCGCAAAATCGCCCGCTCTTATGATAAAAACAAGAACGGTTATCTTTCGCCAAAAGAGATCAGTAAAATAAAAAAAGTGCGCCTCGAGGACTTTCACGAAACGATAACCGATTACAAAGGTTTGGAAAGGTTCACCAACCTGCGGGTTTTGCGCTGCGGCGAGGGAAAGGTGAAAAGCAAAAAAGAAATCACCTTGGATTTGTCCAAAAACAAAAAGCTCGAAGCTCTGTATCTGGGCGAATACAATCACACCAAAAGCAACGTGACCAAATTAAAGCTGACGAACTGTAAAAAATTAAAGAAATTGGATGTCTGGGACGCGACTCGTTTAAGAACGTTGGACGTGAAGGGGTGCGTTGCGCTGGAATATATGAGAATATACAATAACGGACGATTGACGGCTCTTGACGCATCTTCGTGCCGCGCGCTGAATTTGCTTTGCGTTTCCGACTCCAGGAAATTCTCCAAATTAAAACTGGGAACCATCAATAAAATGGAAGATCTTGTGATCGGAGATTGCCCCGGGTTGAAGACACTGGATCTGAGAAAGCAAACCAAGTTGAAAGCGTTGCACGTTTCAAATGCGCCGATTCGTAAACTAAACGTCAGCAACAACGTTCGACTGGAAAACTTGTGTTTGAGCGAGACTCCCATGAAGGAACTGAATTTGAAAAAGCAAACCAGGCTGGACTATTTGCTCGTTTCAAAGATGCCGCTTCAAAAATTGGACATAAGGAGCAACAAACAACTGAAAGTTTTAATTCTTTCAAGGATGTCGCTTGAAAAGTTGGTTCTGAGAAACAACGTCAAATTGGAAGCTTTGTACATCACAGAGACACCGCTTCAAAAATTAGACATAAGCAACAACGCGAGGCTGGAAGAGATCGACTTGGAAAAAGCGCCGCTGACCGATCTGGATTTGAAGAACCAAAAGAATTTGCGAGAAATCAAGATTTCCGGGGCGAAACTCAAGCGCTTGGATTTGACCGGCACGAAAATCACCAAGGAAAAATGCTCGCCCGTCTTCAATCATGAGTGTCGCTGCCGCGTGGACGACAAAAACGTTGAGATTGTTTTTGCGGACGGGGAAAAGATGATCTCGCCAATCGATTCTTTCAATTGGAAATGAAAGAAATAAGGGCTCACGCCATATCAATGACAAAACGCCGTGGTTTCGTGTCTGACACGGAACCATCGGCATTCACTCGTGTTCAATGAAGGAGGGATTCCCATGAAAAAAATGATTCGTAACTGCGTGATGCTGTTCGCAGTCGCGCTTTTGGCGGCCATGGCTTGGGGAACGGAACAGGCGGACGCCGCGTCCCAGGTTCGCATTAATTCTCGAAACTTCCCAGACAAAACGATCCGTAAAGTTGCCCGATCTTATGACAAAAACAAGAACGGTTATCTTTCGCCAAAAGAGATCAGCAAAATAAAAAAAGTGAGCTTGAAAAAAACAAAATATGGAGACATGATAGCCAATTACAAAGGTTTGGAACGATTCACGAATTTGCGGATTTTGCATTGTAGCGAGGCCGAGACGCAAAGCAAAAAAGAGATCGTTTTGGATTTGTCGAAAAACAAAAAGCTGCGGGAGTTATGCCTGGGATACCATGATTATGAAAGCAACGTGACGAAATTGAAGCTGACAAACTGCAAAAAATTGACTTCACTGGAAATCACGTGCGCAACTCGCTTAAAAACGCTGGACGTGAAGGGGTGCGCATCCCTGAAAGGTATAAGCGTATCCAACAGCCGAAGATTGACGGCCCTCGACGTTTCTTCCTGCCGGGAACTGGAAGAACTCCGGGTTTTTGACTCCAGGAAGTTGTCCAAATTGAAATTGGGAACCATCGGCGAACTGTCCACGTTGGAGCTCGGAGGCTGCCCCAGGTTAAAGAAGCTCGACCTGAGAAAGCAATTCGAGCTGGCCTCGCTGGAAGTCAGAGATTGCCCCGGGTTGAAGACCCTCGACTTGAGAAAGCAAACCAAGCTGATGGAATTGATCGTCTTAGGCGCACCGATTCGCGAATTGGACCTGAAAAAGCAGGGTGAATTGCAGCGGATCGAGATTTCTGGAACAAAGCTCAAACGATTGGATTTGACCGGCACGAAGCTCACAAAGGAAGCCCTCATCAATTATGAGGGCCATTGCCGCGTGGACGACAAAAATATCGAGGTCGTTTTCGCAGACGGGGAAAAGATGATCTCACCAGTTGATTCGTACGATTGGAAACGAAGCGATCGCTGAGGGATGGAGAATGGGTATCGAATCGTTTTATGTGGAACGTGCTTATTAGCTGAGGGCTCCTCAGGTGGAGTGAAATTTCAAGCGAATAAATTTTGGTGAGAAAAAAGGAGGGCATAGTGAACAAGCACACGCAATTGACACCAGGGTTAGCCGCAGGTGGAACGATTCTAGTCTATATCGTAGCATCGCTAGTATGCGGATTCTTGGCTGGCGTGATTCTTTCCTATGCAAGTAAAGAATTCGCAGCGGATAATTTATTCAATGTGAGCAATGTCCTGCTCATGCTGATCGTTTGTCCGATTGCTCGAGATTTCTTGAAAAGGGCAGCTATGTGGAGATGGGGCGGCAACTCCGGCTCACTGATTTTGAAGCACACTGTTTCAGTCGTTGTGATCATGTATTTGTATAATATGGTGCTTTTTGGAGCGTTTCAGATAGTTTCAGCGCAACGATTCGTAGAGGAAACCCTTGATCAAAGCGGCATGGGGTTTAGCGGAAATTTATTGCTGCAAGTGATCGGATGTGTCATCGCAGCGCCGCTAGTGGAAGAAGTGGTGTTCCGAGGCGCAATTTTTGGAGGGCTGCGCAAGAAAAAGAGTTTCGTGTTTTCCGCTGTGGTTTCCAGCTTGATTTTCGGCGCTGCGCATGGACTTGGTTTGTATACTCTCATCGGGTTCGCTGCGGGCCTGTTATTGTGCGCCGCTTACGAAGCCACAAAAAACATGTTAGTTCCTATGCTGATTCACATCGCCAATAATGGGATCGCTTTGCTAGCCAGCGATTTTTCTTTTCTGAACGAGCCGGACTTTAGTGAAATGACAGTGGAAAACAAGGCCTTGCTAGCCGTTTTGACGGTGATTTTGATCGGCTGCGTCTATTGGTATGTCCGGCAATTTCGCAAAGACAGGCAGCTGTGAAGTGGACATGGCTTAGTTGCCTGCGGATGGATAAGCCTAAGGCCATAAAATGATTGAGTGTACGTTCTTAAAGGCTGCTAAGGCCAACGGAGCTGTTACTAGAGAGAGCTTTGCGCCAACCGTGCCATTACGATAGAAAACCCCACGCCAACAAATCCAAAAATCAAAGGCAAAAATCGCACAAAAATTAGAAAAAACTTCAATTTTTTCAGTTTCACGAGTAAAAATGTTGGCAAACCAACAAAAAGTCGCCCGATATGGTTTCATGATCAAAATTCCGCAATTTTTATGCTGGGATCAGTGATTTGTTGGCGCAGTGAATTTTCGACCACATGGATCTAGCCAGCTGGATCCTTATGACACATTGATTCTTGTGCGTGTTCATACACGCAAGAAAGAAAAATCATCATGATTTCTTTATTTATGATAAAATGCCAGTATGTTAACAGGCGATTTTGAATTTTTAAAGCGGATCGAAACGCGGGGAGGAATACAGATATGGAAAATAGTTATCATATCGATCATGTTGCGATCCTTAACAAATTGCGATATTGTAGTGACAGAGTCGCATTCGCTTTGGATATGAATTGGCATGAAGACCAAAAAATTTTGGACAAGCTCAATCCGTATCTTTTGCGTTCCGAATGGAAAAGATCGTACCCTGGACGTTCCGGCCGCGGCAATGTAAAAATTTGTTCTTTCAAAATGTGCCGTGGCGTAATTGATATATTCAAAGAATACCAATCATTTCTCGAGACAGGATACGATATCATATTTTACCGTGACAAAGAGGTGGTGCTATTTGTTTTGTTTCACGAGTATTGTTACTTCGTGGAGGATGCTTTTAAAAAATATTTTAGCGAATTCCTAGTATCGGGTCCAACACACATCTTGGGGGATATTGAGGCCCCTATTCCAAGTTTTGTGGAAGAAGATGAGGACGAATCCTATCAGTGAGGCATTGAAGCAAAATGGAACATACGAGCGTAACGCTTTTGATTTGCATAGCCGCTGAATTGATGTGGCTTTTCAATAGCATCAGTGGAATCAGGCGCAAGGAATGGCCAAGTTCTTTCGCTAAATACTCTGATTATTTTTGGACCATTGTGGGAATTCCGTTTTTGATATTCACTGTGGTCGCTTTTTTCCGGTCGCTGTAAAGCGGGGATATAAAGTGAAAGTCACAAATATGAATTCATGGGCTGGGAACAGGATATTGTTTTCAGCCCATTGTTTTCAATCTACATGAGAAAAATAAATGTGAACTTTTTTCTAAAAACACGCAACAAAACGACAGGCTGACACGTTTATATAGTAGAGAGATGGTCCATGCGTGTATTTGGAAAACGCAATTTGGAATTGAGACAAGGCATTGACCTGTGGTACAATATGGATAGGCGGACTAACGGTAGAACAAAAATTGCAGGTATATCAAAGCCGTGATTCGACTCGGACAATTGGAGCGTTTCAGACTGCGGTGGATGAGGAAGGAAAGAACATGTTCACACCAGATGTTTTTAAACTGAAAAAAGGAAAAGAAGAGCAAGCAAGAAAAATCTGCGTTTGGATCGCCATCGCAAGCGTATTGCTGGGAGTGTGCGACTATTTGATCATAGAAAATAGCCTTTTAAGATGCCTCAGTGACTCCATGGTATGCTTTTGGAGCGTTTCGTATTGTGTATTGGGTTATAAAAAATGCTATAAAGTGAAGGCTTTCAAAGGCCATAAAATATTGCGCTGGTGCGCTTTGGTGCTGGTTTCTTTCTATTGCGTCTTAGGGATTATCTTATATTTTACTGGGCAAATCGGCATATATATGCCAGCCCTGGCTATCTTTACGATGGCTTTGTTCATGTCGATCACAATGGTACGCAACGGGTATCAATAAAGCTGCGTCTTTTTGCCATCAAACAAAAAGACATACCTTGTGCGCAGAAGAAAGGTTATGGCTCGCCATGAATAGGCTCACATTCAAAGGAATTTTAAAAAGCATGGATGACCTACCTAAAACGGACATCTTTCCAAACGTGGTGAAGGTGGAAAATCCCAATTCATTTTTCGCATTGATCTCCGGTGCATTTTTGTTTCTCATGCTAATCATCATCCTGAAAGGGTTCATCGTTTCCACCGGATGTTGTGTCCGTCGTAAAAGAATTTATATTTAGAGGGATCATATTTAAATATTTTACCACCAAACAGGATTATTTTTGGATTTGGTGGTAAAGTATAGGACAAAAACGGAATAATATTGATATTAAAGTAATATTATTGAATATAATTACATTTATGGAATGAAAAATAGATGCAACAAGCTGATTTTTCATTGAAATAGTGACGGTTATGTGAAGTTTTACCACCAAATTAAATATTTTTTCTATTTGGCGGTAAAGCTCATAAGATTCCTAAATTCCAAGCGCTTGCATGCCCACATTCTTAGAGGTGAAGCAGAAGCAAAGCCCACTGAACTCGCACCTGCTAGCACTAATATTTTTTGAAACTTGGCTTCCCTGGGTGCGCAAGAAAGAAAAATTGTCATGATTTCTTTTTTATGATAAAATGCCAGTGTATTGGCAGATGATTTTAACTTTCCAAGACAGGTCGAAATTCAGGAGGGAGGAACGCGGATATGGGAAGGTACTTGAATAGTATGGTTCCTTTTGAAGCATGGAAACAAATTGCGGGAACGCGGTTTTTTGTAGATAAAACACAGCTGTTGGAGGATGTTTTAAACGCGGCTGAAATAGATGGACAGAAATTTTTGTGTATCACAAGACCGCGCCGTTTTGGGAAAAGCGTAATGGCGAATATGGTTGGAGCTTTTTTAGGAAAGGCCGCAGACAGCGGTAGCGTGTTTTTTGATCTTGCGGTCGCGAAAAATGAAAGCTGCAAAAGACATCTCAATCAGCATAATGTGATTTTTGTTGATTTTAGCAGAGTACCGAGAGAGCAAGGCAGCTATGAACAATATATCGACCGCGTGCAGGACGGCATCAATCAAGACTTGGAGGAGGCTTACCCAGGAATAGGCATCAATGTGTCTGGCGCTGTTTGGGATAATCTTTTGACGATATTTGAGAAAACAAAAGAGCGTTTTACCTTTGTGATTGATGAATGGGACGCGGTTTTCCATATGTCCTTTGTTTCGAAGGCTCAGCAGCAGGCGTATTTGTCTTTCCTTAAAAATCTTCTGAAAGATCAGGTTTATGTGGAACTGACGTATATGACAGGAGTGCTTCCAATTGCGAAATATTCCAGTGGGTCAGAATTGAACATGTTTGTGGAATATGACATGACTGTGATGGAACGGTTCAGCAATTATTTTGGTTTTACAGAAGGAGAGATCGACCGTCTTTTTGATATCTATCTGAAAACAACGAAAACGCCGAAGGTCACACGGGCGAATTTGCGTCTATGGTATGATGGCTACTATACAGCAGCAGGTGAAAGATTGTATAACCCTCGCTCAGTGGTGTGCGCATTAGCTAATAATCAATTGGCTAATTATTGGACTCGTTCGGGTCCATATGATGAGATTTTCTTTTATGTGAAAAATAACATTGATGATGTCCGGGACGATCTGGTTTTAATGACTGCTGGGGAAGGGGTGGAGACAGAACTCCAAAACTACGCCGCTGTTTCCATGGAACTAAACACAAAAGATGAAATCTATTCGGCTATGGTGACCTATGGCTTGCTCACATATGTGGACGGAGAAGTTTTTATCCCCAACAAAGAACTGATGGACAAGTTTCAGGAACTTCTCATGAATAAGGAATCCATGGGCTATGTGTACCGCTTGGCCAACGAATCAAAAAGAATGCTGGCAGCAACTCTCTGTGGGGATACGGATACCATGGCAGAAATTCTAGAATTTGCCCACAATACAGAATCACCTATTTTTGCCTATAATAGTGAAATCGAATTGTCGGCAGTAGTGAATCTAGTCTATCTGGCGGCTAGAGACAAATACCGCATAGAACGAGAGGATAAAGCTGGTAAAGGCTATGTGGATTTTATTTTTTATCCAAAGCGCAAAACCGCAGATGCTTTGATCATTGAATTGAAGGTGGACAGCACACCAGATGATGCGATCAGACAGATCAAAGATAAGGATTACGCACTTAAATTCAGGGGAAAGCTTGGGGAAAAACAAACAGATACGGGAAGGGTTTTGGCCGTAGGAATCAGTTATAGTAAAAAGACGAAAAGGCATTCCTGCAAAGTAGAGGTGTTATGAGTGCTGGAGCATCCGACCACAAAGGGCCCCAGGCCTATTCGATCACAATCAATCTGTGCGTGATCACTTGATTCTTTTGATCAAGATATATTTTATAAACCACTCCCGCATGAAGGAGAAAAGCAGTCAAACACAGCACGAGGATCATAGCGGCAGCGTGCTTGACACGCTTGCGGACGCAGACCTGCTTGCACAGATCCGCAGAATCCATGGTAGAAAGATAATCCCTGACAACGTCTTGCGGTCTTCCGAAATGAGAATAAATGTCGTCCAAAGAACAGTCAGGGTTCAGATCAACAAAATCTGCGATGTTTTCCTGGAACTCCTTTAAAAATTGCTTCTCTTTTTTTCGGCGCAGGGGCAAGAGCAGCTTGATCTGTTTGAAATACTGCTTCAATTTTTTGTCACTGATGCGAGCCATGTCATAACCTCCGAATGTTCCTACAATTTTTTGCGACATTGACAATACTATATCTTGTGAATATAATGTTGTCAAGCATCTCATGGTGTGTTTTAAAAAGTTTTCGCCGCTGAAGTGAAAAGTTTCCTTAAAGCTTTGGCAAAACCTTGGCGGCTATGAGCCCCATAACTGATGTTTGCCGCATATGCGGGCGAGAGAAGGGAGAATTTTATGATGACCAAAAGAAGGAAAGGGAGCCTCTGGGGATTGTGGGTATTGGTGGTTTTATGTTCTTTGGCCGCCTGCTCATCAAAGAGCGAGGGACAGACCGGCGCGTCGCCGGAAGAGGCGATGATTCACTATTTGTCGGAAGAACGGCAGACGCAAGTGGCACAGGAGGAGCTGGAGACCATGATCTTCGGTAGTTTCCAAAGAGGAAAAGAAGACCGCCAGTATTACCTGCTGAAAGATCCCCAGGATATCGGTGGGGAAGCCAGCTATTGCGCCTATATCCTAAAGGTGACACCGGAAAGAGACGATTCTTATTGCTGCGAAAAGGTGGCGGCGGACGTTGGCATGGGAGCTGTGGACGCGCAGAAATCGGTGGCAGAAGGAGAACGTTCCGCAGGCTGGGAGTTTCCGGTGGATGATTTCCGCATATACATAGGCAGAATACTGGATTCAGAGTATCAGCCATATTTTGAAGGAAAAAAATTACAGACAGACGCAGAAGGCTTCTTTTTCTATCATACGACAGAAGAGGACACGGAGCCGGAATTTAGATGAGGACATGGAGCCGGAATTTAGATATAGATAGCTGATTGTTTTTACGCTGTTCCTCCATGATGCATGACAAAAACCTCGCAGGGCCTGATGCAAGGCTGCGAGGTTTTCGATACATTGGTGAAAGATAAACAGTTTATTTCCTTTGAGAATGGCATCCACACCCAGGGTCAGCATTGGAATCCCTGTTTCCGCTGTGAGCGTGAGAACACGTTCCTGCTGCCGGACAACCGATGCATTTCACTCCCCGTTTCTTTGCCCGAACGATGTAGGTGATCGCCGCTCCCAATAGAATGGCCAGAATGCCAATCACAATGAGGTTGCTGATGAGACTGCTCATGCGGATTCCCCCATTCCTTTGCCATGCAGCGAATATTCGGAATCAAATTTGCTGTTGGCTCTGCGCACGATCATGATGACAATGGCTGCCATGACGAGGATCGCGATGAGTCCAGGGATGAATCCGGTTCCCAGGCTTCCGGTGGTGACCAGCGTACCGATTTGATACACCAGGAAGGCCACGGTATAGCCGGTTCCCAGCTGAAGTCCAATGCCGCCCCACAGCCATTTTTTGCTCTGCATTTCCGAGTTCATGGCGCCAATGGCCGCGAAGCAAGGAGGCGTGTACAAATTGAACATCAGATATGCTAGAGCAGAAACGGAAGTCAGGCCAAAGGCTAAAGCCACTTCATTCGTTCCACCAGCCAGAGCCAGCTCTTCGGTGTCGATAAAATTGGTGATGCTGTAAACCACCGCCAGAGTGCCCACTACATTTTCCTTGGCAATGAAACCTGTGATCGCCGCTGCTGCCAGCTGCCATACGCCGAATCCCAGAGGAATCAGCAGCACGGCGAACGGCGAAGCGATGGTCGCCAGGATGGAAGTGTGCTCCATGCCTTCTTCAACCACTTGCAGCTGCCAGTTAAAGGCCTGCATGATCTGGACTACCGCGTTGCACACCAGGATAATGGTGGCTGCTTTGATAATATAAGCCTTGGCTCTAGCCAGCATGGAGAACACAGCTCGTTTCAAGCTCGGTACTTTGTATTCAGGAAGCTCCATGATAAAGAAGGACTTTCTGTATTTGTGGCCAGTGATTTGTTTGACCAGCAGAGCACCTAAGAAGATCAACAAGATTCCCACAAAATACATGAGCGGCCCCACCCAGGACGCATCAGCGAAAAACACGCCTGCGAAAAGAGCGATGACAGGAAGCTTTGCGCCGCAAGGCATGAAGGGTGTCAGCATAGCAGTGGCTCTCCGTTCCCGCTTATCACGGATGGTACGGCTAGCCATGATCCCAGGGATAGCGCATCCGGTACCGATTACCATAGGAATAATAGATTTTCCGGAAAGGCCAACCCGTTTAAAGATCGGATCCATAACAATGCTCACCCTTGCCATATAGCCACAGTCTTCCAGTAAAGCAATGAGGAAATACATGACCATAACCAGAGGGAGGAAGCCGACGACAGCTCCTACGCCGCCAACAATGCCATCAGCTAGCAGCGCCTGTAGGAACGGCGAACTATTTTCCAAAAGCCCAGATACCCAGCCTTGGAATGTTTCGATCCACCCAACTAAAAGATCAGCGATGCGCGGTCCCAGCCTTGTCTGAGAAATATCGAACACAGCCCACATGACTGCGGCGAAGATCAAGATGCCAGCGACTTTATTCGTCAGGACCGCATCAATCTTATCATGAGAATTCCGTTCTTTTGTCAGAACCTGGCGAGTTTCCACGGCCTTTACGATCTCATTGACAAAAGCGAAACGCTTTCTGTCCGCAGCTTCCACAGCTGCTTTGTCATGAAGGTCAATATCCTCTTGTATATAAGGTGCGGTCTGTCCGTGGCCCGCCAAAGACACCGCTTGTTCCATAACTTGAGATAGTCCTGTGTCTTTGGCGGAAACAGAAACAGTTTTGATGACTGGGCAGCCCAGCCTTTGCGCCAAAAGATCCGTATCAATGACAGTGTGCTGCTTTTCATTGATATCGCTTTTGTTCAAAGCCACCACCACGGGGATGCCTAATTCCAGCAGTTGTGTAGTAAAGAACAAGCTTCGGCTCAGATTCGTCGCGTCCACAATGTTGACAATCACATCGGGATTTTCCTCTCGCACATATCCACTGGTGATGCTTTCCTCAGGCGTAAAAGGAGACATCGAGTAAGCGCCGGGCAAATCCACGGCGATTAACTCCTCGGCTCCGCCAGACAGATCTTTTTTGATCAAACTTTCTTTTTTTCCAATAGTGACCCCAGCCCAGTTACCGACTCGCTCGTTTTTTCCTGTCAGGGCATTGTACATGGTGGTTTTGCCGCTGTTAGGATTACCGGTTAAAGCAATTCTCATAATATCCCTCCTTATGTTTTTCTCGATTCAAAGACTTGCTTTTAGTTATTTGGAACTAACCATACTTCATAAAAAAAGTGGAAAGGGCAGGCGAAGCAAAATCCCGCTGCGCCGTTTACGCCAATACGATCCACATGTAAAAGTTTGGCGATCAATTAATTATAAGAAAATCGCCAGTGGTGTCTCTTATATCAGAATGGCTTGCGCCAAACCATTGTCAATATTGTAGCGCCCGTCTTTCATGGATACGACGCAGCCGCCCTTACGCTGGGAAACCACGGTGATCGGTTCGCCGCTGTAGCAGCCCAAAGAAAACAAAAAGGACTTCATTTCCTCATCATCTGTTTGGATATCTCGGATCAAATAAGTTTCACCAGCGTTCACGCTATTTAGATTCATGACTTCCTCCTATTAAATGTTCAAAAAACGGATTTAAGTAAATCGGTTAGACACAGTTTACTTGGTTAGTGTTGTTTAACTACGGGGTTAGTCTAAACTAAAAAAGGATTCTTGTCAACTCTTTTTCTGGATTTTTTTAGATTTTTCGAGAAAAAATCTAAATGCGCTGAAACAGTTAAGCGATCGACTTATGGAGCAGCCTTTCCAGGCATCTCTTTACAAAATCACGGTGCCGCTGTAATAGTGAGAGAGGATTTCCTGGTAGCCATATCCGGCTTTTGCCATGCCATTGGCGCCATACTGACTCATTCCCACGCCGTGGCCAGAACCTTTGGTGGTAAAGGTGATCTTGCCTTTTGTTATGGAAATGGTGAAATTCGCGGAGTAAAGCCCCAGGGCTTCCCTGACCTGTTTGCCAGTGACAGTGGCAGAGCCGACCCGCATGTCTTCTACCCGGCCGCCGCTGCTGTGGGATTTGATCTGGATATTGGAAGCTGTTACTGTTCCAAAGCTTTTTCCGGGATAAGCGCGCCTCATTTTTTCTGCGAACTGGGAAATAGTCAGAGTCTCAGTTTCCTTTTTGTGGGTGGCCTCTTGCTCGTAAGGGCTTTCCACGCTGACCAGATAAGGCACTGCAGCAGCGAACACGTCTTCGCAATTTTCCGTCTTTCCACCGCTGGAAGAGTGAAACAATGCCTGCTCCACCAGTTTCCCATCGTAGTACATCAGCTGTCCTTTCGTGTCATTCACGGCTGCGGATATTTTTTTCCAGTCCTTGCTCATCCACGCGGAGCCCTTGTTTTTTTTCAGCCCCTGTTTGTCCTGATAAACTTGGCAGTGTACAGTGTCGCAGACAGGCGCGCTACTGTGGGCGGCCGGATTGCCGTTTTTCTTGGCCCGCAGGTATCTGGAAAGGGAATAAGTGCGGGCGGCTACGGACTGGGCTTTCAATGCTTCTTTCTCAAAGGTGGAAGGCATCTCGCTGGACACGACTCCTTTCACATAAGTCTCAAAAGGAACCTTCTCTGTTTTGCCAGTCGCGTCGCGGTACACAGTGATGGAAGCTGGCACAGATTCCTGCTGGATGTCGCTGATGTCCGCAGGCTTCTCCTTGGGCACGGCCTCCGTTTGGGTAAGCGTCTGTTCCTGGGCTTCCTGGGGCGTGAATAGTGAGGTGATGGCAAAAGGTATGATGACCAGAACAAAGAGCGTGACAGAAAGCAGGAGCAAGGCAGGTTTCAGCAGTCCCAAGCCGCCGGCTCCGTGGCGAGACCTTGTCCTCAGAGCGGATATGCGGATGTTTGATTTGTGTTTTCTTTGATTCATAGGAGCCTCCAGACATAGAATTGTTACAGCTTATGCCTGGTACAGGGGCAATATGCGTGAAGGATGCGTGAAGAATCCAGTTATCTGCCTTGGGCGGCTTGCCCGAGGGCGCGCTTTATCGTATAATGAAAGGAGTTCGCACCGAGACAGGGTGGAAACAAAAGGAGGTTTTTATGAGGACGCTGGATGTAAAGGAGATCACAGAAGCTGTGGCTCAGATGGCCAGAGAGACCAATCATTTTCTCAGCAAAGATGTAAAGCAGGCCATCAGCAGGCAGGCGGAGATGGAGCCGTGGCCAGTAGCCAAAGGCGTGCTGGAAAAGATAGAAGAAAATATCGGAATCGCAGAGCAAGGCACACTGCCTCTCTGCCAAGACACAGGGCTGGCCTGCGTGTTCTTGGAAGTGGGACAAGACGTGCATTTGGCAGGAGGCTCTGTGGAAGAGGCCATCCATGAAGGGGTGCGCAGGGGATATGAAGACGGTTTCCTGAGAAAATCCGTGGTAAAGGATCCGCTGCGGCGAGTCAACACAGGAGACAACACACCGGCCCACATTCATTATGAAATCGTTCCTGGAGATCAAGTAAAGGTGATCCTTGCGCCAAAAGGCTTTGGCTCGGAAAACATGAGTCAGATCAAAATGCTGCCGCCTTCCGCGGGCGAGGAAGGGGTAAAGGATTTTGTGGTTCAGGTCTGTGAAGACGCAGGGGCCAATCCCTGCCCGCCGATTGTGGTTGGCGTGGGGGTTGGCGGAACTTTTGACAAAGTAGCGCTCTTGGCCAAGGAAGCGCTCCTGATGCCCCTGGATCAGCCAAACCAGGATCCCTTTTACGCGGATATGGAAAAAGAACTGCTTTCCAGGATCAACGCCTTGGGCATCGGCCCCCAGGGGTTTGGCGGCCAGACGACTGCGCTGGCAGTGAACATTAAGACAGCGCCCACTCATATCGCGGGGCTTCCTGTGGCAGTCAATGTGAATTGCCATGTCAGCAGGCACGCAGAAAGGATTTTGTAAGGGGGAAAAACGAGATGGAGCATCACATAACAGAGCCCTTCACAAGGGAGAAATTTAAAGACCTGACAGCAGGGGACACTGTGCTTTTGACAGGGACTATCTACACTGCCAGGGACGCGGCCCACAAGCGGCTGACAGACAGGATCCAGCGGGGAGAGGAATTGCCGTTTAACCTGGAAAACGCAGTGATCTACTATGTGGGACCTACGCCGGAAAAGCCGGGGAATCCCATTGGGTCCGCAGGGCCCACTACAAGCTATAGGATGGACGCTTATGCGCCTACGCTCCTGGATCTGGGGGAAACAGGGATGATCGGAAAGGGGCAGCGGTCTCAGGAAGTGAAGGACGCGGTCCTGCGAAACGGCGCGGTCTATTTCGCGGCCATCGGCGGCGCGGGCGCTCTGATGGCCCAAAGGGTGGAGTCAGCAGAGATCATCGCTTTTGAAGATCTAGGGGCAGAAGCGGTACGCAGGCTGCGGGTCAAGGATTTTCCAGTGACCGTGGTGCTGGACAGCAAGGGCGGCGATCTTTATGAACAAGGCCGAAAGGCTTACCTGGAGAGCAGGGCATAGATGGAAAAACAGTACGTGACAAACAACGGAATGAAAATTTTTCACTATCCAGGAGATCACCTTCACAGCTTTTGCGTCAGCCTTTATTTCAAAGCAGGGAGCCTTTACGAGACAGAGGCGGAAAACGGCATCACGCACTTTTTAGAGCATATTGTCATTCGGAACATCAATTTTCTCATGGGAGGAACGCTCTATGGGCACCTGGACAGACTGGGTCTGATGTTCAATGCCTGCACTTACAAGGAATTCGTTCAATTCGAGCTGACAGGGGCCAAGGCGCATATCCGAGAAGCCATGGACGTTCTGGTAAAAGTCTTTGAGCCCATCTGCCTGCCTGTCTCTGAGATCAGGATCGAAAGGAATCGCATCAAAGCGGAGATCAGGGAAGAAGACGAAAGAAACTCTCTGGGTTTTTTCACAGGCAGCATTGTCTGGGAAGGAACCAGCCTGGCCCGCTCCATCACAGGGCAAAGCTCCAGGCTGGACAAAATGGGAAAAACTGTTTTGCGGCAGGCCCACAGCAGGATCCTTTCTCCTGTCAATGGATTTTTTTATGTGACAGGGCATGCCCAGGAAGAAGATCTCCTTTACCTAAAACAGGCAGTGGAGCGATATGGAGATGCCATGCCTGCAGGAAAGGTGAGGTCCAAAAGCAGGCTGGAGTCTAGAGAAGGATCGCTTGGGAGCGGCCAGGAGCTGGGGAAGGAGCTGGCATCTGAGAATAGCCCTGCTCTCAGGAACAATCTGGCGCCTTTGCCAAAGGCGTTTTTTCACAGGGATGGCAGGGTGGCGATGAAAAAGAGCAAAGACACGGTGATCCGGTTTTCCTTTGACATCGATACCAGAAAACACAGTCAAGCGGCTTATGTGCTGCTTTATGACATTCTCTTTGATTGTGAGAATTCCAAGATTCACCAGGCCCTTTCCGAGCAGTCAGGGTACATTTACAGCTTTGATCCGGGTTTGGAACAGTATAGCAACATTGGAAATTTATATTTTCAGTATGAAGTCCAGCCCGCTCGCCTGTTGGAATCAGCGGAGATCGTCATGAAGCTGTTTCATGATCTAAAGCAGGGCATCCGAGACGAGCTGGACTATGTGAAGCCAGTGTACATTGACAATGCGGAGCTGATTTTGGACCATGCTGCCAATCTCAACTGGTCACAGGCATATGAAGGGCATATCCTGGAGAAGGGAAGCCGGGATCCGGAAGCGCGCAAGGGAGAATATGAGGCTGTGAGTCCAGAGGAGATCACGGCTCTTGCCAGAGAGGTCTTTACCTGCCGAAACCTGGTGGTCACAGTCAAAGGAAAAAAGAGCAAAAAGCTGGAGCAGGAACTGGAATGCGTCGTGCGAAAGCTGGATGAGGAGTAAACTATGAAAATCGTGTTTTTAGACAGCGCTATTATCAATCCAGGAGATATTTCTTGGGAATGCATTGCGCGGCTCGGGGAATTTCAGCCTTATAAACGGACTGCGCCAGAGGAGATCCCGGAGCGGCTGGCTGGGGCGGAGGCCGCGTTCGTGGATTCCCTGCCTTTGAGCCGGGAGGTGATGGAGCAGTGTCCAGACTTGAAATTCATTGGCATCGCGGCCACTGGATTCAATCATGTGGACCTAGAGGCGGCTGAGGAGCATGGGATCGCAGTGGCCAATGTGCCGGCCTACTCCACGGACGCAGTGGCCCAGCATGCCATGGCCCTGTTGCTGGCCCTTTCCAATCAGGCAGAACTTTACAACAAGGCGGTGACAGAAGGCGAATGGCAGAATTGTAAGGATTATACTTTCATGAAAGCGCCTGTGATGCTGCTGGCGGGAAAGAGCATCGGTATCGTGGGCTATGGAAACATCGGTAAAAAGATGGCTCAGCTGGCAGAAGCCTTTGGCATGACAGTCCATGTTTACAGTAAAGAACCGGAGAAAGCCATGGCTGCGGACGTCGTGTCCCTCCACTGTCCGCTGACAAAGGAAAACGCAGGGCTGGTGGATCGGACGTTCATTGAAAAAATGAAGGACGGTGCGATTCTGATCAATACTGCCAGGGGCGGGCTGGTGAATGAAGAGGATCTGGCAGCGGCGCTGAAATCAGGAAAACTGTCTGGCGCGGGTCTGGATGTTTTGGCTAAAGAGCCACCGGAAGCGGGAAATCCTCTCATTGGCCTGGAGAACTGCAAGATCACCCCGCACATGGCTTTCATCCCTGTGGAAACCAGGCGCATTGTGGTGGAAACCTGCGGTGCGAACCTGGCAAGCTTCATCCGGGGAGAAAGATCGAATCGGCTGGTATGAAAAAGAGAAAAAAACGGAAGACGAAAAAGCAGCTCCAAAAACAGAGGCGGCTGCTGGCGGCCGCAGGGATCCTATTGGTCATTCTCGCGGTTCTGGGAGTTTCTTTTGGCAAAGACCTGATCCAGAGGATTCCTGGGCAAGAAACTCGGGCCATTTGGCTGGCTTATGTGGACTACAAGGCTTTGGGCCTGTATAATCAGGAAGAAGCAAAGTTTCGGAAAAACGCAGAGACCTTTTTCCAGGCAGCAAAAGAAAATTCCATCAACACGGTGTATTTCCATGTGCGGGCTTTCAGGGACGCAGCGTACAAGTCGCGGACCTTTCCCATGAGCAGGTATCTTTGGAGCAAGAAAGAGGACATCCCTTATGACCCGCTAAAGATCATGGTGGAGCTGGCTGGAAAATATGATATGGAGCTTCACGCCTGGCTGAATCCTTACCGGAATCGTGATTTTGATAAGGCGATCCTGGACCCAGCAGACGAGAATTCCACGACAGAGATCCTTGTCTGTGTGGAAGAGATTCTAGAAAATTATGATGTGGACGGCATCCATTTTGATGACTATTTCTATCAAGAAGATTCCAAGGTCCCTGAAGAGGAAATGATGAGAAACGTCAATCAAATGGTCAGGGCTGTTTACAGTAAAGTGAAAACTTACGGACGGGAGCTCCAGTTTGGCATCAGTCCGGCGGGAAACATTGGCTATTGTCATTCCATTGGCGTGGACGTGGAGACCTGGATGTCCCAGGAAGGCTACGTGGATTACATCATGCCCCAGATCTACTGGACCGACCAGCACAGCGCTGCTTGGCGGGAGAAGATGTTCACCAATACGCTGGAGGAATGGATGGGTCTAAATGAGGCAGGAATCCCGCTGTACCCAGGGCTCGCGCTTTATCGGACAGGTGAGAAGGCCAAGGATGACCCGGGCTGGCACGCATCCAGCGACAATCTGGCGCGGCAGGTGCGGATTCTGCGGGAAAAAGGCTGCCATGGCTTCGCTCTTTTCAGCGCCAGAGATCTGTTTCGCCAGGGCGCGCAGGAAGAAATAAAAAATTACCAAGGAGAAGTGATGAACAAATGAAAAAACGAATCGCAGCGATCATAACTGTATTTGTGTTTGGCGCAGTCACCATACTGGGAGGATTGCCTTTTAACAGGCCTCAGGAAGCGGCTGCCGCCAGCAAGGGAGAAATGCGGGCCGTCTGGCTGGCTTATGTGGATTTCGGTTCTTTGGGTCTGAAAACAGACAAGGAATCCGTGTTCCGCTCAAAGGCTGCGGCATTTTTAGACAAAGCAAAAGCGAACAGTATCAACACCGTGTATTTTCATGTGCGGGCTTTTGATGACGCGGCATGGAAGAGCAAGACTTTTAAGGCTTCCCAATATCTGACTTCCAAGAAAGAGGTGACAGCGGCGGATGCTTATACGTTCGATCCTTTGAAAGTCATGGTGGAATTAAGCCATAAAAAGGGGATGGAGCTTCATGCCTGGCTGAATCCGTATAGGATGACCATTGACAATTATCTGGATCCGGCTTATGCTAGTTCTATAGAACGGGTCAAGACAGCAGTCAAAGAAGTCATGGCTTACGATGTGGACGGCATCCATTTTGACGATTATTTTTATCATGCGAAAAAGAAATACAGGTATCTCAATAGCAAGGGCAAACTGGTCACAAGCATTGACTTTACTGGAAAAGCGGAAAACGCGGACACTTCTGCGCCTCCTGCGAAAACAAAGCGAGCCAATGTGAACAAAATGGTGCGGGAAGTGTACAGCACGGTCAAGGCTCTGGACAGCACAGCGCAATTCGGCATCAGCCCGGCAGGGAACATTGGAAACTGCAGGAACGCAGGCGTGGACGTGGACAAATGGATGTCAGAGGATGGATATGTGGATTACATAGAACCGCAGCTCTACTGGACCGATCAGTGGGGCAAAAACGGAAAGACAACCATGTTCACAGACCGGCTCCAGGCATGGAAAGAGCTGAACAAAAATGGAACGACTATGTACGTCGGTCTTGCGTCTTACCGGACAGGCGCCAAGTATTCGGATGACCCAGGATGGGGTAAAAAATCCACGAACTTGGCGGACCAGCTGAACCAGCTTCGGACTTACGGCTATCAGGGATACGCGCTGTTCAGTGCCAACGATCTGTATCGCAACGCTGCGGCCAAGGAGCTGAGTAATTTGAACAAAATGGTCAAGCGCATCCCCCGCGTCAGCACTGCTGTCAACGATCCGACCACGCTGACTGTGAAATGGAACCGGATCTTCGGTGTCTCCGGTTATCAGGTTTACAGAGCAACCAGCAAAAACGGCACATACAAGCGGGTAAAAACAGTGGGCAGCACTACAACCAGCTTTCAAAACACAAAGCTGAAAAGCGGGAAAACTTACTATTATAAAGTGCGGGCTTATAAGGGAAGCATTTATTATCCGTTTTCCTCTATTTCCAGCAAAGCACTGCCAGTGAAGGTGACAAAGCCAAAGGCTCCGAAGATCAGCACCAAGGCAGGAAAGCGAAAAATCACAGTGAAATGGAAAAAGGTAGCGGGTGCCACTGGCTATCGGGTCTATCGAGCCACAAAGAAAAATGGCAAGTACGCAGCCATTAAAACCGTGAACAGCAAGACCACCAGCTTTACCAACAAAAAGCTGAAAAAGGGCAAACGCTATTATTATAAGGTGAAAGCCTACAAGACAGCGTCAGGCAAACGAGTTTACAGCAATTTCAGCAACAAGAGCAACAAGACAGCAAAATAAGCAGGAAAAATCGAAGGATAAACCGCCTCCAGGCAGCATAAGCTGTCATTGGAGGTGGTTTTTCTATGGCCGAAAAATTACAAAACGAAACGATCCTGGTGAACGGATACGCTTATCCCAGCATCGCGTCGGAGACGCTGGAGGCCTGGCTTCCGAGCCTCACATTCCTATCGGCGTTCAGTTATGGCTTCACAGAGGATGGACAGCTCATTGATCTGCAGGATGACAATCTAAGGCTTCCTGCCAGAGAGTCAGGCGTGCAGTCCCTGTTAGTGCTAACACCTTTGGACCAGCAGGGGGTGTTCAATAATCAGTTGGTAAAAGCGCTCCTGGAAAACATCCAGGCACAAGAGCAGCTGATCGAAAATCTTTTGCAGATGGTCAGGGCAAAGGGATTCTTTGGCGTGGATTTTGACTTTGAGTTCGTTTACGCAGAAGATCGGGACGCTTACACGGATCTGGTGCGGCGGGCCAGGGAACGGCTCAATGAAGCAGGATATCTGGTGACTGTGGCTCTGGCTCCCAAGACTTCTGCGGATCAGCCGGGACTGCTTTACCAGGGGCATGATTATGGAGGCATGGGGCAGGCTGCGAATTTTTCGTTGTTAATGACATACGAGTGGGGCTATACTTACGGTCCGCCCCGGGCTGTCGCGCCGCTGGATCAAGTCCGGCTGGTCCTTGAGTACGGCCTTACGGAGATCCCTGCGGACCAGATCCTGATGGGCATCCCCAACTATGGATACGATTGGAAGCTCCCTTTTGTGAAAGGTGAGTCCCGAGCAGAAAAGATTTCAAGCGAAGAAGCCCTTGCCAGAGCAGAGCGCTATGGGGCAGCGATCCAGTTTGATGAGACAGCCCAGTCACCATATTTTTACTACACAGATGAAAGCGGGATCCGTCACGCAGTATGGTTTGAAGATGCCCGAAGCCTGCGGGCAAAGCTGGGGCTGGTTTCCGAGTATGGTCTGGCAGGGGTCAGTTATTGGAACATCATGGACTATTTTGCCGCTGGAGCGGATGTCCTGCGTGAAATGTATCAAGTGGCGAAAGTATAGGCGGTCAGGCAGCTGAGCACCTATGCTTTCTGCGCAAAAAGAAAAGGGATCGGCTCCTGCCGATCTCCATTCCTTCATATCTTGAGAAAATCAATTGCCAAAATAGGGATATCCCTTGATTGTTTTACGCGGACTGTTGCTCTTCTTTCTTATGGCATTCTTCCCAATAACGACCGCCCCGATATACTTTCTTAAAGAATAGATAAGCAGGGATGGAAGTCGCAGCCAGACCGAGCCCCACGATCCAATTATCCGTGAACACGCTGGCGCCATAAATCACGATTGGGAAGCAAAGATACACGATATAAGCCTTGTTTGGAAGCGGCACTTTGAAGTCCAATCTGAGATCTGGATTTTTCACCCTCAGCTTAATGTTCGCGATGAACATCATAATAACTGGAACAGCATACAGAATCGAAGCAATGCCTACGAACTCAATGAAGCTTCCGGAAGAACACAGAATAATGCTGACCGATGACAAAATGATGATCGCCATATAAGGCGTCTTGAATCTTTTGTGCTCTTTTGAGAAAATTTTAAAGAACTGCCCTTTCTCGCTAAAGGATTTCATGACATACGCATACGCCAAAATGTATTCGCAAAGGATCATCATGCTGGCAAGGCTTCCAGCAGCGACAAAGGCCCATCTCATTGGCGCGCCGCCTACTGCTTCTCCAATTTCCACAAAAGAAAGAGGTCCTTCGGAAGACCAGTCTTCCCAGTGCCCTACTGAAGCCAGCGCGGGAATGACCCACAATATGTACATGATAGAAATCAGCGGCACCGCAATGACAATTGCTTTTGGCACCTTTCTGGAACCGTCTTCAATATCTCCTGACATAGTAGAGATGGTTTCAAATCCAGTGTTGAACCAGATACCGATCAGAAGGCCGTTTCCCGCTGCCTGCAGAAAAGACATGTCTTCTGGCAGCATTGGTTTTACAGGGCTGTAGTTGATATCCATCAGAGACAACACTACCAAGATCAAAAACGGTATGATGCCCAGCAGAGTGATGACCGTTGCCATGTTACTGACGACTTTGATCCCGATAATATTAATGATCGCAAAAATAACAATAAGCGCAGCGCATAGGCACCAGTAAACAAAGTCATTCACTTCAATCGGAAGCAGCATTTTCATGTAATTCGCGCTGAGCACGGCAAATGTGGCAGGTTCAACGAACCCAGCAATCGTATAACACCAGCCGCTCACGAATCCAGCCTTTTCACCAAGTCCTTGTTTGGCCCAGGTGTACATGCCGCCGTCTTCCGGCCAAGCAGAAGACAATTCCGCTGAAGAAAGGCCAAAAGGCAGGGACCAAACAAATGGCAGGAGAATGAACACCAACATGGTCATCCCCGGCCCGACAGATCCCACTAAGTCCTCGATCCCGAACCCTCCGCCGGCAACTGTGACACAAATCATCATTACCAACGCAAACGTAGAAATTTTCTTTTTCTGAGACATATAAAATTTTCCCTCCAAACTCTTAAATTCGCGCCCCGAAATCAGATGTCCGGCGCGCATTTTGTAATATGTTTCATGATATCCGCAATATTACTTTATAACGAAAAAAATGAGAGAAAACAATTAGCCATCAGGGTTAAATTTGTCGAAAATTCAGGGAAACCATATGGACCACATGGGTTATTGTGTTGAAATTTCAATGGTTTTCCTCTGTGCGAACATTTTCCTTTTCTTCGAGCGTTATCTGTGACTGGATCAAGCGAATCATCTCCACTCTCGTGGAAACATCTAACTTTTCAAAGATATTATGCATGTGACGTTTGACTGTATGACGGGAAATAAACAATTTTTCCGCAATGTCCGGATTGGTAAGGCCCTGATATGCCAAAGCTAAAACACTGCGTTCCCGTTCTGTCAGCCGATGACTTTCCGCGATCATGTCTACTACTTCTTCTTCAGAAAGAGGCCGTGGCCGCATCTCCTTTGGACCAAAGAAAAAAGGAGAGAAATCTTTTTTATAAATATAGATGACCGTGAGCAGATTGATAATCAAAATTAGAACAGAAGTCACGCCATAAAGCTTGCTGCTAAGGATGGTCGGGGAGACGATCTTGATAAAAACAAAACAAACAATGACATTGTTCCACAAATTATTAAAATTCATCAAAATGCTGACTATAATGATATAAGCGCGGCTCATGCCGTCAGCCAGATCACCAAAACTCAGCAGCATATAAGCCAGAGTGAACACTACCACTGTGATGCCAAGGATCCCTTCTAAAATAACGACTGTGACCTCTTCCCAAGCATGATCAGTGGCATAATAGTCATTCAGCAGGAACATATAGGCGGCGGCAGACAGGATCATAAGACAGGTGAACACCTTTGGTGCGCATTTTCGCCATTTCACCAGTTTTGGATTAGGCGAATCTATCGTGGCATCAATCAGCTTCACCCAGCTGTATCCCATGGCATAAAAAATGACAGCATCTAGGCCGCGGGAGAATCGCCCATAGGCAAAGTGCCCCAGAACCAATTCTCGATAAAAACTGATATAATAAAATAATCCCAAAACAAGGGAAACAATCACAAAATTTCGGGTAGCTTTCATCAGTTTCGTATTGCCGGATTCATTGTGCCTGAGAACCATCAGCACCAGCGTAATGGCCTGCAGGCTCAAAAAAGACATAATCGTATATGTAAGAAAAATCGTGTTGGAAATCATAGGCTCTTCTCTAGTCGCTTCTTAAATCATCAGTATACTGGTCATGTTTAGTATAGCACCAACCTGCTTTTCTATACAATAGAGAAATGGGATTTGAAGAAACTTTTATTAAGGTTTATGAGGCAAAGCGCTCATGCGCGGCCATAGAAAAACCACCTCCAATGACAGCTTATGCTGCCTGGAGGCGGTTTATCCTTTGATTTTTCCTGCTGTTTTGCTTTCCTGCGCCTCAGGCATGCCCTGAAAACGAACCGTTTGTTTTGAAAAGCGCATATTTACATCCGTTCCCAATTGATGTAAAATACCATAATCAGTGACAAAAGGGGGCAATCAACATGAGAAAACGGCTTTATATCGCCAGCGTGTCCCAAGACGCGGCGCTGCTGGCGGCAGAATATGGAATCGGCCTGGAACTAGATCATTACTGCACTGCGGAAAACATGGACGGACCTATGGCTGAGCAGGTCCACCAGCAGGTGCAGGCAGAAATGGACCAGGCTGCTGGAGAACGACGCCTGACAGGGGAGAAACAGCTGCCGCTGATTTTCCATGCGCCCTTTAATGAACTGCATCCCGCAGCCATTGATCCAAAGGTCAAGGCCGTGGCGCATGAACGATACCAGCAGGCCTATGATCTGGCAAAAGAGCATTACCAGATCCATAAAATGATCGTTCATTCCGGGTACATGCCCTATGTGTATTACAAAGTCTGGCATCATGAAAAGTCCGTGGAGTTTTGGAAACAGTACATGGAAGACAAGTCAGAGGATTTTACCATATGTCTGGAAAACGTGCTGGAGGACGAGCCCTATATGTTGGCAAAAATAGCAGAGGAAGTGGCGCATCCAAATGTGAAATTATGCCTGGACCTGGGCCATGCCAACTGTATGAGCAGTTTGCCCGCCGAGGAATGGCTGCGGATCATGGGGCCATATATTGGACATCTGCACATCCATAATAACGACGGGACCCATGACCAGCACAATGCTCTGCCAGAGGGGACCTTGGACATGGCGAAGGTTTTAGAAGACATGGACCGATATTGCGAAAAAACAGCCACCATCACCATCGAAAGTCTGGACGGCAGAGCGTCGCTGGAATGGCTGGACCGGCAGGGCTATCTGAAATAGGGGACTCAAAGGGCCCCGCGGAATCAGCGTTTCCATGTCTATGCCTTAACAGGCGCGCTCAATACAAAGTGTCCGAGTTGACGCGCATATAAAATCTGCGGCAGATTTCCGGCCAAGTCAGATGCTCCTCAGCCATGATCCACATCATCTTCGTCAACACAGCTTCCAATGTCATGTCTTTTGCCTCCAAAATGCTAAAAGACTCCCAAAGCCTGCGCCCCACTTCATACGTGCCCACATTGCTGCCTTCATATGTGACCTGAGTTGTCATGACCAGGACCTTTTCCTCCGGCGCGTACTGCTCCAGCTGAAAAAACAGCTCTTTTTCCAAACTGTCAGGAATGCCGCCCACTCCAAAACTTTCAATGATCACACAATCGTAAAGCCGAAAAATATCCGCCAGCAGGACAGGCGAAATGCCAGGTGTCAGTTTCAGCAGGAACACCCGAGTGTTGAGTTTGCTGGAAAAAGCCACAGGAAGCGTATCCTCTTCCGGAGGCAGATAGCGGATGATTTTTCCATCCTGAATGGTGGCGAGGAAGGGAAAATTGATGCTGGAAAAAGCCGCGTAGCTGAGAGTCTTGGTTTTCTTGGCTCTAGTCCCTACAATCACCTTTCCGTCAAAGACGATCTGCACGCCATGGGAATCAGGATCAGCGGCATACAGAATGCTGTCCCGCAGATTGGCCTTCGCATCTGTGATTTCCAGGCCAATGGGCTTCTGCGCGCCAGTGAGGACAATGGGCTTTGACGAATGTTGGATCAGATAGGAAAGAGCGGCCGCTGTATAAGCCATGGTATCCGTTCCGTGACAGATGACAAACCCGTCATGGCGCTGATATTCTTCCTGAATGGCCTGCGCCAGCATCAGCCAGTGGTCAGGGGTGATGTTGGTGCTGTCCAGATTACAGACTGTTTTGATGGTTAGCTGAAAATCTTGGCCGATCTCAGGCAGATAAGAGAGCAATTCCTGGGAGGTGAGGGCCGGGATCAGTCCATGAGGCGTCTTCACAGAAGCGATGGTGCCGCCAGTCGTGAGGATCAGTAGTTTCTTTTTCATAGTCATGCTCCAATTCTTTGTTGATTCATTGGCATATAGAATAGCATAAGGGATGTTTTTTTCCAACCTTGTTTTTCAAAAAGAAAACAAGAAAGATGAATATTTCGTGGCCATCTTGACATCCTATAGAAAAAAGCGTATGATAAAACTATAGAGTTCAGAAAAAACTTGCTAGTATCCACAGCGGATGGAAAAGGCGAGTTTTTCTTTGGAAGGAGGAGCCATGGAACTGAAAAAACAGCAGATCATAGAAGCAGCCCTGGCGCTTTTCCTAGAAAAGGGCTATCCCAACGCTTCCATGCAGGACATCGCTGGACGGTGCAATGTTTCCAAAGCCACCCTGTACAAGTTCTTTGAGTCAAAGGAAAACTTGGCCATGCTGGTGGCTGTCTATCTGATGGAGCAGATGCGGCTGAAAGTGGAAAAGATTTTGGAAGAGGAAGAAACCTTTTCTCGTGACACGCTGCGCCGGAGCATTTTGGCACGGATGGAAAATTTTGCGGAACGCAACCGCTTTATGAGTGAACTCCACGTCTCTTTAACGCCAGAACAGCGGGAAAAATATCTGCCTGCCATCCATCGGAATCATTTTGGCGTGATGGAGCTGTTCGCGGCGATTGTCATGCGCTGTTTTCAGGTGGAGAGCGAACCCTTGGCTTTTGAACTCACCATTAATTTGAGCGGGCTGATCAAGGAGATCCATCTGGTGGCAAAGGAAAACATCGTGGAAATGAATGAGAACGCTATTGCGGATTTTATCGTGGATAGCCTGGAAGCGATTCTGGAAAAGCGGGTTGGAAAGGCGCCGCTCATGACCCAGGAACAGCTGGAAGATTTGCGAAGCACGGTGAAGCAAGAGAAGGAGCTGCAGCCCGTTTTCCGTAAAAAGCGACTGATGCGGGATCTGCGGCTTGTTCTAGAGGATTATGAAAAAAACGGGCAGGCAAACAAGCTAGAGGCAGCAGAAGCTTTATTGACAGAATTAAGAGGGTTGGAACAGAAAGAAGGGGTATAGTATGGACGAACACGCGCGCAAACACGCAGAAGACAGGAAGAGAACGGTGATCATTGGAGTCATGCTTTCCGGTGCCTTTATCGCAGTATTGAATCAAACGATCCTTTCACCTGCGCTGCCGAGCATCATGCGGGACATGGGAATCACTGCCGTAGAAGGACAGTGGCTGACGACTGCTTTTATGCTGGTCAATGGGATCATGATTCCCATTACTGCGTATTTTATTGACCGCTTCACCACGCGGCAGCTCTTTCTCAGCTCAATGATCTTATTTACGGCAGGGACAGCCATCGCAGGAGTGGCATCTGTCTTTTGGGTGCTTTTAGTGGCTCGTATCCTACAGGCCATGGCCGCGGGGATCTTGATGCCGATGATACAGACTGTGATTTTATTGTTGTTTCCCAGGGAAAAGAGAGGATCAGCCATGGGGACCGTGGGCATTGTCATTGCCTTCGCGCCAGCCGTAGGGCCAACTTTGGCGGGATGGGTCGTGGATAGCTGGGGATGGAACAGCATTTTCCTGGTAATCGCGCCACTAGCGGCCATTGATGTGATTTTAGGTTTTTTCCTGCTGAGGAACATAGGGGAAGTAAAAAAGCGGAAATTGGACGTAGCTTCCGTGGTTTATTCCACGCTGGGCTTTGGCGGGCTTTTGTACGGGTTCAGTGCTGCCGGCAGCTATGGGTGGATCCATGCGCTGACTTTGGCGCCGCTGACTATAGGCGCAGTGTTCTTAGTGATCTTCATCCAAAAGCAGCTGCGCCAAGACACGCCGCTTCTGGAGCTGCGCGTCCTGCGGAATCGGACTTTTACTTATGCTACCATCATTGGAATGATTGTGAACGCGGCTTTGATCGCAGGGACGATCATCACACCGATTTATCTGCAGAATATCCTGCGTTTTACTGCCATGCAGTCTGGTATGGTCATGCTTCCAGGCGCCATCATCATGGGGATCATGAGTCCGATCACTGGCAATTTGTTCGACCGCTTTGGGCCCCGAGGCATCGCGCTCATTGGACTGAGCATCATGACTGTGTTTTCGACCTTTTTTGTCTTTATGGACGAAACATGGACCTTTGGTTTTTTGTGCATGATCTATACGATTCGCATGTTCGGGCTTTCTCTGGTGAACATGCCTTTGACCACCTGGGGTCTCAATGCGCTGGAGAATAGGATGATCGCCCACGGGAGCGCCATCAACAACACGGCCCGCCAAGTCGCGGGTTCCATTGGCACGGCTATTTTAATCACCATCATGGCCATTGTCACAGCGTGGAACAAGGAAGCAGGCGTAATGGCAGCGACCTTGAGCGGAATGCACGCTGCATTTGGCGTGGCCGCGTGTCTCAGCGCAGCAGCGCTCATCATGGCGATTCTCTTTGTGAAAAAAGAAAAGCGGACAGATGATATTTTCTGTGATTGACAAATATGTTAAAATGAAAGCAGGAGGCAGATAAAAGTGAAGAAAGAACATCATGTGATCACAATCGGGCGGCAGCTGGGAAGTGGCGGATCGGCCATGGGCAAGGCTATTGCCGATCATTACGGGTTTCAGTACATTGATAAGGAGATCTTGGTAAAGGCCGCGGAGAGAATGGAAATGGCAGAAGAAAGCCTGGAATTCGTTGATGAGAAAAACACGTCCATATGGACAGCCTTGGCACAGACCGCTGTATATGACATGCCATATGTGGCAGACGCATGGTACGTCCCGACCAGCAAGCAGCTGTTTGAAACCCAGGCGCAGATCATGGGGGAGGCGGCGGAAAAAGGCCCTTGTGTCATTATCGGACGCTGCGCGTCTCATTTGTTTCGTCATTATGAAAAACACACCAGCATTTTTTTGCAAGCTGACATGGATTCCCGCATTGCTCGTTTGGAGCAGACGCTGGGCACGCCTATCAACAAGGCAAAGGAGCAAAAGCATATTGAGCATGAAGACCGTGACCGTGCCAGGTATTACAATACGTTCACAGGAAAGAAATGGCTGGATCTGCGGGAGTACGATTTTGTGCTGGACACAACGCCTTTTCAGGAGGAGCAGATCAAAGGGATCCTGCTGCACTACATAGAAACAAGGTTTCCAGAACTGAAAAAATAGATCTGCTTCGTGTGCAGGGAACGCAAAAAGCCTGTAAAGCACAAAGGCGGAAAGATGTGATACGCATAATGAAAATGTAACAAAATGGCTGAAAGCAATTTCAATGCTTTCAGCCATTTTGTCACATCGTGTTAAAGTTGCGTTCTTTTCCAGCGTATAGTAAAATATAAAAGGTACGAGCGTTGCTGACACGCCGAAGCGTACACAGTAAAAGAAGGGAAAAGAGTCATGAAAAAAGAAGTTCGTTTATATAATGTTCTATTTCCAATATGGCTGTTCTGGTTGCTTCCAACCGTGCTCTGGCTGATCATTCTGCCGGCAAATTTTATGATTGATAGTTTGATTCTAATTCTCGCGCTGAAAAAACAGAAAATTTCCGACTGCCTTCAAATCTGGAAACAGAGCATTCTAAAGATATGGATAATCGGCTTTTTCAGTGATTTGATCGGAGCAGGGCTGATATGTGGATTCATGTTGCTGATTGATTCACTTGCTCCATCCTGGGACACGCTTTATTTTCCGGGCACAACGCTGATCTCCATACCGGGCGTGATTCTGGCAGGGCTGCTTATTTATTGGCTCAATAAGCGTTTTTCATTTATAAAATGCGGCTGGAGTAAGATACGGATTCATAACACCAGTTTGATTTTAGCTGTTTTCAGCGCGCCATATGCGATGCTGATTCCTTTATATGGTTAATGATGAGGTAATGTGCCAGATGCTTTGCTGCGTGCATTCTCAAGGATGAGACGGCTTTGTATTACATAAAATTCCATACTTGAAAAATATGATGATAAGTAAAAAGCGATTCAGCGCAGGCAGGCTTTTCGCCAAATCAAGTTGAAATTTCCAGGGAATATGGTATGATGAACCCATAGGAATGACCGGAACAAAAAGTGAAGGAGGACATCATACTATGGAACGGGTAAGGAAAAGAAATCATGTGCTGCTGATTTTGGCAGGCGTGCTTGTTGCGCTGCTTCTGTGCTGCGCGGCCAGCCAGCCGGTAAAAGCGGAGACCTTGAAAACGGAGACTGTGCAGCCTGACGGAATCCTGCAAAACGGGGACCTGCTGACAGAGCCGAAAATCACTGAAAGCCCTGAAATCAGCAAAGGTTCAAAGGCTCGCGCAAAAAGTCTTAATAGTTTTAAAGCAGCAATAAAAGCAGCCCTTGACGATTATTGGTCAGCGGACAGTGACAACAATATATGCGTTGATGTGTCTCAATATCGCCTCAAGCCAGATGAGGCTGTTAGAATGGGCGTAGAGTTCATCAATGAAAACCCAAGATATTTTTATATTGGAAATAGCTTTCGCTATACATATAGTGATTATACCGAAAATTTATACTTTCAATTGACTGACACGCCGGCCAATGTTTCAAAAATGCTGGCAGAATATGATGAAGCAGTCAATGAGATTGTAAAAACCATGGATCAGAACTGGACAGATTTAGAGAAAGCCTTATTTGTGAACGATTATATAGCGGTTAACTGTTCATATGACACAACGTATCAGAATTATAACGCGTATGATGTTTTTGTGAACAAAACAGCCGTGTGCCAAGGATATGCTCTAGCCTTTTTGGAATTGATGGAGCAGGCAGGCGCAGAGTGTGAAGTAGTAACCAGCGATAAGCTGAATCATGCCTGGAACCTGATAAAGATGGGGAATGCTTGGTATCATGTGGACACTACCTGGAACGACCCGATTTCAAAAGGGCAGACCAAAGATCAAACAGGCCAAGTCTATCATACGTGCCTGCTGAAAAGCACGGAGTGGTTTCAGTCGGAGGAAGGCGGGCATGTAGCTTCCGACTACGTATATACAGGCGGTCAGAATGACAGCGCGGCTTCCAGCACGATCTATGATGACTATTTTTGGAATAAAGTCATCAGTCCCTTTTGCTATTTAGGTGGATTTTGGTATGGGAATGAAAATGGTGAGATCAAACAGTATCAGGTAAGCGGGTCAGATTTAGTCCCTATAAAAATATTAAAGACTATCACGGAAAAGTGGGATGTCTGGGAAGATCCAACACATATATGGACGATGAATTATAGCGGCTGCGCAATGTATGATGGGAATCTTTACTATGTGCTTCCTACTGAAATCCACAAAATGGATATTGACGGAAATAACGATGAAATCGTTTATTCACTGATTGATGATGAAAAAAGCAAGGGTTATCTTTATGGCCTCAAAATCAATCAATATGGTGACTTGACTTATGGGATCGCAATAGGTCCAGATAAAGGAACCGTAGACAAAGAGATGGACCTGTGTGGACACACTTATGGCGACTGGTCAACAGAGGCTGCAACTTGTGAAACTGTGGGTATGCGAAAACAAACCTGCGGCAAATGCGGCAAAACAAAAAAAGAGTCACTCCCTGCTCTGGGCCACAACTACCAAGTGACTTCAAAAATAGCCGCCACCTGCACAGCGGTCGGGCGCATGACACAGACCTGCGGCCGCTGCAAAGACACAAAGGTGACCACCACGCCAGCCATCGGCCACAAGCGTACCAAGACCAGCGTTACTCAGCCGAATTTCGTGAAGACAGGCCTGCGGAAAACCATCTGCGCGGACTGCGGCGCGACGATCAGCCAGAAGATCCTAGCGAAAAAATCATGCAAAAAAGGCCAGACCTACAAAGTGGGCAATCACAAATACAAAATCATCAGCCCGAAGACCAATGGCACGGGCACCGCAGCCTTTGTCGGCGTGGTGAAAGATCAGGCAAAGGTGACGATCGGAAGCAAAGTGACCATTGAGGGCGCGTCCTTCAAGATCACCCAGGTCAGCGACAAAGCGTTGAAAAACAAGAAAAAGCTGACCGCTGCGGTGATCGGGGCCAATGTTTCTTCCATTGGCAGGGAAGCATTTGCCGGAGCCAAGAATTTGAAAACCATCACTGTCAAATCCAAGAAGCTGACCAAGGTGGGAAAGAATACTCTGAAAAACATCCACAAGAAAGCAAAAGTTAAAGTTCCAAGCTCTAAGCTGAAACAATATAAAAAACTGTTCAAAAATAAGGGACAGAAAAAAACAGTAAAGATCACAAAATAAGAAAGGGTGCGGCGGAACGTTGATTCACGCTCCAGCCCAGTAAAAAGGAGGAAGAAAAACATGGTACAGATCGAACAATTGACCGTTGATGGAAAAGCCGTTCAAGGCGTCGGAGTGCTGCATCCAGGAGGCGAAGGGCATCCAAACTTGTTGATGATCCTTTGTGAAAAAGGATACATCATGTGCGGTTATCTCAACCAGCCAGCAGCTGAAACCTTTGAAGACGCGGCAGCCATTGTCAGCGGCAGCAATTTTGAAGAGATTTTGAAGAATCCAGTCAAATCCGTGACCCCACAGGCAGAAGCGCTGGGAGTGGCCGTGGGCATGACAGGAGCAGAGGCCGCCGCGAAATTGAATCAATGATCAAACAAAGACCGGCAAGGGAATACACAGGTATGACCTTGCCGGAAAAAATATAAATCTATATTTATTTTGGAACATTTGCTATTTGATAGTTCCTTGCTGTACGCATTCATCAATCAATTCCGCACAAACACCTAATTGATGTTTCATGGATTTGAGCGTTGCGACGATGCTCTTTTTAGCAGCTTTCATACTATCCCTCTTTTCTCAAACTTGAATTTTTATGATGCAACTATTATAGTACATAGTTTGCTCAAAATCAAGGCAGATATCGTTATTTATTTGCTCTATTGATACTATTAATATGCTTATAAAAAATACTAATTTGCTAAAATGTTTGCAAAAAAGAAAGCCCACTATGTTTTACTCTCAAAATCCATCAAAGATAACGGACGATATCCTTGCTGTACTGATATTGGTCAGCCGCTGCGGTGCTGTTGATGGCAATGAGCGGCACGGTCCGTTCATAAAGGGAACCATGGGTTCTGACCTGATCCGTATGGAGGATGAGATTCTCCACTTCTCCAAAGGCATGATCCTGCGCCGCAAAAGCCACATAATCTCCGATCTCATTTTCCGGCAAATGATAAAGCGCGGCAGCCTCCTTTGCGGGCAGAACTTGCTCCACCGCTTCCTGAGAAGCCAGCAGCTCCAATATTGCCGCTTTTTCAGAAGGATTCTGCAGGTACAGATACAAGATCCCGCCTTCCTGATAAATATGGTTTTCAATATAGCGATCTTTCAAAGGCGGCACACAGACCAGGTGAAAGCCAGCCTGATCCGCGATAGCCTGGAGATTGATGAGGGTGGTCTTCTGGTTCATGCCATGGTCGGCTGTAATGTAGATGGCCCGTTCCGGTTCCAGTGCGTGGATCCGGCTGACCGCCTGATCCAAAGCCTGGATCTGCTCCCGAGCCTGCGGTGTCTCTGGCCCATAGTGGTGCATGACAAAATCATTGGTCGTACAATAGACCAGATCTGGACTTTCTCTCTTGATGCATTGATAGGCGGCCTGGAAGATCCACTGACTGCTGTCTGGGCTTTGCACCTCCGGCGGTGTCCGCAGATCCAGCCTGGACAGCAGCTCTTGATCTGGCTTTTGGACGCTGATGCCAAAATCCACGCCATTCCCAAAGACCTCCAGGATTTTTCCTTTTACCGTGAGGAGGGCAGTGGTTTTGCCCGCGGCTTGATAGTTTTCCAAAATCGTAGGCGCTTTCATGAAGCCTCTTGCCTCGATGAACCCCTGCTCGCCGGTTTCTGGACGATAATAATAATTTCCAACCACATGGGTGTCTTCTGGGAAACATCCAGACAAGATGCAGGCATGGTTCACATTAGTGACAGTTGGAACAGCACCCTGTACTGTTTTGGCAAAAGAATCCGGCCCTGCGGCCAGCTTGTGAATGTTAGGAGCGGTTTCCTTTGTCAGATATTCCGGCGCGCAGCCGTCTATCACAAGAATCAATACTTTTTTCATAATAAAATCCTTTCCTTATAATTGATTTCTATTGGGAGCTCACAGCGCTTTCTGGTTTCAAAGTTTCGGCAAAATCCGAATTCCCGCAACGCATAACATGAGAACAAAGCCGGCTTCGCCAATTCCCTTTCAGCGGTGAACTTTGTTGATATTTCCAAAACATCGCAAAGGATATTTCCTACATAATAAAAGAAAAGAGGTGCATATGCAAGGACATAAAATAATTGCTTACTTTAAGAATATTTTAAGAAATTTTCCATACAAAACCTAAAAACCTGTTGTACAATAAAGAGAAACAATGGAAAACGCAAAAGGAGTACACAAAACACATGATCATAGAAAAGAAGGATAATTTCCGTTTGGACGAGATGTCGATCCCAGGCCCCTTAAGACCACTGATGGGAGATTTTCAGAACTTCGTGCTGCTGCGCAACACATATCATGCGGCCATCCGAGAGGTGAGCACAAAGTTGGAGATTTTAGACGATGAATTTCGGGTGCGCTACGACTACAACCCGATCCATCACATGGAGTGCAGGCTCAAATCCCCCCAGAGTCTTTTTGAAAAGTTAGAGAGAAAAGGGCTGGACATCCACATGGAATCCATCTACAAAATCACGGACATGGCGGGGATCAGGGTCATCTGCAATTACATTGACGATGTTTACGCTGTGGCTTCCCTGCTCTTGCAGCAGGATGACATCAAACTGCTGCGGAGGACGGATTACATAAAAGAACCAAAAGAAAGCGGCTACAGGAGCCTTCATCTCGTGGTGCAGATCCCAGTCTTCCTTTCAGACAAAACAGAGCTGATGCCAGTGGAGATCCAGCTGCGGACCATTGCCATGGATACCTGGGCCAGCCTGGAGCACGAACTGAAGTACAAACGTTCAGGCGGTATCACGCCGGAGGAAGAAGAAGAGCTGAAAGCCTGTGCCAGAGCCATGGCAGAGGTGGACCAAAAGATGGAAAAAATCCACAAAGCTCTGTAATGGTCATTTTCAGAGAGCAGCGGTTTTTTTCTGAAAAAGGCAGGGGTCAGCTCTGGAAAAATGAATTTTTAGGTGCCCCTAGGATTAGGGGCTTTCAAACGTGATAAAAATATGGTAGAATCGAACATGATTGTAAGTAATTATGAAAGGGAAGAGGAACATATGAGAAAAAAATTGATTGCGGCCGCGTTGACCGTTTGTTTAGTTGCTGTCACAGGGCTGACAGGATGCGGAAATGATAAACCCTACAGCAAATACGACTTGTCAGAATATATAAAGGTCGGCCAATATAAAGGCCTGGAAATGGAAGCCATCGAAGTGTCGGTGTCTGATGAAGAAGTGGAAGCCCAGGTCACGAAAAACGTAGAAGGCACAAAGACGTCAAAGACAGTGAAAGAAGGCGCTGTGGAAAGCGGCGACATCGCGAATATCGACTATGAAGGAAAGATCAGCGGCAAAACCTTTGACGGCGGATCCGCAAAGAAATATGATCTTACCATAGGCTCCGGCTCGTTCATTCCAGGCTTTGAAGACGGGCTCATTGGAAAAGAGATCGGCAGTACCGTGGATCTGAACTTGAAATTTCCGGATGATTATAATCAGGGAGACGGAGAACTGGCAGGTAAAGATGTTGTCTTCACTGTGACCATCAACTCTGTGAAAAAAGAAACCATCCCGCCTTATGATGATGCGTGGGTGGCAAAAAACAGCAAAGTGAAGACAGTCGCGGAATATAACGAATTCATTAAAGAGCAGCTCTATGATGAAAAAGAAGAAAAGGCCAAGAGCAATAAAATCAGCGAACTGTGGACAGAAGTCATGGAAAAATCCGAAGTCCTCAAATATCCGGAAGACGAAGTCAACGGTTATGTGAAAGAAATCGAAGATCAGTACGCGGCCATGGCCAAAAGTTCCGGCATGGAACTGAAAGATCTGTGGGAGCAGTACGGCATTGATTCCCAGGAAGCCTATGACAAGCAGAACAAAGACGCTGCCCAGGCTTATGTGAAAGAGCAGATGGTCATGTACTGGATCGCGGACAAAGAAGGGCTCAGCTATTCTGACGATGAAGCGAAAAAGCTGAAAGAAAGCATTGATGAAGCCGGATACACGGAAGAGACTTTCAAACAGAATTTTGGGCAAGGGATTGATGAATACATTGTAGCGGCCCTTACCTTCAACCAGGTAGGGGAGTTCATCTTCAAAAATGCCAAGATCGTGGAGAAGAAAACGACTCCAGACGAAGCGGAAAAACCATCTGAAGAAGGCGCGCCGGAAGAAGGAGCAGAACCAAATCCAGATGAGGATATGTCTCAGCACGATGACGGCGCGGATGAAGCCACATCCAACGATGAAGCAGGCGGAGCGGACGCTTGATCCCCTTGACAGGACATTGTGAAGCAGTCACAAAAATCAAAAAAATCCTTAACAAAAATGAAAAATAAAGATTGAATTCAACCGCAAGGTGTGGTAACATTGGTACGTTAGTTTATCGATCGAGCTCGAACCTTGCGGTTTTTTCGGGCAAGAAAGAAACTATGATTCTCTGGAGAGTCTCAGAAAATGAGCGCCGAAGGTGTAAGGCGGGGCATGGCCCCGGTGATCTCTCAGGCAAATGGACGGAGCGGATAGTTTTTGCAATTATCTTAATAGCTTTGCCCCATCTCTGGAAAGTCGAATGATTCGGCTTTTTTTTCATGCATGGGAACATGCGGTAATCATCATTAAAGTAGAGAGGGTAGAAAACATGAAACAATTCACAGATTTATTAGTTAGCATTGATGACGTGGTCTGGGGCGTGCCCATGATCATACTCATCATGGGCACAGGCCTCTTCCTGACTGCCAGACTGGGGATCCTCCAGTTCCGCAGGCTGGGGTTGGCGCTTCGCTACATGGTGAAAAATGAAGCGGACGGCGAAGGAGAAGTCACTAGCTTTGGAGCCCTTTGCACAGCCATGGCAGCCACCATTGGCACAGGAAACATCGTCGGCGTGGCCACTGCGGTAGTGGCAGGCGGTCCAGGCGCGCTGTTTTGGATGATCATAGCTGCCTGCTTTGGAATGGCCACAAAATATTCGGAAGGTGTTTTATCCATCAAATATAGAGTCTTGAAAGAAGATGGACATGCCTTAGGCGGACCGTTCTATTACATAGAAAGAGGCATGGGCAAGAACTGGAAGTGGCTTGCCAAGCTTTTTGCCATTTTCGGCATGGGCGCGGGACTGCTGGGCATTGGGACCATCACCCAGGTAAACGGGATCGCTTCCGCGGCTCAGTCCTTCTTTGATCCAAACAATGAAAACACAGTAGCGCTCTTTGGCAGGGATTACTCCATTGCCATTGTCGCAGCGGCTGTCATCGTCGCGGTGATCACCGCTTTAGTAGTCATTGGCGGGATCCAGCGGATCGCCAGCGTCACGACCATTATCGTGCCTTTCATGGCCATTGCTTATGTGGTGGTCTGTGTCTCCATCCTGATCGCGAACATCACGAGGATCCCTGACGCAGTGGTAGAAGTGGTCAGCAGCGCCTTTGGCCTGCGGGCAGCGGCAGGCGGCGCTTTGGGCGCATTGATGATCGCTATGCAAAAAGGCGTGGCAAGAGGGATCTTCTCCAACGAAGCTGGCCTGGGAAGCGCGCCTATCGCAGCCGCCGCGGCCCAGACAAAGGAACCAGTGAGACAAGGTCTGATCTCCATGACCGGTACATTCATCGACACGATTGTGATCTGTACCATGACTGGTCTGACTGTCATGGTGACAGGCGCTTATGACGTGGCAGTGGAAAAAGGACTGGAAGGCGTGCAGGTCACAGCGGTGGCTTTTGGTCAGGGACTTCCATGGTCCGCGCAGGCAGGTTCTTTCGTGCTTATGATGTGTCTGGCATTTTTCGCTTTCACTACCATCTTAGGATGGGATTATTACAGCGAACGCTGCCTGGAATACCTTTCCGGCGGCAGCAAAGGGGCCCTGACCGTATACAGATGGCTCTACATCCTAGCTGTTTTAGCAGGACCGTTCATCACTGTCAGTGCGGTATGGACCATCGCTGACATCTTCAATGGTCTGATGGCGATCCCGAATTTGATCGCGCTTTTGGCGCTCAATGGGATCATTGTGGCAGAAACCAGGAGCTATTTCAAGCGTCTTAATGAAAACCGCCTGGGATAAAACTACGTTCGATGAAAATTTGACATAAAAAAACGGCAGTAACAGGACAAAAAATGTTCTGAATCCTGCCGTTTTTTAATATATTAAAAGGACAAACATAAAAGGGGGACAAAGTGATGTTAAACACAGAGAACATTAAAAACAAAGAGGTCATCAATATTTACGATGGAAAAAGCCTGGGATTCGTCTATGATATCGAGATCAACCTGAAAGAGGGGAAAATTGAAGGCATCGTCCTGCCAGGGCAGCGGGGCTTTTTTAACTTGTTCGGACGGGAAACAGAGGATTATGTGATAAAATGGAAAAACGTCAAAACCGTGGGAGATGACGTGATCCTAGTGGATGTGCCCGCGGCTTTAGAAGCCATGGACTAAGGAAAGTTTAAGGGTCCATGAGCATCCATGAAATGGAATGTTTTTGAAAATCCCTTGGCAAAAAACGCAATATGTAGTAAAATCAGAATGTCGGATTACAGCAATCGAGGTTGAGGAGGGATACAGTAAATGAAATGCCCGTTTTGTGAAAACCAAGACACCAAGGTCATCGACTCTAGGCACACAGAAGATGGACATGCCATACGCAGGAGACGGGAATGCGATGCCTGCGGCAAGCGGTTCACCACTTATGAAAAAATCGAGGAAATGATCCTGATGGTCATAAAAAAAGATGGAAGCCGAGAGGCCTTTGATCGGAACAAGATCACCAATGGCATCATCAAGGCCTGCGAAAAGCGGCCAGTGCCCATGGCAGAGATCGAAAACGTGGTGGATGAAATTGAAAGAGGCCTGAACAACATGATGGAAAAAGAGATCGAGAGCACCTTTATCGGAGAACTCATCATGGAACGGCTCCAAAAATTAGACGAGGTGGCCTATGTGCGGTTTGCCTCTGTGTACCGGCAATTTACAGATATCCATACCTTCATCGCTGAAATTGAAAAATTACTGACAAACAAGAATACCAAGTAAAGGAAGCTTTGTACAAATGGATAAAATCATTAGAATCGCGATCGATGGTCCCAGCGGCGCAGGGAAAAGCACCATTGCCAAGGCCGTGGCCAAGGAGCTGGGGATCGATTATATTGACACAGGAGCTATGTATCGGGCAGTGGGATACAAGACCATTTCTCAAAACATTGACCCGCAGGACGCCGCAGCCATGGGGACCATGCTGGATCACACGGAGATCGACTTTTCCCAGGGGAACATCATCTTAGACGGCAGGATCATCAACGAAGAGATACGGACAGACGCCATTGCCAAGAGAGCGTCTCAATGCTCCGCCCTGCCTGCGGTACGGGAAAAGCTAGTGCAGCTCCAGCGGCAGATGGGACAGACAAAGAGCGTGATCATGGATGGCAGGGATATTGGAAACAACGTGCTGCCTGACGCGGAACACAAATTTTTCATGACAGCCTCCGCGGAGGAACGGGCCCAGCGCCGGTATGAGGAACTGGCTGCCAAGGGCCAGAATGTCAGCTACGAACAAGTGTTGTCCGATATCCAGCAGCGGGATCACAGCGACATGACCAGGGAATTGAATCCCCTACGCAAAGCGCCGGACGCCACAGAAGTGGACACCACTGGCATGGGGATCGAAGCAGTCACAGATTATATATTAAAGGAGATAAAAAAATAATGGCAACAGTCAGACCGTTCAAGGCCATCCGGCCTACTCAGAAATACGCGGAAAAAGTGATCTCCCTGCCATACGATGTGATGAACCGGCAGGAAGCGGCAAAAATGGCAGAAGGGAATCCTTACAGTTTTCTTCACATATGCAGAGCGGAGATCGACCTTCCTCACCAGAAAGACCCTTATCACAAGAGCGTCTATGAAAAAGCAAGAAACAATATCCAAGGGTTCCTCAGCAAAGGGGTTTTCCAGCAGGAGGAAGAGCCTGCTCTGTACATTTACAGGCAAACCATGGATGGCAGGGTTCAAACAGGCATCGTAGGGACCGTGGCTGTGGATGAATACCAGAACAACACCATCAAAAAGCATGAATTCACCAGAGTGGAAAAGGAACTGGACCGCATCAATCATTTTGATGTTTGTGACGCGAACACAGAGCCTGTGTTTTTGACTTACCGAGACGATCAGCGAATCAGGGACCTGATGGAGACCTGGATTTCTGAAAACAAACCAGTTTACGACTTTACGACGGACGACCAGATCGGGCACGCTCTCTGGGTGGTGGATGATCCAGAGACCGTGGGAGCGCTTACAGAACTCTTTGGGCAGATTCCTTCCTTGTACATCGCAGACGGTCATCACAGAAGCGCGTCCGCCTGCAAAGTGGGTCTCAAGCGGCGGGAAGAGAACCCTGATTATACAGGAGATGAGGAATTCAATTTCTTCATGGCCGTTTTGTTCCCAGACGCGGACCTGCATATCTTCGATTACAACAGGGTGGTAAAAGATCTGAACGGCAACACTGTGGAGAGCCTGATGGACAAGATCATGGAAGCTGGCTTTAAGATCGACAAAATAGGCGAAGATCCCTATTACCCAGAAGCCAAGCACTGCTTTTCCATGTTCCTGGAAGGGAATTGGTATCGCCTCACAGCAAAGCCGGAGATCATCCCAGACCATGTGATCGACTCTCTGGATGTGGCCATCCTGCAAAATCAGGTTCTGGGGCCGATCTTAGGGATCGAGGATCCACGCACGGACAAACGGATCGACTTTGTGGGCGGGATCCGAGGCCTGGAAGAATTAAAGCGGCGGTGCGAAACGGACATGAAAATCGCCTTTGCCGTGCATCCAGTGGAGATCGCGGACCTTTTAAACGTGTCTGACAATGACATGGTGATGCCGCCGAAATCCACTTGGTTCGAGCCGAAATTAGGCAGCGGCCTATTTCTTCATCAGTTGTAGAATAAATGCTCCTTATAAAGGGAACCATACCCCTATAAGGAGCATTTTTATCATGAAGAAACGACTGCTGGCAGTAACAGGAATCCTGGGCGTTTTATTGGCGGCTCTCATAGGCAGGCTGGCCTACATCCAGATCATCGGCCATGACGATCTGGCAAAGACCGCCAGCGCCCAACAGCTCATCGCTTTGGAAGGAGCCAACACAAGGGGACTAATCTACGACCGGAACAACACGCCCCTGGTGGGCAACAACCGGGAATACATTTTCATTATCAGGGAAAAGGATTTTGACGGGGAAGTGATGAACGCGCTGAACGCTATGGAAGCCAGAGAAATCAAAAATGGGGACAATGGCTACAAGGTCTTTGCTTCCAGAGAATACGACAAGGAACTGGGGGAGCGGCTCATTCGCAATTCCAACGCCTATATCATGGAGGCTGGCAGACGTTACGGCCAAGACCAGAAGGCAGTCCATATCCTGGGTTACGTGAATCCTCAGGATGCCAGCGGCGCCGCGGGCATCGAGCTGATGTGCGATGAAACGCTGTCTCTGCTGAACAAGCGGATTTTTACCACAGCTGACGTGAAAGGCAATCTCATCCCTGGAAGAGGACTGGTGATTTCCACTGCCATGGAAACCGACTCTTATGTGAAAAGCGGCGTGGTGACTACTCTGGAAACAGGACTCCAGGGCGCGGTGGAAGACATTTTGGCAAGCGCGGGGAAAAATGGGGCCATCGTGGTTTTAAAAAGCGATACAGGGGAAATCATGGCTTCTGCCAGCACCCCTGGCTTTGATCCCAGCAAAATCAGCGAATATATGAAAAGCAGCCAGGACGAGCTGGTGAATAAAGTCACCCAAGGGGAGTATCCGCCGGGATCGGTCTTTAAAATCATCGTGGCCGCGGCTGCTTTAGAGCAGGGGATCAAGCCTGAGCAGACCTTCACTTGCGCCGGTCATGTGACCATCAACGGGCAAAAGGTGAACTGTAAAACAGGCGGAGAAACAGGCCACGGGACCATCACTTTTCGAGACGCTTTTGCTCAATCCTGCAATTCCGCCTTTATTCAGATGGGACAGCAGGTGGGTGCGGCGGCTATTTTGGACATGGCTAAAAAAATGGGGTGGGGAAAAGAGGTCTTAGAGGGTTATCCTGGAGAAAAAACAGGCAGCCTCATGACCTTAGAACAGTCTGGGGGCGCGGCCATCGCTAATTTGGCCATTGGACAAGGCGAGACACTGATGACCCCCTTGCAGGCAGCGAAAATGGCGAACATCATCGCTGCGGACGGCCAGGACAAAAGGATCCATGTTTTGCTGGAAACAGCAGGGGAGGCAGAAACAGAGGGCAGGCAAGTGATCAGCCCTGAGACAGCAAAGACCATCCAAGCCATGATGCGGGAGACCATGGTTTCAGGTTCAGGAAAAAATCTAGAGGCGGACGTGTCCATGGCAGGCAAGACTGGATCAGCGGAAAGCTACCTGGGAGGCAGAGAAACGGTTCATGGCTGGATGACTGGCTTCGCGCCTGCGGAAGACCCAGAATACACCATCGCCGTGTTCGTGGAAGCAGGAGAAACAGGCAGTCAGTCGGCAGGGCCGCTTTTTGCCCAAGTGGTCCAGTATCTCAGGGATTCCAAAGGCTTTGAACAGGCAGTGAATTTTTAGAGGGACGTTTAGGCCCTTCACTTATGGTCATTCTTTGGCTTTCATCATCAAAAGACCGCCCATCATGGACAGGCGGTCCTTTCGTATTTCAGTTCTTCCCGTAGCTTCAGCAGGGCTTTTTTTTCGATCCGCGACACATAGGAACGGCTGATGCCCAAGGCAGAGGCCACTTCCCGCTGGGTCTTAGGCTCTTTTCCCAAGATTCCGTACCTGCTGATGATCACGGTCTTTTCCCTGGCCGTAAGACTAGTATTGATGGCCGCGATCAGTTTTGTCACTTGAATTTTCAGACTGATATCATCTAAAACAGCGTCCGGGTCCGTGCCCAGGATATCGTTGAAACTGATTTCGTTCCCATCATGATCCGTGCCAATGGGCACTGACAGGGAAACTTCTGCTTTGTTCTTCTTGGACGAGCGGATGCTCATCAAAATCTCATTTTCAATGCATTTTGCCGCATAAGTAGCAAGGCGCGTGGCCTTTTTGCTGCTGTATGTACTGACTGCTTTGATTAGGCCAATGGTGCCGATGGAGATCAAATCATCGGTCTGATATCCGGTCCCTGTATATTTTTTCGCAATGTGGGCCACCAGCCGCAGATTGCGTTCGATCAGAATATCCTTTGCGTCTTCATCTCCTGATTCATAAAGAGATATGTAATGTTCCTCCTCTTTTGCAGATAATGGTTTTGGAAAGGAAACGCTCATTTATGTAACCCCCTCTATAGTTTTTTACTATATGCAAAACCAAGAGGGGAAGTGCCTGACCCAGGCAAAAACGCATGGCCCTATTTACACTTGAAAGACAGACAATCCGTACACTGATCCATAGTCGGACGGGCTTCGTGAGTGCCTACTGTGATGCAGTCCAGTGAGCAGAAGTTCTGCGCTCCCGCATGGTGCATGCACTGTTCTACCGTGCATTTGATGCTCTGATTGATATTGCTCATATTTGTTACCTCCTTTTTCGTTCTCACTCATATTATGGCCGATTCGTGAAAAAATATGAACAAGAAACACTTGAACTATTCTGTAATATATAGTAAAATATGTTAAAAAAACCAAAGAAGGGGTGAGATTATGAAAATGAAAGGGCTTCCAAAAGACGAGCGGCCCAGGGAAAAACTATTGTTTTACGGTAAAGAAGCTTTATCCAACGCAGAGCTGCTGGCCATTCTCCTGCGCACGGGCACAAAAGAAAAATCCGTATTGGAGATCGCTCAGGAAGTATTGTCCATGGATGAAAGCGGCATCCTATACTTAGAAAGCTGCTGCCCTGAGGAACTGGCCAGCATCAAAGGGATGGGCACAGCCAAGGCTTGCCAGGTGCTGGCTGCCGTGGAGCTGGGAAAGCGAGCTGCCACTCACCAGCGAAAAGTGAAAAAACAAATCGCGAATCCTGATGATATTGTGCAACTTTTTATGGAGAAAATGAGATACTATAAGAAGGAGCATTTTCAGGCGCTGCTCATTGACGCCAAAGGGCAGATCATCGAAGACGCGGAAATTTCCATTGGTGATCTCTGTTCCACAGTGATTCATCCCAGGGAAGTGTTTTCCCAGGCCATTAAACGCAGCGCAGCTTCTGTGCTGTTCGTACATAACCATCCCAGCGGCGATCCTCAGCCAAGTGAGAACGATGTGGAAACCACGGAGCGGCTCGTGAAAGCAGCTGGCATTTTAGGCATCTACGTGCTGGACCACATCATTATCGGCGATGGCCGCTATGTGAGCATGAAGGGCATGGGTCTGATGTAAGAAAAAACAAAAGGGGCTTTTAGGATATGCGGGAAAATGGCAGAAAAAAGAGAATCATGACCATCTGCGGGGCAGCGGCGGTCCTTATCGCGGCAGCAGTCTTTTTTAAGGCAGCAGGCAGCGCTCACGGGATCAAAGGCACGATACAAAATGGAGCCGCCATGGTGACCGCGCCTGTGTCGCGAGCCATTCAAGGCATCCAAGATGGGTTTCGAGGCATTTTCCGTTTCAAACAGGTGGTGGCAGAAAACCAGGCGCTGAAACAGGAAGTCCAGGAGCTGCGGCTGGAACAGTCAGAGCTGGAGCTGACTCGAAACGAAAAACAAGAGCTAGAAGAACTGCGGCGCGTCTTTCAATGTGAGTCCATTGCGGATCGAAGCGCGGTGGCCGCTGATGTGACAGCGCTTGACCATACAGGAAACAGCGGCGTCATGATCATTGACAAAGGCAGTGAGAACGGCGTCCAGGCAGGCTGCTGCGTAGTGTCCGGAGATGGATTGGTGGGGCGAGTCGTCCAGGTGTCCGAGGACTCTGCGAAAGTCGCTTGTCTGTTGGCAGAAAAAAATAAAGTCAGCTTTCAAGTCAAAGGAAAAAAGAAAAAAACAGGCGTGGTAGAAAGTGATGGCAAAGGTGGACTGACAGGATACGTGCTGGAGGCAAAAGGGACTGTGAAAAAAGGAGACGAGCTGGTGACTTCGGGCATTGGGACTTATCCTGAGGCTTTGAAGATCGGCCAGGTAGCAAAAGCAGAAAAAAAGAATGAAACGCAGATGCTGACCATACAGGTGTCGCCGGCTGTGTCTTTTTCCAGTCTAAAAAAGGTGGCGGTCCTGTTATGAGCCTGATCTGTTTATATATGGCTGCGTTTTTCCTCCAGCCGCCATTGACCAATCTCCTGGCATACAAAGGCATGGGGCCTGATTTGGTCCTTTGTCTGACCGTGATGCTCATTGTCATAGGCAAAGAGCCAGGACCAGTGGCAGCCGCTTCCATAGCCGCGGCTTTGGTTCAGGATATCTGCTATTCTTTGTACGTGGGACCGGCAGGCGCGGCCATGTTAGGGGCAGTGGTCTGCGCTGTTCTTGCCTTTCGCCTGTGCGCCTGGGAAGGGCCATGGCTCATCCTGGCCCTGACAGCCCTGGAAACCGCGATTTATCATATGGTCCTCTGGGCAGGCAGCTGGGCTTTTGGAGCGCCTTGGAGATTTTTCCACATGCTTCAAGCCCTGCCCATCTGGATCCTATACAATGGGACCCTGTGTGCGGGTGTTTACATCATGCTCACAAGAGAGAGAAAGGAGGCGCGCACCAAATGAAAAAAGGCGCGAAAATCAGATATTTCCAATTGATCGGCCTGGTGCTGCTCTTGGCAGTGGTTCTCATAGGTAGGCTCTTTGTCCTTTCCGTGATCCAAACCCCCAAATGGGCCGCGGCAGCAGAAGAATTGAGCACCAAGACCATTTACACCACAGCGCCTAGGGGACAGATCCTGGATCGCAACGGAAAGGTCCTGGCAGGCAATGTATATACGATTTCCGTGAGCATGAGCAAAGGCAGCATGACAGACGAAATGCTGAACCAGTCCATTTTAAAAGTGGTCCATGTGCTGGAAGAAAACGGAGATCAGCTTTTAGACAGCTTTCCCATAACAGTCAGGAAAAATGGAAAGATTTCCTTTGATCGTCATGCAAGCAAAAAGGAGCTTCTCAGCCGGTATGGATTTTCCCAGGACTTAAACGCAAAACAGGTCTTTTCAAAACTGCGAAATTACTTTACAATAGATGAGGAACTGACAGCGGAAGACGCCAGGCGGATCATGATCGTGCGCAATGAAATGGCGGCCCTGGGCTATAAGAAATACATGCCAGTGACCATTGCCAAGGATATCAGCCAGCGCTCCGTGGCCATTCTGGAAGAAAACAGCCAGGAATATCCAGGCGCGGAAGTCTTTTCTGAAGTGTCCAGAAATTATCCAAAGGGCAGCTTTGCTTCCCATATCCTGGGGTATCTGGGAAAGATCTCAGACAGTGAGCGGGAGGAATATGTGGAGCAGCGGGGATACCAGAGCTGGGACATGGTAGGAAAAGACGGGATCGAAAAGGCCTACGAATCTGTGCTGCGGGGAAAAGCTGGTGAGAAAAAGGTCCAGGTCAACGCGGCGGGCAATCTGGTAAAGACCATCAGTCAGCGAGAGCCAGAGCAGGGAAAGGACGTGACTCTGACCATTGACATGGACCTCCAGGAGACTGCGGAGGAGGCGCTAGAGCAGGGTCTGGAAGCCATGAGGCGGGGCGGTGTCTTTGCCAGTGAATTCGGCGATTACACCATGAAGCAAGCGCCAAAAGCAGAGGTGGGCGCAGTGGTGGCCCTGGATGTGAAGACAGGAGACGTGCTGGCCATGGCCAGCTATCCGGATTTTGACCCGAACCTCTTTGCCAATGGGATCTCCACCAAAGATTGGAAGTCCCTGCAAAGCAAGAATCCGAGAAATCCCTTGGCTCCCGCGCCTTTATATCATGTAGCCACAAAGAGTGCGGTGCAGCCTGGTTCCACTTTCAAAATGGTCACAGCCCTTACAGCGCTCCAGTGCGGCCTGGATCCGGACAAACGGCTGTATGACGATGGTTATATAAAGCTGGGGAACCGTTCTTTTGGCTGCGTTGTCTGGAATCTTTCCCGAAAAAAACATGGGCTTCTCAACTTACAGGAAGCGCTGGAGGTTTCCTGCAATTATTACTTTTACGATTTGGCCACGGGAAAAGATCTGTACACAGGCGGCGGACTGGGATATGAAGAAAACATGTCCATAGACAAGATCATGGATTACGCGGCCCAGTTCGGACTGGGACAGGCCACGGGCATCGAGATTCCGGAGACCGTAACAGGGACTCCTTCCAAAGACTCTAAAATAGCAGGTCTGCGGGGCTCTCTAAAAAACGTGCTTTTAGCAGAAACAGAGACTTATTTCCGACAGGAGGCCATTCAAGACAAGGCAGGAATCCAGGATAGCATAAAGACCATTACAAGTTGGATTGGGCAGGATCTCAGCGTAAAGGAGCTGGAAGAACGGCTGGAAAACATGGCAGAGATCAAGAAAGAAAAGATCGGTCAGCTGGCAGAGCTTTGCAAATACACGTATATGAACCAAGCCACATGGAATACCGCGGACGCACTGAACATCGCCATCGGCCAGGGAGAAAATTCCTATACGCCTTTGCAGATGGCAAGGTACACAGCTGCTTTAGGAAATAAAGGCGTGAGAAATCCTATAAGTTTGGTTGAAAAGATCGAAGGACGTGGTAAAATAGAAAAGGACGCGCCTTTCAGCGTGAAGGTAAAGGATGATTCTTTTTTTGATGAGATCATTGGAGGCATGACTAGAGTGGCAAATGGTTCAGGCGGGAGTTTGACTAAGTTGTTCCAGAATTTTCCGGTGACCGTGGCAGGAAAGACGGGAACCGCGCAGCGGGCAGGGAAAATCAACCCTCCTGATGAAGAGGCGTATATTCGGGAGCATTTGGGAGGGATCGCGCCGGGCCTCAGCTGGAAGGAGATTCAAAGGGAAAAGGATCGATTGATGAAGACATATCCCGATATCTACGTTTCGCGCCACACTGCGGTAAGGCGCGCGGTCATGAACTTGAGCGAAGGCAAGGTGACCGCCTCGGATATCGACCGGTATAAAGAAAGCTATGATAATTTTGCGTGGGTCGTGACCATGGCTCCCGCAGAAGATCCGCGGATCGCTGTGGCCGTGATGATTACCCAAGGCGACACGGCCGCTAATGCGGGACCGATCGCCAGGGAGGTCATAGGAACCTGGCTCCAGCAGAATAAAAATAAAAACTAGAGAGGAAGAAATGGGCGAAGTAATTTTAGTAGCATCAGGAAAAGGCGGTACTGGCAAGACAGCAGTCACAGCAAATATAGGAACACTCTTGGCAAAACAGGGCTATAAAGTCGCTTTGCTTGACATGGATATGGGAATGCGCAACCTGGATCTCTATCTGGGATTGGAAAACAGGGTAGTATACAACATCATGGATGTGCTTTCCGGTATCTGCAAGATCAAGAGGGCCCTGATTCGTGACAGAAGGTTTGATAATTTGTATCTGATGTCCGCTTCTCCCAGAAAGGACACACGGGACATCACGCCGCTTCATATGGAAGTATTGTGCAGAAAACTAAAAGCAGAGTTTGATTATATTTTTATCGACTGTCCGGCAGGAATCGGCAGTGGTTTGGACATTTCCATGGCTGGAGCGGACAAGGTTCTGCTGGTGACAGAGGCTGACATGGCAGCTGTCAGAGACGCGGATGTGCTGAATCGCTATGTGAAGAAAACAGGCATTCAAAATACCAGCTATATTGTGAACAAGGTGCGGGCAGAACTCATGGCAGCCCATCTGGTGCCTGATGTGAAAGAAATTTCTGAGATCCTCAGCAGCAAAATGATCGGGTTGATCCAGTTCGATGACAATATCTATATTTCCACGAATCGCGGGATCCCCATTGTCTGCAAGGAGGGCACGTACATAGAAGAGAATTTCCGAAACATCGCGCAAAGACTCATCAGGAGTTGAAAAAGGGAAAACCAAAAAACAGATGCTGAAAGCAGGTTTTCAGCATGGATCAAAGACCAGTGCTTCGGCCTCTGATCCCAACGCTGATGATCAGGCCCAGGGCCGTCATGTTGGCTAGCACAGAAGAACCGCCATAACTGATAAAAGGCAGGGTCACGCCTGTCACGGGCATCAGGCCCATGGTCATGGCCACGTTTTCAAACATTTGGAACAAAAACATGCCAAGAAAGCCAATGGAAAGGAGCGCGCCATAAAGATCAGCCGCGGCATAGACGATCTTGGCCGTGCGGTAAAGGAGCAGGGCAAAGACCAGGATAACCGCGGTGCCTCCTAAGAACCCCAACTCTTCTACGATCACAGAGAAGATGAAGTCTGATTTTTGCACAGGCAGAAAGTCCAGTTCTTTCTGTGTGCCAGCAAAGAGTCCTTTGCCGGAAAGACCGCCAGAACCAATGGCTACTTTGGAATTCCACACATGATAATTTCCGGGAAGCTCCAGATTATCAGGATGGAGGAAGGCATCGATCCTCCGCTTTTGATAAGGCGCCATGAAGCGGTAAGCAATAGGCAGGGACAAGAGGAAGATCAAGGCAAAGCGGATAAAGATCCCTTTGTCAATGCCAGCGAAAAAAATCATGAAGACCCAGATAAAGCAGTAGACCAAGGCGCTCCCAAGATCTTCTTTTACCACAATGAGGATAAAGGGCGCGGCATAAAGCGCGGCCTGGAGCACGCCCTTGAGCTGAGTCAGGGATTCCCGGCGGCGGGAAAGGTAGTTGGCCATGAGAATGGTGAAAGAGATCTTCACCATTTCAGAGGGCTGCAGGGTAGTGAATTTCAGATCAATCCAAGAACGGGCCCCATTGGAGACAAGGCCCAGACCGGGGATGTACACCGTCAGCAGCAAGAGGATGGAACCAATATAGAGCGCTTTGCTCAAATCTTCAAATTTCCGGTAATCCAAAAGGACCATGGCTGCGATGGCGGCGAAACCAAGGCCATAGGCGCTGCTTTGGACAATGATGTCTCGAGTTGCCATTTGTCCGTTCTTATAGGAAATGCTGGCGATCATCAAAACGCTCAGCAAACCAAAGAATATGGCGATGACCAGCAGCAGCTTGTCTGCGTTTTTCCAAAGCTTCCAGTAACTGTCCATTCATTCCCTTTCCTGACCTTGACGAGCAGGCCGTAAAACATTATAATGTTAATGTGTGATTTTATTCAAAAATTATTACGTAATGCGAAATTTTTATTATATGAAGGAAGCGGCAGGCAGCTGTTTCTGAAATATCAATAAGTAATCCCATCAAAATGAAATCGCCCGTCAAGGCGGTGTTCTATTTTGTGGGGACAGTCAAACCAAACACAAAAAAGAAAAGGAGGTGCCTGAATGACGAAAATCGTAATACCGATCGTGGTTGCAATCATAGCTCTGTTGATCGGAGTTTTAGTCGGATATATAATACGAAAAACAGTTGGTGAAAAGGCAATCGGCAGTGCCGAACAAAAAGCGAAAAACTTGATTTTGGACGCGGAAAACAGATCCGAAACCATTCGCAAGGAGTATGTGTTAGAGGCAAAGGAGGAAGCGCACAAGCTAAGGAGCGACGCGGACAGAGAAATCCGAGAGCGGCGTTCGGAAATTTCCAAATCAGAGCGCAGGTTAGTGCAAAAGGAAGAATCTATTGATCGAAAACTCGAGAATATCGAGAAAAAAGAAGAAAGCATTACAAATAAAGAGCAGGCAATTATCGCGAAGCGGAAAGAATTAGATCACGTAGTGGCCCAGCAGATGGAGGAACTAGAGAAAATATCTGGTTATTCAGTGGAAGAAGCCAAGGAGATCCTGCTGGCAAACACAGAAAAGGAGATCCGTTATGAAGCTTCTGTCATGATCAAGGACATTGAAGCTAAGGCAAAAGAAGAGGCTGATAAAAAAGCCAAGGAGATCATCACCGGAGCCATCCAGCGGTGCGCGGCGGATCATGTGGCGGAAAGCACAGTATCTGTCGTGCCGCTGCCAAACGATGAAATGAAAGGCCGCATCATAGGCAGGGAAGGCAGGAACATCCGAGCCATCGAGACCCTGACGGGGATTGATCTGATCATCGATGACACGCCGGAAGCCGTGATCCTGTCAGGCTTTGATCCGGTAAGGAGAGAAGTGGCCAGACTGTCTTTGGAAAAACTCATCGTGGACGGCAGGATCCATCCGGCCAGGATCGAAGAGACCGTGAAAAAATCAGAGCGTGAAGTGAACGCCATTATTAAAGAAGAAGGAGAGCAGGCCACGTTTGAAGTCGGGATACATAACCTTCATCCAGAGCTGATCAAGCTGCTAGGCAGGTTGAAATATCGGACATCCTATGGTCAAAACGTGCTGAAGCATTCTGTGGAAGTGGCTCACCTGGCTGGTTTGATGGCAGGCGAGCTGGGACTGGATGTGACCCTGGCAAAGAGAGCCGGACTGCTCCACGACATTGGGAAAGCCATTGACCATGAAAAAGAAGGCACTCATGTTGATCTGGGCATGGAAGTGCTGAAAAAGTACAAAGAGTCAGCGGCGGTCATCAACGGCATGGCGGCTCATCACGGAGATTACGAGCCAAAATCCATGGAAGCCATTCTGGTGGCAGCGGCAGACGCTTTGTCAGCGGCAAGGCCAGGAGCCAGGAGAGAGACCCTGGAGACTTATATCAAGCGGCTGGAAAAACTGGAGGAAATCGCAAACACCACGCCTGGTGTGGACAAATCCTTTGCTATCCAAGCAGGCAGAGAGATTCGCATTATCGCCAAGCCGGATGAGGTTACGGACGAATCCATCGTGTTCCTGGCTCGGGATATTTCCAAGCGCATCGAATCTGAGCTGGAATATCCGGGGCAGATCAAAGTCAATGTGGTCAGAGAGACCCGTGCGGTGGGCTATGCCAAATAAATAAACAAGAGAAATTAAAAATGACGAAAGCCAAAAGGTTTTCGTCATTTTCCTGTCTTTACGTTTCGTCTTCGTTTTTCCTTTTCAATGTCATTGGGAAGATAAATGACAGATGCGGAATCTTCTTCCTGGGCGCTGGCTTTCGTTTCATGATCATTCTTTTTGTGTATGAAACTTTCTGAATGGCCGGTAAAATACATATAAGCGAGAAGACCTGCGACAACGAGCAGTCCTAAAATGATCAGGGGCATGTTGACCCTCCCTTCGTAAAACTAACGCGGCGATATGTACAAAGAGGTCAACCAATGTTTCCCTCTTTTTGATCCATGGACCTGCGGCCGACTATTTCCTTAGAGAATGTTACGCCTGCGCTTTTCCCGCTCTAGGTCAGCTGGCAGATGGATCAGCCGTGAAGTTGGCTTTGCGCTATAATAGCAATGATCTGCGCGGAACATGCCGTTTCTGTAAATCTCAACGAATGCTAGCAGTCCGCAAAAGGCTGATACGCCCAAAATAATCAGAATCATGCGGTACCCTTCCTTTCCTGGCAGAGTGGATCCTCCAATGGGCAGTATCCAACTCTATTTTACCATGTTTTTTCTTTTCTGTGCATAAAATTTAAAAATCATCACACTTTTTCTTTTCAATCAAACAAAGTCTTGTTTCTTTCCTTTCTATTTTGCGCATATTCCATGATCCTATAACATCTCATGATTTTTTTCCATTGTTCGGAGCAAGAAAAAAGGATATACTGTAAAGAGAACAAGGCCGCAGGCAAAGCAAACGCCATGGTCAGGAACAAAGAAAAACTATTTTTTAAAAACAGCAGAGGGAGGAACAATATGGTAAACATCATCATCACAGCGCCGCGGGGACATATGGACAGCCTCATTGTCAAGGCCGCGCATCAACGGGACGACATCAGCGTCATAGGCGGACTGGGACCTGCGGGCAGGGACTATATTGGAAAGGATATTGGGCTTGTAGCAGGCATGGGCATGGAGATTGGCGCCCTTGTCACCGATGATTTGGAATCCATTATCGACAAGTGCGATTTGGTGGTGGACTTTTCCACAGTGGAGCTTTCCATGAAAGTCCTGGAAATTTGCAAAAAACACAAAAAAGGGCTGCTCTGCGGCACCACAGGATTTACTGCGGAGCAGGAACAACAGCTGCTGGACGCGGGCAATGTGATTCCGATGATGAAAGCAGCCAACACTTCTTATGTGGTCAATGTCATGAGAAAACTCTTGGGCACAGCGGCAGCCGCACTGGGCGACAAAGCTAAGATTGAGATCATTGAAATGCACAGCGAAACAAAAGTGGACGCGCCTAGCGGCACGGCGCTGGAGCTGGCGGAGGAAATGGCGGAGCGGTCCGACAAGACCATGGAGGACATTGCTTTCCATTCCGTGCGGGCAGGGAACACGCCTTCCAGCCACAAGGTGCTGTTCGGATGCATGGGTGAGATCATGGAGATCTCCCATCATGCCTATGATTGGGAATGCTATGCCAGAGGCG
>CAJTYS010000019.1 GCA_910583765.1 uncultured Eubacteriales bacterium | reverse complement strand
GACTGCTATAAAAATGTAAATGCAAATTATACACAGGAATCATGGAATATTATTTTATCAACTTATGCAGTAATGGTAGAAGACGAAAATAAAATGTGGAGCATTCGAAATAGCAAATTAAATTTACAAGAGGATGATTCTTATGAGAAAATGGTGCAGATTTTTCAACGAATAGGAAATGTTTTAGAAGTGTCTGTTAAACATATTGTGCAAGAACTGTATGCACTAATTTATTTGCAACATAAAGGATGTGTTGATTATGAAAAAATAAGAAAACAAGGTTTTGGCGTAATTATTGGCAATATACTTGATAAAAAGATGCTGAAATCAGTATTAAGGATAGAACCTTGTGGAATGAAACTATCGGATTGGAGAAATATTGCTTATCATCATACATATGCTCTTGACAATGATGGATATATAGATTGTACATATGGAAAGGGGAATCTAAATAATATCAAAATGTCCATGCAAGAGTTAGAAACTTATTTACATAAAATATTAAGGGCATCAAATGTCCTTAGTATAGCTAGGTGCATATTTATTTTTGATTTTATTGATAATATCCCCAAAGACCAGCCTTTAGAAGGTGCGTCTTTTAGGCAAGCAATTAAAAGGGAACAATTTAGGATAAGTTTGTTGTCGCAAGAGTTCCAATTAGGCAATGTTTTTTTAAATGAAAATAAAGTAGAAATCGACATGCATGACTTAAATTTGAATGAGGATCAAAAGGTACGAATATCGCATTGTTCTCAACTTTTGTTTAATACTTGGAACATATGGAGACGTAAATTGATTTATATAAATTATATTGAGAATAGTGGAAGAAAAGTTTGTTGCATTTATGTTGATGGTAAGATATGTGAAGCAATATATGAAGGAAAAGAAGAAATTACTTATTTAGCAAATAAATTTCAGATTAAATATTTTTGATGGCTCGGCAACATTTTGATTTTTGTGTAAAAGTATCTAGCGAATCAATTGTAGGGGGATATACATCAGAGGGATTTCGAGAATAATTTGGATACGCATCTCTAATTGCTATAATGACAGTAATTGAGAAGAAAAATGCTATAACAGTCTCGGTGCTTTTTGTTGTAAAAAGGGATGCACAAAGTAATTGACACCAAATACGATATCACATATAATAAGCATAGGAGGTATTTAGGATGTCAAAGTGGGATAAACTACTAACACGAATTCATTCTTTATCAAAAGACCTCCGATTTGATGAATTGCGTAAGGTGTTGGAGAGCTACGGATATAAAATGACTGCTCCCAGAGGCGGAAGCAGTCATTATACATTTAGAAAAACAGAATGTAAGCCAATTACGATACCAAAACATGAGCCGATTAAGAAGGTTTATGTTGAGATGGTGAAACAGATTGTAGAAAGTGAGGCGGGAAGCGATGAAAACGCTGAATGAATATATGGCATTATCTTATCGGATGGAGATTGTGGAAGATAAGGATGAAGAGGGATTTGTGGTTTCTTATCCTGATCTTCCGGGATGTATTACTTGTGGCGAAACAGTGGAACATGCGATAGCAAACGCAGTGGATGCTAAGAGGGCATGGATTGAAGCCGCGCTTGAAGATGGTATCGAGATTAATGAACCAGATGATTTGGAAAATTATTCTGGTCAATTTAAATTGAGAATACCTCGCAGTTTGCATCGAATGCTGGCTGAGCATTCAAAAAGGGAAGGTATAAGTATGAATCAATATTGCGTGTATCTTCTTTCAAGAAATGATGTGGTTTATTCAAAATAAAATTCAAATATGTTATTTATGTTATTGTGAAGTCGGCAACATTTTGGCAACAGAAAATCAGCAATCCCGAATAAATAATGTAATTGAAGTAAAAACAGGTGTGTATTTGCATAAAACTTAAGTAAAAATAATTAATAACAACAAAGAACACGCTGAGTTCCAGCAATGAATTTATTCTCGGTAACCCAATTTTGCTATCTAGGAAAAATATTTTTGCTCAATCAGAAAACAAACAATACAATTACTTAGCGAAACAGGCCTTTAAGGAGAGTGATAACATGATCTTTAGAGGTCTTTTTTGTATATAAACAAGACCGCAGAAACGCAAAGCCTTATCATTTTTATCAAGGTTTTTAGAAAAAGAGCAGAAACAATTTGAGTAATATCTTGCCCGAATACTGGAGATTTTGACAGAGCACCTGCGTACAAACAGAAATCATAGAAGTTCATAACGGCAATTTCCATATCAAAAATCATTGCTTTTGACACCACAAAAAGGCATAATATAGCTATCCAAGGAAAGCAGGTGTGATGAGGAAGGAAACAATGGTTCCTGTAGTCGCAACTGTAAATACGAATTACAACGGTTAGACAATGGCACAGGATTTGAAGTTAAGGTGTCCTATTGCCCGGCATGACACATCAAAATGGAACAAGATAGAGGATTGGATGCCTTTTATGTTTTAAAAGATTGGAAGGAACAGCCTTGAGTAGATAGTGCAACAGTAATCAATTTAATATCACATCTAACAACAGAAAAAGAACTGACCATTACTTGTCAACTTGATGGGAACGTATATGAACTTGATCATAAAATAACGGATGCTGAATTAACGAGAATCAACATTTTTCCTTGTGAAACACTTAGAAAGTGGAAGCAAGTTATTAATCTCCAAACTAAAAGTTGTTTTTTGCCAGTTGATAATTATTTTATATGAGGATGTAAAAATGAAATTACAAGAAGCATCAATAAGATGGGCCATAAATCATATTAAGAAAGAGAAGGATACCGATTTGTTCCCAACATTGAAAGAGTATGAAATTTTATTTGGGGATGAAGGAATTTTGATTATTGAATTGCTTTCAATTGAAATTGAAAATTATAATTGGCAGCAATATCGAAGATTTATCATACCTAAAGATGAATATTCTTACCGAGTGGCAATACAATTAGACCCTATTGACAATATTTTAATTGTAGCGCTAATATACCAATATGGAAATAAAATAGAAAAAAGGCGTTTATCAATAGAGGAGAAAAGAGTGTTTAATTATAGGTTTAGACCAACTACTGATGGAAAGATGTATGCAAGAAAAGAGGCCTGGAAAAATTTTTGGAATACATCAAAGGAAAAAATGAATCAGTATAATTTTGCTGTTTATATAGACATTGATGATTTTTATAATAGAATTTACCATCATACATTAGAAAATCAATTAATTGAATGTGAATTAGAAAATCAAGTTATTAGGTCAATTAAAAGAATGTTGCAAAATACTACGCAGACTGTATCGCAGGGTATTCCAATAGGGCCGCATGCAATGCATTTACTTGCTGAAATGTGCCTTATGCCACTTGATGAAAAATTGTTAATGAAAAGGTATGATTATTGCCGATACTCTGATGATATAATTGTTTTTGTTAATTCAAAAAGTGAAGGACAAATCGTAATCTATGAATTGGCAAAAGTATTGGATTCTTTAAAATTGAGTATGCAGAGACATAAAACTAAAATGTATACTAAAAAGGATTTCTTACAAAAATGCAATGACATGCTTAAAGATAATCCAATTAATAAATTAGAGGAGAAAATGATAGAGACAGTCAATACATATTCCTCGGATCCATATGCATCAATTAGTGATATTGCATTATATTTTTCTTCTATTGCACAAGAGAGCGATATAGTTCTTGAAGATGTAGGAGAAAAGTTGATAAAGTTGTTGAGTAATCCTATAATTAGATCAAACGAATTTCTGCAAATAACCATTTTTAATTTATTTGCTAAAACAGATAAATTTAACCATATTACACAATTGGTGGAAATATATAATAATTCGTCAGATTATATAAAGAGAGAGATAATTTTAGCAGCTTATTCAACAAAGCAAACGTCATGGATACGAGAGTTGAAACAAGACTACAATGGTCTTGGAGTGTGGGGACAAAGAGCGCTGCTAATTGCTTCAGAATTACTTCCAAGAGATGAAAGAAAATTTTTTATACAAAATGTAACACAAAATACAAACAATTTAGCTTCAAAGATAATTGCTCAAATTGTAAAAAATAAGTAAAAATTTAGAAAATAGTAAGGGGCAACATTTGCGAAACAGAAAATTAGCAAGCCTGGTCCTATTAAGCCTAACAAAAATTAGAGGAACCTATAAAACAGCTGTTTTATTAATGGTATTTGTGTGATTGAATGGTATAATATAAATTGTGAAGGTGCAGACGGAGATATCTTAGGCGAAAAGTCAAATACAAAAGCTAAAGGTAATATTGGAAGAAAATGAGATAAAACAATTGTAGGAGAATATATGTTAGAGAGAGTGTGCCCTAAATGTCAAGTGCCAATGAAGGGTAATATTTGTACGAATCCTGATTGTGGATGTGAGACCCAAATCGCATCAACCATCTACTGGTGTGATGATTGTAACATTCCAATTTATGAAAAGACCTGCCCGATTTGTGGAAAAGAAGGAGTATATATAGCTACGGATTTAAGACCGGTCTTTCCAGAAGAGAATGTGTTGATTTCCTTAATATTATTTGGTGATGCTTTCAAGTTTCAGAAATCTTCTGCTTGGTATGGAGGCAATAGTTATATCATAGATGGTCAAAAGGTTAGATTGTCGGTGACAGAGGTGAACCAAAAATCTCTTGCAGAGATCAGGTTCTTAAAAGAAAAATATGAAAAACATTTGGATGGACTTGATTATAAATACTTCAACATATTTAAAGATCGGTTTGTGAAAGCAAATATTGATCATTATAATGATATCACAGAAGAAGCCGTTCAATATGTTCAACAATATAAAGAGACGTATGACATTGCCGACATGATGGTGTCATTCAGCGGTGGTAAGGATTCTACCGTTACATCACATATTGTAAACAAGGCCCTTGGAACGAATAAAGTTCTCCATGTTTTTGGCGATACGACTCTTGAGTTCCCCTATACACTGGAATATAAAAAACGATTTAATAAAAATGAAGAGTCACAAGGGGTAAGAATACTTACTGCAAAAAATAGAGAAAAAGATTTTGAAGATCTATGCAGCATTGTCGGACCGCCTAGCAGAGTTATGAGGTGGTGCTGCACAGTTTTTAAAACTGGGGCAATCCAAAAAACAATATCATCAGCTTTTAAGGACAAAACTAGCATTTTGAGTTTTCAGGGTATTCGACGCAGCGAATCGGCGAACAGAAGTAAATATGATCGGGAAAGCAATAGTTCGAAAATCGCAAAACAAAAGGTGATTTCTCCAATCATAGAATGGAATGATTATGATGTGTGGCTTTATCTATTGACAACAGGGATAGATTTCAATTATGCATATAGACTGGGATGGACTAGAGTGGGCTGCTGGTGTTGCCCCAATAATGGGACTTGGTCAGAATTTTTGGCTAAAGTGCATATGTACGATCAGTACATCCATTGGCGTAAGCTGCTAGTAAATTTTGCGGATATGATAGGCAAACCAGATCCAGAGCAATATATTGATGAGGGTGGATGGAAGGCTAGACAAGGGGGAAATGGTCTGCCTGCGGCTCAAACATCTGTTGTTATGTTTGAGCCATGTGCCACAGATGAAAACGCATTTAATTATGAGCTACAGAAGCCTGTTACAGAAGAACTCTATGAATTATTTAAACCATTTGGTTATATAAACAGAGAGCTTGGAAATAAACGGCTAGGCGAAGTATATATCATGGATAGAGGCGGAAAGGTAGCTCTAATTTTGCAGGGCAGGAAAGGAACGACAAAACTAAAAGTAATCATTAAAAATATTCATATCGCTGGAGCTAAAACAATAGCTGCGGCAGAAGGCAAAATAAAGTGTCAACTGACTAAATACCAGATGTGTCTAGGATGCAAAGCTTGCGAGAGTGTATGTAAATACGATGCGATCAGTATAAAGAGTAATAATATTGATGAAATATCTTATACAATTGATGATAAAAAGTGCAAAAGATGCACAAAGTGTATCGGACATTTTGATGCCGGGTGTTATATGAGAAAGGTTTTATGTATAAAGAGGTCATAGCCATGGCAAAAGGCAGGATTAAATTTAAAATTCAAGGGCATGAGAAGTTTGCGTTAAGAGAGGGATGGCTCAATAAGGGGCTAATCATAGTACCTAAAAATCCAAGTGTATTTCAGGGTAAAAGTGGAGCTGATATTTTTGGCATAGGTAATAATATGGTCAAATCACTGAGATATTGGATGAAGGCGTTCAGATTAATGGAGGAAAAACCGAAAGAGGGTGCCTTCTTAACAGAACTCGGGGAACTTATTGCTGACAAGGATTTATATCTGGAAGATGATTTTACATTGTGGATACTGCATTCATCCATCACAAGAAACGCAGAAGGTGCCACAAGTTGGTATATGTACTTCAATAGATGTGATGAAGAAGAATTAGATAAAGATCAGATAAGCCAGATCCTTTGCAGAGAGATCACAAAATATACAGAAGGACAAAATTTTTCAGAGAAATCTGTAAGAAATGATGTGGATATTTTACTAAACATGTACAGTAAATCTAAAGAGGTTCATGACCCAGAAGACAAAAATATATCTCCGTTCAACAACTTGAAGCTAATCAAGAACTCCGGAAGAAAATACGCAAAAGGCCATCCAGATAGGAGATCAATCAATGAGTGGAACATACTTTATGAATTAGCGGTTTTAATGGGTGATACGAAGGCGATTTCTATTGAAAAGGCGATATCAGATGAGTGTGGATTGAAAAGTATATATCAATTGACTCCAATAGTTATCAATGAACTGCTTGATAAGTTGGATACCATGGGATATATACAAGTTGATCGTACAGCAGGCCTTGATATGATTTATAAAATAAAAAAATTTACACCCATGAGCGTTCTGCATGAGTATTATGACAAACATAGATAAGTAGAAAGGGTTGCCATGGCAATAAATAATCTAGGCGAAATAATAGAATTTAATAGTAGTTTTAAAACTGCGATTAATCTATATTTAAGTCTTAATAAAAAGGACAAGCTTTTAAACTATATACCAACTAAATCTTCCATTGAATTTATGGATGAATATCTCCAAGCTGTCTTACAGAACAAGGAACAGGCAACGTTACTTGTGGGGCCTTATGGAAAGGGAAAATCCCATTTACTTCTTATGCTTCTAGCGATTCTTTCAATGGCAAGGAACGATAGGAATAGGGGTATTATCTCCCAGGTCGTATCAAAAATAAAGCGCATTGATGAAATTGGCGAAAAAGTAGCTAAAGATGTCTTAGCTGTTTGGGAAAATAAAAAGAAATTTCTGCCTGTTATTTTAAATGACTCTAAAAATGATTTGAACCAGGCATTCCTATTTGCGTTAAACGATGCATTAAAGAGAGATGGGATAGAAGAGGTGGCACCAGTTACTTTTTATTCTATCGCAGTAGATAGGATAGAGGATTGGCAAAATAATTATCCAGAAACTTACCGTCAGTTTATAAAAGAACTGAAGCATTATAATATTGATGTCTCAGAATTAAAGGCTGATATTAAGCGATTTTCGCAGAAAGCATTAGATATATTTTCAGCGATACATCCAAAGGTTGCGGCTGGAACAGAGTTTAATCCTCTTGCAGTGTCGGATGTGCTCCCGTTATATAAAAGTGTTAGTGAAAAACTAGTCGAAGATTATGGGTATAGCGGGATTTACATTATTTTTGATGAGTTTAGCAAGTTTATCGAGGGGCAGGATGGCAAATCGGCTGGAAATAACATGAAGCTTCTACAGGATATTTGTGAACTTGCGGCAGAATCACATAATGCGCAGGTTTTTATTACAATGGTCGCCCATAAGAGCATAAAAGAGTATGGCAAGCATTTGTCTCAGGAGATCATAAATGGTTTTACAGGGATAGAAGGGCGGATAATTGAAAAATATTTTATAACGTCTTCAAAAAATAATTACGAATTAGTAAAAAGCGCAATTAACAAAAAAACCGATGAACTTAAAACGATCCCAGGATATGATAGGCTACTGGGAGGCGAAGCAGAGAAAAAATATTTTCAATTTCCGGTTTTTAGAGCTAATTTCAAGAAAGAGGAATTTATACATATTGTATTACATGGTTGCTACCCTTTGAATCCAATTGCTGCGTATCTGCTACTGAATGTTAGCGAAAAAGTGGCTCAGAATGAAAGAACCCTGTTTACATTTATCTCAAATGATGAACCACATAGTATGGCTAGATTTGTAGCAGAACATACTGCGCATGATGATTGGTCGATCGGGGCGGATTTGATATACGATTATTTTAGCAGTTTGTTTAAAAAAGAGATATCAAATGAAATGGTCCATAATCTATGGCTCGCAGCAGAGCATGCCATTTCTAAATGCGATACGGATGAAGAAAAAAAGGTAATAAAAACATTAGCAATCATTCTCATAGTCAATAAAGAAGACGAGATTCCTGCGGATGATAAGTATTTGCCACTAGCGGTCAATGCGTTAGGAACAGATGAGGTTATTTGCGGGCTGGTTAAAAAGGAACTGATATACAAGAAAAGCTCAACTCGGGAATACGTATTTAAAACACGTGCGGGATCTGTGCTTAAGACTGAGATCAATAAACAAAGAAGTATGAAGGGAGCAAATGTTAATTATGCAAGGGCCCTGTCTCAGATTTCAGGAGAGTTTTTTGTGGTCCCGCGCAAGTATAATACAGAGCATTATATTACCAGGTATTTTAAACATGAATACCTGGATATAGGAACCTTTTTAAGTATCGAGAATGCAGCGACACTTTTCGATAAAGATGATAATGCGGATGGCAAAGTGGTTACGCTATATAGTTTTTCACCAATCAGACAGGAACAGGTGGAGAAGCACCTTGAATCATTAGAGTGCAGAAATCTTGTTGTGGTGGTGCCTAAACAATCTATAAAGATTGAAAAACAATTGAGAGATTATGAAATCATCCAAGATTTAAAGGGAAATCAAGCATTCACTATAGACCATGAAATTATGCAAAGAGAGATGCCTTTATTACAAGAGGACATAACAAAAGAAGTACAAGATATATTATCGGATGTCTATGATGAGGATGATTCTTGTAAGGTATTATACTTTGATGGCCAGGAGATAAAATATAGCAGCGATAGAAGACCAGAAAGCGCAGTGAATGCTTGTTGTGAATTGTTATTTCAAAAATCTCCGATCATCAATAACGAAATCATAAATAGAGCAACAATTAGCACCGGACAAACAAAGAAAGCTAGACTAAATATCGTTGAGGCTATTTTAGAACACAAGGATGGAGAAGATTTTTATTCTGGAACAAATCAGGAAGCAACAATTTATCGGTCGCTTTTTTGTGGGACAGGTCTTCTAGAAAATAAGGAAGAGGGGAATCTAAGAGAGATTATCAAGCAAATGGATGATTTCATAGATTCATGTTGCGATAAAAAACAAAGAGTTTCAGAATTGATCCAAATATTGACGGCACCACCATATGGCCTTAGAAAAGGAGTCATTCCCATTTATTTAGCGTACGCTTTTTCTAAGAGACGGGAGGATTTAGTTTTTTATTTCATAGATATGGAGGTGCAATTAGAGGCCAATATTGTGGTTAATATGTGCGAATCATCAGAACAATACTCTCTATTTGTATCGAAAGAAGACATTCAGAAAGAACAATACATTAGTGGCTTGAAAGATTTATTCCATGTCCAGGATAATAGAAATCTGACAGACAATAGAATCAATGATATTTTGCTTTGTATGCAGAGGTGGTTCAGAGCTTTACCGCTAGTCACAAGAAATGCCGCGAATATCGATGCTTATGAAAATAATGAACAAATACGAAGAAACATGAAGGCCCTTAAAAGGCTTTTGCAAAAGATGGAATATAATCCTTTTGAAATTTTGTTCATAACATTGCCAGAAGAATTTGATACAGGTTCTTTAGAAGCCACATATTCAGCAATCCATCAAGTGTTCAATGCTTTTGAGGGTTATTTGGCATGGATGCAGAATAATGCTGTTGATGCTATATACGACGTGTTTTGTGGGGGGAAAAAAGCAAATCTATTCCATGTCTTAAAAGAATGGTATGACCAGCAAAGCGATATTTCAAAACAAGGCTTGCATAGTGGGAGAGTAACGATGTTCATGTCTTGTATTGAGAAATTAAATGTATATAATGACGTAGAAGTGGCAAAAAGGCTGGTCAAGGCTGTCACAGATATCTATATAGAAAACTGGGCGGAATGCTCATTTGAGGATTTTGTGAAGGAGTTAAAAGCAATAAAAACAGCGATTGAACAGATTCATGATGAAAGTAACGATGGTAAAATGAAGCTTTCATTTGTAGGCAAGAACGGCAATAGAATAGAGAGATATTACGATAAGATAGACGAAGGAACAGGAAGCGTACTGCGTAATATCATTGAAGACGCATTGGATGAGTTTGATGATTTGGGTGTGAACGATAGGGTAGCGATTTTACTAGAAATGATTGAGAAGACGATTAGATAGGGAGCAATGTTATGATATATCTAGATAACGCCGCAACAACATATCCAAAACCGGAAGCTGTCTATTTAGAGATGGACAAAGTAAATCGATTTTTAGCAGTCAACGCCGGTCGTGGCTCATATAAGAGAGCACGTGACGCTAGTAAGCTAATTGTGGATACAAAGGACCGTTTGCGGGAATTAGTTCATGCGAATATGTCTACAAGCATTGTGTTTTCGCCATCTGTTACGATTGCCATGAATCAGATCGTACACGGCCTAAATTTGAGAGAGAATGCGATTGTTTATGTATCTCCGTATGAACATAATGCTGTAGCAAGGACGATCCATCAACTATCTAAGAACAAAAAAATTTTTATAAAAGAACTGCCGATTAATGAGGAAACTTTGGCTATTGATATTGAACGAACCAGATATGAGTTTTCTAAGGATAAGCCTAATGCTATTTTTTGCACACATGTTAGCAATGTTACAGGCTACATATTGCCAGTTGAAGAGGTGTTTGAAGAAGGGAAAAGATATAATAGCATTAATGTTTTAGATGCGGCACAGTCAATAGGATTACTACCAATGAATGTGGCTTTGTTGAAAGCTGATTTTATCGCCTTCGCAGGCCATAAGACGCTTTATGGCCCATTTGGAATAGGAGGATTTATCAATGTGGCAGGAATCAAGTTAAGTGAATTTATTACTGGTGGAACAGGAAGCGATTCGTTAAATTTAAACATGCCACATGATAATGAAAGCAAATATGAGGCATCAAGCATTAATATAGTTGCCGTAGCAGGACTGAACGCTGCGCTAAAAAAGTTAAACCAATCAGAAATTTGGGAGCATGAAATAGAGCTTACCCACTATTTGGTCGAGCGACTGCGACAGATCCGAGGGATTCATATGTATCTGCCTGTGGAAAAAAACAAACATATAGGGATTTTGTCGTTTGTAGTCAAGGATATGCGTTCTGATGAGGTAGGCATGATTTTAGATGAAGACTTTGATATTGCCGTAAGAACGGGATACCACTGCGCACCCTTCATTCATAAGTATTTGAAGGATAAAAACAGCTCAGGCACAGTGCGGATCGGCCTTAGTCAATTTTCAACGATAGAAGATATAGATGCACTAGTTAGCGCTTTAAAGCAATTGGAGGAATAGGCGATGACACATAAAACTACAATCAAGTGGATAGTAAAATAAGAAAACAGGGAAAATGCTAGGCTCCCCATAGGAGAGATATACTATAAAGAAAAGGAGTGAAATAATATGAAATGGGAATCGTATTCACATCCGATATCGGATATTCGAGAATGGAGTGACAACCAAAGGCTCGAATTGAGACCTGACTTTCAGAGGAATGAAGTTTGGACTCAGGCTGCTCAAATAATGTTGATAGATACAATATTAAAAGGTATCCCCATTCCTAAAATATATATAAAATCAATTGTAGAAAATGAGAAAACATATAGAATTGTTGTAGATGGGCAACAAAGACTGACAGCGATTCTTAAGTTCATACGAGATGAATTTCCTCTGAAAAAGCCATATGAAGGTGAGTACCAAGACATGAAATTCAGTGATTTGCCTGAACATATTCATAATGACTTCATTCGCTATAAGATTGATATTAATGAAATATTTAATCCATCAGATGAAGAGATACGTGATTTGTATTCTCGAGTAAATAAATATACGGTGCAGCTAAATAAACAAGAATTAAGAAGGGCCGATTTTCCAGGGGATTTTATTGCTCTTGCGGAAAGACTGTCTGAAACTCTGTTTTTTGAAGAGGCAAATATCTTTTCTGTAAAACAGCGGAGAAGAATGTTAGATGTAGAATTTGTTGAAGAATTAATGACCATTATTCTAAAAGGAATACAAGATAAGAAAAGGTATTTAGATGATGTATGCGAGGAATATATGACGTTAGAAAATCAAGAAGCTATAGAGCATACGTTTTTAGATATCATACAAGATATTTCTGTTATCTTTGACCTAGAAAAATTCCCAATAAAGGAAACGAGATTTAGGCAAAAAGCCGATTTCTATTCATTGTTTGCGTGTGTATATCAGTTGCGGCAAAACGGTAAAATGCAGACTGAAAATATAGATGCGGTACGTGCATCTTTACAGGAATTAGATGAACATATAGGACCACAAGCAGAGGACGATGAATATAGGGAATACGCTACAAGATGCCTTAGCGATGCTAATTCCGCAGCAAATAGAATTTGGAGAGTGGAATATATACAAAAGAAGATAGAAATGCTCTATAAAATTGAGGAATAACTATGGAGTTATATATAAAGAAGAATCGAACTTTTTATTTTGAAGGCGAAGAGATTATTGGAGAATCTGGTTTATCATATGAAGTTTATGAGCGGATTGGTTCAGGTGGAAATGGTGTGGTTTATGAATGTATAGACCAATCAGGGATGATTTATGCAGTTAAGTTTATGCTCCACTTTACAGAAAAAAGTAAAATACGATTTAAGCAAGAAGTTTCATTAATGAAACGATTGAATCATCCGCACACCATTAAATACATAGATACTGGCATAGTGAAAGTGCGGGAATCTAGAAAGGCACATGGTGAACGGGATGCTCTGTTTGTCATTATGGAAAGGGCGGACTCGAACCTAAAAGAGTTTCTCTTGCAGACAAGAAGCATTCCATATGAAGTTTATGTACCACAATTTCGAGGTCTAAGTGAGGCGTTAGTGGAGATCCATCAATATGCGATACATAGAGATATTAAACCGGAAAACATTCTAATAAAGGGGGAAAGATGGGTATTAAGTGATTTTGGCTTATGTGAATTCCTTGATGATAGAGAGCATTACGATATCACAGGAGAAAATGAAAAAATAGGACCTGTATTTTGGATTAGCCCAGAAGCGGTAAATAAGTATTATTTTGGAGAAAATGATTTAGGTACCTATTCTGATGTTTATCAATTAGGGATGATTTTTGCGTTTGTGCTACTAGGAAAATTTCCAGGCGGAATTATATCAAGCAAAGACTTTGGAAATATAGGAGAAGATTTAGCCTGTGTAGTATTGAAAATGTTGGATAACAATTATCATCGTAGGCCTCAAAGTGGAAGGGAAGTATTAGAAATACTTAAGAAAGCAACAATTGATAAATACTTTAACACTGATTCCGGTACCACGTAATTTTGCATTTGGGGAAACGCAGCCTGAGTGTCCAGGGGGGATAGTGGACAGATCATATTCACCGTAGAGACGGAATTTGAGGGATCAAAACGAGAAACCATCAAAATAGCAACCAAGCCAGCATAACAGATCACCACTGAAGTAATTCGAACTAACTATAACACCCAGAAGCACTCACCCACAGGAGGCACAAAAAACATGCTACAAACAAAACCCACAGAACATCTGACTGGAATCACGATCCAAGGTGATTACAACGATTTTTACGATTTAGTCGAAAGCATATACAGTATGGTCGGATCAGAGCAAATCCAAGGAGATGAAACGCTTTATTATGGCGTAAAAAATCGCTTGCTGGGAGTATGCTACGATATCCGCCATGCGTTCATGGGCGACAGAGATCTTGTTTTGGAGGACAATGGAATGAACCAGGAAATCATGAAATGGCATGCGCAGATCACGCCTACACAGAATGTTTATTATAGCGTGAACATCTTGTTTCCAGAAGCCATATTCGTAGCTGCGTCTGTTCCACAGATCTATCCATTTTCCTCCCTCTATTATGGCGTAAGGGGAAAACGTGCAGAAATGGGAATAGCAATGCCATATGCGGACTATGTTAGAGACAAAGCTAATCTTGATGTGCTGTGCGCCGGGATATGGCAAGCCCTTGGAACGGTAGTGGGTGATGAAGAACTGGAAAAAATAATACGCTTGCAGCAACGAATTGATGATGACTACATGCACTATGCAACACAGTATATCGATAAATGCAACGTGGAACTACTAAAAACCCAAGTTAGTAAGCGAAAGGACAAACTTAGAAACATTGCCAAGAGGATCGTGAAAAAAACGCAGGCATACTACAACCTAAAAGATGATCTCGAGTATTGGGCACAAGAATATGGAACAAGCATCTATGACTTGGAAGATCCAAGGATCCAATACCCACAAGACATCGAATGGTAACAGCACTGGAGGCACCCGGCAGAAATCGCCGCAGAATGGAAAATCCAATACAAGCACAGGCCTGCCATGATGGACGAATTAGGGAAACTGTAAAATATATTCGACGAAACGGAATAGTGTTATAATTCAGCTAAATTTTAGCAAGTAATCGGGAGGTCAATATGAACAAAACGGACGCAGAAACCGCAATGGAAGAATTGACGATGTTGTTGCTTTACCTGTCCCACTTCACAGAGCAGGGCCGGCTTGCGGACCCAAGTGCCAAGCGCGCATGGAAAGGTTATGATTTTAGCATCTTGAACAAACTGGATGAAGAGGATCATATACGGCAAGGCTCGCATCGATCAAAATCCGTATATATAACAAAAACAGGCGAGGCAAGAGCCAAAGCGCTCATGGAGAAATATGGGATTGAAGATTGGAAGCGTTAAAGTCGCTATCAATAGTTGTCCGGGGGCAAGCTTTTCTTCCGCAGATGAATCGTGTCACAACTTTTAGCCTAATGGAAATTCAATCCAAATAAATCATAAACCCCTCTTGCCATTTCAATCAAAGCATGATAAACTAGATCGTGTAAATGGTAAAAAAACCAATAAATAGATAATAAAGGATGAAAGACATCGCAAAGGGAGGGGAAATCATTGAAGCATCGACCAGAATACGATATCAAGCTCATTGGCCGTAACTTAAAACGCTTTCGCAAAGCAAAAAAACTTTCAATCAATGAAGTCAGAGAATATCTTCGCCTAGGCTCTGTACAGGCCATATATAAATATGAAAGCGGGAGCAACTACCCACCTGCGGACGCCATGTTCGCCCTGATGAAATTATATGAGATCAGCCTTGGCGACCTGCTCTCCGATCCAGAGGAAGCCCAGGAGACTCCTGAGAACTTCACAGTGCCAGACATGATTTCCATAGACATGGCAGTGGCCAGGCATCGTATACGAGTCAAAAAATATCGCAGGCTTTATCTGAGACACACGAGCAGCGCAGCCGGATGACACGAAAGATTTGGCAGGTCAGCGGACAGGGCCGCTGGATGACGCAAAATCTTCGACAGACCAGCGCACAGCGCGGCCTTTGCCGTAAACCTTAGGGGCGCATATGGATAAAGCTAACATTCAACTATGCCGTCAATGACAATCTCCTCAAAAAGTGATATCCTTGATGATACAAAAGGGGATTACCAAAAGGAGATTACAACTGCAAACTTGCGAAAAGATCTTTGAGACAAAGCCAAGGCTGTTTTCAAGGGTCTTTTTGCAACATAAAAAACCGGGCATCAGGCAAAAAATTCAACCCACGATTCCAAAATCCAAGCTCGATTTTCCTTGATACAAGCTAAAAAATATGGTAAAATCATATGATATATGAGAAACTTTATGTCAGAAGCCTTGAAAGAGGCAAAAATTGCTTATACCCTTGAGGAAGTCCCAATTGGAGCAGTGGTAGAAAAGGACGGCGAGATCATAGGACGCGGGCACAATCTGACGGAAACCTTGAAAGATCCCACCGCCCACGCAGAAATACTGGCACTGAGAGAGGCTGCCAAACATTTAGGCGGCTGGCGGTTGTCAGGATGCAGCCTGTACGTCACAGCCGAGCCATGCGCCATGTGCGCAGGGGCAATTGTATGGGCTCGGATCGAAAAGCTCTGCATCGGCACCATGGATCCCAAGAGCGGGGCCTGCGGCTCTGTTTTCAACATTCCCCAAGAGCCGAAGCTCAACCATTATGTGGAGATCGAGAGCGGAATCATGCGGCAGGAGTGTCAAGACATATTGAAAACATTTTTTAAAGAACTTAGGAAAAAGAAGTCGGAGGAAATATGACTATGAAAAGAATTGGCGCAATCCTATGCCTTTCCTTTATACTAGCTGCCATATCAGCACCCATGTGCTTTGCTGCACAGGGCGGTTTGACCATACAAGACCAGTACCCAAAAGACGGAGCCACAGGCACTTCCGTAGAAAATGTCAGTGTCAAGATCTGGTTCAATCAGGATGTGCGGCCAGAAACAAAGGAGATTCGGAAAGCCAACAAAGAAAAGGTGAAGCTGGTAGATGAAAAAGGCAAAGAACTGCCTATTTATGTGGCCTACAATCCAAAAGAAGAAGGCCAGGTCATGGTATTGAGCAGTGACCAGACCAAAATCAAAGATGATACCAAATATACACTGACCATTGACCCGGGATTTCAGGCAACCAACGGCGACACCCTGACCACGCAGGATAAAGTCGCTTTCACCACCCTGAACCGTACCCAAGCCACCACTGTCAATATGATCATGATGGGCGTGATGATGGTGGGCATGATTTTCTTCACTTCCAGGAGCATGAAGAAACAGCAGGAAAAAGAGCGAGCTAACAAAGGAAAGACGGAAACCGTCAATCCATACAAAGAGGCGAAGCGCACTGGAAAATCTGTTGAAGAAATCGTAGAAAAAGATAGAAAGAACAAAGAAAAGCAGGCGGCTGCGGCAGCCAAACGAGCAGAAAAAGAGCGAGAAGTTCTCGAGGATCTGGAAGAAAAGAAACCAATCTCCAATAACAAACGAGTAACAGGTCCACGGCCGATTTCCGCTGCCGGCGGAAAGTACAAAGCGCCAAAGAAGAAACCTCAAGCGCAGAAAAAGAACAGCGGCACAAGACCAAAGAACCAAACCGGCAAACAACGAAACACAAAAAACAAATCCAACAAAAACAAGAAATAAAAATGATGGAATCGAAGATTCCTGGATAAAAATGAGCGGGAATGTTCCGCTCATTTTTATCTAATGGGGAATATCAAGAACAGCATTTCCAGAATATCAACAAAGTCCATCAGTGAAAGTGCATCAGAAAAACGACTTTGTTCTAACAGGAGAACGATTCATGAAACAAATACAAATCAGAGCTTATGGAAAAATCAATCTTTGCCTGGATGTTCTGCGCAGACTGGAAAATGGATACCACGAAGTGGAAATGGTCATGCAGCAGATCCTCCTTCATGACAATGTGTCTGTAAAATGGAAAGAGCCAGCAATAGGAGAAAACCTTCATGGAAAAGACATTGACATTGAGGTATCGACCAATCGGCCATGGCTCCCTAGGGATGAAAGAAACCTGGCATACAAAGCCGCTGCGCTCATGGCAGAACTCTATGGCAGCGGACGGCAGGGAAAAATCCGCATTGATATCAAAAAGCGGATCCCAGTAGCCGCGGGGCTAGCTGGCGGCAGCGGAAACGGAGCAGCCGTCATCCACGCCCTAAACGCTCTGTGGGAATTGGGGCTGGATGTTTCAGAACTTTGCTCCATAGGTCAGCAGTTAGGTTCTGATATTCCTTTTTCCATCATGGGACAAGCCAAAACCAATATGGACCTTGGCCTGAGCAGGGACCCCATGGCTGCTCATTGCGCAGTAGCCAGAGGGACTGGAACTGACCTGGAACCGCTGTCAAAGGGCCTGCGGAGCCACCTGATTTTGACAAAGCCGCCCATCGGCGTTTCCACGGCAGAAGCCTACCAGGGCCTGCGTTTGGACCAGATCAAAGAACGGCCTGACATCGAAGAACTGGTGGATGCCTTAGCCAAAAAAAGGTTTAAGACAATTCAAAAAAATATGGTAAATGTACTTGAAAATTTCACGCTTACAAGGTATCCTAATGTTATGCATACAAAGCACAAAGTGCAAAGCCTGCTGAAAAAAAATCCAGTATTGATGAGTGGAAGCGGGCCGACGATTTTTGCTTTATGTAGGAATAGAGAGGAAGCACAGATTGCTTGCGAAGCATTAAAAGCATATTACAAAGAAACATTTTGGACCAGGACCACCTGTTAGTCAGAGAGGATGAGGGATGTTAAACTTTGATATTCAAAACCACAGACCCCTGCGAGAAATCGTTTATGAGGAACTAAAAATGCAGATCCTGACCGGAAAGATCGTTCCCGGAACCAGGATGATGGAAGTAGAACTGGCAGAAGACATGGGAGTCAGCAGAACTCCAATTCGTGAAGCGATTCGGAAACTGGAAAAGGAAGGGCTCATTACAATCGAACCTCGGCGCGGCGCATATGCTTCTCAAATATCCGTAAAAGACATGGTAGATATTCTGGAAGTCAGGCAGGACATGGAAGGCCTTGCCGCGTTTTTCGCTGCGTCCCGTATGAACGAAGAACAGATGAAAGAGTTGAAACGGGCTTCTGACTCGTACAACCTGGCAGTGGCTGAAGGCAATACGGAAAACATGATCGCCTATGACACCAGGTTCCACAGGATCATCGTAGAATCCTGCAACAACAGTATTTTGGTGCATATGATCGAGCAGCTGCAGGAGCTGGTACTGCGGTTTCGTTACATCTATTATGGGGAATTCCGGCGGGCCGAGAACATGCCGGAGGAACATCGCCAGATCATGGAGGCGATCCGAGACGGCAGGGCAGAGGACGCTAGAGCCGCAGCTGACCTTCACATAGACCGGCTGAAAGAAATGGTCGTACAGGACGGAATGCAGCAACAGCAGCTTCGGAAATGAGCAGCTGCCTGAAATTCCAGCAGCGCGCATTGATCAATGATTATGGTCGCTGGCAATGCCGAGTTGATATACACATCGGTGTATTTAACATTTTTAAAGCCAAGCGATGAAAGCGAGAGCATACATATATGAAACAAGCTAAGAACACAGCAAAAAAAAGCATACCCTGCCGCAGCAGTGAAAACGGCAGGGATTTGCATATAGGAGCCCATTTTAGCCACAATGTTTTCCTCATCGGCTTCATGGGGACTGGAAAAACCACCATTGCCCAGCGTCTCAGCGCTATGTTTGCCATGGAAATGGTGGAAATGGACAAAATCATTGCGGACCAGGCGGGAATGAGCATCCCTGACATCTTTGAAACTTATGGTGAAGCGCGTTTTCGGGAGATGGAAACGCAATTGGTGATGGAACTGCAGGGGCAGAGCAACGCAGTTATTTCCTGCGGCGGCGGCACACCCTTACGGGCAGACAATGTGAAAGCCATGAAAAAAAGTGGAAAAATCGTGCTGCTTACTGCTTCTCCAGAAACCATCCATGAGCGGGTAAAAGACAGCCACGACCGGCCGATCCTGGAGAATGACAAGAGCGTTTCTTTTATCGCCGGATTGATGGAGCAGCGGCGTGAAAAATACGAATCCGCAGCAGATGTCATTATTGAAACAGATGGCAAATCAGAGCAGGAGATCTGTGAAGAAATAGAGAAAAAGTTAACGAAAACACAATGATAAAAAAGGAGGCCAACGCCATGTTAGAAGCCTGGACACCTACGATCCTTCTGTTGCTCTATCAGTTCCTGATACCAGCCGTGCTCATCGTTCTGATCGTAGCGACTTTTGTGTTGGTATACAAGAGTTACAAATTATTGAAAAAAATAGAGGAAGACATCAGATTCCGCAGATAGCGATGAAACGCAAAATAAGCGGGACGGCGCTTTGCCGCCCCACTCCCCGTGGTCTCCCATTCCCGCTCTGAAAAAAACAACAATAATACCAATCTAATTGTTCTAACGCTCTTCCAACACTCTCCCATTCTGCGTCAGGGTACGCAGATGTTCCGCGGAGCAGGCAGCTTTGTCAGGCACATGGATCAACAATCCCTTTTCCTTTCCAAGCTCCATGGCCGCAGAAAGGTCAGTAAGGGGCGAAAAGATTTTCCCATGCTCCAAAGCCGCTGTCCTCGCGGCTTCCTCAGAGCCGCCCAGAACCACCAGGTTTTCGATCTCTGCCCGAAGCATTGCCAGAACCTTCTCGTTCTGCTGCTGAAAATCGCCATGTCCCAGGAAATACTCCGCCGCTGCCGTTGCTTGGGCCACCAGCATAGGCAGCCCGTTGGCGCAGGGGATCCTTAGCTCCTCTGCCTGGCGCAGCAGTTCTGTTGTCAATGGATTGTAAATCACATCTACGACCCCGCCACAGGCAGGGAAGCGGGCAAGATCGACCAGGCGCCTGCCGTTGCCCGGATACATGCCCACTGGCGTAGTATTAATGATGACCTCCACATCTTCATGAAAAGCAAGGTCTTCATAGGACACGCAGCCCGGCTCACCCCGCCTGGAGGCAACGAGGATTTCACTGGCGCCGCTGTCTCGGGCCGCTTTACGGGCAGTGAGACTGGTGCCGCCGTTTCCCAGGATCAGGACCTTTTTTCCCGTAAAGGAAATGCCTGCGGCTTTGGCAGCGTAAAGGAAACCGTAATAATCCGTGTTAGTGCCCCAGAGCGCGTCATCCTGGAAATACAAGGTGTTCACCGCGCCGATTTCCTGTGCCAGTTCTGAAACCTGGTCGCAGAGAGGGATGACCGCCTTTTTATAGGGGATCGTGATGTTCAGGCCTTTAAAATCCCGCTTTTTCACAAAAGCTTCAAAGGCCTCGCTGCTGAGGCTCAGCAGCTGATATTCATAGCTGCCCAGCGCTTCATGAATGATCTTCGAGTAGCTGTGACCCAGCTTTTCCCCAATCAAACCATATGTCATGGCAGATCCTCCTTTCAAGAGATTTTTCCATCAAAAGCATGTCAGATGGTTTCCGAATAACTGCCCAGGAACACAAAGATTTCCGGCTGATTTTCCAGCTGTCCCAGCAGATTCACCACCTCCGGCGAATATACGGAAGCCTCCATGTCAAAATAAAACATGAATTCAAAATCGCTGCCAGGCACTGGGCGGGATTCCAGCTTTGTCAAATTCACACCCAGGGCGGAAAACTTGGCGATCATATGGTATAGAGAGCTCGGTCTATGGGGCAGGGACAGCATCAGGCTGATTTTGTTGGCTCCTGGGTAGATTTCCAGGTTCTTAGAAATGCAGATAAAGCGGGTATAATTGTTGTCACTGACCTGAATATTGTTGTTGAGGGATTCCAGCCCATACAGCTCCATGCAGTCTCTAGAGCAGATGGCCGCCACATCGCTTCTGTCGGATTCCGCCACCATCTTCGCCGCTCTCGCAGTGTTTTCACATACAGTGATCTTCACATCTTTCAGGGTCTTCAGGAATTCCCCGCATTGGCCGATAGCCTGCTCGTGAGAAAAGATTTCCTTGATATCCCTTAGCTGCGCGCCTGGTTTAGCCAGCAGGCTGTGGTTCACCCGCAGACGGATGCTCTTGACAATATGGAAATTGTAGTTTTTCATCAAATCATATACCGTGCCCACAGAGCCGTAAGAACTATTTTCCAGCGGCAGGATCCCGTACTGGCACAGGCCCTTTTCCACTGCGTTGAACACGCCCTCAAAACTGTTGAAATACATGGTGCTTGGGACTTCAAACAGCTTTTCGCAGGCAGCCTGGGAGTAAGAGCCCTGCACACCCTGGCAGGCCACGACCGCTTTCTTTGGAAACAGCTTTGGCGTTTCTTCCAGGGCCTTTTGGATCCGATCTCCAATGTCAGAAATGCGGGAAAGGTAATTGTTCTGATAAGAACGGCTCAAGTCAAACAGGGTGCTGAACAGGATGCGGGCATAGCTGTCCAGCGGTTCACCGATTTCTTCGGAAATGCGGTGCAGGATCTCCTTTTCCCTGGAAACATTGGCGACGGCCAGATTGTTTTCTTCTTTGGTTTTGGCCACTTCCAGGGCTAGATCCATCCGTTCTTTGAACAGCTGGCAAATTTGGGTGTCCACCTTGTCGATGTCTTTTCTAATGTCTTCTAATTTCATGCTTGTTCCTCCATAATCATAGTTAAAAGTCCAATGGCCATGGCCGCTTCACAGACAGGCACGGCGCGCACTGCCACACAAGGGTCATGTCTGCCAGTGATGGACAGGGTTTGGTTTTCTTTTTTGCTCAGGCTGACAGATGGCTGCTCCTTGGCGATGGACGGAGTTGGCTTGAACGCCAGCCGTGCGATGATGGGCATGCCGGAAGTGATGCCCCCCAGGATGCCGCCGTGATGATTGGTAGTGGTCACGACTTTTGTGCCTGCCATGCGAAAAGGGTCATTGTTTTCTGAACCTTTCATGTTAGCGCTGGAAAAGCCTGCGCCGAATTCTATGCCTTTGACTGCTGGAATTCCAAAGAAAATGGGAGCCAGGATGCTTTCTACCCCGTCATACATGGGACCTCCCAGGCCGGCAGGACAGTTTTTTGCGTAAACTTCCACCACCCCGCCCACGGAATCCCCGTCTTTGCGGGCAGCCAGGATCCGCTGCTGCATCTTCTCTCCAGCGGCTGGATTCAGCACAGGAAACTCCAGATCTGAGGGAGCCAAAGGATCCAGCGGATCAAAAGGCGTATCCTGGATATCTGCGATGGAATGGATATGGGCAGCGATTTCAATGTTTCTTTTTTTCAGAAGCTGCAGGGCGATGCCTCCTGCGATGCACAGAGGCGCGGTCATCCTGGCGGAAAAGGGGCCGCCGCCTGCCATGTTCAGCTTGCCGCCATATTTCACATGTGCCGTGTAATCCGCGTGGCCAGGGCGGGGGACGTCCCGCAGATTTTTGTAATCCTGGGAGCGCACGTTGGTGTTGGCAATGGTCAGAGTGACTTGGGGCGCTGTGGTAATGGCCAAATTGTCGATGATCCGCAGGCCCTTTTCAGGCCGGACTTGATCAGGTTCTTTTCTGGCTGTGGCAAAGGGGCTGTTACCCGGCGCCCGCCTGTCGAGAAATCGCTGCAGTTCGCCTAGGTCAAAGGCAGTATGGAGCGGAAGGCCGCTGATGGTCACTCCGATCTCTGGTTCGTGGGACCCGCCGAAGATATGAACTTTCAAATGGTTTCCAAAACTAGAGAACATGGTATTCACCTCCCAGCCCTTCAAAGTCTTCAAAAAACTTTGGATAAGATTTCTTCACTGCCTCTGCGCCTTCGATGATCAGCGGTCCATCGCACAACATGGAAGCCACGGACATGGCCATGACGATCCGGTGGTCATTGTAACCGCTGACTGTCCCGCCTTTCAGCCCTTTGCCGCCGGTGATGGTCAAGCCGCCTGGCTCTTCTATGATGTCAGCGCCCAAACGAGAGAGACAGTCATACATGGCGGCCAGGCGATCCGACTCTTTGAGCCGCAGCCTGGCAGCGTTGTGGATATGGGTCGTGCCTTTTGCTGCAGTGGCCATGACTGCCAGGATCGGAACCAGGTCAGGGATGCCGGATACATCCACATGGATCCCTTTCAGCGGCGCTTCCATAGCCAGCAGACTGCTGTGTTTTTCCAAGATCTTGCCGCCCATTCTCAGGCAAATGTTGATGATTTCTCGGTCAGCTTGGATCGAACGGTGATTCAGGCCTCTGCAGATGACGCCAGCTTCTTTAGAAAGGACTCCAGCGGCAATCCAAAAAGCGATGTTGGACCAATCGCCTTCAGCTATCATTTCAGCAGGCGGCAGATATTGCTGCCTGCCCTGGACCTTGTAAGTCAGGATTCCGTCCTTTTCTTCCACATAGACTTCGATATGGCATTTTTCCATTACATCCACGGTCAGATCCACGTACCGCTTTGATTCCAGAGGCAAAGTGACGCGGATCTGGCTGTTTTCCTTTAAAAGGGGCAAAGCGAACAGCAGGCCAGTGATGTACTGGGAGCTGACATTTCCAGGAAGGGTGAAGATCCCGCCTTTGAGTCTGCCTTTTACGTGGCAGATTTCTTTCGCGCCGTCCTTTTGCCGCCGTTTATTGGTGAAAACGCAGCCATGGGCTTCCATTTCTTCCTTCAAAGGAGAAATCGGGCGTTCTGGCAGTCTGCCGGAACCCATGAACATGGCTTCGTCTTTCAGCGCCATGACCACAGGCAGGAGAAATCGCAGGGTGGAGCCGCTTTCCTTGCAATCCAGAATGGGAATATGAGCGGACAGCTGCTTCAGACAGTCCCGGGTGGCTTCGATGTCCTGGGATGAAGTGTCGATGATCACATTTGTCGGTTTTTTTGACAGGGCGGCGGCGATCAGGAGCCTGTGCCCGTGGGATTTGGAGGTCACTGCGTCTACGGTGCCCGCCAGGGTGTGGGGTATGATTTCGATGTTCATGATAGTCCTGCCTTTATAAAATCTTCTAATTGTGATACTGGTATTTTTTTCAGTTGACAATTTCCTAAAGCCACGGGGATGACCAAAGTGATGGAATCTCCCATGCGTTTTTTATCCTTCATTGCGGCTTCTGCCAGTTGGGTGGCTGTGAATGGGCATTCCAGAGGAAAGCGGAATTTCCGCAGACTGTCTGTGATCGGGGCGCAGCAGTCTTCCTGGGACCATCCCATTTTTTCAGAAGCTTTTGCTGCGATGGCCATGCCCATGGCCACTGCGTGACCGTGGGTAATGGAAAAATCACTGCTTTTTTCGATTGCGTGACCAATGGTGTGCCCAAAGTTGAGGAGTTGGCGCACGCCAGTGTCTCGTTCGTCCGCTTCCACCACTTCTCGTTTGATTTCAATGGCCCTGCGGCTGAGATGGGCGATGGTTTGCGGGCTGGTGAGCTGCTCAGCCTCTTGTATATAAAGGAAGAGTTCTTTGTCAGCGATGGCGCCGGCTTTGATGGATTCCGCGACTCCGTCCAGGAGCAGGTCGTAGGAAAGGGTTTTGATGGTGTCCATGTCAAAGAGCACCAGAGAAGGCTGCCAGAAAGCACCTGCCAGGTTTTTTCCAGCCTTCAGATTCACGCCGGTTTTGCCTCCCACTGAGGAGTCCACTGCCGCAAGAAGGGTGGTGGGCACCTGCACGAAGGGGATTCCTCTCAAATAAGAGGCTGCGGCGAAACCGGTCAGGTCGCCTGGTATGCCGCCTCCCAGCGCAATGAGCGCATCGGAACGGGTCAGCTGGTTCTCGGCTAGGAATTCCAGCAGACGGGAAAGGGTGTCCATGCTTTTGGAGGCTTCTCCATGAGGAAACGCGAAGGTCACAGTCTCATAGCCTGCTTCGCGCAGAGAAGTTTTGAGAGGCGCGGTGTAAAGAGCGTCCACCTGGTCATCTGTCACAATGCAGAGCTTCTTCCCCTTTTCCCCCAAGGCTTCCCTAACGAATCCGCCGGCTCGAGCCAAAAGGCCCGAATCCGTGATGACTTTGTAGGTTTTTGATGCTGAAATTGTGATTGTTTCCATTAGAATATCTCCCCATCAATCAATGCTTTTTTCTCGCGGCCGTCCTTTAGCAATGCCCGCAAGGTGTCGCTGTCTTTTTCCTTGATGGCCTGGCTGTATGCTTTCAGCCGATCCGCGATGCCATCGATCTCTTCTGCCAGGAACCGCGGATTGTCCAGGAACAGTTCAGTCCACATATCCTCGTTCAGCTTTGCCACGCGGGTCAGGTCCCGATAGCTGCCTGCGGAAAAACCCTTGTGCTTTAGCGCGGCCGGACTTTTGATGTAGGCGCTGGAAACCACATGAGCCAGCTGGGAAGTGAAGGCGATCATTTGATCGTGTTCCTTTGGCGTAGCGATTTGGATATTGGTAAAGCCAATGGCTGTGAACAGGTCTTTTACCTTTTCCACGTCTTGAATATTGCCCTTGGTAGGGGTCAAGATCATGGAAGCATTTTGAAAGAGAGCCTTTTTCGCATGGTCAAAGCCAGAGTGTTCCAGCCCAGCCATAGGATGGCCGCCGATGAAGACAAAGCCCTGCTTTAAGGCGATAGGCTCGATGTGGGCGCAGACAATTTCCTTCACGCCGCAGCAGTCCAAGACAATAGAGCCTTTTTTAAAGATCTCCTGTTTGTTTTCCACAAAATCAATGGAAGCCTGGGGATAAAGGGCAATGATGCTCAAGTCGCAGTCTGCCAGCAGCTCGTCTGTCAAAGGCGCGTCAATGGCACCGATGAGCTGAGCTTTTTTTACGACAGTGTCCTTCAGATCCATGCCGTATACAAGATGTTCCGTGTTTTCTTTGATCGCTTTTGCCATGGAGCCGCCGATGAGCCCCAGGCCGATAATCGCGATTTTCATAGTGTTGCTGCTTTTCATAATCATGCTGCCTTTCTTTGGTTAGCCTTTGTAAGCGTGAGGCAAGATCGCGTTGACCGCGGTCACTACGTCCGCGAAGGCTTCTGGTGTCAAGGACTGCGCGCCATCACAAAGCGCATGGGCCGGATCATTGTGGACTTCGATCATCAGACCGTCCGCGCCAGCCGCTGCCGCTGCCATTGCCATTGGTTTCACTAAATGGGCGATGCCTGTGGCGTGGCTTGGATCGACTACGATTGGCAGATGAGTCATGGTCCGCAGGAGCGGAATCGCTGACAAGTCCAGGGTGTTTCTGGTAGCGGTCTCAAATGTTCGGATGCCTCGTTCGCATAAAATGACTCTTTCGTTTCCACCAGCCATGATGTATTCCGCGCTCATGAGCAGTTCCTGCAATGTGCTGGAAAGTCCTCGTTTCAAAAGAATCGGTTTGTCCACATGGCCCAGCTCTTTCAGGAGTTCAAAATTCTGCATGTTCCTAGCGCCCACCTGGATCACGTCCACTTCCTCGAAGAGTGGCAGATGGGAAAGGTCCATGACCTCAGTGACAATGGGGAGGCCGGACTCTTTTTTTGCTTCCAGCAGCAGGTTAATGCCCTCGGAGCGCATGCCCTGGAACGCATATGGCGATGTTCTTGGTTTGAACGCGCCGCCTCGCAGCAGATGAGCGCCTGCTTCTTTCACAGCTGTGGCAATGCCGCATACCTGTTCCTTGGATTCCACGGAGCAAGGGCCAGCGATGATCTGGAAATTCCCGCCGCCGATCTTGGAACCCGCAATATCCACGACTGTGTCTTTTGGATGGAACTTGCGGTTCACGTTTTTATAAGGCTCCTGCACTCGCTTTACGGTTTCCACGATGTCCAGAGCATTGATCAGATCAATGTCCACTGTGCTGGTGTCGCCGATCAGCCCAAGGATCGTGGTGCTTTCTCCTTTGCTGAAGTGAATGTCCAGGTCCATGCTTTTTAGCCATGAAATCAGGTTTTCCAGTTGCTTTTCCTCAGGGTTGCTCTTTAAGATGATGATCATTTTTTTCTCCTCTTTTCTGTTTTGATGCTCTTGTTATTTCCTGCATAATAAAAACTCCGCAAGTGAATTTTACTTGCGGAGAATGTCTCGCGGTGACGATTGAAATCAAATCAGGTTTTACGAGTTATCCCATTGCAGCAAAATTCACTTTACGCTTGAAAAAGTAAGTAAAGTAAAAATAAAAGTATTCAGCTGCGAATGTAGCTAACCTGTTCAACATTTCTTTGATCCTTTCCTTTGAGTCTGTAAGCATTCTACCACGTTCTTTTCTTGCTGTAAAGGATTTTTTGTGGATTTTACTAAAAAATGTTGTGTGTTTTAGTGGAAAGCACATAAGCGGGAAAAGGCCAGTATAAATCATGAAGCAAGTGGAAAACTGATATTGCAGCTGGTCGGTACTTACGAATGTTTTTGAATCCAAAAAAAAGATAGAAATATAAAGTTTTTGGAGTATAATCCAAAAACTATTGTTTTTAATAAAGTTTTTGGATACAATAGGGGTATAAATCAAGGAAAGGTGTGATCATGGTGATACAGAGAGTCGAATATTTGAACAAGCTGATCTCTTTCAAGGACAAACAGCTGATCAAAATCGTCACAGGCATCAGACGCTGTGGAAAATCCACATTGCTGGAACTCTATCAGCACTGGCTGAAAGAACAGGGCGTGCCAGAGGAACGGATCATAGCCATCAACTTTGAAGACCTGGATTATGAAGAGCTGACGGATTATAAAAAATTATACGCATATTTAAAAGAACGCCTGGTAAAAGAGGAGATGACATATATCTTTTTGGATGAAGTCCACCATGTAAAGGATTTTCCAAAAGTCGTTGACAGTCTGTATATCAAGAAAAACGTGGATATTTACATCACAGGTTCAAATGCGTATATGCTCTCCGGTGAAATCGCCACCCTGATATCCGGACGATATGTCCAGATCGAGATGCTGCCCCTTTCTTTCAAAGAATATATGGAAAGCACAGGAAGCATGGATGATAGGGGCGTCAAATACACGGAGTATCTGCAGAACAGCTCCTTTCCCTACACCTTGGCATTGAAAGGGCAGCCAGAGGAAATTAGGGATTATCTGGAAGGAATCTACAATACCATCGTGGTAAAGGATATCGTGGACCGGAAGAAAATCACCGATACCATGATGTTAAAGAGCATCCTGCGCTTTGTGTTTGACAATATCGGCAGCCCCTTGTCCTCGAAAAAGATCGCTGACACCATGACCTCCAGTGGTCGAAAGATCGATGTGAAGACCGTGGAGAAATATCTGGAGGCATTGGCCGAAAGCTATGTCATCTATCAGGCGAAGCGGTACAACATCAAGGGCAAACAGTATTTGAAGACCCTTGAAAAGTATTATGTGGTCGATATTGGTATGCGACTCATGCTCATCGGATCCAGGCAGGCGGACGCGGGCCATATTTTAGAAAACGTCGTATACCTGGAGCTTTTGCGGCGGTGGTACGATGTTTATGTGGGGAAAGTCGGTGAGTTTGAGGTGGATTTTGTGGCTCAAAACAGCAAAGGGACCGCATATTTTCAGGTGGCTCTGACTGTCCGCGATGAAAAGACATTGGAGCGGGAGCTGCGGCCGCTCCAGTCCATCCGCGATCATTATCCAAAGGTTATTTTGACGCTGGATGAAGATCCGGAAGCGCAGTATGATGGGATTCGCCGCCTGAACGCCAGAGATTGGATGTTGGGCCTTACGGACTAACGCGCGGCTCATACTCATAAGAGACGTTTTAATATATAGAAAAAAATTCCATAAAAAGAACTTGTGTTCTGAAATGAAATATGTTATTATGTAATACACAGAACACAAGTGAGCAAGGAGATTTTCATGAAAAGCAAGAATAGTTCAAGAGCAGATATGGGTGCGGTGATCAATCGATTATTCGAGGGTGACTGTCTTGAGTATATGAATCGAATACCAGATGAAAGCATTGATATGATTCTTTGTGATTTGCCATACGGCATGACACAGAATGAGTGGGACTGTTATATTTCATTGGATGAATTATGGAAGCAATATAACCGGATCATTAAACCTAATGGCGCGATTGTATTAACTTCAAATGGTATTTTTACAGCAAAATTGATTTTGAGTCAACCGAATATATACAAATACAAGTGGGTTTGGGAGAAATCAAAGCCAACCAATTTTTTGAACGCAAAAAAACAACCTCTCAGAAAGCACGAGGATGTATGTGTTTTTTATAAAAAACAGCCGACTTATCATCCACAGATGACAGAGGGAACACCGTATGATAAAGGCATCAGAAAAAATCAGCTGTGTGGAAACTACGGTGACTTTGACCCTGTGCATGTGGCAAGTGAGGGAAAGCGATATCCAACGGATATTATCTATGTGAAAACCGCCGAATCTGAGGGAGCGGTGCTGCATCCAACGCAAAAGCCAATAGAATTAGGGAGATATATGATACGAACTTATACAAATCCAGGGGATATCGTGCTAGATAATACATTTGGAAGCGGATCATTTTTAGTAGCAGCCTTAATAGAAGGGCGTAACTTTATTGGTATTGAGAAAAACGAAGACGTTGCATTGTTTAAGAGAGAGGAAATAGATTACATAGACGTAGCGAAAAGAAGGCTATTTTTGGCATGGGAGCAATTGGACAGCAATGTTCGCAAATATATAAAAGTGGAGAATCTAATATCAGAGTTCGTAGAAAGGTAGAGGGGCATGGGGACCATTGTTAGGCGCAATGAGAGAAGCTGGGGGATTGTTATTATTTCAGAAATAAAAACAATGCTTGATCAGATGCGTATCAAGATTAAGAGTGTTGGAGGGGAAAGCACGCTGTCTGTAAATAAGAAAAGCATGTTTCCAGATGTGTTACTTTATGAAGATAAGGCTCAAAACAAAATTTTACAGGGGTGGGAGCTTAAGATGCCTGACGTCCTAATCACAGATGAGGCGCTGATTAAAGATGCAACAAGGAAAGCCAACGCTTTAGGGGTGAATAGCTTTGTAATCTGGAATTTTACATATGGAAAACTATACATAAAAGATGATGAGGATGATTTTAAAGAGGTTAGAACATGGAGCGGAACAAATCATATAAAAAAACGCGAAGATGTGGAGACCTATAAAGCGGAATGGCTGCCAATTATTCAAGATATTGTGCTGACTGTCAATGACTTTTTTGTCAAGGGCGCTATCTCCACCTTGCCAGTGGCCATAACGGTGTCTGATGGCCTGATGAGCGCGATTATTCAGAAAAATAAAGATATAGTCGCGGAAAATCTTAGCATTGAAGTAAGCAGGAACATGAAAATGGAAAGTAGGATCAGGCTATGGTGGAATGCTTTTCATGAAGAATACGCTCAAGATGAAAAGGACATGTATACTGCATATGCAAAGTCGATTTTGTTAAATTGGACAAATAGAGTCATGTTTGCCAATACAATCAAAAAGTATCATAATTGCGCTTATAAAATTGACGGAATCAACAGAAATTCCATACCTGCCGAAGGCAATGCCATTATTGATCGCATTGTAGAGGAAGGGGATTTTTATAATGTGTTTCAGAAACTGGAATTTAATGAAATAATACCTGCGGACACATGGCTTGACATTGTGGACTACAATCAATTTTTGATTGCGAACAACATAGAAAAAGTGGATCAAAGCGTCTTACAGAATATCCTGGAAAAGACGGTTCATACTGCAAAGCGTGAAATCCGAGGCCAGTATACCACGCCAGCTTGTTTAGCGGATTTACTTTGTCAAATAACCATTCAAGATTGGAGTACACAATGCGCGGATTTCTGTGCGGGAACAGGTACGATCGCGAAATCAATAATCAGAAATAAGGAAAATCGATTGCATAATAGTAACGTATCATTTATGACGACATGGATGTCAGATAAATATGCGTACCCATTACAGATTGCAAATATTGCTGTGACCAATATAGAGGCCATCAATCTTCCTCTAAATTTGTTCCAAGCAGATGTATTCGAAATAAACATAGGAGACAAGATAGAATTAAAAAGCCCAACCAATGGAAGCAGTTTAGAAAAAGAGATACCTGCTTTTGGAGCAATTGTGTCCAACTTGCCATTTGTTGCATACAATAAAATCGCGGCAGATGAAGTCGAATACATTGAAAAATATAGGCAGAGGATCAAGGAGAGCACAGGTATTGCGTTCACTGCGGGAAAAACAGATTTATACAACTATTTACCATTCAAATTGCATGAGTTGCTAGAGGAAAATGGAAGATTGGGAATCATTATTTCAAATTCATGGTTAGGTACAGATATTGGGAAAAAATATTTTCAAGCTTTGCAGTACTATTATGATATTTGTGCAGTAATAATGAGCGATTGTAAACGATGGTTTCAAAACGCAGATGTGGTGACAACCTTGCTGGTATTGCAGAAAAGAACTGTAGCTAAACCCGATAAAAAAGCTAGCATAGATTTTTGGCTAGTCCATAAAGATATCAATCAGCTTGCTGCGGGCCAACAGGAAACAATTATAAATAGTATCGTGCTGGGAGAGGAGATCGATCCATCCATTCTCTCGCTAAAAAATTATACAATTGGTATGATTGAGCAGATAACAAGAAATGGAATTGTCATGAATGCCCTTTTTCATGATGTGTCGTGGGTAGAAGAGTTAAGCGACTGCTTGATACCACTTGGAGAAATGCTTGTAGTGAAAAGGGGTGAGCGCAGAGGGTGGAACGACTTATTTTATCCAACAGCAGACCATGGGATTGAATCTGAATATATGAAGCCTGTTCTAAAGAACCCTGCATGCTTGAAGTCGTTTATCGCACAAGCAGACATTGTTGCGTTTTGTTGCCATAAATCTAAAGAAGAGTTAAAACAGTTAGGACACACCGGCGCATTGAGATGGATTGAAAAGTTTGAAAACCTTAAAAATGGAACAGGTAAGCCATTGCCACAAGCATTAAAAAAACCAGGACAGTTTTGGTATGAAATGAACGATGAGGCAAAGGCAGATTTTGTTACTGCAATTAATCCGGATAAACGTTTATTTGTATCAAAGTTTGATGAGAGTACATTTGTTGATCAGCGTTTTACGAGGATGCTAGTTAAGGACGCGAGTGTTTCAGCTGACCTTTTACATGCATTAATGAATTCTTTATATGGCATGTTCGCGATTGAAGCAATTGGATTTGGGCGAGGCTTAGGTGTTTTGGACGCAAGCAGCACAAAATTAAAACGAATATATATGATAAATCCGAAGAAGATTTCAGAACAGGATGCAAAAGAGATTGTAGAACGATTTGAAAAAATAAAGCATCGTAATGTGATGGATACTACAAATGAGTTAGAGGATCAGGAGCGGGAAAGTTTTGATCGCAAAATCTTGCGTGCTATAGGGCATGAAAATTTGTATGAGTCAATGAAACGGTCTTTGTTATCCATGCAACACACCCGTTATGCTGTGAAGTAATATGGATTGGCCTATAAGAAATGAAGCTTCGTTAAAGCTAAGTGAAAAGGATAATAGAAAAAGTAAGAGCAGGGCTTTGACCATCAGGCTCTGCTCTTCGTCAAGTCGTAAAAGGCCGTTGTTTTTATTTCAATAGATCCCTGGCTGATAGCAGCCCGTAAGCGGATTCTGCGGAAAACACAGCTTTCTTGATGGCTTCCGCCGTCACCTGAGCTGCTAGGGTGCCCACGGCGTTGATGTCTGCGGTTACATCGCCTACTGACAATGCGTATAGAGTGTCACCGTCCGCTTGGGTGTGGACAGGCCGAATGGACCTGGCGTAACCGTTCTGTGCCATGGCCGCGATTTTGTTCATCTGCGTTTTCGAGAATTTGGCATTGGTGATCACTGCGCCAATGGTGGTATTTCCAGTGAACAAGTCCCTGATTTCTCCAGCCTGTTTGTACATCTCTTGCTCCGTGGAGAGGAGGCCGTTTTTTTCCTCATTGAGCAGGCCTGCGATCTGCAAGCCCGTGGCATGATCGAAGATATCGCCAAGCGCATTGACCGCTACCACTGCGCCTACTTGTATATCGCCTACCTGCGATGCATAGCTGCCAATGCCGGTTTTCATCATATGGTCAGGCCCTTTGAATTTTCCTACAGTGGCTCCGGTTCCTGCGCCAAAATTGCCGTCCTGATAATTGCCGCTGCCCTGATCAGCATTAACGCAGGCTCGGTAGCCCATTTCCTTGTCCGGCCTGACATCTTTGGTCACTAGCTGCAGGTCGAAGAGGCAGGATGCGCATACCAGCGGAACTTTCGCCACGCCGGTGTCAACGCCGATATCCCGTTGCTCCAGATACTTCATCACGCCGCCGGCTGCGTCCAGGCCAAAAGCGCTGCCTCCACTGAGGAGCACAGCATGGATGACTTCTGCTGCTGCCACAGGGTTCAATAGCTGGGTTTCTCGGCTGGCAGGTCCGCCGCCTCGCACATCCACGCCAGCTGTCGCGCCTTTTTCTGCCAGGATCACAGTGCAGCCTGTTGCGCCTTCTCGGTCCTCGGCGTTTCCGATTTTGATGTTTTCGATTTCTAGGATGGATATTTCTTTCATGGTAAGGCCTCCCGCAGAGGAAAGACGGAGCTGATATAAAAAGACAGATCATTATGCTTGTATCCTTGCGATTAGAGCCTCTTGAAGGATCTGAGAAAAGTTTAAATCCATTGCCATTGCTGCTTCATTGAGCCATTCGGGAATACTCAAAGTTTTTTTGACCGCTCGAGAACTTGTGCGTTTTTTGTACGCAAGCATGTCGAATTCGATCACAACAAGGAAAGAGTCAGGGTTAGGGGTGATTTCAGTAGGATCAGAAATAGGAGGGAAAGGCTGCTGTTCTTTTTCCCGGCAAACCAAAGCCAATCCCAACGCTTCCACCGCCATTTCATAAGCTTGTGTCATGTCATCGCCCTGTGTAAGGCATTCAGGGATATCGGGAAAAGACACCCAGAAACCACCTTCTTCTGCTTTGTGAAACAATGCGGGATAAAATAGTTTTTTCATAGTTGCCTCCATATTTTGAAAAGTAGAGTCACTTGAGCCCTGCCTGTTTGAGTATAGCCTGCTCCAGCCCTTTTTTCAGAGCAGTGCTGTGATAAGGAACTTCCGTCTGATGACCAGTCACAGTATTCCTCATTTTTACATGGGAACCATTTCGGCCGACTTCTTGGAAACCGTTTTTCTTCAGATGCTTGATCATCTCTCGTGGTGTCATTGGCATTTTGCTATGGCTCCTTTTCTTATTATAAAACATTATAACACGTAATATTACGTAAATCAATAAAAATACGTAATATTACGTGGAGATAATAAACTTGAAATAGAGAAGCTTTCTAGTTGCTTGACAAGAACTTTTTTACATGCGTTATCTATTCTTAATTTCCCGTATCAAGGAAATCCGTGGTTTTACAGCAAATGGTTCTCGATCACCTGAACATCCGGCTTGAAATCTTCAATCTGCAGATAATATTCCGCTGCGTCAAAGAGGGCCTGCATCGGTGTGAGGCCGATGAGCTCTGTGCCAATGACAGGCACGCCATAGCGGGCGGCCTCCACTTTCACCAGCTCGTTGACCCGGTAAAGCGGAGTCACGGTAAAGTCTGTCATGTTGATGGAGACCTGTGCGATATTTCGATCTTCCAGCATAACGCCCATAGCCTTTACGCAATCTAACCCGCCGTTTGATTTGCGGATGATCTTGCCGATCTTGCTGGCGATCTCCAGATTGTCGGTTCCCAGGTTGATGTTGTAGGCGATGAGCGGCGGCCTTGCGCCCACGCATACGGCCCCGCCGGTAGGATGGATCCTCTGGCCGCCGAAGTCTGGGATCCAGTCAGGATCTTTCACTTTTTCCGCCATACCCTCGAACTGGCCTTTGCGCACTTTTGCCAGGTTTTCCCGGTGAGGCGCGGAGGCTGATTTTTCATACAAAAATACCGGAAGATCGGCTTCCTGGGCAATGCGTGCGCCTACTTTTTTGGAAAGCTCCACGCAGTCATCCATAGTGGCCTCTTTGATGGGGATGAAAGGCATCACGTCAACGCAGCCCATCCGCGGATGTTCGCCTGTGTGCTTTGTCAAGTCGATCAGTTCCACAGCCTTTTTCGCCAGCTTCACGCTAGCCTCCTCACAAGCTTCCGGGCTTCCCATGTAAGTGATGACGCTCCGGTTGTGGCTTGGGTCCGAGGAATAGTCCAGCAGCGTGCAGCCAGGTGTTTCGCGGATCTGATCCACGCAGGCCTCGATAATGGTTTTATCTCTTCCTTCACTGATATTTGGTACGCTTTCAATAATTTTTGCCATTCTGTTTCTCCTTTACATGTATATAGAAACGCTCGTTTCTAGCATATTGTTAAATCCCGCAGCTAAAAAACGGCGGGGCTGATGTCATTATAACTGTTTCAAAACTTCGTTATAAAGCCTTCTGGCAATGGCCTCGGCTTCATCATAAATTTTCTGCCCACCTTCTGCGAAGGCTGCGGCTTTCTCTTTGTCCTTTACCCCTGGCAGGTTGATCTTCACGTTGAGCCATGCGCCTTTGATGGCAGCCATGAGATTGAGGACGCAGACCCCCAGGTCGCTGGCTGCGTTAGGATTGGACTTTCCTACCATGGTTTCCGCTAAGAGCATGGCTTCGTGGGCCAGCTGCATGACGCTGTAAGGGACTTCGGTGGCTGTCAGTGTCCCTTCGGCGATCGCTTTGCTGCGAGCGGCTTTTTCCTCTGGTGTGCCCTTTGGCATTTTAAAGGCAGCGGAAACCAGATTAAAGGCATCCGTGTCCTTGTCAATGGCCTCCGTCAGCTGCCCGTAAAGCTCCGTTCCCCGGGCTTTGGCCTTTTGGCAGATGTCCTGATAATCAGCGTATTTTTCCTTGCCAATGGTCAAGTCCGCTACCATCATCATCAGACCAACAGCCTGTGCGCCTGCCAGGGCGCTGACAGAACCGCCGCCTGGCGCGGGTGCGTCTGACTTTAAAATATCCAGATATTCCTCTACTTTTAAATCAATCAATTTCATTTAAACCATTTCTCCTTTTTTGATCACTTGCAGCGCTAGATTAGAGCCGAACCGGTAACAGAGCATTTCCATGTCCGGTGCGTCCCAAATGACGAAATCCGCTTGCTTTCCTGGTTCCAAGGTCCCTACCAGATCTCCCCGTCCAATGGCGCAGGCCGGGTTGATGGTCACGGCGGTAAGGATCTCTTCTGGTGTCATCTGGTATTTCAGATACCCTAAATTAATGACAAACTGCAGATTCAGGGAAGGGCAGGAGCCTGGATTAAAGTCCGAGGCCAGGGCCACAGGGATTCCCTTTTCGATCATCCGCCTCGCCGGAGCAAAGCTCTTGCCCAGATAAAACGAAGTGGCAGGCAGGAGCATGGCTGTGGTCCCGCCCTTTGCCATGGCATCCATTCCTTTTTCACCAATGGCGATCAAGTGCTCCGCGGAAATGGCGTTCAGTTCACCGGCAAGCTGGCTGCCGCCGATCTCTTCGATCTCATCCGCATGGATCTTCAGACCGAATCCGTGGGCCTTGGCGCACTCCAGATAAGTCCGGCTCTGGGCCACATCAAAGACACTGTCCTCACAGAACACGTCACAGAATTCTGCCAGGTCATGCTCTTTCACATAAGGAATCACAGTTTCGCACATCAGCTCGATATATGCGTCGCCCCGGTCTTTGTATTCCGGAGGCACGGCATGCGCGCCCAAGAAGGTGGAAACCAGGTCAATAGGATGCCGCTGGTTCAGGGTTTTCACTACCTTCAGCATTTTCACCTCTGTTTCCAGGTCCAAGCCGTAGCCGCTCTTTGCCTCGCAGGTGGTCACGCCCAGGCGCAGCATTTCGTTTAAGAAACCTTCGCTCTTTTCACAAAGCTCTTCTTCACTGGCCTGTCTGGTCTTTTGTACAGTGTCCAGGATGCCGCCGCCTGCTTTGAGGATGTCCAGGTATCCCGCGCCTTTCAGCTTGAGAGGGATTTCCCCCTGGCGATAGCCGCCAAAGACCAGATGGGTATGGCCTTCCACCAGGCCGGGGGTCACTAGATTTCCCTCTGCGTCCATCACCACATCCGCGTCACCCTGGGGCAGAGCGCCGTCTGCAGTGATTTCTTTGATCAGACCGTTTTCCACCAGCATGGCGGCGTTGTCCAGTTTCAGATTTTCGCCTTGCTGCGGCCCTTTGTGACTGTGGCTGCCCACAGGCGTTTGCAGTCTGCCGATATTTTTGATCAGTAATGTACTCATATTTGTCTCCCTGCTGCACCAGCTATTTCACGAACTTGGACACAACGTCTTCCACCAATTGGTCGTCTGCCACGTATGGGATGGTGATGTGGCCGTTTCCTGCGTAATTTTTGTTGTAAGCTGCCGCGGTTTCCAGAGCGTTTTCATTTCTCGCCCAGTTTCTTCTGGCAACGCCGCCCATTACGTCCCACATCATAGCGGACTTGATGATGGTGTCGATCCGCTCGCTTCCATCCAGCACTAAGCCGAAGCCGCCGTTGATGGCTTTCCCGATGCCTACGCCGCCGCCGTTGTGCAGGGCGCAGAGACTCATGCCACGGGCCGCGTTTCCGGCAAAGCACTGCACGGCCATATCCGCCATGACATTGCTGCCGTCTTTGATATTGGCTGTTTCTCGGAAAGGGGAGTCCGTGCCGCTCACATCGTGGTGGTCTCTTCCCAACATCACCGGGCCGATCTTGCCTTCCCGCACCATTTCATTGAATTTCAGAGCGATCCTGGTCCTGCCTTCCGCGTCCTGATAAAGGATCCTGGCCTGGGTGCCCACTACCATTTTGTTGGCTTTCGCGTCCCGGATCCATACCCAGTTGTCCCGATCTTGGAAACGGCGGTTCGGGTCAATGCAGTCCATAGCCGCCTGGTCCGTCGCGTCCAGATCTTCCGGTTTCCCAGACAAGCAGACCCAGCGGAACGGGCCGTATCCGTAGTCAAAGAGCATTGGTCCCATGATGTCTTCCACATAAGAAGGCCAGATGAAACCGTCTTTTTCATCGTGCCCATTTTTCGAGATTTCCTTCACGCCAGCGTCATACATGGCCTTCATAAAGGAATTTCCATAGTCAAAGAAGTAGGTCCCTTTTGCGGACAAGGCTTTGATGGCCTGGAAATGTCTGTGAAGGGAAGCGTCCACCCTCTGGCAGAACGCGTCTCTGTCTTTGTGAAGCAGTTCGGTCCTTTCCTCAAAAGTCAAGCCCACAGGACAGTAGCCGCCATTGTACACGTTGTGGCAGGAAGTCTGGTCAGAAAGCAGGTCAATCTTGAAATCCTTTTTCACTGCGGCTTCCAGCAGGTCCACGATGTTTCCATGATAAGCAATGGAAATGCTTTCTTTTGCCGTCAGCTTTTCTGATGCCAGCTTGAAAATTTCGTCCAGATCATCCATGATCACGTCAACCCAGCCCTGGTCGTGCCTGGTTACAATGCGGGAACGATCTACTTCTGCGAAAATGCCCACCGCCCGGGCGATGTTAGCTGCCTTCGGCTGTGCGCCGCTCATGCCGCCCAGTCCAGAGGAAACAAACAGGTGGCCCGTCAAGTCACCCTGCTCCGGCACGCCCAGATATTTCCGCCCTGCGTTGAGGATGGTGTTGAAAGTGCCATGGACGATTCCCTGCGGTCCGATGTACATCCAGCCGCCGGCAGTCATCTGACCGTAGTTGGCCACGCCCATTTCTTCTGCCACTTCCCAGTCATCCAGATTGTCGAACATGCCCACCATCATGGAATTGGTGATGACTACTCTTGGAGCAGTTGGCTTGGATGGGAACAGGCCCAGCGGGTGCCCGGATTCCACTACCAAAGTCTGATTTTCCGTTAACTCTTCCAGATATTTTTTGATGAGACGGTACTGGAGCCAGTTTTGGCAAGGCTGGCCTGTTTCCCCGTAAGTCACCAGTTCGTAAGGATACAGGGCGATCTCAAAATCCAGGTTGTTATCGATCATCACCTGGAAGGCCTTGCCCTCCAGACATTTGCCTTTGTATTCATGAATGGGTTTTCCATAAATTCTGCCTTCCGGCCGATAGCGGTAAGCGTAAACGCGGCCATAAGTTTTCAGCTCTTCCATGAATTCTGGGGCAAGGGTTTCATGGAGCTCTTCCGGCACGTAGCGTAAAGCGTTTTTCAGAGCCAGCTTCGTCTGTTCTTTTGTGAGGCGGAAACCTCTGTCCGGCGCTCTCCGTTTTCCTTCTTCAAACTTGGGATACTCAGGAAGGGTATTGTCCAGTTTGATGGTCATCGCCTGGGCGATGGTTTTGTTATCTAACATAGTCATCCTCCTTTATTTCATCAGCCTATTCGATCGTAGGGATGCGGTCGATGGATAATAGGCTAGAAGTGGTCTGGGGCTCCTGCTTCGCTGGGATCACAAGGGCCCTCTGTTCTACTAATTTCAACTCCAATTATTTCAGCGGGCCCGCGGCTTCTTCGGCCACTTTGGTGATTTCTCCGCTTTTTACCATTTTATCAAACTTTTCCAGCTCATCATGCATGATGATGTCCTGGTCCACAGGCTCCACGGATTCCCTGATATATTCGTAAACCGCTTTGGTCACAGGAGCCATTTTCAAGCGTCCCCGCCGCCTGAGCCAGATGGCCTGAGACGCCGCAAACAGTTCGATGCCCAGGACTTTTTGAGCATTGTCCAGGATCATGGCCGCTGTCCTTGCCGCCGTGGTGCCCATGCTCACATGGTCTTCCTGATTGCCGGAAGATGGGATGGAATCCACGCAGGCCGGATGCGCGTAGATTTTGTTCTCCGATACCATGGAGGCCGCTGCGTACTGGGCGATCATAAAGCCGGAGCACACGCCGCCATGCTTTGTGAGAAACGGCGCCAAGCCTTCGGAAAGCTGGGGATTGATCAGCCGCTCGCTGCGCCGCTCAGAAACATTGGCAAGCTCGGAAATGGCCAGCTTTAGGAAATCAAAGGCCAGAGCCATGGGCTGTCCGTGGAAGTTTCCACCGGAAATGACTTCGTCTTCGTCTGGAAAAATCAGCGGATTGTCGGTCACTGCGTTGATTTCCCGAGTGACAGCTTCGTACACGTATTGGATCGCGTCTCTGGAAGCGCCGTGGATCTGCGGCACGCAGCGCAGGGAGTAAGGGTCCTGCACTTTGTTGCGGTTGACATCTTGGGCGTTTTCACTGCCTGCCAGGAGCGTCAGCAGATTGGCGGCCACGTCCTGTTGTCCCTGATGACCTCTTGCCATATGTACCTTCGGATCGTAGGCTTTTGTGATTCCATTGAGAGCTTCGGCAGTCATGGCAGCGGCAATATCAGCTGTTTTTAACAGGTTCATGGCGTCGTAGAGGGTGATCAGGCCGATGGCGGTCATGACCTGGGTCCCGTTGATCAGTGCCAGGCCTTCCTTTGCCGCCAGTTGGACCGGCTGGATGCCCGCCTTTTCCATGGCTTCTCGGCTAGACATGATTTCACCTTGGAATTCCGCTTTTCCTTCACCGATGAGAGTGAGCACCATGTGGGCCAGGGGAGCCAGATCGCCGCTCGCACCTAGGGATCCCTTTTCTGGGATCTGCGGGTGGACGCCTTTGTTGAGCATCTCCAGCAGAGTGTTCAAAGTGGATGGCCGGATCCCTGAATTCCCTCTGGAAAGGGCATTGCACCGCAGGAGCATGATGGCACGCACCACTTCTGTGGGGAGTGGGTCCCCCATGGCGCAGGTGTGGCTGATGATCAGGTTCCGCTGCAGGTCTGTGGTTTCCTCTTTGGAAATGAAGGTGTCGGAAAATTTTCCGAAGCCCGTGGTAAGGCCATAAATGATCGCGCCTTCCTCCAGCTTTTTGTCCACATAGTCCCGAGCCTTTTTGACTGCGGCCTGGGCTTGGGGAGAAATGCCTACGGATTCGTGGAAACGGGCCGCTCGAATCACTTCATCGACCGTAAGGTCTCGTCCATTGATAATAATAGCCATCGTTTTTCTCCAATCTTTTAAATAAATATTTATGCAATATTATAAATAAATATTAACTGCTTTGACATGTTGAATTGTATCTACTATTATAATCAAAAAGCCTGAATATTTCCACCACTTTTTTTGATTTTCAGGGATTTCAACGGATTTTGCGCTGATTTGCGATGAATATTTTTGCCGGTCGGTTTTTTGTGGTTTGTGGATTTAATGCTATTGCGCTTTATTGGATTACCACTTTAATTCGTATAAATATTAAAGTCAGATTATTTTAAATAATCAAAGGGGCGGTGGCTTTCTGGAAAAAAGGAAGCAAACCGCATTCTTGCGTAAAATTTTTTTAAAATGACTGTGCCAAAGAATCACAAAAGCCTTCTTCCAAAGGCAGCGCATATTTGCTAAAATAAAGGGGTAAGTTAAAGGGGTAAGTAAGGAGGTTTTTATGGCTCTGCCTATTAGCATTACCGATTTGGTGAATCAGCGAGTGGTAGAAAGCGCTCGCATAGAGTATAAAAGCGACTGGAATCCGGAACCGATTTTGCGAACCATCTGCGCCTTTGCCAATGATATCGACAATTGGGGCGGCGGATATATCATCATTGGAATCGAGGAAAAAGACGGCATGCCTGTGTTCCCCATCAAAGGGCTTGAGAAAAAATCCATTGATCGAATCAACAAGGAGCTGCTGCAAAAATGCAATCTGATCGAACCCAGGTATCTTCCTATCGTGGAGACAGCTGATTATGAAGGAAAACAAATCATTGTGCTGTGGGTGCCAGGAGGGGCAGACCGCCCATACAAATGTCCAACGGGCTTTCCCACTGAAAAAGCCGTAAAAGCAGAGAAAGCGTACTATATCCGGAAGATGACGAGCACCATTCGAGCCAACCAGCTGGAAGAAAAAGAGTTGTTCATGCTGGCTGGCAATCAGCCTTATGATGATCGCCCCAATTTGACGGCAAACATCGAGGACTTGAAATCCAGTTTGATTTCAGAATTTCTTTATGAAGTGAACAGCGATTTACACGAAGCCTCTTTGAAGCAGCCCGTGTCAGATACCGCTGTTTCCATGCATTTGATCGGCGGGCCATCGGAACTGAGGAAACCGCTGAACGTAGGGCTGATGTTTTTCAATGAACGGCCTGATCATTTTTTTCCTTACGCACGGATAGAAGTGGTGGACAAGCCGGATCCCACAGGTCTGGGAATGACAGAGAAAGTGTTCATGGGTCCATTGGACCGGCAGCTGCGGGATGCGTTGAGCTACATCAAAAATTACATTATCAAAGAAAAGGTGACAAAGATTCCTGGCCAGGCGGAGGCGGAACGGTTTTTCAACATTCCTTATGAGGCGGTGGAGGAGAGCTTGTCAAACGCGATCTACCACAAATCCTACCAGATCGGAGAACCGATTACTGTTACCGTAACGCCGGAAAAAATGGAAATTACCAGCTTGCCTGGACCAGACAGGACGATTTCTAATGAAGACATTGTGAACCGGAGGTTGGTTTCCCGCAGATACCGCAATCGGCGCATTGGCGATTTTTTAAAAGAATTAAAGCTGGTGGAAGGGCGTATCGCAAAAATCCCGAACCTTCATTCGGTTCGGGATTTTGCTTTCTTGTCATATGCTTCTGAATTTCAGATGATTCGCAAGGAATCTCTTTGTTGATTAAGAGCCTGCGTAATTTTTACTTGAGGATTTCAGCGACCTTTGCCATGCCCGCGATTTCCTGCTCCAAGTATGTCACCAGTTCCGCGGTGGCTTTTTCCGCCGCTTTCTCGTATGCTTTGATGGAATCGCTGTAATCAGCCTTTCCTTTGCTGGAGAGCTGCGCCAGTACGTTCTGGGTGGCAGCATAGGTATCTTTGACTCTCGCTGACTTGCCTTCACCCCATGTGTCCTTTACAACATCGCAATTCACGGCTTCCTGCAGTTTGTCATAGGCGAACTTGCTATAATTGAATGCAGTGTATTCAGTGCCTCCGCCAATGCCTGCCATCGCAGCCAGTGTGCAGTCATCGCCGTCATCTGTCACTTTGCCTGCTTTCAGATCACCGATCACTCTGCTATAGCCGTCCAGCATGCTTTGCGCTGTGATATGGATGGCCATGTTGGTGTCTGAGCCGATGATTCCCATCAGTTCATCTTCCATGGCGCGGAATGCCTGGAGCGTTGTTTTGTTCAGCTCAGCGCCTTCGGCTGTGATGGCTGACAATTCTTCGGTGCCCGCGTTATTACCCAAGGCTTCTTCATATTTGGCGTTGATGTCCTGGGCTTTTTTCAGCTGCGCCGCGCCTGCGGTTTTCATGGCTTCCAGGTTTTCCTGATACTGAGTGACAAGGCCCTTTTGATCTTCGCTGAGATAGCTTTCTGTTCCTTCAATCATGGAACCCAGAGCTTCGCATCTTGCAGTAAGATCAAGCTCTAAGGCTGGATTGGTGTCCAGATACGCGGCGATCCCACCATACAGGCCGATGGAGTATTCCATCAATTCCGATGAATAAGTGCTCATGTCATCGTAAACAGTGTGATATCTGTCCATCATCCACTGTTTGCTGCTGCTTACCTCACCTTCGATTGGCTCATCGAAATCAGGCAGATTGATGATGACCGGAACTCCGTTTCTCTGATAGGAGATGCAGTCGCTCATGCCAACGTTGTGGTCATTGGCCACCGACACGCCGTCTTCATAATGAGACGCGCTGAGCATATCTGCTTTTAGGAAACGGTCAATCGCTGTGTTGAATTCATAGCTGGTCTGGATCTGGCCTGCCTTTTGGCCGGATTTGATGGCAGGCATTTCAAAATTAATGAAAGCCAGCGTGGTGCCCTGCCATTCAGGGTGCCTTTCCGTGATTTCTTCCCATGAACCGATGGCCCAGTCGTCCGCGGCTCCTGAGCGGCCCCATTCTTCCGCAGCGTGAGCCACGATGTAAATGTCGTTCTTTGGTTTGTAGCCGGATTCGATCATGGCTTTACCGATGGATGCGGCCAGAGCGACTGCGGTACAGTCATCATTGACGCCGCCGTGGTATTTGTCATAATGTCCGCCGATCAGGATCTGCTGTCCTGTGTTTTCTGTGCCTGGGATCTTGCCGATCACGTTATAGGCCTTTGTGTCAGGCATAATGTCGCAGGTCAGTTTCATTTCCACGTTGCCAAGAGTCTTTGTTTTCTGTTCCTTCATCTTGGCCAGGATCTGGGAAGCGTCCTTTGGAGAAATGCTTCCGCAAGGAATGAGATCTTCTGCACAGATATCCTGAACATTAATGGTATCACAGGCTTTTTCATTGCCGATCAGATCGTACATGCCATAACCTGTGCCATCATCATCGTATTGATAGGTGATGATAGCGGCCGCGCCCTGATAAAAAGCTTCGTGGTAAGGGCTGTCGATCCAGGATTCAGTCATTTGGTTCACCGCTGCCAGCACGATCTTGCCTTCCACGTCCAGGCCTTCATACTCTTCTGCGTGGCCGGTTCCCACATTGACGATTTCCATATTGGTCCAGTCTTTGTCAATGTTCTTTCTTTTATCGCCTGTTTTTCCCTGGCTGAGGTCTCTGATTCGCACAGGATTCGCTTCGCCCTTGGTGTTGTGGGTGCCGGAGGACTGGTAGGAAACCATGTCAGCGATCTTGATGTCGCCTACATTGATATAGCTTTCGCCCGTGGCCCATCCGTCCACGATCACTTCGTCCTTTGTCACATCTGAAAGGCCGACCTCTTTGAACTTTTCTACCAGATAGTCGGACGCGGCGTGTTCAGATGCGCTGCCGCCGCCTCGGTACAAGGTGTCTGCGTCGTTCAGTTTTTCGTCATATGCCAAGGTCTCTGTCATATCTTTGGCAAACTCTTCATCCGCAGCCTGTTCGATGGCCGCCACATCCGCTGCTACGCCGCTGGCAGGCTCACTGCCGCCGCACCCTGTCAGCATCAATGTGCCTGTTGACATGCATGCGACCACGAGGATCGCGAGCCCTTTCTTTAATAATGATTTTTTCATGATATCGTCTCCCTCTTTGACGGATTGCAGATCCATGCTGGATCTGAATGCCAAAATTGAATTTTCTGATTACTCACAATTTACGCTGAACGCATGCAAAAAACAATAGTCCACAGAGGACTATTTTAACAGTGCTCCATAGTGCCGCATGACGTATAACATTGAAAATTCAAGGCTTTCAGCTGAAACGATCAGTGCTGCGGATTTGAGGCGAGAAGGCTGCGGGGCCGCTTCATGATGCTGCGACAGTTCCATCGATCAGAGCAGTTAGTTCGGCTCTAGTGGAAACGTCAAGCTTTTCAAAGATGTGATGCATGTGATTTTTTACTGTATATTTTGAGATGCACAATTTTTCTGCGATCTCTGGATTGGTCATTTTATGATAAGCCAGCTCCATGATTTCCCGTTCGCGCTCGGTAAGAAAATGCGCCTCCGCGATAGCGTCCATCTGCGCGGTGAGGCTGTCCAGATTGCTTTCTTGATGATCTTCGGCTTTGAACAAAGCAGTGAAGTCTTCGCTTCTGATCAGCAGGATGGTGAGGATATTGGTCATGAAGATGAAGATCGGAGTAGGATCTATGGTGTACCCTACGAAAACGCCCAGCTTTCCAAGCAGAAGTCCAATGACAAGTATTGCGTTCCATATACCGTTGACTGTCAGAAAAACAGAGACCAGTATGATGTTCCGTTTGCATGTTTTTTGCGCGATCCCTGGCAGAGCGGTTTTCAGATACCACAGATCGATGAACGTTAGAATCACCGCTATGATGATTTCAATTGTGATAGGAAAATACCTATTTATACCGTCTTTGGGCAGATAATAATCATCCATCATAGAACCATAGGATACGATAGCAAGCAGGATACATAGGGCTATTAGGACGAAGGACGCAGTGTTCATCGCCTTATAACGATCTTCTTTGAAGAGGCTTTTTTCACGCATATAGGTGGTCCAAAAGTATACTTGTCCGATAAAGGCGCACATATCCAGCACGCGCACGACCATTGTCACTGCGTTCTCATTATATTTCAATTCATAATATGTAAAATAAAAATAGATAAAGTCGATCAGCACAGTGCACAGCATAAAATCGCGGATGGATCTTAACAGCCGCTGATTGCCGGAATGCCGGTACTTGATCAGCAGCAGGACCATCAAAATCGCCAGAACGCCTGCGAATCCCGCAAATATATACATGAAAAACAGCAATTCATCAACAAACATATCGTTTCCTCATTCCAAAATTCCTCAATGCATTCATTATACCATGAATTACCGCTGAAACCATAATTAAAATCTATGAGGCAATGATAAACTGCAAGTTGGGCATTTACCATTGGTATTAGAACATTTTCATTGAATTTATGTTATAACTGCTTGCTATATGCATACAATAGCATTATAATAATGACAATTAGAACACAGAGAGGAGATGTTTTTATGTCACAGGCAACACTTACCGCTAGGGTAGATGAACGAGATAAGGCTAACTTCGATGCTTTTTGCTCTAATGTGGGTTTGAACACATCAACTGCGATCAATCTTTTTGTAAAAGCAGTGCTGCGGGAAAATCGTATTCCATTTGAAATCACACAGGCATCTGATCCGTTTTTCTCTAAAACAAATCTTGCTTATGTAAAAAAATCCGTTCAGGAACTCCGTGCGGGAAAAGGTTCTGCGCATGAGCTGATCGAGGTGGACGATGACTGAAAAGATATGGTCTGATGATGCCTGGGAAGATTATCTTTATTGGCAGTCACAGGATAAGAAAACAATAAGGCGAATCAACCAATTGATCAAAGACATCGAACGCAACGGGTGCATAGCGGGGATTGGTAAGCCAGAGCCCCTTTCTGGTGATCTTCAAGGAGAGTTCAGCCGCCGTATTAATGAGAAGGACCGTTTGGTCTATCACATGGAAGATGGCCGAATTTATATTGCGCATTGTCGGGGACATTATGGTGACAGATAATCACCTTAGAAATCAAAAGGCGAGCCCAAATACCGATCCCTCGGCTTTGGGCCCGTCTTTGCTTTTCAATTCAAATAGATCCTACTGCGTCACAGCGCCGAAATCTGCTGCGCCAGGGATTTCATGGCTTCTGTCTCCGCTGTCATGGTGTCCTTGAGACCTTTCTGCTGCTGCTTGATCGCTTTTGCGTAAATGGCGATCTCATCATCATAAGTCACTTTCTCGCCAGCTTCCAGAGCCGCCGCTTTTTGCAGCAGGGAAGTCGTGGCTTTGTAAGTATCCGCCAGCTTCGCGCCTTTTCCAGTCCCCCAGAAAACATTGCCTTTGTTGGTATCTTCCTGTAAAGTCCGTTTGGATTCTTTGCAGGTCTGCGGGCTGAAAGTATAGTAGCTGGATTCACTGCCGCCATTAATCTGCCAGGCCATGTCCAGCGCTCCAGTTTCTTCCTTTTCATCGAAAAGGTTATTCTCCTCCAGAGCTGCGTTAATGGCTGAAATCACTTGGACGTTGTTTTGATAAGCCAGATGCCTGACAGCGACCACAGATGTGTCGATGATGCCGATAAAGTCATCCTGCACAGATTGGAAGGCTTTCAGGGTTTCCTGATTCAGTGCCTTGCCCTCTGCGCGAATGGCCTCCACGTTTTCCGAAGACGCGCCGTCTGCCACTGCCTTCTCATAACGGTCATTGATATCCTTGATCTTGGCGTTCAGGCCTTCCGCCGCGGTCCGGAGATCAGCTGCCGCCTGTTTGTAAGCCGCGGCGTCCGCTCCTGCCGCAGCAGCTATGTCTTCATTGAGCGCTTTGTCCAGGTCATCACAGGTTTTCGTAAGATCCAGCTGCAATGCCGGTGTCTGATCCAAATAAATGGCCAGAGTTCCATAGGTGTTCAAGTTTGTGGTCATCACATCAGCGTTATAAGTGCCCTCGTCATCGGCCACTGTGTGGTAACGCTGCTGCATCCAGCCCTTTTCTCCATCCTGCGAGCCAAGCACGTTGATGAAGGAAGGCACGCCGGAAGCCCGATAAGAGACGCCGTCCTCCATGGTGCTGCAGCCCAGAGTTTCCGAACTGATGCCTTTTGGATAAATGTCATTGACCGGCTCAGCCACTAATCCGGAAGTTTCCACAAGGTCCTTCACAAGAGGGGCGAATTCCGGCACGCAGCTGATCTGCATTTGCTTCGCATCATCATAAAGAGCAGGAAGCTCAAAATTGATCATGGCCAGAGTCTTTCCAGCCCATTCCGGGTGAGCGTTGTTGATCATTTCCCATGCGCCGGTGGTCCAGTCGAACTGGCTGCCGATGGCACCCCATTCTTCTGATCCGTGAGCAACGAAAACAATGTCGTTTTCAGGAGTGTAGCCGGAATCCTTCATGCCTTTTGCCATGGCCAAAACTAGGCCAATGGCGCAGCTGTCATCTTGGAAACCATTGAAAAACACATCATAGTGACCGGACACAACGATCTGTTGATCAGAAGCCTTGCCTTTGATCTTGCCCACCACATTGTAGCTGGTGCCCTTGTCCGGCTCCATCACATTGTCAACTTTTAAAGTGGCTTTCGTCTTTCCGCCTTTCATGGCTTTGGCCAGTTCCTTGTACTGATTCTTGCTGATGCTGACGCAAGGCATCACGTCTTCTGCGCAGAGATCCTGCATGTTGATCATGTCATCGGAGTAAGTGGCGTAACCGCCGGTGTCATAAGTAACAATGGCCGCTGCGCCGTGAAGCGCGGCTTCGTTCATGTATTCATTGATCCAGGCCACGTTCCACTGATCCACGCCAGCCAGGACGATCTTGCCCTCTACATCTTTCTCCGCGTATTCAGCGGCAGTGCCGCCGCCAACATCAACGATTTCCGCCGTGAGCCCTTCCTTGTTTGTTCCGTTGGTAGCATAGGAAGCGGGCATGATGTCGATGTCGGTTCCTTCTATTGTAAGGGAAGCATCGTTAAATTGCCACTTATCCACAGTGACCGGAACTTTTTCCACATCCTCTAAACCCAGATTTCCCATTTCATCTGCCAGATAATCGGCAGCCTTGTGTTCCGCATCAGAGCCTGAAGTCCGCCATCCCAGCTTGTTTGAGAGATAAGTCTCATCATAGGCCAGGGTCTTCGCAATTCCATATGCGTATTCCTGGTCAACTTTTTCCACATACTTTTCCACAGCTGAGGCCATGGAAAGCTGGGAACTTGGCTTTTCGCTTTTTTCGCTGCCGCCGCAGGCAGTCAGGGCAAAAATAAGAGCTACAACTGCAGCGAGACAAGTTAGCTTTCTCCACCTTTGTTTCATTTTTTTCTCCTTCCAGTTCATGAGTGGTGAAAATTAAAGTAATCTTCTGACTACTCTTTCACTTCTACTCTTTTTCGGAGAAAATTACAATCGTCCACTTGGACCATTTCCCGGACCAACCAGGTGGACCAGTTCCATTCTCGTTGAAATATCAAGCTTTTCAAAGATATTGTGCATATGACGCTTTACTGTGTATTTGGATATGACCAGCTCTTCGGCAATTTCAGGATTGGTCAGCCCTTCATAGGCAAGTTCCAGGACTTCCCGTTCCCGCTGGGTCAGTCCGTGTGATTGGGCGATCAGATCTAAACGGCCTTGGATATCGTTTTCCACATTTTCCACAGACATATCCCCATTTGTGTGGAAAAGTGCCCGAAAATCTTCTTGATAGATCAAAAGGATGGTGAACACATTGATCAAAAAAATGAAAATCACCGTGAAGTCAAGGGGAAAATGGCTGGAAGGCGGAGAACTGCCGGTGATCAATTGCAGCACATTAAAAGAGTTCAGCAGATTGTCCCCTATGATCAAGATAGAAAGGATGGTGACAAAGGCCCGAATCTTTTTCTGGACCAGTTCGTCCAGGGCTTTCAAAAGATGCCAAATGATGATGAAGGTAAGGGAAAGGCAGAGCAGGACTTCGATAATCATAGAAAGGACGCGCATAGGTCCGGGGGAAACAAAGTAATAATCATCCATGAGAAAGCCATAGCTTGCCAGGTTGGTGAGCAGGCAGCCGCCGCACAAGGCGAGAGTGATGATCCACATGCGTCTGCGCCGAGGCTGGGACAGCTGGCATTTTTCTCGGATATAGGCGGACCAGAAATAAGCTTGTCCAATGAAGGTGAAGCTGTCCAAAACCCGCAGGACAGGTTGGGTGGTGTAGATGCCGGTTTTCAAAAATAGATAGTTCATATAAAAATAAAGGCCATCCATGACAGCCGTGCAGATCATGAAGTCGCGGACAGCGGCCAAGAGCTGTTTGTTGCTGGAGGTCCAATATTTGGATAGCAAAACAGCTAGCAGGATGGCCAGCAGCCCTGCGAAACCCGCAAAAATATAGGTAAAGAAGAAAATTTCACCGAACATAGAGCTTTCCTTTAATATCGTTCCTTTCTAAAACCCGGGGCCTGAAATAACAGGCTCTAAACAATGCGTCCAAAAAGCAGGCGGTAGCGACAATCCGTAGATGACGCAGGGGCGAGACACAGAGAATGGTGCGGCAATTCAAGCCATGTTATTTGAATTTGCTGAGAGCCTCGTTGTGCCGTTTGCTGATGACCGCGTAATATTCCTGCATGTAATTGCCGACCTTGGCGTACCACTGTGGATTGGCAGCGTAGCGTTTATTCACGCCCTTGACAGTGGGGCTGCCGCCGTAGAGCCCGCCGCCCGGGTTGAGATAGCGGGAGGAAAGGCCTTTTGCCACCACATTGATGCCTTCGGCCTTGGAGGAAAAACCGGTCCTTCCATAGCCGAACATGTTGTTGGGACGGAACATCATGGTTCCTTTGGCGCTTTCCAGGGAGGCGATGGACATGAGGAACACGCAGTTGACTCCGTACTTTTCTTCTGCGTTGACAAACGCGTCCTCCAGCCCCACTAGGCCTTTGCTGGTGACCAGCTTCAGATCCGCGGCTGTCACTCCACTGGGCTCACGCAGGTCCAGCTGATAGATCTGAGAAATGGAGTAAGCGGGAATGGATTCCTGCTTGGTTAGCCGCTTTGCCGTGTAATTGCGAAGCGCGTTGGGGATGTTCACTTCTGTGGATTCCTGGTACATGGCCTGGACAGAGGCCACTTCCCTCGCATCCACCCGCTGGACGAATTCCTGGATCGCGTAGTAGCCAAGAGCCACGGACCCGCAGATGAGCAGGACCAGCAAAAAGTCAACGATCAGGAGCGCCCAAAAGCCTTTCCTCGATTTTTTCTTTCGTTTTTTTGTGTGATTCATTGTGGTTTCCATGGTGTGATCCTCTATATGTCATGATCCTTAATAATTGCTGATAAAGTTTGAAAAACTAGCCTCTCTGGACTTTTCCAAATGAGACTTGAGCGCGATGGATGCTTTTTCAAAGTCCTGCTCCAACATCAATTCGATGATATCCACATGCTCGTTGTTAGAATTCAAAATGCGCTCCTGCATGCGGTTTCCCGTCATGACCCGCAGTCGATAGCTCTGATTGTAGATATTGTCCATGGCCCGCATAAAATAGGTGTTCTTGCTGGAATCCACAAGCAGCTTGTGAAACTGATCATCCTTGGTATAGATTTCTTTTGCGGAAATCAGAGACAAATTCTTGAGCGCGAAGGTCTCTTTCATGGAAGAAAGGATGTCAGCGGGCACAAACTGGCCATAATGGGCGATGATATAGGGCTCGATTAAGATCCTGGTTTCAAAGATCATGCTGATCTCATTCAAAGATAGATCCGACACCATGACCCCTCTTTTGGGCATGATCTTCACCAGATTTTCCTGTTCCAGCTTGCTCAGGGCCTCCCGAATAGGCGTCCGGCTAGAGCCGACCTCTTCCATGAGCATGGTTTCATTTAAAAATGAGTTGGGCGCGTATTCGCAATGCACGATTTTTGCCTTTATAAAATGATACGCTTTGTCTTTCAAACTTTCTTTTGGCATAACTGTCCTTTATTTCACGTTGTTTTTTATGTAGGTAGGGATATCAATAAAATCCACTTCTGAAAAAGAACCGGCCAATCTGACTTTATCCCTTAAAATGTTCCTCTGATTTTGTCCGGTCAAGAGCAGTATACTACAATTTTAGGAAAAATGGTTCAAAAAATATAAAAGTTTGCGCGGATTCGGAAAAAAATATAGTTGACAAACGGTTTTCAGAAAGTTACAATAACGACAAAAGGGTGTTGTATACAACATATATATTAAAAATATGCAACAAGCAGTTTTCACTATTTTACATCATGGAGGAAGATATGAACGATTTATCCAACACAGGGCTGAAACGCCACAAAGTCGGACTTTTGGCCATAGTCGGGACGATTTACTCTCTGACTGCTGCCGGAGCTTACGGAATTGAAGACATGGTTCCCAGCGTGGGGCCAGGTCTTTGCATGGTCATGCTCATCGTGATCCCTTTGGTCTGGGCCTATCCTCAGGCATTCGTCTGCGCGGAAATGGGCTCTGCCATACCCGCGGAAGGCGGGCCTTACAAATGGGTCCAGGAAACCTGCGGCGAATTCTGGGGATTCCAAATGGGATGGTGGAGGACGCTAGGCGGCTATTTTAACACTGTCACCTATGTGGTCCTAGCCTCTAACTACATGGCCAGCGCCTTTCATTTGAACGGTACCCAGGAATATATGGTAAAGATCGCGTTCATCGTTGTTTTTACCATCATCAATCTGCGGGGAATCAAGGATGTGGCCATTGTCAATACCATCATTTCTATCAGCATCCTGGTCGCCTTCGCGATCGTGGCGATTTTAGGATTCGCCCACTACAACCAGTCGCCGGTGCAGCCATTTATCCCAGAAGGACAGAGCTTGATCGAAAGTATTGGGTATGGGCTGGCTATTGGCATGTGGATGTATGGTGGTATGGAGGCCATGTCCATTATGAGTGAGGAATTGGAAAAACCGCAGATCATTCCAAAGGCCTTGATGATCGCCATACCACTGATCATTTTAACCTACATCATTCCTACCTGCGCGGGCCTTTCGTCCATAGGACAGTGGGAAAGCTGGGGGTCTGAAGGTGTTTCCTATGTTGACGTGGCAAGAGAATATGGAGGAACGATTTTCTTTAGCTTTTTCCTGATCGTGGCGGTATTGTCAAATGTGTCACTATTTAACGGTTACATCGCGTCCACATCCAGAGGGTTCTTTGTTATGGCGGCGGACAACCTTTGCCCGAGATTTCTGGTGAAGTGCGACAAAAAACGGGGCGTTCCTTACGTGGGCGTATTGAGCGTGGCCATCGTGTCCTTCATCATTTGCCAGTTCAACTTTTCCCAGCTGGTGATCATTACCGTGACCATGAGCATTTTTGCTTCCAGCCTGACCCAGATTTCCGGAATCCTGAGAAGAACCAGGAAAACCCACCCGGATGGGCCGTTTAAATTAAAGGTGAGCGATGGCGCGTTCATTGCTTACAGCTCCGTGCCGTTTCTCATTGGCCTTATCGCGCTGTACCTGAATGGAACGGATTATTTCCTCTTTGGGATCATCGGCGTGATCAGCGGGCCAGTGGCTTATATCATCATCAAAAAGCTTTATGGCGGAATGACGGAGATCAACGCAGAAAAATACCCAATGAATCCAAAGACAAAGCTGGCGCCTGGAGACATTACAAGGACAGGGGTGATCCTGATCATGTGGGCTATCCTGGGGATCATCGCCATCTTCTTTTTCCCTTGGTACGAGGATCCGGCAGCATATGCGGAAAGCTACGGTTCGCCAGGAATCTTTGATACTTTCATCACTGCCATCAAATGTCTGACCATCGCGTCAGGCATCCTGGGAATCCTATTGACAGTCTGGGGAAAGAAACAGGATCCAGCAAAAATTTTCTAACGTGTGTTTAAACATAGCAGCATACGCAAAGCAGGAAGCATCAAGCAGCAACATGGCTGGATGCTTCCCGCACGCTGTGATAAAAATTTCGAGATGGAGCATTAGACATGGATAAGAATTGGATGACAGAACCCTTTGACACCAGTTATTCTCAAAAAATCATGGATGAACTGTCGAAAATCACGGACTACCCGAAGATTGGGGGCAGGGCGGCTGGTTCACCTGCGGAACATCGGGCAGCGGATTATTTAGTGAGCAAATTCAAAGAAGTTGGCCTGAAAAACGTGACAAAAGATCCTTTCCCTGTGGACACTTGGTGTTTTACAGATTCTCGAATGAAATACCAAGGCAGCCAGGGCCAGTGGAAAGAAATCTGGTTAGGCGGCCATGCCTGTGCCATGAGATGCAGGGATCAAGAATTTCCTCTGATCTGGGCGGGGAAAGGAACAGCAGCGGATTATGAGCACATAGACCCTTTGGGAAAGCTGCTATTGATAGAGATCGATCAGGCCAATGACTGGTGGATCAATTTTCCGGCATACGAGGCAAAGATCAGAGGCGCGGCAGGAGTGATCTGCGTCAATGCCGGCGGCTTTGGACAGGAAGGCGGCAATGTGCTGGTTTCCGAGGACATTTGCGGACCTTCTGATTTGTTTGCTCTTTCCATTGGAAAACAGGATGGAGCAGAGCTGAAACAGCTGCTGGATGCTTCGGAAACAGGGAGCGTCACGGTGACGCTGAATGTGGAAAGCCTTGTGGAGGAGAATGGAACCAGCTACAACGTGTGGGGAGACATTCCGGGAAAAACCGATGAAACCATCTACATCATCAATCACTACGATTCCTATTATCATACGATCTTCGATGATGTTCAGGGCATCGGCTGGGCCCTGGGGCTGGCAAAGGCATTTCTGGACCATGGCGATCAGCCAGAGAAGACCATCAGAATCGTGGCTCACGGCGCGGAAGAGTGGGGACTGGTGGACTGTAAATATGACTGGGCCATTGGCGCGTACCGCCAGATCACCCAGGTGCGGTCCCAGTGGCAGGAAACCGGTTTCGCGGTCATGAACCTGGATGGATTTTACGCAGTGAAGGGGGAGCATAAATTCTGTATTGTCTGCACCCAGGAACTATATGATTTCATAAGGGAAGCAGTACAAAGCTTTGGCAGCACGGGAGACTATGAGATTGAGGTGAATATGGAGCTGACCTCTTCCACAGAGGATTTCAGCTATACGAGAGCAGGAATTCCAAGCTTTGTGGCAGGGGCCTACGATGGCTGCCTGGCGGATCGGAAAGTCCTCCACAGCTCAGACAGCGGATGGGAAGCTGGATTTGATCAAGAGGCCTTTGAACTGTTTCATCGTTTGTTCGCGCATATCTTAATCCAGTTGGACAAGAAAAAACTCTGCCCGCTGAATCTGACCCGCAGGCTTGCCGCAGCTCTGGATGACATCAAGACAGAGCTGACGCAAAGCCAGCGGGATGTGTTTGATGCGGCCATACGAGAGGCCCAGCAGCTGACAGAGGCGATTCAGGCATGGAACACTGGACCTGGAAAACCTAAAGACGCAGAAAGCGTACTGAACAAAGAGCTCCATGGGATTTACAGGGACACGCACCATGCCTTCATCCGGCTGGATTGGAATGATGAAATGATCCCGCCCCACAGTCGATACCAAGCCAGCTTAGCGGCTTTGGAACGGGCAAAGGATAAGGCGGAATCAGGCAGCTGCCAGGAGGCCGCATCTGAACTAGGGCAAGTCGATTTTAACGATTATGCGGCATTTTTCAGTGAAAAGACTTATTCCTATTTTGAAAAACAAGTGACGGAACATCCAAAAGACAGCTGGGGCACAGGCCTGATCGAACACGGAAACGAAAACCTATATGACTTGATCCAGGCCCTGCTTGGCGGCGTTTATGGGGAAAAAGAGAAACAGCGGTTAGAACAGGCCCGGGAAAACCAAAGGGCCTATCTAACAGAAGCGATCACCAAGGAAACGGCTGCTGCGGAAAAAATAGGAAAGCGAATCAAAAAGTTCAATGAAACATTGAAATCCAACGGGGAGGGATGTTAGTGAAAGGTATTTGCATCGAAGAGCCAGGGCAGGTGGTTTACAAGGAGCTGCCCATTCCAAAAAGAAAGCAGGGCGAGGCTTTGCTAAAGCTGCTTTATGGCGGCATCTGCGGCTCTGATTTGGGGACTTATCGGGGGACTTTCGCCTATGCGGATTATCCCAGGATCCCAGGCCATGAATTTTCCGCGGAAATCGTGGAGATCGAAGACAATGAGCTGGGACTGGAACCAGGGATGATCGTGACAGCCAATCCCTATTTCAACTGCGGGACGTGTTATTCCTGCGAAAGGGGATTGGTGAACTGTTGTGAACACAACCAGACCATGGGTGCGCAGCGGGACGGCGCTTTTTGCCAGTACGTTACCATGCCCATCCAGCGCCTGTACAAGGGGCAGGGAATTTCAGCAAAGCATTTGGCCTTGGTGGAGCCCTTTTGCATTGGCTACCATGCCATGAAAAAAGCGGCTATCAAACAAAATGAAAAAGTGCTGGTCATAGGAGCTGGAACCATTGGGACCACAGCCGCGATCTGGGCAAAACACATGGGCGCGGAGGTCCATGTCTGTGACAGGTCGGCAGAAAAGCTGGATTATGCCAGAAATTTTCATTTTGATCAATATCTGCGCAGTGATAAAGAACTGCCAGAACATGCGGCCGTTCTGACCAAAGGCAACGGATACGATGTGGTCGCAGAGGCGGTCGGGCTGCCGGAGACCTTCCAATCAGCCATTGACCTGGCGGCCTATGGGGGCCGAGTGGTCCAGATTGGAGTGGGAAAGAAAACCCTGGCCTTTGATTTCACGATCCTGCAGAAAAAGGAGCTGTCCGTATATGGGGCGAGAAACGCTGTGGAGTCAGACTTTATGGCAGTCATCAAAGCATTCCGCGAAAGAGCCATTCCCTTTGAAAAGCTCATCACCCATGTGTTTCCCTTTGAAAAAGGCGCGCAGGCATTTGAAGCCTTTGATCAGAACAAGGGAAGCATGCTGAAAACATTGATCGAATTTTAAAGGAGGATCTATGGAAAGACTTACTTATAAAACCATCAAAAAGCAGGGCTATGACGGCTTTCTCCTGGAGCATGGAACTGAAAAAATCATTCAGTTCGGGGAAGGCAATTTCCTGCGGGGATTCGTGGATCACTTTATCGATATCATCAACGAAAAGCAGGGATTCGCTGGAAAAGTGGCGGTTGTCCAGCCCATCAAACAGGGAAGAGTGGCGGACATCAATTGCCAGCAGGGGCTGTATACTTTGTATTTGCAAGGATTTGAAAGCGGTCAGGCAAAAAAGGAAAAGCGGATCATCAGCTGCATCAGCAGGGGAATCGATCCGTATCAGGATTATGAAGGGTTCCTGGCCCTTGGGAGACAGGACTCTTTTGCGTATATCATATCCAACACAACAGAGGCGGGCATTGTTTACGATGAAACCTGCCGGTTTGAGGACCGACCGCCAAGCTCTTTTCCCGCGAAGCTCACAAGGCTTTTGTTTGAACGGTTTTCCCAGGGACCAGAGAGCAGCGGTTTCGTGATCCTTTCCTGCGAGCTGATCGATAATAATGGGAGCAAGCTAAAAGAATGTGTCCTAAAACACAGCAAAGCCTGGGGTCTGGGAGACGCGTTCCTGGATTGGATTCAGCGGGAAAACCTCTTTTGCAGCACTTTGGTGGATCGGATCGTCACAGGAACGCCAGATGATTTAGAAAGGGAAAACAAGACAAACGGGTATGATGACCGGCTCCTGGACACCGCGGAACCCTTTGGATTGTGGGTCATCGAAGGTCCAACCTCCTTAGCGGAAAAACTGCCTTTTGCCAAAGCCGGACTTCCGGTGATCGTCACTAATGATCATGGGCCTTATAAAAAACGAAAGGTGCGAATCTTAAACGGCGCACACACCTGCATGGTTCCAGTGGGCATCCTGGCAGGGGAGAAAATCGTGCGGGAGAGCATGGAGAATGAAGCCATCAGCTGCTTTATCAAAGGGCTGCTTGATGAAGAGGTGATCCCTACCATCGATCTTCCCAGGGACGAGTCAAACCGTTTCGCGGCAGATGTGCTGGACCGTTTTGCCAATCCATTTATCAATCATAAATTAGAGGATATCGCCCTGAACAGTGTTTCCAAGTGGAACGCGAGAGTAAAACCTGCCATGAAGGATTATTTCCACAAAAAAGGCGCGCTGCCAAAACGCATGGTGTTCGCGCTGGCGGCGCTCATCGTGTTTTACCAGACAGGAAACATCCGAGACGACCAAGCAGTGGTGGATTTTTTCCGCAGCAAAGGGCATGACGATAATGTGGCGGCAGAGTTTTTGCGGCAAGAGGATTTTTTTCAGGAAGACCTTACCCGTATAGACGGTCTTGTGCCGCTGGTTTCCCAGTACATAGAGGACATTGAACAGGCAGGCATGAAACAGGCGCTGGCAGATTTTTTGAGGAGAACGAGCAGTGAAATGGATCAAAATTCAGGAGCGTGACAATGTGGCGGTGGCTCTGGAGGACTTGGAATTGTCGGACCCGATCCCAAAGGGACACAAATTCGCCTTGGAGGACATTGAAAACGGCGGGGTCATCATCAAATACGGCGCGGCCATCGGCAGGGCAACCAAGGATATCAGAAAAGGCCAGTGGGTGCATGTTCACAATGTGAAAACCTTGCTGGATCAGCAGGTGGAATACCAGTACGCGGGGCAGCCACAGGAGCCTTTCCATACAAAGCCGGCTCCAGCGTGGTTTGAGGGATATCCGCGGGAAGACGGAAGATGCGGGGTGAGAAATGAAATCTGGATCATTGCCACAGTCGGGTGCGTCAATTCCGTGGCCCAGGAGATCGCCAGGGAAGCGCAGGCCTATGGCAGGGGAAAGGTGGATGGAATCCATGCGGTTACCCATCCTTATGGCTGTTCCCAGATGGGGGAGGACCAGGAAAACACTTTAAAAGCGCTGGCAGCCCTGACCATGCACCCCAACGCGGGCGGTGTTTTGCTGCTGGGTTTGGGATGCGAGAACTGCAATTTTGAAATGTTGAGGCCATACTTGCCGCAGGATGCAAAAAACAATGAGAGGCGGCTCAAGTGGCTGCAGTGCCAGGATGTGGAACACGAGGTACAAGAGGGAGTCCATTTGGTGCGGGAATTGGTGGATCATGCCAAGTCCTGCGGGCGGCAGCCTGTGGAAGCGGGAAACTTAGTGGTCGGCTTGAAGTGCGGTGGCTCTGACGGGTTATCAGGGATCACGGCCAATCCCTTGGTGGGCGCTTTTTCAGACTGGCTTTGCGGGCAGGGGGGCAGCGTGATCTTAACAGAAGTGCCGGAGATGTTTGGCGCGGAGACGTTCCTAATGGAACGCTGCGAGAACAGAGAAATTTTTCAACAGACGGTCCATTTGATCGAGGATTTCAAGGCGTATTTTCGCAGGCACCATCAGGTCATTTACGAAAATCCCTCGCCTGGCAATAAGGCAGGAGGCATTACCACGCTGGAAGACAAATCCCTGGGATGCGTGCAAAAGGGCGGAAGCAGCCTAGTGAAAGGCGTTCTGGCCTATGGCGAGCCCATTAGGGAGAAAGGACTGCATCTATTGCAGGCCCCTGGAAATGATCTGGTGGCATCTACTGCGTTGGCTTTGTCCGGGGCCCACATGATCCTGTTCACCACTGGCAGAGGGACTCCATTTGGGGGACCGGTCCCGACCATGAAAATTTCCTCCAATCAAGAGTTGTATGAACGAAAGCAGGATTGGATCGACTACAATGGGCAGCGGCTGCTGGACGCAGAGAGCCTGGAGCAGCGGAAGCAAGTGGAGCAGGAGTTTTTCCAATGCGTGCTGCGGGCTGCTTCGGGTCAGCGGACCAAGAGTGAAAAAAGGCAGTATCGAGATGTAGCCATATTTAAGCAAGGAGTGACATTATGAATGAGCGTTACGAGCAAATATGCCGTGGATTTTACGAGGCCGGAGTCATACCGGTCATACAGCTGCGGCAGGTGGAAAAGGCGGGGCAGCTGGCAAGCGCACTGGCAGCAGGGGGCCTGTCTCTGGCAGAAGTGACTTTTCGGGAAGAAGGAGCGGAAAAGGTGATCGAGGCCATGAACGCTAGTCCAAAAGGGATTTTGGCAGGTGCGGGCACGGTCCTTTCCGTGGAGCAGGCGAAACGAGCAGAAGCAGCAGGCGCGGCTTTTTTGGTGAGCCCGGGATTTGACGCGGATGTAGTGGAGTATGGATTGAAGCATGACCTTCCTGTGTTTCCAGGCTGCGTGACACCTACGGAGATCCAACAGGCCATGGGGTATGGACTGCGGGTTCTGAAATTTTTTCCAGCCCAACAGTACGGAGGCGTGAAAACCATCAAAGCTTTGTCAGCTCCATACCCGCAGATCAAATTCATGCCAACGGGCGGGATTTCTTTAGAAAATCTCTGCGAGTATCTTTCCTGCGATCCTGTGCTGGCGTGCGGCGGTTCTTTTATGGTAAAAACGGATTTTTTGGAGCAGGGCCTATGGGAAGAAGTAACAAAGCAGTGTGTCCAGGCAGCAGCAGTGGTGGCTGCGGTCAGGGCGCGGAGATCATGAGAATGGAGGAAAGCGATGGCGGATATCATTACATTTGGAGAAATCATGCTGCGGTTAAAACCAGAAGGTTATCTCCGTTTTTTTCAAAACGACCGGATGGAAGCCACCTTTGGCGGCGGCGAGGCGAACGTGGCGGTTTCTCTGGCGAATTTTGGGTTAGATGTGGAATTTGTGACAAAACTGCCTGCCCACGAGATCGGGACAGCAGCGGTTCGGTGTCTTGATTATTTTGGCGTGGGCACAGAGCATATCGCGCGGGGCGGCCAGCGAGTGGGCATTTACTATTTGGAAACAGGTGCGTCTCAGAGACCTTCAAAGGTGATTTATGATCGGGCAGGATCAGCGATCGCTGAAGCCACGGGCGAGGATTTTGATTGGGACGATATTTTTAGAGGGGCCAAGTGGTTTCATTTTACTGGGATCACGCCAGCCTTGAGCGCTGATGCGGCGGAAATTTGCCAGGAAGCCTGTGAAAAGGCAAAGGCTCACGGTTTGACGGTCAGCTGCGATTTGAATTTTCGCAAAAAGCTATGGACCTCGGAAGAGGCGGAAAAGACCATGGGACGGCTGATGGAATATGTGGATGTCTGCATTGCCAATGAGGAGGACGCGGAGCAGGTCTTTGGGATCAAGGCGGAAAACACAGATGTCACAGGCGGCAAGCTGGACCACAGGGGTTATTGCTCTGTGGCAAAGCAGCTGATAGAACGGTTCGGCCTTTCTCATGCTGCGATCACGCTGCGGACCAGCCTTTCTGCCAGCGACAATCAATGGGCGGCTATGATCAGCGATGGAACACAGTATTTGTTTTCCCGTGAATATCCGGTGCGTATCGTGGACCGAGTAGGCGGCGGCGATAGCTTTAGCGCTGGGTTGATTTACGGGCTGCGTCAAAACATGGAGCTGGGTAAAGCCTTGGAATTCGCTGTGGCGGCTTCCTGTCTCAAACATTCCATTGAAGGTGATTTCAATCGGGTGAGCGTGGAGGAAGTGGAGCGGTTGATGGAAGGAGATGGGAGCGGCCGGGTTCAGCGGTAAGCGTGTAGAAAGGATTTTTGCGATTTTTTATAAAAATCTTTTGTGAAGCGTGAAAAGGGTTTGACTTTGCTGCGGTTCTATACTATTCTAAAATAGAAAAATGCGAGAAAACGCGAAAATCTTTTATAAAGGAGCGGCGGCATGGAAATTCCAAGAAATTTTTATTTGGATAAACTGATAAAAAGAAAAAACAATGGTTTGATCAAGGTCATAACTGGAATCCGCAGATGCGGGAAATCATATTTGCTGAACACGATTTTTTACCATCACCTGCTTGAAAACGGCATAGAAGAAAGTCATATCATCCGTTTTGCTTTTGATTCCGCGGATGATCTTCATCTGATCGGGGAAAGCCTGATCCAGATGGAAAAGGAAAAAAGAGGCGCTGATCCAGAGAAATTCATGGAATATGTCCGTTCTCAGATTACGGAAAAGGGGATGTATTACCTGCTTTTGGATGAGGTGCAAATGCTGGACTGCTTTGAGTCTGTGCTGAACGGCTATCTCCGTAAGGACAACATGGACGTTTATGTGACCGGCAGCAACGCGAAGTTTTTATCTAAAGACATTATTACCGAGTTCGCTGGGCGCGGCGATGAAATTCATATGTACCCGCTGAGTTTTTCAGAATACATGTCCGTCTATCAGGGCGATAAATATGAAGGTTTGTCAGAATACATGCTTTATGGAGGGATCCCGCTGGTGGTTCTGCGAGATGAAGTCAATGACAAGGTCGCCGCATTAGAGAACTTGTTTGGCGAAATATATCTTAGGGACATACACAAGCGAAACAGGATCAGAAACCAGAGCGAACTGGAGGATCTGCTGAATATCCTTTCTTCTGCCATTGGCTCACTGACCAATCCGGAAAAGCTGAAAAACACCTTCAGGAGCGTAAAGAAATCCAGGATCACTTCCAACACGATCAAAAAATATCTCGACTGCTTTGAGGATTCTTTTTTGATCGAATCCGCGCATCGGTATGATATCAAAGGGAAATCATATATCGAAACCCCGAAAAAGTATTACTTTTCTGATCTTGGCTTGCGAAACGCACGGATCAATTTTCGCCAAATCGAGCAGACTCACGCAATGGAAAACGTGATTTACAATGAGCTGCGCATGCGGGGATATCGGGTAGACGTAGGTGTCGTGCCGATTTCGGAAAAAGGGGAAGATGGAAAGGCGGTTCGCAAGCAGCTGGAGGTGGACTTTGTGTGCAATCTGGGTTCCTTAAGATACTATATCCAGTCCGCCTATTCCCTTCCTGATGAAGAGAAGAGAGTTCAGGAAACGCGGCCCTTTAGAAAAATCGATGATTCCTTCAAAAAGATCGTCATAACCAAAGACATTGTTCCCGCCCATTATGATGAAAATGGAATCTGGATACTGAACATTTATGATTTTCTGCTGGATCCTGCGAGCATTGGGATGTAGATGGGGCAGCGCGTAGGAGGGTGATAGCTAGTAGTAAGACTTTGAGGTAGTTGTCCAGCCAACAACATCCCTACACTGAACATTTTCGCTTTCTGCGCCTAGCCGCCTTGAATCAACACTTTCTGACCTTCAAAGGCGAAGCCGTATATCCGTATTTGTTCCAGGGTGAAACCCTTGGCCTTTAGACTAGCCGCGTATTGTTTTTCCTTGATTTGAGTAAGCGCGGCCTGCGCTGTTTCTTCCAAGTCCTTTTCTTTGCTTGGCTGAAAAACTTTGAACTCCAGGATGATGGCATCTTTTTTCGGATTCTTTGGCTCCAGCATCACATCATACCTGCCAAATCCACTCTCCCGATTGGAATTTAGAACATATCTGTCAGAGAGTTCCACCATCAGGCCCAAGACGAAGCCGTGATAGAAGCGTTCGGGTTCTGATTTAGAAGGTTTTCTGCCTGTATCAAAACTGCTGAAGGTCGCCAAGGCCACATCGTTCATATAGGTGTTCATGGCTTCCAGATCATCAGAGAGCAGAGCCTTGATAAAATCGTTGTAATCGTCCTCTGAACCTACGAACCAGTCTCGCACCATAGACTCGAACATCCCCTTCACTTCCCAGTTGGTCAAAGCTAACATGTACTTGCGATGGCCTGTAGGCAGAGACGGTTCTCGTTTTAAGACTTTCAAATAACCACTGGCAAGCAACAAGCTCCAAATCGCGTTTTTCTGCCAAGGCAGTTCCCCGTATACGATTTGCTCATCGATTTCTGTTTCCAATGGTTCTCCCCGCAACAGCTGCTCAAAATCCAACTTGACTGCTTTGCTCCCTTCCTGAATCAGTTTGCCTGCCAGACGATTAGAGCTGGAATTGGTCCAGTAAGCGGATGCCTCCTTTTTATCCAGATAATTGATAATAGACCAAGGGTTATAGATATCAGTGGTGTTACCAAAGGTAAAACCATCGTACCAATCCTTTACCTCGGCCTTTCTGTCGGACATCCCATATTCATCTAAAGCCGCGAAGACTTCTGCTTCCGTAAAGCCAAAACAATCGGTGTATTTGTCTGAAATGGTGGTGACCACTTCCAAATTGTTCAAATCAGAGAAAATCGACTCTCGGCTGATCCTGGTAATGCCAGTCATAAGGCCCCGCTCTAAATACGGATTGGTTTTAAAGGTGGAATTGAACAAACTCCTAATGAAGGCGGACATATCATCCCAATAACCGTTCACATAGGCTTCCTGCATGGGTGTGTCATATTCGTCCAGCAAAATGATGGTTCTTTTTTTGTGATAACGTGTCAGGTAGTTAGACAATGCTCTGAGAGATGATGCCGCCCGGCTGTTCTCCATGTCTTCCGACACATCCCGGAAAGCCTTTTTTTCATTTTCATTCAGCGAATCGCTTTCCAGCAAGAAATCAAATTTGTTGTATAGTTCTTGGATATTCCCACAAATCATTTTGCGGGCTTGTGAAAAATCTCGCTCTTTTACATCGGCGAAACTGAGGAAAATGACCGGATAAGTTCCCTGCAGCTCGCGAAACTCGTTCTCTTTCCATATAAAAAGCCCTTCAAACAAATCGCTTCTGCCCGCATAGTCTGTGGAAAAGAATTTTTCCAACATGCTCATGTTCAAAGTCTTTCCAAATCTTCTTGGACGGGTAATGAGCGTCACTTCATCATCCGCTTCCCACCATTCTTTGATGAAATGGGTTTTATCCACGTAAAAATTGTTTCTCATCCGCAGCTTTTCGTAATCCTGCCGTCCAATGCTGATGACCTTTGACATGTTCTCTTCCTCCCATTTTTTTATTCCCCTTAGAGCTTTTGTGCCGCTTGTTTGCTGCCCCTATCCTACAACGGAATAATCAGCCCACCCAAAATGATTTCCATCATTTCTTCCGTCAGCTCCATGTCCCAGCTGTAATTATCGTTTTTCGTCAAATTGATGGTAATCGTCTGGGTCTGAGGCGCGTTCTTGCTGCCAGGCTCTGCGTTTTCTGCTTTTTTGGCCGTTTTCTCCACTTGGGCCGCGAAGATCTCCAGGCACTTTTTGTTCAGGGCTTGCTTGCTCATGTCGCCGGAATAAAGGTTCCGCTCCATATAGTTATAAGCTTCTTTTTGATAACTTTTCAGAACCTTGCTGAAATCAGCGTTGGCCAGTTCCACTTCCATAGTGGCGGCTGTTTCCTCCTCGTTTTTCTTGGTGGAAAGGATCCGGTAAGAGAAATTTCGGAACAGGCTTTCGTACATGTTGTCCAGCGCTTCTTCGTTGCCCTTGCTGTGAAGCAGCATATTGATGTCTTCATTTTTCGTGTATAAGATCAGAGCGTCCTCGTTTTTCGTTTTCAGCCCCTCGAAAAAGTCCGTGACCACTTCCTCCGGTTCTGTCAGGGTGAGGTAGCAGCCGGTCAGACTAAAGGTCATGAGGATAGCGATGATGGCGGCGATTTTTTTCTTCATTTCCATATATGTCTCCTGGAGTTTCGGGATTTCCATTGTGATTGGGTGATGCTCATGGATGCTGTCCCTACCATTATAGCCTTTTCCCCAGGGCATTACAATTGTTTCCCGCAGAAAACCAGCGATCCCCCATGAAAAGAACGGAATGTCGCTAATTCTTATTGAATTTTCTAAAAATCTGATAACAAGCGCCAATATAAGTGATATAATATTAATCATAAGCTGGGCTTAAGCGTTACTCGCTCGGCAAACTATTACAAATAAGTGACATGATAAAAGGAAGATTTTGAAAAAGGAGAGAAAAGTCATTATGGGTAAGAAAGTATTAGTATTAGGAACAGGCGCCCAGGGCACAACAGTAGCAAAAAGATTAGACCTGGAACCAAACGTAGACAAGATCATCTGCGCAGACTATGATGAAGCAGCGGCAAAAGAGCTGGCAGGTTCCTTAACAAAAGCGGAAGGATGCTTTTGCGACGCTTCCAACAAAGCTGAGATCGCGGCTCTGCTGGATGGATGTTTCATGGTAGTAAACGCGCTGCCGCTGGCATTCGGTAAGAACGTGATCGACGCGGCTCTGGAAGCAAAATGCAACTACCAGGACTTCGCGGCTCCTGAAGGCTTTGAAGACACTTGGGAAAAATGCATGTACAAACTGCTCACAGAATACAATGAAAAGTTCAAGGCGATCGGCAAACTGGCAATCATGGGAACAGGCTCAGCGCCTGGAACAATGTGCGTAGTGGCCAGAGACACGATGAAAGAACTGGATGAATGCGACACAATCTACATGAACGTGTATGAAGGCGTGGAAGCAAAGAGATTCCAGCCATACTGGTGGTCCCCAGTAACAGCGCTGGCTGATATGGATGACCTGCCAGTAGCATGGGTCAACGGAGAATTCGTAAACACAAAACCATTCTCCCTGCCAATCGAAAGAACCTATGACTACGTTGGATATCCGGTAAGATTCGTAGAACACGCGCATGACGAACCATTCTACGTAGGGATGAGAGCCAAAGACTTGTTCAAAGGATGTAAGAACGCATACTTCAAATACGGCGGAGTAGGAATCGAATTCGCAGAACCACTGGCAAGGGCGGGTCTGCTCAAGAGAGAACCTGTGGAAGTAGACGGACAGATGGTAAACATACACCATGCTATACTGGGCAAACTGCCAGCGCCGCCAAAATTCGCCAGAGAGATTGAAGAGATCCTGGAAGAAGGTCTGGTATCCGACACAGGAGCGTTCGTCGTAGAAGCGATGGGTAAGAAAGATGGCAAAGAAGTAAGAGTAGAATCTCACTTGTTCGCACCTGGATTTGTAGAATCTTATGAAAAGTTCGGTGTAACAGGAGAACAGTATCTGACAGGACAGGGCGGATTCATGTTCACAAAACTGTTCGTCAATGACTTCCTGAAGGATATGAGCGGATTCATTTCCTCCGCGGAACTGAGCGAAGAAGCAAATGATCAGTACTTGAAATACGCAGAAGAACTGGAAATCACAATCGAAAGAAGAATTATCGAAGATGACCCATACTTCAAGAACCAAGAACCGGTTAAGGAATACAAACCTTGGTGGGATATGCCTACAATAACGAAGGTTGAGCTGTAACCTGTATTGATCACGTAGAGAACCGAAAATTTCTACATAAATGAGGAGGGGAGTCCAACCTTTTGACCACACCCCCGAGTGTAAAATAGAGCGCATAAATTTTAGGTAGCCGAATAAATCGGCTGCCTTTTTTTGTGTTCTAATAGGCAATATCACTTCAAATGAAGACGCAAAAAAACCTATAAAATGGAAAACAGTAGTTCGGCAGAAAACCCAGGCGGGTAACTTGGGATCAGTAGAATACAAATGTTTCAATATATCCTTGACAGTGGGAAGTATATGTGATATATAATTTATTGAACATTCAATCAAATTTTACTTTCGGATCCGTATTCACCTGATAGGACTGAAAGGAGGGAAGCATGAAATTAAAGAATCTGACAGGCAGGAATGTGCTCATCTATGATGACTTGGACAAGGAGAGCGTGATGGTCAGAGTTCCAAAGTTTTCTGTTTCTGATGTGATCGATGGAGGCCCGGATCGTGTTCACCCGGCTTTTATCGTTGATGGTAAAGAACTGGAGTGCATCTATGTGAGCAAGTATCAGAATGTAGTCGCCAATGAGCGCGCATACAGTCTTCCCGGTGTGGATCCCGCAGTGCTTTGCTCGATGGAGGAAGCAGATCGGTTCTGCAGAAACAAAGGGAAGGGCTGGCACCTTATGACCAGTGCGGAGTGGGCTGGCATTTCTCTCTGGTGTCTGAAGAACGGCACGTTACCTCGGGGAAACAACGACAATGGCAAAGACTTCGCGCACACCCATGAGCACGGAGAAGTGGTATCCCTCTCCGCGGTCGTTCCGGAAGGGGAAGAAGGTCCGGCCATGCGTGTTGCCTGTGGCAGCGGACCCAGCACATGGTCCCATGATGGTACCATAGAAGGGATCTACGATCTGAATGGTAATGTGTGGGAGATGACATCCGGCCTGAGGCTGAACAACGGTATTTTGGAATTCGTACCCGACAACAATGCGGCAGCAACATCGTTTTTGGAGTCGGACTGGAGCAGGATAAACGCAGAGACCCTGACCCTGGGAAGCACCGAAGTGGAGGCGCTCTGCATGACAGAAGGTGTCCGGTTCACAGCAGCGCGGTCGCGTCAGGAAGACGCATCGGAGGAAATCATGTCGGCGTTCAGCGATATAACCTGCGATTCTCCGGCGAATCACCCAGGGAACATCCTGCAGCAGCTTTGTCTCATCCCCCAAAGTGATTCCGGAAAGCATACGGATGCGGGCTGGGCCATGGCAGAAGGGATACGATACCCGATCCGCGGCGGTTACTGGGTCAATCAGGAAATGGCAGGCATCCTGGCCTACGGGTTCTATATGGGACCGCAGGATCGCTATTTTGATGTCGGCTTCCGCAGCTGTTACGTGGATGTTTCGGAGGGATGAACATGGGAATGATGTCAATGAATCGTGTCATTCAGCTTAGATTCCAATTATCATAGGAGGTTGCAGATGAAAATTAAAAATAGGTATATCAAAATTTTTATTTTTGCGTTATCAACACTTGTATTCTTTTTACCACAGCTCAGCACGATCTACTATGTGCTGTTTATTGACGCATATGATTTGACCAACGCACAGGCAGGAACACTTTTGTCTGTGTACGGTGCGACTTCTGTACCTGCCTATCTGTTCGGCGGGTTACTTGCTGACAAGTTTAGCGCGAAGCGGTTAATTATTACTTCATGTTTCGTCACTGGCGCACTGGGTATCGCTATGACCTTTGTAAGCGCGTACTTTGTTTTGCTTGCCATTTATTTCTTGTTCGGATTTACGACCACGTTCCTGCAATGGTCAGCGATCTGTAAGATCGTCCGCTCTTTGGGAAATGAGCAGGAGCAGGGAAGGCTGTTCGGAGTGATGGAAATGTCTTATGCGATCATTGGGGTAGTTTGCCTTTACGGTATCCTTGCGGTGCTCGGTTCCCTGCTGGATACTGTAGGATTCAAAGCGATAACCAGCATTTTCGGGATTTTGCTTATCATCAGCGGTGTACTGATGATCATTCTCTGCGATGATCCTTCAGCAGGAATTAAAGATAGTGATTTCGATTTTAAAAGTGTGCGCAAAGTGCTAAAGCACCCTGTCGTATGGTTTAACGCTTTCATTATCATGGGCGTTTACATACTCAATTCCGCATCTACCTATTTCAGCCCATATCTAAGTGAAGTGGTTGGCGTTTCAATGTCATTGGCCATCGGTATTCAAATCGCGTCCAGTTACATTCTCTCCATGATTTTCGCCCCAGTCGGCGGCGTTGTCATCGATAAATCCGGTGGAACCACACCTTTACTCTTTATGTCATGCGGCGCTTGCATCGCATTCCTGCTAGGGATTATTATTCTTGGCCCAAGTGCGGCTGTATGGCTGATTGTGGGAATCATTCTGGCATATTATATTGTTCTCAATATGATGAAACCATGCGTATACACGCCTATTCCAGAAGGAGGCGTTCCTATTGAGCTTACAGGAACTGCGATCGGAATTGCCTCTGCGATCGGCTACTCTTCGGATATTTGGCTTTACACGCTCTGCGGCTCATGGCTCGACAAATATGGTGACGCAGGTTACAGCAGAATTTGGGGGCTGGCGATTGGCGGTATGATCATTACGGCAGCTGCTGGTGTTTTGTTCCATATATATAAGAAGAGCCATAAGGAACTCATCGAGCAAGTATACAAAGAGAATGAAATGTTAGGGAAGTGAGGGTCGTTTTCCCAATAGGAAGATTTGTTGACAGCGGCAGAAAAACATGACACAGATATTTCGGCGTTCGCTGCCGCTGCAACGAAATATGGAAGGTTTAGCAGAAAGGAGATCAGCATGGATAGAATCAAAATGTATATAGATGGCGCATGGGTCAGTGCCGCTGAGGGAAAGTACAGAAATATTATTAACCCTGCCAATGGTGAGATCGTAGCCGAGATGGAGGAAGGAACCGCTGAAGATGTGAGAAAAGCTGTGGCAGCGGCGAAAAAGGCTTTTGAGCCAAATTCGCCATGGAGGAAAATGCTGCCAGAAGAGCGGGCAGCATTGCTCTGCAAAGCCGCGGATCTGATTGAGGAACGGGCGGAAGCATTGGCAGTAGCGGAAACAAACAGCATGGGAAGAGTTTATAAGGAAACGCGGTATGACGATGTCTACGCGGCGAGCGAATCTTTCCGCTATTATGCGGGAATTATCCGGGAATTGAAAGGAGAGGCGGCGGCTGGAAACGGCGATTTGATTTCCATGACGCTCCGTGAACCGCTGGGCGTGTGTGCGGTTATCGCACCTTGGAATTATTCTATGGGCACTGCGGTAGCAGGGATGGCGCCAGCGCTGGCCGCCGGAAACACAGTGGTCGTCAAGCCATCTTCCTTAACTCCGGTTACGATCTCTATGGTTTTTCAGATTATGGAAGAAGCGGGTTTTCCGAAGGGAAGCATCAACCTGGTATTGGGGCCGGGAGATGAGCTGGGCACTGCGTTGGCAGAAAGCGAGGACGTGGCGAAAATTACCTTTACTGGCAGCACAGACACGGGAAAGAAAATTGTCAGAAACTCCGGAAAAAGTCTGAAACGCTGCGCTATGGAGTTGGGTGGAAAATCTCCGTTCATCATCTTTGATGACGCGGATTTAGACGCGGCAGTGGATCGGCTGATGTTTGGTGTCTTTTTAAGCCAGGGCCAGGTGTGCGTTTCCGGATCAAGACTGTTGGTGCAGGAAACGGCATATGAAAAGGTAACGGCTATGCTGAAAGATCGGATCCCTAAGATCCGTATCGGGATGCCGCTGGATCCGGAAACAGAGTTTGGACCGCTGGTCTCTGAGGGACAGATGAAAAACGTGCTTGACTATATTGAATCCGGAAAGGCAGAGGGTGCCCAGGTTCTAATTGGCGGAAACCGTATCATCGACGGTGATTTCGCAAAAGGATATTTTGTCGCGCCGACTGTCTTTGTCCAGTGTACACCAGAGATGCGGATTGTAAAAGAAGAAATTTTCGGACCAGTGCTCACCGTACAGACTTTCAAAAATGAAAAAGAAGCGATCGATTTGGCAAACAGTACGCGCTACGGTCTGGCAGGCGCGGTTTTCACATCGGATCTGAGCAGAGCGCTGAGGGTCAGCAGTCAAGTCAATACAGGCATGCTGTGGGTCAATACATTCATGGAAAACACACCGTCCATACCTGTGAGTCCACATGGACAGAGTGGGCTCTGTCTTGACGGAGGCATTCCGGGACTGGAAGAGTATACCATATTAAAGCAGATCAATCTGAAAATGAATCCATCGAGAACCGGCTGGTTTACTGGGGTCGATGAAACGCGCGAGGAGGCGTAAAACCATGGAGAAAAGCGGCGGAATGAGAGAAGTTGTCCTCTATGGCATAGGCGGTATAGGCGAGAACATCTCGTACAACCTGTTTTATATGTGCTTTATCTTTTTCCTGACAAGCGTGGCGGGGATCAAGCCGGCGGCGGCAGGTACGATCTCTTTGATCGCTGTCATGTGGGACGCGATATCCGACCCAATCGTCGGATATCTTTCCGACCGCTGCAAAGGATGGAAAGATTTCGGCAAGCGAGGGACATTTATATTGTTCGGCGCGATTCCGCTGGGAATCAGCGTGTTTCTCCTGTATAACGATATGCCTTTTTCAGAAACCGGAAAAGTGATCTATTTTATCGTAATCAACATGCTGTTTTGGATGTTCTTTACCGTAGTGGATATTCCTTATGTGTCTATGGCAACCGAGGTAACAGAAAACTATGATATAAAAACAAAGATGCGTACTTCTGTCATGCTGTTTTCCAATTTAGGACAGCTGGTATTGTCTTTCGGCATTCTGCAGTTTGTGGATTACATGACAAACAACGGTTATGCCCATGTGTTCGCCTGGAGAATCATCGGCGCGGCAATGGGCTGTATTTCTACAATCGCATTCATGGCTACCGCTGTGGCAATGCGCGGAAAGGAAACCCGTCAATCCCAAACGGTGCAGACTGACGAACGCCTGTCCCAGGGACAGGACAGAGGAAGACTGTTCAAGGATTTGCGTCCTTTGCTGAAAATGCGTGATTACCGCGTTCTGCTCGTCATTGGTTTTCTTTATAATTTCTTTTTGGGAATCGTAAACAGTTCACTGCTCTATTATTCTCTCTACGGCTGCGGTCTTACTATGGCCCAGTCCTCTATTGTACAGACTGTCGCCCTTCTCGCTTCACTGGTGTTCATTATCCCTATGGGCGGAATAATCGTGAAATTCGGTAAAAAATCAGTTTTGTTGTGGTCTTTCGTGTTTATGATGATTTATTCACTGCTGTGCGGGATCATGGTACCGCCTATGTGGATGTTTACTGTTATGAATATAGGACTTAATCTGACTTCCGCCGTGTTCTGGATTGATATTTACGCGATGAATTTTGATGTTTCTGAGATCTATGAATTCAAAACCGGCAACAACCGGGAAGGATTGATGGTTTCCATCTGTGCCTTTATGACAAAGATTGGCGTAGCGGTGGGCATGTGGCTCAACGGTATGCTGATGACCTTGTTCAATGTGGATCCCACCTCTGAGGAAATCACAGAAGCGATGGTTACGGGCATGCAGAAGATTTTTGGCATAATTCCGGCAATAATCTCGGCAATCCTGGTCATTGTCTGCATGTTATATCGGGTGAAAAAGAAGCATATTCTCGCGCTTCAAGAGGCAAAAGAGCTGAAAGCGGCAGGTAAACCGTATTCAACGGAAGGATTTGAAAAAGTATTATAAGCAAGGAAAATAAAAAAGTCTGCAAATAAAAAGTCAAGCAGAAATTTGTGAACTTTGAAAAATTTATA
>CAJTYS010000018.1 GCA_910583765.1 uncultured Eubacteriales bacterium | reverse complement strand
GATCTGTTCTGACTTCCTGAATCTCTCCCCGCAGGGTGGTTTTCGTCTCTTCGATTTCTTCTTTCAATTCGGTCCGAACTTCTTGAATCTCCCCTTTCAAGTCTGTCCTGACTTCTTCGATCTTGCCTTCCAAACCGGTTTTGACTCCCCTGATTTCCCCATGCAGTGGCTGTATGAGTTCGCCGATCATTTCTAAATCTCTCTTCTCTAACATTTGTTTTATCCCCTTTCCTTTTTATTGTATGGCTGCGCTAACCATAATCGCAAGCCTCCCCCCTAAACTGTCTTGATCTGCATCCAGCCTTTTATTTCCTAAAAGTCCAGCAAGTCCTCTTCCATTGCCCGCTCCATCTCATCCAGCGCTTCTTTCACCTCTTTTGCCTTTTGTTCGATTTTTCCCTTGTCCTGCTTTTTCAGGATTGCTTCAAAGTCGCTGATGAGAAAATCGATTTCTTGCCGCAGTTCTCCAGTGGCTTCTTCATAAAGCCGTTCGCCGCGAGCTAAAAGCAGCTTGTTTTCTTCCTGTTCCCTCGGATGAATTTTGAGATAATTCAATTCTTCCATCCGCTGCCGCGCCTCTTCCTCTGTGAGCTGGGAGCCTTCCTTTTGGATGATGACTTTTCTGCTCACCCCTGTGGAGTTGACCTTTACCTGGACTTCCAGAATAGAATTGATGTCATAGGTATAAGTCACATCAATGGATTCTTCCCCTGCGGGTCTCGGCGGCACGGGCACCGTGACTTCTCCCAGCAGCAGGTTGTTTCTTGCCATGCGGCTTTCGCCCTGCAGGATCTCCACATTGATTTTCCGCTGCTGGTCTGACGCTGTGCAGAAGGTTTCCGTGCGGCTCACAGGAATGACAGTGTTTCGCTCTATGATCGGCATGAAATGGCCGCCCTCCATCAAATCACCCATGCGCTGCGTCACCACAGAAGTCCCTAATGTGAACGGACACACTTCTGTGAGCACGATCTCTCGCACCTCTTCTTTCCGTTCTTTCATCGCACACTGGATGGCCGCACCCATGGCCACTGTTTCATCTGGATCAATGTCCGCGCTTGGAATCCTGCCAAAAATCCGTGCCGCAAAGCTGCGGATCACAGGCAGTCTAGTAGCGCCGCCCACTAAAACGATCTCATCGATATCCGCCAATCGAACATTCGCATCTTTCAAACTCCGCTCAATTGGCTTTCGGATCTTGGCAAGCAGCAGCTGACAGTTTTCCTCATACTCTGTCAGAGAAAAACAGGTTTCGTAAGTCGTTTCTCCCACCGTGAATTTCACTACGGACTCGCTGCTCTTTGAAAATCCCAACTTGCACTGCTCTGCCTGCCGCATGAGGCGCAGCTGTTCCTTTTGAGACAGTTCTTCCTCTTTGATGTTGTTTTTGTGCAGCATCATGCCGTACACCACTCTAGTGAAGTCTTCACCGCCAATAAAATTGTCCCCAGCAATGGCCCGCACTTCCATAATGGTTCCGTACTTTTCTAAAACAGAAATATCAAAAGTTCCGCCGCCTAAATCAAAGATCAAAAACTTGGTATGCTCTTCTCTGTCATGAAGGCCGTAAGCAATGGCTGCTGCCGTAGGTTCATTGATGATCCGCTCCACATGAAGGCCAGCCAGCTCACCTGCTTTTTTTGTGGCTTTTCTTTGAATGTCGTTAAAATAAGCAGGCACGCTGATAATGGCTTCCGTAACAGAGCAGCCCAGAAAGCTTTCCGCGTCTTCTTTCAATGCCCGCAGCACAAAAGAAGACAGTTCTTCCGCACGAAAAACCTTACTGTTCAAGTGAAACTCCTTATCCGTTCCCATGCTCCGCTTGAACAAGGACGCCGTGGTCCCGGGATGGGTCACGCTTCGCTCCTGTGCCGTTCTTCCTACGTAAACGGTTCCCTCTTCATCTATGCTCACCACTGATGGTGTCAAATTCTCCCCCAGTCTGTTGGGTATGATCTTTGGTCCCTCTTCTCCATAATAGGATACCAAGGAATTTGTAGTGCCTAAATCAATTCCAATTTTCATGATTTCCCCTTTTCCATTCCCTTTTCCAGCAATGCGGCTTCCCCTACCAAATCTGCGTCAAAAGGTGCTGCCGCAAGTCCCTTTTTGTAATATTCCAATGCTTTTTCTCTATTTCCTCGCTGTTGGAACAGGTCGCCCAATTCATAGAGCGCGTCGATGCAGCAATCGTAATCGCAATAATCGCATTTCCGCATGTTCAAGGCCCCTTCCAAAAATTCCAGAGCGTCTTCATACTGACCCATGGCTCCGCATAATCCTCCCACTAACTGATAAACCATTGGCAGGCAGGAGCTCCTTGCTTTGACCACCTCTTCGGAGATCCGCCCCAAACCTTGCTCAGCGAAGCGCGCCGCTTCCTGCTCGTCTCCCATTCTCAGACAGATCTTTGCTGCCCACAAATAATAATCTGCTCGGCTGAAATCATCCTCTTCCATTTCATGGGGTTCACCCAGCATGGAAATAGCCTGTTTCAAATATCGCAGCGCTTTCTCGCACTCTCCGTTGTGATAAAGGATCTTTGCCGCCTCCCTGCAAGCCGCTGGCTCAAAAGCACCTAGCCTGTCATAGGATTCCAACGCCAGATCCAGCCTGCCGCTGTCTCGATAAATATGCGCCTGTTCCCACCCAAAGGCAAAGGAGCTTTCTTTCAGCTCTTCCGCCTTTTGATAACAGCGAAGCGCCTCTTGTGCTCGGTCAAACAAACCGCCCAGCCTCCAATTTTCTATTTCCTCACAGAGATACCTGGAATCTCTTGTTTCTTCATAAGCGTCCCGCAGCAGCCTCCCCGCCCTTCTGTATTCTTGTTTCCGGCAATAGAGATTCGCAGCGTTTCTGTAGGCTTCATCGCAAAATTCACCTTCCTCCTCACCAAGGGAAATCGCCTTTTCATAATAATTGATGGCCTCTTCCTCCTTGTTATCGAATTCCAGGATCACACCCATATAGTTGTAGATATACGGCTGCTCCGGCGATAGCTGGCTTGCTGTCACAAAATCGTCCCAGGCCTCTTTTCTCCGATCCAAACAAGTGAAAAGCTGGCCCCTCCTCATGTAAGCGTGCCCTGTAGGGGTCTGCTCCACCTGGAGATCCGCATATTCCAGAGCCTTGTCCCACTGCTCCAGCTCCCGATAGACATTGTCGATCAGGCCATATGTCCCGATCTTTCCAGGCGCGACCCTTAAAACCTCTTCATAGAGGATCAGCGCTTTATCAAAGAACCCGCACTGACATGCGATATGGGCCTTCATTTCCAGCAGCGGCACATAGCGTTCATTTGCTGCGATGCCTTTATCGATCAGCCGGATCACATGGTTGAAATCCTCTATGTCATCATCATATTCCAACAAAGCAAGGCGATAATAGACTTCTGCCAAATCATCTAATTCAAAGGAATCCGGCTTTTCCTGCTTCTTTTTCGGCTGCGTGATCTCTTTGTAGATCTTCGCAGCGTTTTCCAAGTTTCCTCTGCCTTCTTGAAGATATCCTTCCATGAATCGAATCTCGCTTCCAGACAATCCTTCCTGCCACAAATAGCGCAGGATCTCCTCAGCTTGATCAAACTCGCCTGCGTCTGTCAGGATCCGCACTTCCTGTAAATGAGCGGTTAATTCAAATGGATAAATGGCCAATGCCTGCTCACAATCATCGAAAGCTTTTCCATGCTCGTCCATCAGGTACAAAGCTTTTGCCCTCAGTAAGTAGGAAAGATGTGACTTAGGATTGATCACAACCGAATAAGTCAAGGTCTCCACAGCTCCCAGCAAGTTCCAGCTGTCATACAGCACCTGCCCTTTCTGCTCTAAAGCAAGGCCATAGGCTGGATCCTTTCTCAAAGCTCTGTTCAACAATTCCAATGCTTCATCATACTCGCCTTTGCTGCTGTAGATATTGCTTTCCAAGAGCAGGACAAATGGAAGCTGTTCCTTTTTCTTTTTGCTCTTTTCGCTTTCATCAGGAATCGCCTCCAAAAGCGCTTCCCAGATCTTCAGATGTTCCAGAGCCGCTTCATCTTGATCTTCGTACAGATAGGACCTGCCCTTCAGACTGTGGAATTCAATCTCCCGCCCTTCTTCCGGCCTGATGTCTGACAACAGTTCCAGCACTTCTTGGTATCCTTCGTTTTGGAAACAACACCAAGCCAGCTCAAACAGAGCTTCCTGATTCTGCGCAGGATCCGTATGTTCCAGCTCCTGTTGCAGCTGTTCCTTGTGCCGTTCGTTGCAATCCCGCAGCCATTCCAGGGCACTGGCGTCATAAGGATCCTCGTCTAACAGCTCACATAAAATTCCATTGGCTTCTTTATAGTTTCCCTCTTCTGTCAGACATTTTGCCATCCCGAACTTGGCCCAGGAAGAATCAGGCGTTTGCTCCAAAACAGCCTCATATGCCTGCCTCGCCTCTTTCTCTTTTCCCAGAAAGAAACAGACATCGCCCTGCATCAGTTTGACATCCTGCAGTTCCCCATATTGAGGGATTAGCTCCCGCATCAGGTCTTCCGCTTCCTGAAAACGTTTTTCCTGGCAATAGGCTTTGGCCTTGTCGATCAAAAGGAACGGACTTTGGATTCCTGTCTCCTCCATGAGCGCGACGACTTCCAGCGCTGCTTTGGCATCGCCTTTTTCCAAGCATTCATTGAGCTTGGAACCGTACAGCAAGTACCGGTCGAATTCCAGACTGTCATCGCCTCGCAGATATTCATAAGGCGGATATTCTTGCTGCTCCGCGGACTGGATGATGACCACATCTAAAAACTGCGGCGGAAAATACTCTTTCAATTCTTCGATGTTTTCTCGCAGGCTGAAATGCTCGTCCAGCAACAGGATCACGGACTGTGGCAGGAAAAAGTGCTCCATCATATATGCCAGCAGCGCGTCCCTGGCCTTTATGCGCATGTCCAGGTTCTGACACACGTCTTCCTGAAGCAAGTCTTTCCACTGCTTTGGATCGATCCTCTTTGAAAAATGACAATATATATCATCTACCCGCTCCATCCAGCGGCCCAGGGGACTATCATCCCCCTTCTTTTCATCTTGTTCTTCATCCGGCTCTTCCGCTGCGCGCAGGGCTTCCTCAAAAGCCTGCCGCAAAGCCATGAACGCCTCTGGGCTGTCCTCAGGATTGGTGACAGTCAGTTTTTTTCGATAAGCTGCCTGTATCTGTTCTTTGTCTTTCGTTGCTTGGATCTCTAGAATATCCCAAATACCCATGTTTTCTCTCCTGCTCTATAAAATCAATTAAGAAGATGATACCACATTTACAGAAAAAAGGCGATACGAACTTTCGATTTTACGCTCCAGATCGTACGTGAAATTTCTAGCCTCCCCGCTCAATCTTCGGCAAGAAGCTTTGACAACAACTGTTGCCTATGATTGATGAACATTTCCGTCACCTGATAGCTGTCTGTATCTTCATACTCACACGGCCGGATCTTTCCCCCATCAAAGGTAAGGATCTGAGCGCCGGGAAGCCCCAGCAGGATCGGCGAATGGGTGGCAATGATAAACTGCGATGCCTGCCTAGCGCAGGTGTGGATTTCCATGAGCAATGTCAGCTGCCTCTGCGGAGACAACGCGGCCTCCGGTTCATCCAAAAGATATAAACCAAAAGGTTTCAGCTGTTTCTGGGCAATACGGAGAAAGCTTTCCCCATGGGACCGTTCATGGAGCTTTTCCGAAGGGTGAAGCTCATCCGCGTATTCCTCTTCCTTGGTGGCCACGTTGTAAAAACTTTCCGCCCGCAGGAAATACCCCCAGCTCTCCCTGCGGCTCCCTCTCACCATCCTGATGGCTTCGCACAATTCCGAATGGGAATCATAGGTGGAAAAGCTGTAATTCTTTGTGCCGCCCTCGGGATTGAACCCAGATGCGATGGCCACGGCTTCTAACATAGTGGATTTCCCGCTGCCATTTTCCCCCACGAAAAATGTGACCGGTCTCCTGAATTCCAACATGCCCAGCTCCCGAATGGCCGGAATGCCCCTCAAATAACTGTCTCGCCCCACTCTGCCCCAATCAATGGACAAACTGCGAATAAACTGCTCATTCATACCGATTTTCCCCTCTTGCGACTGATTGTAAACATTTTACAGCTTTTCTTACTATATGTCAACTATTTTTTTCAATTGATTCCATTTTTTTCTTTATACTATTTCTATTTGCTTTTTTCTTATTTCTGCGTATAATACTAAGTAAGGATTTCCCTATTTTCCATATTTCCATAAAGAGGTGTTTTATCATGTTAACAAATACGTTTGTAGATAATGCTAAGGTCATGGCAAAGGGACAAATCACGATCCCTAAAGATATTCGAAAAATTCTTGGTGTCGCAAGTGGTGACCGCATTACATTTATCGTTGAGAACAATTCCGTCCATATTGTCAATTCCGCGGTTTACGCCATGCAGGTACTGCAAAGCCAAATGGCCGGAGAGGCAGAGCGCGCTGACCTGCAGTCCGATGATGACGTGATGGCACTTGTGAAAGAAATGCGAAACGAGGAGCAAAAAGCGTGAGGGTTTTGATTGACACAAACGTACTCATATCTGCTGCGTTAAGCGCAAACGGTATCCCTTTTCAGGCATATGTAAAAGCAGCATCTTATCCTAATCATGGCTTGATTTGTGAGCAGAATGTAGATGAAATGAAGCGGATATTTAATAAAAAATTTCCTAACCGGCTCGCTGCGCTAGATCAATTTCTTTCCAATGCGTTGCTGACATTGGAATTAATTCCTGTCCCCACAGATGAAATCCCTTTAGAAGCACAAGTCCGGGATGTAAATGACCGGCCGATTTTACGGGCCGCCATTAAAGCAAAAGCTGATATCTTACTTACTGGCGATAAAGACTTTTTAGAATCTGGTTTGAAAAATCCAGCAATTATGACACCTTCAGACTTTCTGAACTATTAATCCAAAAAAACGAACAGGGGATATTTGATGTAGGACACCTCCGCAGCGCAGCGAGCACTAGTGTCCGGAATCAAAGATCCCCTATCATTTATTTTACAAACGCCTCATAAATCGCTTTGATGGAAGTCTCTAGATCCTTGTTTTCCACCCCAACGATGATATTCATTTCACTGGATCCTTGGTCGATCATGCGGATATTCACACCCACCTGAGCCAGAGCCGTGAACAGCGCCGCCGACACTCCTGGGCGGGCGGACATGCCGTAGCCCACTGTGGCGATCAAAGCGATATGCTCGAATACTTCCATGCTGTCCGGCTTTAGCTGCTGTTTGAATTCTTCCAGGATCTCATCCAGCCTGCCATCGATCTTTTTATTGGAAAGGACCACGGACACCGTGTCGATCCCTGTCGGCAGGTGCTCCAGCGGGATGTCGTAGTCTTCCAGGATTCCAGCCAGCCTGCGGACGAATCCCCGCTCATCGCTGAGCATGTTTTTGTAAATGGCCACTACTGTGAAATCTTTGCTGCCAGCGATCCCAGTGATGATCTGTCCGTCTTCCACTGGTCCGGCCTTTGCAGTGATCATGGTTCCCTCATCCTGGGGCCTATTGGTGTTGCGGATGTTGATAGGGATGTTCGCTACCCTGGCTGGATAAATGGCGTCCTCGTGAAGTACCGAAGCGCCCATGTAGGACAGTTCTCGCAGCTCCATGTAGGAAATGGTGCTGATTGGCTTGGCGTTTTCCACAATCCGAGGGTCGGCCATAAGGAAACCGGAAACATCCGTCCAGTTTTCATAGACCTGGGCCTCCACTGCCCGAGCCACTAAAGCGCCTGTGATATCCGAACCGCCCCGGCTAAAGGTCTTTACCTTCCCATCTGGAGTGGAACCGTAAAAACCAGGGAGCACGGCTCTCTCATGTTTTGCCAATTCTTCCTTCAAAGCTTTGTTGGTTTCCTCTGGCATGAGCCGCCCTTTTGCGTCAAAGCAAACAAGCCCTGCAGCGTCCACAAAATCGTAGCCCAGGTAAGCCGCGATCAAAATGGCGTTCAAGTACTCACCCCTGCTGGCAACATAGTCAGCAGTCGTCCCTTGTTCCAGATTTTCTCTGATTTCATCTAAATGCTTCTGGATATCCGCTTCCACGCCCAGATTCACTTCCGTCACCTTGTAACGGTCGCACACCACCTGAAACAACTGCTCGTAAGGCAGGCGATGTTCGATATGAGTCTTGCACAGATACAGCAGATCCGTCACCTTCGTGTCTCCATCGAACCGCTTTCCCGGTGCGGAGACCACGATGTACCTTCGGTCAGGATCCGCTTCAATGATATTCCTGGTCTTGCCGATCTGAATCGCGTCTGCTACCGAAGACCCCCCAAACTTTGCTACTTTTATTCCCATTAATATATCCTCCCAGTCTTATATGCTTTTCATGTTTTATGTCCTGCTATTTATTGTTATGCGGGGCGCTCCAGTATTGTCAATCTGACGGTCTGACTTAGATGCCCGCGCTCTGTTTCAACGCGTCTGCCTTGTCTGTCTTTTCCCAAGGCACGTTGATATCCGTTCTGCCAAAATGTCCGTAAGCAGCAAGCTGCCTGTAGATCGGCTTTCTCAAATCCAGATCCCGAATAATGGCCGCTGGTCTCAAATCAAAGTGTTCTTCCACCAGCTGGGCCAGTTTTTCATCTGAAACTTTTCCCGTGCCAAAAGAATCCACTAAAATGGAAACCGGTTTTGCCACGCCAATGGCATAAGCCAGCTGAATCTCGCACTTGTCCGCCAGCCCTGCCGCTACCAAGTTCTTTGCCGCGTACCTTGCCGCATAAGCCGCGGAACGGTCCACTTTCGTAGGGTCTTTTCCGCTGAACGCGCCGCCGCCGTGACGAGCGTATCCGCCGTATGTATCCACGATGATCTTCCTGCCTGTAAGACCGGAATCCCCGTGAGGTCCGCCGATGACGAATTTTCCTGTCGGGTTGACAAAATATTTGGTGTCATCATCCAGCAGTTCTGCTGGCACAATGGGTTTGACCACATGCTCGATGATGTCTGCCATGATCTGATCGTGGGTCACGTCCGGATCATGCTGAGAAGACACCAGCACCGTGTCAATGCGCTTTACTTTGTCATCCTCATATTCCACTGTGACCTGGGTCTTTCCATCTGGCCTCAAATAAGGCAGAATTCCCTGTTTTCTCACTTCCGTCAGCCGCATGGCCAGCTTGTGAGCCATGGAAATAGGCATTGGCATCAGTTCCGGCGTTTCATTGCAGGCATAGCCAAACATGATCCCCTGATCTCCGGCTCCTGTTTCCTCCGGCTCTTCTTCCATGTCCCCTTCTTTGTATTCCAAAGCTTTGTCAACGCCCAGAGCAATGTCAGGAGACTGTTCATCGATGGCGGTCAGGACCGCGCAGGTGTTGCCATCAAAGCCATAATCGCTCTTGGTGTATCCGATGTCGCAGATCACGTTTCTGGCGATTTTCTGGATGTCAATGTAACAATTTGTGGTAATTTCCCCCATTACCATGGCATATCCCGTGTTCACTGTGGTTTCCGCAGCCACTCGACCGTATGGATCCTGTTCAAAGATCGCATCCAGGATGGCATCGGAGATCTGATCGCAAACCTTATCAGGATGGCCTTCTGTGACGGACTCTGATGTAAAAAGTTTTTTCATGTCTGTTTCCTCCCTCTAAAATCCTTATTTTCTATTTATGAGAAAACCTCTTCTTAGAAAGAAGAGGCCGATTTTTTCTATCATCTTTCCTCATCTTTCAGAATAAAGTATTCTGTAGGATTTAGCACCTTTTCTGCTAGTAAACGCATCTAGGTTGCCGGGCTTCACTGGGCCTATTCCCTCTGCCGCTCTCAATAAGGATCTCTGCTTATGAAATTCTCTACCTGTTCTATTATATATAATTTACGACGCTTGTCAATGGTGTTCCTACTTGTAATTTTTATAAAATAGGTTATACTTTATGTATTATATTTTTGAAGAGGTGCCGATTTGACTAAACCAAGCTTTACAGTAATCGAAGGGGGGCTTTCCGCTCCAAAAAACTCCACCCCAAGACAGTTCATGGGCGCATATGTGACCAACACTCGGCTCATGGGCGTGATCGGGCTTTACATCCACTGGAGATTGGACGATCGCTATCCATCCCCTGATTTTCACCAGTTTTTTTACCTTGATTCCGAGGAATACGGCTTTGAAACTTACCGGAGCGTCTTGGGAAACAGCGTGGAGGAGATTTCTTCCATTGAACAGACGCTGATTGGAGGCCTGGGAGGATCTAAAGAAGAGATCACAGAGCGGGAAGCCCGTGCCTTGATCTATCAGTACGCCCAGTTCAACAAGAGCCATGGGCTGCCCTTGCCTGACGGCTTTCAGGAGTATCAATTTCTCATAGAAACGCCTACCATTCTGGAACCTGACGAACAAGACTCCCTGCGGAAAAAGCAGTGCGACGCTGTGGTCACGGACTATCAGGCCATCAATTATTTTTTGATGCGCTGTTTTGGTCAAGACTATGAAGCCGCCCAGTGGCTGTGCGCAGAAAACTTTGATCTGGATCTTTACCGGGAATACGGCATTGCCACCCTGTGTAAAAACACCATAGATCCAGACGAATCCCAGCCTGGGACGTATCTCTGCGAATCCCTGATCGAACGCAAAGACCGCTATGTGCTGCTGGTGTCGCAGCTGACCGTTTCCAAGCATAGGATCACGTCTTTTGAAAAGTGCTCTGGTTTTTCCGTCAGCTCCGCCGAGGCTGCCATGATGCTGGCAAAGCCGGAATTCGTTACGGTTTACGAGATCCTCATGTCTGCGGATGAATTCAATGACACTATGGAGCAGATGCCCCTCAGCGCCATGATGACCTCTCATGACAACGGCAGGCTGTTTTTGGCTTTCAACAACAATAACAACCATGTGGACAAACAAGTCTTCCGTCTCAGCGAGGATGTGTTCGGCCTGTATTACATCACGGATTTCGGCCAGCTGATTGTGTCCTCTTTTAGCCTGACCGGTATCCACGCTCTGGAAAAAGACCTGCGGAAAAGCGTCCTGGCCCCATACCTTTTGGCTACGGCCAAGTATGAGTTCAAGGAGCCTGTCCTCTACGAATTTATCCAGAGCGATTTTGAGGATTTCAACGAATTTCTCGATTTCATACGGAATGAATGAGCATTTGGAACAATTTTTTGTTGATCTTTTTCACTGCGCCGCCGCTGATATTGGAAATCACTGTCACATAAGCGTCTAGCTTTGGACAGATCCAAAAGCTGGCCCGAAACCCGATGTCCGTCCCTTCGTGGCCATAAATATCGTAGTCTTCCTGGCGGCGCATGAACCAGCCCAGCCCCATGCCTTCTCCATTGTTGGGCACTGTGGCGTACCTGGTCCAAATAGTTTCGTAAGTTTCCGGAGAAAAGAATCGCTGTTCCAGATGTGCCCTGGCCCATTTTCCCAGATCCTCCAGATCGCTGGTGAGAGTGGAACTCGGCCCATGTTCCCGATTGTAAGGGTAGTGCTGTTCCAGCATGATACGTTTTTCTTTGTCTTTTGTGTGGGGCATGGCCATGTGGACCTTGCTCAAGTCTTCCAGCTTCAGGCTTCCTCCTGCTCTCTCGAATGTCAGGAAGGTGGAGCGTTCCATTCCCAGGGGCCGCAAAATCGTTGTTTTCATATAATCTTCATAAGTCTGGCCCGAACGCTGGGCAATGACCAGCCCCAACAGCTCGTAAGCCATGTTACTGTAGCGAAATTTGTTTTCCGCAGGCGACCACAGCATGTGGGAATCCTTGACTTCATCGCTGAGGGCATAGCCTTTCAAAGTGTTTTCATCTGTCTTCGGCGTATCCCAGTGGTAATCCTCCACATCCGCCATTCCTGATGTGTGGGTCAGCATGTGTTTAATCTGGATCTCGCCGTATCGCTGATCAGCGATGGACACAAAAGGCAGGACATCTTGCAGCCGGTCTTCCAAACTCAGCTTTCCCTCCTGGCACAGCCGCAGAATCCCAGCAGAAGTGAACAGCTTTGACACGGACGCCATGTGGAAAATGTGATCCGTTTCCAGCGGTTCTTTGGTGGTCACGTCCTTTACGCCCAGGGCTTTTTTCAGATTCAGCCCCGCAAGGGCTTCGGGGCCTTTCTCCCCTACGTTCACTGACACCGCAAGCCCCGGCAGGTCGTACAAAACCAGAGCCTCTTCTATATAGCGCTCCAATTGCTCGATGATATTTTTCATTGCATTTGTTCCTTTCTCCTAGTATAATCTTAAATATGATTTTACCATGAATCCATGGGTTCAGTATACCACAAAAAGGAGGAACGCATATGCAATATCGTACATTTCAAAAAACAGGGGAACAAGTTTCTTTACTGGGCATGGGGACCATGCGCCTGCCGCTGACCGCAGACGGTAAAGTGGATCGGCCCGAGGCCATTGCCATGATCCGCCATTCCATTGATTGCGGCGTGAATTACGTGGACACTGCCTACATGTACCACGATGGTGAATCGGAAAAAGTCGTGGGCGAAGCGCTGAAAGATGGGTATCGGGAAAAGGTGTTCCTGGCTGATAAAATGCCGGTATGGCTGGCAAAGGACGAAGAAAAAATGAAAGCCCTGTTCGATGAGCAGTTCGCTAGGCTGGACGTGGATGTGATCGACATGTATTTAGTCCACAATGTCACGGTTCCGATTTGGAAGCGGGTCCAGAAGTTCCATGTGTTGGATTTTCTGAAAGAAAAGCAGGCGGAAGGCAAGATCAAACATATCGGCTTTTCCTTCCACGATGAGCTGCCTATGTTCAAGGAAGTCATTGACGCATGGGATTGGGATTTCTGCCAGATCCAGCTGAATTACATGGACAAGGAGCTGCAGGCGGGAGAAGAAGGCCTGCGCTACGCGGCTTCCAAAAACATCCCAGTGGTGATCATGGAACCTTTGAAGGGCGGCAAACTGACGGACGTGCTGCCTGACAGCATCGAAGCCCTGTGGAAACAAGCAGAGATTCAGCGGACTCCCGCAGAATGGGCGCTGCGCTGGGTGGCGGATCATCCAGAGGTCATGACCATCCTCAGCGGCATGAGCGCGCCGGAGCAGCTGGAAGAGAATCTGAAGATCCTGTCAGACGCAGCCCCGAACAGCCTGACGGAAAAAGAGCGTTCCATCATCGATCAGGCCTCCGCGGAGTACAACAAGCTGATCCAGTATTCCTGCACAGCCTGCAAGTACTGCATGCCGTGTCCGCAGAAGATCGACATCCCGACTGCCATCCGCTTTTACAACGACTGGTTTCTCTATGAGGAAAATCCGAAGATCAAGGATGATTATCCGACCTGGCTGCCAAAGGGTCATCGGGCCAGCGACTGTGTTGCCTGCAAAGCCTGCGAAGGCCACTGCCCGCAGCACCTGCCAATTAGCGAGATCATGAAGAAGACGGCGGAGATTTTTGAGTAGATTTTGTATGTTTTGAGAACAGCCTGAAGCCACCAGGGTCTAAAGATTTTTGACAAATTTCTTGTGTTTCTTCGTGGATGCTTGTGAAAATTTTGTTTTTATTTTGTGCTGTTAGAATCAATTCTTTGTGAAATCACAATGGCCACGCTGGGGAGAAATATCCTGGCGTGGCTGTTGTTTTTCTTTATGCGCATCCTGGCGAACCTAAAACCTATTTCCTTTCTGCCGTTTCCAATATCCGCTCCGCCTCTTCCCTCGTATCTTCTAGGGTTTCTTTCAGACTCATTTTCATATGCCGTAGAGAATGATATTTCCTGATTTGTCTGATGTTTTTGATCGTGGAATCTTTATGAATTTCTGGATATGCTCTCATTATTTTCAACCTTTTGTTTCTTACCGTGTTAGACTCCCCAAAAGTGTCTTTTTTCTGCAAGGCCCGCATCCAATTTACTTGTACTAATTTATAACAAAAAGATAGTATCTAAAGCATATTAGCCTGGAAGTTTCATGTATCTTAGAATTTCTGTTGCTATCTAACGAAACATTTTTTTATAATGGAACTAAAAATTTACATAAGGAGAAGTTTCATGTACGATTTAAAAACTATTTTCAATGATTATCTCAGCTATTGTTCTTTGCAGAAAAAGCTCAGCAGCAAAACCATCAAGGCTTACACCATTGACCTAAACCAATTCCTGGCTTTTTCTTCTAACGTGTCCAGTCCTTTTGAACGCGCGCACCTCACGGCATACATTCGTTCTTTGAATCAGCGGTACAAGCCGAAAAGCGCCAAGCGCAAGGTGGCCGCATTAAAGGCTTTTTGCAGCTATCTGGTCTATGAAGAGATTTTAGACCTGCACCCTTTTTCCAAAATCCGTACCAGCTTTCGTGAACCCGCCCTGCTCCCCAAAACCATCCCGCTGGATACTATTCAAACCCTATTGCGAACAGTCTACCACGCAAAAGATCATTCCCCTTTGACAGAAAAGCAGCACCGCTATGTTTTACGGGACATTGCTGTGCTGGAGCTGTTGTTCGCCACAGGCATTCGAGTGTCGGAGCTGTCTTTTTTGAAGCCGGAAAACATTAATTTCGTAGATAAAACGCTGAAAATCTATGGAAAAGGCGCACGGGAACGAATCCTTTATATGGAAAACTCCGATGTGATCAAGGCCCTTCAAGCTTATGAGAAAGCTTTTCTTACAGAGATCCAGTCCTCTGGCTTCTTTTTTGTCAATAATTGGGGTGCTCGTTATTCGGAACAGTCCATTCGCAACATGATTCGGAAATACGCAAAATTGTCAGGCTGCGATCTGCATATCACGCCCCATATGTTTCGCCACTCTTTTGCTACGCTCTTGCTGGAAGAAGACGTGGATATTCGTTACATTCAGAATCTGCTGGGGCATAGTTCTGTGACTACCACGCAGATTTATACGCATATTTCCGCAAGCAAGCAGCGGAAAATTCTTGCGAATAAGCATCCGAGGAATCGGATTTTGAAAGAGTGAAAAGCATGTGTTGGGCGGCATCTTGGGGATGCCGCCTGATTGGGAATTGGGGGATAATAAAAAGTTATCCTTTAAAATATCTTTAACAGAAGTCTGGGATTAGCCAGATAGATGAAGTGAAAGATAATAGATGATTAACATTTAATATTGAAGGTGGCATATACAAATGGAGTATTTAGAAAAAATAATAAAAGAAACTGAGAGCTTTTTTTATGTTGACGATGCAAAAGCAGCTAGATTATCTCAAGAATTGTCTGAGCATATGAAAAACAAGCTATATTTTAATCCCACACCATTAAAGGTGAATGAAGGTGTACAGATACATGAAGATTTTTCGACCAAGAATTTACGTCAATCTTTTTTTTACAATTGTATTTTTGATGGAGCAAATTATTCGGATGGTGGATTAGCGGGATCATTATTTACCAATTCTCAGTTTTACGAATGTAATTTTATAAACACAAATTTTCAGTCATGTGATTTTAGAGATTGTACATTTGATAGTATTAAAGAGGGCTTAAAATATACAAGATTTAGTAAGAGTATTTTTACCAATACTATTTTTTCAGAGTGTATATTTAAGGGTGCCTTAATGAATGATACTATTTTTACCCATTGTAGTTTTTTGAATTGTAAGTGGATGCCAGTGTCGCTAGAAAACGCAATATTTAAAGATACACTCTTGCAAAGTGTCAAATTTAAAAGTATGAATTTTGAGTTTGCTACTTTTGATAATATAAAATTGGATGAGGTTAAGTTGCCGTTCCCTACGATTCCATATATTTTTAACGGTTTAAACTATTTAACTCATACTTCTGATAATATACGCATTACATCTGCCAAAAAAAAAGACGGAATTACAGTTGATGAATATATGGAAAATATAGATAAATTAGAAGAATTTTATAAATATACACATAATTATTTTCCGCTTACCAATATTTTGATCTGTAAAAATATGTATGATGAAGCGTTTTCTTCAGTGATAAATGGAATAAATTTAAGCATTGAATTAAGAAGATTTCGTATGTTAAAAAACTATTGTAAACAATTAAAATATATTGATAACATAACTATACATGAAAGACAGTGCTTATATAAGTATATTCTTGAAAAAATAAGTAAAATAAATTTTCAAGATTTCGAATATAGTAATTTAAATCACTATTTACCTGAGGTTCGTCAACTTCTGCTAGACGATCTAAAAGAGCAAAAAATAGAAGTGTCTTTATCAACAAATATCAATAGCATTGATACACAAAAAATGTCAGTACTACTTAACACTATTGACAGTTTATTAGAGGGAAAATGTAACTATTCTATTGAATTACGCCACAATTCGCCATGGGACATTTTTATAACAATTTTTTCTGATCCAAATAACATTTCACTCATAATGAATACTTTTTCATTAGTTTTTTCTGCTATACAAACAAAACTTGCCATAAGCCAAGCTATGAAAACTAAAGAAATTGAGGACATAGATTATGAAAAAATTGTATCGCATAAGGATAAATTAAAAAATTCTGGTATTGTAATATTAAATCTTACAATAAATAACAATGGAAATATTGAGATCAATAATAAATAATTTGGTGTAAAATAAACAGCTTCAAAAAGTGTTCCAACATCGCAACATACCCTTCCATATTTTAGGATGGAGGGGTATGAACAAAAATTTGGACACCTCAAGGGATTCGAAAGAAGCTGAATCACAATATGTTGTAGGGCAAAACCAGTATTACACTTTATCATAAGCACATATCAATGATGAAACCATTCGTATGTGAGGCTATCCTACCCAGAAGAGTCTTATACATGGATTATAAATAAGAGAACCCTTAACCCATTACGGAAGGAATTAGCTAAAGCGCAGAAAGTATAGCCGTCTTAACAATGATACTTTTTTCAAGACACAGATGGAATTTACCGTTTACATTTTTTTAAATATCGATATAAATATACACCATCCTCATATGTGTAGGTCTGCGGTAAACCATCTAAGAATAGGCGTACATTTCGAGGGTAATCAGTTATAGCAATAGATGATTCTTCTCTATAAATACAAGTGTGAGACTCATATGAAATCTCCATTTTAGATATTTTTTTAGATAATTCTTCGTTTATGTGCTGTCTAAAGGCCATATTATTCAATTCAAATAATGATGGTAAATGTAGCCTTTTTAATTCTGCATTTACTAAATAAGAAGAGCCTTGATATCTTGGGTTTATTTCAATGAGCATTAATTTTCCATTAGCGAAAATGAAATCTAATCCACATATTCCCCTATAGGATGCAGACATTAATCTGTATCCTATAGTTGTTGCAACTTCTTTTGTAAGGACAGACAGTTTGCTATTATTAACAAGATATTGATTACCACAGTAAGACACTTGGTTATCTTCATATCTTAGAAGCTGTTTAGAAACTGGAAAAACAGTAATTGATGTATTATCTATTATTAGATGACAATTTAGCGATATATTTTTTTCGTAGTATGGTGAAACTAAAAAAACATCATCATTGTTAAGATTATAAATGATATCTTCCCAATTAGTTGCACAGAGTAGATAGGTGCCATTTCCTCCACCAGAAATACTTTTTTGAATGATAAATTTGTTATAATGGGGAAATCTATCTACTAATTTGTCGTACTGACATTCATGTTTTGACAAATAAATAAACTGAGGTACTTCAACGGTATTTTGCAACCATACTCTGGATAAGGTTTTATGCCTTACAATATCAAAAATTCTTTGAGAATTTATATTAACAATATAATTCTTTAAAATAGGTTCTAATTTTATTAATTTGTATGCAAATGAGTTATTATAAAAATGAATTTCGATACTCCTTTTTGGAGATTGCTCTATATATTGTAGTAAGAGCTTTAATACATAGTGTGTAAAATCGTTCCCATAGTTATCTTTTAATCGTTCAGTAGTGCAATAAGAATGGTTTCTATTATTAGAACTCCCCCAAAATGTAATTGATATGTCAAAGTATTTATAAGTCAATATATCTGATTCTCTTTTTCCTACCCAAATTTTTAATACCATGTATATGCCACCTTCAATATTAAATGTTAATCATCTATTATCTTATAGTTATTTTGATAATCATACCACACCTCATCACAATTTCTCCACTACTAACCTGTTGCAATTCCGAACAATTTGTCACATTTTCAAAGATGTAAACCCAATAATTTTAAAATTCTTCCTTTTCCTTCTTTGTAGCTCTATATTTTCCATTATTTCATCAACCCCCAATCAATACCATAACAAAAGAAACAAGCCCCTCATCTACCCTCCCAACACAAAAACTTCCTCACCCCACCGCCGCCATCAGCGGCAGCAAAAACGGCACCACAAACGTCAGCACCGTGCCCGTCACCAGCGTCACCAGTCCCAACCTGACTCCTACGAATTTCGTCACCGGAGCCAACATAGTATCCATGTTCCCCGCAGCTCCCCCTGCGATCGGGCTGCCCTTGCTGATCTTCACCAAAACCGGCATCAGCACAGTCAAAAATTCCCGCATCACGTTCACCAAGAAACCATATGCGCCTACTTCCAGCCCGTAGGCCTCCGTCATAAACGCCCCTGTGATGCTATAGTAGCTCATGCCGCCCGCAGATATGACCGATACTGCCCAGGGATCCCCAGCAGCATGCCTGCGACATACCCGCCAAGTATGCTGCCTACTAAAATCGCTGCCGGAAGAAAGAGTATCTTCATCCCCAGCAAGCGGATAAACCGATAGACTTCTTTGTTTGCTCCCTGTGAGATGCCCACGCATACATACAGCACGATCAGAAATACGGTGATGGATTTGTCCACGAAAGCATAGGCAACGCTGATCCTAAAAGCTGCGCCAGCCAAAAGGCCCGCAATAATACAAGCTGGCATCAGCCAAACCAGCAGCGTGTCCGGTTTTCCATCTTGCGCCGCTCCCTGGCTCAGCTCCACGTTCTTTTTACTCAGCTCCTCATCGACCTTTTTTAATGGCAGCACTGTTTTCTCGCAAACGATAGTCAAGGCCACGCTGCATGAAATGGCGCAGCAAGATATGACCAGGCATTGAAAACCGATTTTGAACAGCTCATCGAAAATCGTCTGATCAATGCCAATCCCCAGTTCCATGCTGAACATCAGCATGGCAATCGCAATGGTGGAAACACGATCCACCCCTTTTAGAAATCGCTCATCTTTGGATATGATCCCAATCAAGAAACCAATAGCCAAACAGACAAAAGACATCCAAGTCATACCGCACCTCCACTCTCCCGTTTCCTTTTTCCCTTATCATTGATCTTCCCCAACACCGCAAGTACAATAAAAACGATGGCCACAAGACACAACGTAACGCCGCTGGCTACAGTCGATGACAGCTTCATCGATGGAAACTGTTCAAATTTTAGCATATACGTCACAAAGGCGTTGGGAAGGTTCACAAAATAGGCCACGATCAAATTGCTGCCGGAAAGTTTGTACGCAGCAGCGAACCCTATGCCAACGGCCAACAGCAGCAGCAAGTCTCCCAAGGTGCGAAACCCAGGGTATCCCAGGTGGTAAAGGGAAAACATCAGCCCGGAAGCAAAGATCGCTGGCAATGGCCCGAAGGCTTTTTCCAATCTGGTTTGGCAGAATCCTCGAAACAAGAATTCCTCAAAAAACGTGGTCATGATCAGCGGCACAATGCCCATAGGAAGCAGGCCCCAGGGGATCGCTCTGCCAGCGGCCGCCATAGGGATCAGCTGGCCGCCCACTGAAAAATTGGCGAATATCACTAAAACCAGAAGCTGCCTCTTGCCAAAGAATGTAAAACCCATCAGGGCAAACAGATTTTTTTCTTTGCGCAGTAAAAACATGGGGACCAGGAAACTGAACACCACACCATACAAAAGATTATAGCAGAAAAAATACCACAATGGCCTCGGATACATATTTGCCAGCGCCACGCAAAGGATCACCATAATCTCGAGGCAAACGCAGCAGGCAATTGTTTTTCGTTGATTCATTTTCAATTCCTTTCACCTGTTTTTACAAAGCTTTTCATGATTGATGTAGCCCTTTCTATATCGTCGCTTTGGCCTTGAATTTCACAAGCAGGCGCGCAAATCGCCTTATACACAAACGCTGCCACACGAAAATCTACCACACATTCTCCACTATGACCCGCAAAATTTTCTCTTTCAGCATTCCATTTTCAGTTTCCCTGTGCTATGATAATAGTGTTTATACCAAGTACTCTATATATAAAGTACTATAAAATCAATTGACTGTCAAGGAGAACGCATCATGTTATCAAAACCCGCAACCATGCTTTTAGGCCTTATTTATGAAAAGCCGCTCAATGCGTACCAAATCATCAAGCGCTTGGACTACATGAACGTCAAATGGTGGTTCCACATCGCTGATTCGACTGTTTATTCCACACTGAAAACCCTTGAAAAAAAGGGGCTTTTATTGGGCACCGCAGAAAAGGTGGGAAACATGCCGGACCGCACTGTGTACCGCCTTTCCGATCAAGGCAGAGCCGCGTTTGAGGACACCTTGCGGGCCTCTATTTTACAGTTCAATTATGATACCAATATCTTCTCCATCGCCGCCTTTTTCCTCAGCGTCTTTCCACCCGAGCAGCAGCAGGAACTTTTACAAAAACGCCTCGATCTTTTGCAAAAATACCGGGAAGGGATCCAAAAGCAGGTGAACCCATTGTGGGAAAGCCAGGTGCCTGCGCTCCATGCCGCAAACGTGAAAAGGATGATGGATTTAGTGGACGCTGAAATTACGGGAACCCGCCGTTTGCTGGAAAGCTGCAAGAAAAAGGCCTGACCAGAATGGATCAGAACGCAGAATCGCACCATACCCAAAAGGCATATGGAATCATAAAACAGAAGCATTAGACACAGACCAAAAGCCGCTATATAATAAACCTGTTCCATCAGGGAACGCCCTTGTACGATACTACGCAACCAGAAAAATTTTGAAAGGAGTTTTTGACATGAAAAAAATATTTTCTTTGCTGGTGATCTTCGCTATGCTGCTGTCTTTAGCAGCGTGCGGCAGCAGTGGCAGCGCTGAAAAGGAAACCGCAAGTCAAGAAACGAAAGCCGCCAGCCAGGGATCTGATTCCCCAAATGCTGGCTCCAAAAGCTTAGTGGTCTACTTTTCCTGCACCGGCCACACGAAAGCTGTTGCCGAAAAAATAGCGGATCTCACAGGCGCGGAGCTGTATGAAATCGTTCCAGAAAAGCCTTACACGGATGAAGATCTGGACTATAACAATGACGATTGCCGTGCCAACAAGGAAATGAACGATGCATCCGTACGCCCAACCATAGGCAGCGACGCAATCGACATAGCCGCATATGACACGCTATATCTTGGCTTTCCTATTTGGTGGGGAACCACGCCACGGATTATTGACACTTTTCTTGACACTTACGATTTATCCGGCAAAACCGTCATGCCTTTCTGCACCTCTGGCGGCAGCGGAATTTCCCAGGCAGTGGAAAGTATAAAACAGGCCGAGCCTGGTGCAGCTATCAAAGACGGGCTACGGGCAAGCAGTCCGGATGACAGCGAACTGACCGCATGGCTGGGAAACTGACGGCATCCGCATACGAAAACCAGACAATCATTGGCAGCTAAAAAGGGGCAGGTGAAAAAACAACTGAAAATCACCTCGCCCCAGATCAGCATTTATCCATTCAACCGCATATATAACAGCGGATAGAATCCACCCTGCTCATCTTGTTCGGTTCTTTTATAGACCTGAAAACCCATGTGTTCATAAAAGTCCTTTGCCTGTGGATTCTGCTCATTGACCGCCAGCTCACGGATGTCATGGTTTTCGATCCCGTATTGGAGCAGCCTTTTTCCATAGCCTTTTCCCCTCTCCTCAGGTGCGATGAACAGCATCTCCAGCTTCTGTCCCTCAATGCCCATAAAAGCCACTGGCAGCCCACTTTCCTCCGCCGCAATAATCAAATTGGGGATTTCCTCCAATGCCTGGGGAACATAATGCTTGATCTGTTCTATTTCACGATCTGACAAAAATAGATGCGTGGCCTTTACCGAGCCTTCCCAGACTTCTAACAATCGCTCAATCAGTACTGGCGTTCTTTCCGTGACTTCCTTGATTTCCATATGTGTTCCTCCCAGCCTTCCAAAGCTACATTCCGAGAAACGCCACGTAGTCTGCGACTGACATCAGCGGCGCACGCAAAGCACTCTCCGTGTCCTTGGAAACCTTCCCCTCTAACACCATTTCTCGCCCCGCCTGTTCCACACTTTTCAGCCAATCCTGAACCACTTTCAAAATGGAAGGATTTTTGCTTTTCAGCAGTTTCCCACAGTTTCGATAAATTGCAAGACATGGATCACAGCAGGCGACAGCAGCCTTCATCACTTCAAAATTGTTTTCTCCCGGGAAACCGCAATTGGACAAAATAACGAATTTCTGCGTTTTAGCCTGGCTGTCTTCAAGATCGAAATTTCCCTGTTTCTCTATGATATGGGGACATTTCAAGGGTGCAAGGCGATCCACGAAATTCTTTAGCAGCGCAGTCATGTTCCAAGTATACACTGGCGTGGCTAGACATACAATATCCGATTGGTTATAGCGGACCAACAGATCTTTCATGTCATCTGACAATGCGCATGTTCCAGGCGTTTGAAACCAGCAGGCAAAACAGCCCTGACACTGGATGATGTCATAGTCTTTCAAATAAATGTTTTCCGTTTGCGCTCCGGTCTGGGACGCACCTTTCAAAAATGCTTCCGCAATCACATTGGTGGCGCTGTTCGCGCCAGCAGGACTTCCGTTAAATACTGTTACTTTCATAGGTGCTCCTCCTTATATCCTTTCTTTGAACAACTGTGTCTATCACAAACATGTCGTCTCTATGGTTAAAAGGATATCATTTAGACCGAAGGAGCGCAATCTACGAAGCGTGGAGTCATAGTGCGTTCAGGAAAGTAAGATCACATTTCTAGTGAAAAATATTCAAATGATGTATATGTATCCTACGATTTCTTCCTCTTTGTTCCATGGGGTGCCGCAGTTAAAATGGATCTCTTCTTTTTTCTTTGCCACCTTCCAGCCTGACTCTGAAACGATCAAAGGCTCTGCCTGCTCCACAATGGCCACATGAGTGGCATAACAAGCGATAGCCCCTCGCCTTGGTTCCTGTCCATAAGGATACCATCCTCGCTTCCTATTCTGGTCCCACCAAGTACCTGCGTTTCCAATAAACATATGAGGAAGCTGCCTGTCCGCTATTTCGCATGCCCTGCCCCAGGCATACCAGGTGCAGTTTCCTGTTATGTATCCCTTCTTTGTTTTGCCGTAAGGCGCAAGATCGGGGTAAAAGGGATTGATGTCTTCATGATAATAAAACTGTGCGCCTGCTGCGCCTTTTACTGGTGGGTGTTCTCGGATAGATGAAGACTTCTGCCATATGGTCATATTGTAGAAGGTGATGATCGCCAAAATCAGCAAAAGCCCTGCCGCTGCTCTCTGTCTCATAAAGCCGCCTTTCTCTCTTTCCAGTCTATGCGGCTGGCCTGAAAGCTATGCGGATTTCACAGATGGCTTTACTGATCTTTAAGAGAGATATTGCTCCACTTCCGCTTCCTGCATGCCGATCGTTTCTGCGATTTGCGCCGCATTCATTCCAGCGGCGGCCATGCTTTGGATAGCACGCTTTAATTGACTACTGGTTTGGCTGCTAGTCGTTTCCAAGTGTAAGCTTGTCACTTTTAGATGTTGATTCATTTTTTCCAACTGACACTTTTCCGCCTCTACTTTCTCCAATTGCTGAAGAAGCTCAGCCTTCTCCGCCTCCTGGCGTTTCCGCTGCCGTTCGATGCTGGCTTGCCAGTGGAGAAACTTGTCTCTGGCGATGGCTTTTTCCTTCAGGAGCTCGTCTTCCGTCACCTTGTGCATGATTGTGTCCGTCATTTGGATCTCCTTTCCACCCTGCCGCTTCAACTCCTCCACATATTCCTCTTTTCCAGGCTCGCCAGCGTATTTCAAATACTCCAGGAATTGCTCCACGTCGCTAAGCTCGCTGACCGGTTTGCCTTCCGGGTTCACTTTAGGCAGTTCAATGTAGTGCATCTGGAATAGCTCTGTCAGGATTTCTCCTGTGTCAGGCTCTTTGAGCATGAAGCGGGTGTGGAATTTCTCGCTTTTCTCCGAGCGGGTGAAGTTCAGCAACAGTATGCTGATGGTTTTTTTCAGTTTACCATATTTCTCGCCCGCTGCCAATCCCTGCGTCACCATGCCGCAATGGTAATAGAGGTTTCTTTCGATGATTTCATCGTCTTCCGCGAACTGCATTTCGATGTCTAGCAGTTCGCCTCGGTCCGTCTCCGCCTTGATGTCCAGGATTCCTTCTTTCTGGGAATCCGTTTCCCGAACGTTGAAGGGGTTCCGATAGGTGACGGATTTGATGGGGTCGGTTTTCCGATCCAAAATCAGGTTCAGCATGCCGATCAGCGCTTCTTTGCAGTCTTCGTCTTCTCTTCCGTACACCGCTTTGAATATCACGTCGTTTTTTAGTGTGAGTGCCATTGCCTGCCTCCTTGTTGTAAATTTTATATCGGTTTCCTATTATTTTACATTATCAGAGCCGATTTGTAAATACTTTACATTCATTTTTTCTATAATTTTCCTTATTATCTTTATTCAGGAATAGCCCGATAAACATCCCCTTTTTTCTTACTTCATTCACCTCGCCTTCCCACCAAAAAATCAAGAACCCACCTGCAAGCGCAATGCTTGCGGGTGAGTTCTTTTTATTAATGATTCACATGATATTGCAAAAATCTTTTGCCTTATTTCAGCAGATCCAGCATAGCCTGTTCGTTTACCATGTCTGCGTATTCGGAATCCATTTCTCTGATTCCAGCCGGGAATTCATACTTCGCCAGTCTTTCTACGAATGGATCTGGATCAAAGTGTTCTGGTCCCCATGCGCCTGCGTCGCTCCAGATGCCTTTTGCGATGAGTTCCATCATGATAACTGGGCCTACAGCAGTCTGTGCTACTACAGAGTTCGTTGTGTACTTCTGGATGCAATCCTGGTTGTCAGCAACCTGATACAGATAGATGGATCTGTATTTTCCGTCTTTCCATCCTGTTACCCATGTGCCGGCGCAGCCTTTTCCTGTCATAGTCATAGTCGCGTCTACTGGGCTAGGGATTACTTTGCAGACAAAGTCTCTTGGAGTGATTTCAGCGTCTCCAACCTTGATCTTCGTTCTCTTGTCAGCCAGTCCATATTCGTGGAGAACTAACAGTTTTCTTCTGAATTCAGCCGGTACGCCGTATTTGAATGTTACGCGGTTGCAGTCGATTTCTCTCGGTACTAACAGTACTTCTTCGTGCTCTACGTTTACAACTTCTACGTCGCCGATTCCGCCAGGGAAGTTGAATACTTCTGGTTCAGAGAACTGTTCTGTACAGAACCAGTGTCCTTCAGGATGTTCTTCGTTCTTTTCCCAGATTACTGGCGGCTGCAGACATTCTTCGATCGTTGTCCATACGGAGAATCCAAAGTCGGAATCTGTGTTTCCATAGTTGTCGCCGTCTCTTACGTCTACTCTGTCGATCTTGTCAAACAGGTGCTTCTGTGCGTATTTTGCGAATACGTCAGCCATTCCTGGTTCAACACCAGAACCGCATACTGCGATGTTTCCGGAAGCTTCCCATTCCTTCTGCTTCGCAAACTGATAGTCACCCAGTTTGATGTTAGTCAGTTCGTAAGGCTTTTCAGGATGTTCTGTTCCCAGAGTCATAGCACAGTCAAGATATCCGATCTTGCATTCCAGGCAAGTGTCGAAGATAGTCTGGTTCATTCTTGGGTCGCATGCGTTCATGGCAAATGTGATGCCGTGTTCTTTTACGACTGCTTTGATGCTGTCAGCGTCCATAGCGTTGATCTGAGCTGGCACGAATTTTCCGCCGCCGCAGATTTCATTAGCTACTTTTTCCGCACGAGCCACGTCATAGTCCGCAACTACTACTTTTTCTGCCCAATCAGCTTCTGCGCCTCTTCTCTTGATGATTGTAGCTGCTGATGTTCCTACGCCGCCGGCTCCAATAATAAGTAATTTCATCTTCTTTTACCTCCAAACATGTTTTAACTCTATGTGATTCGTTTTTGTTGTCTTAATGTTACCAAAGGTATCTGAAAATTTCAACTATGGTTTTGCTCTAATATGATACTAACTTGCTGTCATTTCCGATCTATGAGCAACAATTCTGCACTGAAACCTTTCAACGTGGTACGCAGACTCAGGGTGTCAGAGCTGGTGAACTCCGCGAATTCAATGACCGGAAGAGAGGTCCACTGACTGACCAGCTCTTCTCTCCTGCTGTAAGTGCTATGTGGATGGATCTGCGCTTCCAAGTCAGAAATAATTTTATGACGAAAAGTTTTGTATCTGGAAATGCGAAACTCTCCGGAAAGTCCGGAGCAGCGAGCTAGAAACTCGATCTCTTCCTCGTATTTGCGGATAATGTTTAAAGTGCTTTCCTTGCTCCTGGTGTTTTTCAGATCCGTCTCCACTGCTTCACTGAAATTGTAGACCAGGATGCTCAAGTTGTTCAGGGAACCAGGAAATTTGGAACCAGTAGTCACCATGTAGTTAGGACCCGAAGCGATGACCGTCTCCCCCAGGCTTTTCAGCAGTTCGTAAGGACCAGCCACAGGCAGCATGTTTTCCCGTTCCATCAGCTCCTGCAGCCCATTGCGCTTTGTCCGCAGCCCCATATAATCATCCTCATAAATATTCACATCCACGATCACGGGCCTTGCCTTCTGTTTGTTGATATAATCCGTATAAACGCCCTTTACCTGCTGGCGGATGGCCTCCTCGATCTCAGTAGGCGTGCTCCGCTGGTACTGGGCCAAAGTTTCCCTGCTGCTGATCTTTCCAGTGAACTGCTTGCGGTACTCCAATGGATGCATGCCGTACCAGGTCTGAAAGTGTTTGATGTAATACCGCACTGCGGAAAAGCCGGTTTCTTCCGCAATGGCGCCGATCTTCTTGCTGGTGCCCAGCAGCAACTTTTCCGATTCCTCCACTCTGATGAAACTGAGAAGGTCCTGGAAGCTCAGCCCAGTGGCTTCTTTGATCACATGGGACAAATAATAGATGCTCAGGTGTTCCCGTTCAGCGATTTCGTTGAGAGTCAGCTTGCGGGAATAGTTGTCGTACATATAATCAGTGATCCGGTTCAGCCGGCCTGCCAGGATCTTGTTGCCTTTGTTCTTTGCCTCGTTGACGAATTTCCCATCCTCCATGACGAAATACTGGAAATCTGACATCAAGCAGGCGATCAGATTGTGGGCGCTTTCAATGACCTTATGCTCGTACCCATACCCTTTCTGCAAAATTTCCATCATAATGCGGGCCAGGATGCTGCGAAGGACTTCCAGGCTCTCATCGCTGTCATCTTCCATGTCCGTGACAAAAAAATTGTTTTTCAAACTATCGTAATACTTGGAGAAATAACTCAAGTCCAGCTGGAGCATCATGACCATGTTCTTTTCGCCTGTGCTGGTAAAGCTGTGCATCTCCCGATCATTGAGGATAAAAATATCGCCTTGCTTGAGCGTATACGTATAATATCCATTTCGCAGGGTCACGCTCCCATCCAAAACATACACCACTTCCATGTCATCGTGAAAATGGATCGGGTATTCTTCGATATTGGCCACTACCACATTGACGGGCAATTCATCTTTGTAGATATTTTTTTCCTTTAACATTTTTATCCTCCTTGCTGTGAAGAAACTGCTTCTTTTATTCTCGATATGATGAAACGAAGCTGGCCTTGCCGCTTCTCTTTCAGTGACAAGTTTTATTGATATGGCGAAAATAGGCAGATCATGTTCCTGTGCGGCAAGTCAATCTTGGCTTTTTTCTTTTAAGCCCGAATCCTTTGCGCTGTCTACCAAATCTATGTCCTTGTGAGGCGTTTTTCCAGTAAAAGCTGTGATCCCGTCAAAGATCCCCTGGGCTAATTTCTGCTGATAATCGCTGCTCTGCAGCAGATCCGCCTCTTGAGGATTCGACAAAAAGCCGCATTCCATCAAAGCAAGGGGACACGATACTTCTTTGAAAAGAAAGGTATCGTTTTTTGCCAGGGGCACTCGCTCCTTGCCGCTTTGGATCCGCGCCATGGTCTTTTCCTGCAGGTGTTCTGCCAGCAGCTTGCTCTTTTCTAAAACCGCCTTGTTTCCTCCTGAACCAGGGTAAAAGGTCTGAAGCCCTCTGACAGAAGGATCCGCGGTAAAGCTGTTGAGATGAATGCTGATGGCCAGCTGCGGCTTCGTGTCTTGGATCAGCTCTCGCCTAGCTTTCAGATCTTGGGTCTTCTGACTGCGGATGGTGCCAGTGCCTTCTCCCAAGGCCTTGTCCGTCTCCCTAGTCATGATCACCTTCCAGCCCGCGGCTTCGGCCAAGGCTTTCACTTCTTCAGCAATGGCCAAGTTGATATCCTTTTCCGACACGCCTCTGCTGCTGACCGCGCCTCCGTCCATGCCGCCGTGACCTGGATCCAGCAAGAGCACGTCACCAGCCATGACGCTTGCTACGCTCTTGGCGATGATCCCATATCCTGGTACGCACGCAGCGATGACCGCCAGCATGCACACGCAAATGACTGCCTGCGTCAATCGTTTTTTCATAACTCCACCTCCAACCATAGTAAATTGTATGAAGGGAAGTCCGCACTTATTCTATAGCAAATTAGTACATATTTATCATATTATATAACAAGTTGATTTGTTTGGACAGCCTAACATTGACTTTTTTGTCGAATTTATATTACAATTATTTTATGAAACTTGACGCGCTCTACGATCTATCAATTAGAACAATGAAAGGGAGATGTTATGAACACCATAAAATTGTACCAACAAAACGTATATCAGCAGGAATGCTCTGCCCGAATCCTTTCTATCGCAGAGGACCGGATCCTTTTGGACCAGACGGTCTTTTTCCCTACTGGCGGGGGGCAGAGCTGCGACCTGGGCACCATGAACGGCCTGGAAGTAATAGAGGTATTTGAAGAAAAGGATCTGGTCTGGCACCGGCTTTCCGCGCCCGATGCCGCCAGTCTCAAGGAGGGCCAGGAAGTGGCCTGCCGCATTGACTGGAAGCGCCGGTTCGACAACATGCAGCGCCACTGCGGAGAACATATTCTTTCCGGAATTTGTTTCAGGGAGTTTGGTGGTATCAACCGAGGCTTTCACATGGGGCAGGATTACATGACCATTGACATTTCTCTGGAAGAAAAGCCGGAGATCACAGAAATCACCTGGGAAATGGCAAAGCATGCCGAACTGTGTACCAATGAAGTCATCTGGTCTAATGCGCCTGTGACCGTGCGCCGCTTTGAAACCAGGGAAGAGGCGGAAAAAATGCCTCTGCGAAAGGCTCTGGCCATTGATGAGGAAATTTCCATCGTCTGCGTGGGAAGCGTTGAAAACGCCGCTGACTGCGTGGCCTGCTGCGGCACCCATCCATCCACCGCAGGGCAGGTGGGACTTGTGAAGCTGTACAAAGTAGAGCGCTACAAAGGCATGTTCCGCATTTATTTTGAAGCTGGAAAGCGGGCTCTGCTGGACTATGACGCCAAGCACGACCTGGTGACCAATCTGGGTAAACGTTTTTCTGCGGGCATGGACGATCTGACAGATAAGATCGACAAACAGGAAGCCAGGGCCAAAGCTGTGAAAAATGAATTGCACCTGCTGCGTCAATCGGTGATCCGCAGCCGCATTGAAGCTATTGAAAAGGATTTGGCGGCTTTAGGAGTCTCTGCTGATCCCGCCCGGATCCTGACCTATGAATTCGACGATATGAAGACAGACGACTTGCTGAACATTGGGCGGCCCCTGATCGAAAAAATCGAGAAACTCCTTTTGATCGTTTCTCCTCAAGACAACACGCTGCTGCTGTTTTCCAATGGCAACACGGACTGCGGCAAGCTGGTGAAGGAAAACGCCTCGATTTACAATGGAAAAGGCGGCGGTAACGCCATCTCCGCTCGGGCCATCTTTCCCAAGCGGGACGGTCTGGACACCTTCATGGATCTGCTGGAAAAGCATTTGCGGTAATCGACTGTTGGAAGGTTCTGTAAATGCCATGGCAGCAAAAGCGTTGCCGCATGTTGATGAAAACACATGGAAAGCCACCTGCCTTAGTGATCCTGTCACTTTATGGGGCAGGTGGCTAATATTTTACCACTCCATCAGCGCATATATGATTACTCAGTTCAAACTTGATAAGGAACGCATAACCAAATCCACGTCTTTGTTTTCAAGTTCCTGAATGATATGTAGATATGTTTTTTGCGTTGTTGTCATACTCGAATGCCCCAACCTCTGAGCCACACTCGCAATTGAAACTCCTGCGAACAAAAGAAGTGACGCATGCGTATGACGTAATCCGTGAATTGAGATAATTGGTACTTGAATTTTTCTGCAATGCCGAGCTAGAATCTCATTGACCGTCGAATTATAGACTTTACCTTCTATAAAGATCGGTTCATCTTCAGGCAATTCTTTAACCAAAGTCGAAAACTGAATAATAAGCTGCCAATCAATTTGGATTTTTCTTATCGACGATTGATTTTTAGTAGGTAGAAATCCACCTTCACCTTTATAATCCCAAGTCTTATTGATGGAAAGAGACTGCCTCGAAAAATCAAAATCCTTTGGCGTAATGGCCAGTGCCTCAGAAAAACGCATGCCTGTTTTTGCAACCAGCAGGATAAACCAATCCCAATTTAATTCTTGCCCTAACTCCAAATCTGAAAGAAGCATGTGCAGCTCAAACTGATTAAGATATTTCGTCTTTTTAGGTCTTGGCTTTTTCCCTTTGATGATTGCCTTTCGTGTCGGGTCACGTTCAATCAGCCCCTCATCGACAGCATCTAAAATTGCGCCTTTCAGTTGGTGGTGAAAATCCATGGTTGTCTGCCGTTCATGCGATTGCGCATAGTCATTCAGCAACTTTTGATATGTAATTCTTGAGAGTTCACACACTTTTAGGTCTGGCGCTAATCGTTCAAGCCAAGATTGTGTAAGAAGATATTTGTCCATTGTCACCTTTCTTATCGCTCCTTCCTTATAAACGGTGATCCATTGAGCGTAGTAATGGTAAAATAAATCTGTCTTTTCTATGTTATTCAGCATAAGGTCCTCCTTCTCACATATAAACATTCACTTGCGCTGATGCAGCGATCATGACTTTAAGAAATAGCAAAAGAGCCAAGAAAAATCTTGACTCCTTCAACACGTGCTTTCTTATTCTTTATTTTCCCCTTGCTTAACTTCAAAGCCGCCGTCAAGGATAAATGCACGAAGCAACTTATCAACTTTGACATTGACTTTGGGTGGTATGATCTTTATCCCTTCTATCTTTTCAAAATACTCCTTTGCTTTTGCCTTATCCACGGTTTTCTTCAGTTCGTCATATCGCCCAAACTCATTGAGATTCGCAGAGTTTCGTTTTAAACCCATAATATTTCGCAATTTTGCTTCATCAAGACCCAACGCAGTTGCTAATCTATGGATTTGATCATCTTTGGCCTTTGATAAATATTCCATGACATAATGCCGAAAGGACTTTCCCTCCATAACAGTCACATCGCCTCGCTGAATATCATGGAGAAATATGTTCGCGTATTTCTGCTCTTCTTGTGAAAGCGTAGCAAATGTTTTATGAAGCTCTGCCTCCGCTTGTTCAATCACTTCTTGTGACGCTCCATCAAGATTAAGTAATTTCATATATTTCTCAAAACGAGAATTCATATAATCGGCGTCAATCCGTCCGGTGTCAATTTCTGTAATGTAGCCAGAAAGATCGTAAGGAACTTCATCTTCGCCCGCAGATTCATCACTGCTGCCAAAAAGTTCTTTATAACGTAATACCAATACCAAATAATCCTTTTCATTGAAAGCCATTTCAATTGTTTCTCCGGTCTCTTGATTCTTATAGACCGATACATCCCATTTAAAACCTTGCACTTTCGCAGCCTCCAGATAATCGTTCAGTTCTTTGAAATCTTTCGCGAACTTTTTACATACGGCCACCTCTTTGGGCAACGTTTCAAAATTCTCAATTCCCGCATTGGCGAACAGCTCTGAAATACCAATAAACAACTCGTTCATTTTTTTCAAGTTTCCCGTAAGGCGTTGAACAAATAAACCGAAAGGCTTGTCTCCTGAATACAGTTTAACCGCCGCATTGACATTGCGTTCCATTGTACTCGGCTTACGATAGTATCTGATAGTTCCGAAAGGCTTGTCTGGACCGAATAAGCGGTTTGTTCGCGAAAATGCTTGGATGATGTTTTCATACAAAAGCACTTTATCCATGTAAAGCGTGTTGATCCACTTTGAATCAAAGCCGGTCAGCATCTGATCCACAACGATGAGCAGGTCAATCTGTTTTTCAGGTTCGCGCACAATCCGCTCATAAGGTTTTTTATGAGCTAAACGAGCCGCGATGTCTTTTTTCATCTTCGCAAAGGTTGGAACCGTAAAATCCTGACCATATTGAAAGTTATAATCTTTAATAATTTCCACGAGACCTTCTTCTTTCAATATAGCACCGCCGCTATTATCAATGTTTGGGTCAAACAAAGCCGTTATTTTTAATTCTGGCTTCATGCTTCTGATCATTCTATAATAGTTGATCGCCTCTGGAATACTGCTGGTGGCAAAGATGGCATGAAATTTACCATGATGACTGAGCGTGAACCAATTGTCCAAAATGTCTTTCACAACGGTGGTTGTGTGCTCCCTCGTTTGATACTGTTTCCGTGGTATATAATCTTCAATTCCTTTCACATAATTGCCCCGGCGATCAAAATGTCCCGCCATTCCAATCTGGCTTGCATCCATATATTTATAAAATATTTTGCTTTTCTCTGGATCATCAATTAATTCTTCCTCGGATCGCGCTTTCGCTTTTTCTAAGGCCACAGCCTTGCGCACATCTTTGTCCTTAAAAGTCGGCACCTTGTAAAGATCAAAACCGAGAACATTCTCGTCACGAATGCCATCAGCAATGCTATATCTATGTAGTTCACTGCCAAAAACAGTTGTCGTGGTGTTTTTCTTCTTTTGATTTTCATCCTGAATCGGCGTTCCTGTGAATCCGAAAAAAATCGCTTTTGAGAAAGTCGTCTTGATTGTGATCAACATTTCTCCAAAAGTAGAACGATGCGCTTCGTCAACAATGAACACAATGCGCTTTTCATTGATATGCTCTATGTCCCTTGCGTTCAGCCCGTCCGCTTCATCTTTAATATTGCTCATCTTCTGTATTGAGGTGACGATCAACGTGTCAGCAGGATCCGCGCTTTTTAGCTTCGTAATAAGCACGCCTGTGTTTTCCGTTGCTTGAACAGCCTCATTCTCATCAGCAAAACCACGATATTCTTTGAGTGACTGTGTGCCCAGCTCGATTCTATCCATGAGAAAAATCACTTTGTCCGCATCTTTTGAACCCGCGATCAACTGAGCAGACTTAAAACTAGTCATAGTTTTTCCTGAACCAGTCGTGTGCCATACGTAGCCTCCAAGCTGATCATGATCTTTCCATTTTGTTTTTGAAACCTTGTCAGAAATCGCACTTGCCGCCAAATACTGATAGCTGCGCATTACTTTTAAGATCCCATCTGAATCATCTGCCACGGTGTAAAAACCAATCAACTCGTGAGCCATGGGAATGGAGAGCAAAGAAGATGCGATCTTGTCCCATTCGTTGATGGGTTCGTTGTTATAATCAGCCCAATGGAAATAGTAAGCAGGATTAAAGTTCCCATCTGGACCGGGGTTCGCAAAATAAACCGTTTCCTTTGGTTCCATGGCAACAAAAATCTGCACTAAAGAAAATAAGCCGCTGAAAACACCTTCATGTGCGTATTTTTCGATTTGATTGCAAGCCCTGCTCACTGGGATTCCGCTTTTCTTTAGTTCAATATGAATCACTGGCATACCATTAATCAGCAGCATTAAATCCCCGCGGCGATCATTGAGCATCTTTGATTTTGTCGGAAATTTGGGCTGCTGGACAATTTGGTAGCGACTCTGACCAGCGGCGATTTCACGCCGGTCATAAATCTTCAAACTCACTTCCTTTCCAAAATGAAGTTCATCAGCCGGATTGTCTCTAACGATGGAAACGCTTTTTCCATTGATGAAAGCATTTAGTTTTGACGGCGTTCTTAAATTTTCAATCTGTTCTAAAATCTGCCGCATTTCGCTATCCGTTAGGGGATAATCATTGAGCCTGTCAATACCCCTATTGTTTTCAAAAAGAATGTCCGCCCAATTTTGCAATAGCTCCTGCTCGGAGTAGTTGCGCAGAACTTTTTTATCCCAGCCTTTTTCAGAAAGAATCTTGATCAAAGCTGTTTCAAAATCCGACTCTTTATTAAAAATCATTGTGTTTTCCTTTCCAGTATCCAACGTCCATGCATTTGCTCTCTAACCAATGTTTCTTTAGATATCTCACGCTTAAATTTTCCGTTTTTCCACACTTATGCTGATGAAGGGCGATGAGGTGGTCGAGGTGGGTAAAGAACTCTCTAATTTGCAGTTGTTCGTCATAAGTAGGGACTTCGATTTCAAATTTTTTCATATCAGATGCAAGAATGTGCTTTATGGTATTACCTGTTGTAATGTTATCAATACCCATCCTTGCTTTCGGTGATTGGAATTGATAATTTACAAAATAAGGACATATTTGTTCACTTGGATTTGCAATAATAATTAGTGCATGAGCTGCCGTATTATCAAGGGTTTCAGAGATTACAGCCGTATGCCCCACGTGCCCAGATTGAACCATCACCAAATCATTTGTGTGTAGCCAATTCTCTTTTTGCTTTTCATAAAATTCGTCATTTATAAAAATTTCCGAATTTCTATTTATGTGCCCCTCTTTAACATTATTTGATTCCAAATAAAAATGTCCATTATCAACATAATACGGTGTAGCGGTGCCAACAAAAGCATTTCTGATTTTCTGATATATCTCACCCAACTTACGCTGTTCCCAAGAATGACCCTTTTGTCTAATCACCACGCAGGTTTTCCTGTCTCTACCAAACTGTCAATATCCATATATGCGTTTTCAATTCGTTCAGTATGATAAACCCAATAATTATCATATATTTTTTGTGTAATGCCACATTCATCCCATTCTCTGAGAACATCGCCAGTCTTCTTATTTTTATAGGCAGCATAATATTCCAGCAAGTACATAAAAAATTTCATTTCTTCTGTCATGTCACTCTCCTCTTATATATACCGAGTTTCTTGGATCACCTGTGACTTTTTCACATTCCCAAATTTCAAAGATCGCTTCTGCCCCAAAATCCGTCATGCCACAATCTGCGTTTTCGAGCATTTCGTGGGTTTTAGTACTCACAAAAGCCTTCAATGCGTCCATCTCGCTAAATCCATATTTCTCTGCGATCATCATAACCACCTCATTGTTATAATAATCTATCATTTCAGGTTCTAATCGTTTCATACAAACTCCACCTCATTATATTTTAAAATTGATAGTGCTTTTTCCGTTTTGAACGTATACTGATCTTTCAAATTTTGCGGAAGCAGTAATTGAATTGCGATGTCTTCCGTGAAATAACCTTTCAGATAGTTGTTTACGGTACGAATCGCCTGATCATTGGCTACTGGTCCGATCACAATATCATAGGAATCTTGTGCTGATTGATCCGTTCGATTCATGGCTACATATTTGAGCCACTCTTTGTTTGCGGAATCAAAGGTCAATAGTTCCAAATTTTTGAGGTCACTTTCTATAATACTGAAAACAGAAATCGTTGGAACACCCTCTTCACGTCTGCTCGTAGTGCGAACAGCCCATTTCTTCGCTTGATTGTAATCACTAGTAAGATAAAATCCTGTTCCAAAATCTAATAACCTTTTTGATTTCATGATTTTGGGTTCTTTTACTGTCACATTGCTGCCATGATATAGAATCATAACTTCCCTCCTTTACGGAAACATCTTCTCAAGCATTGATTTTTTGATATTTTTCAGCTTTTCCAACCCACGCTGATGAAGGGCGATGAGGTGGTCGAGGTGCGAAAGGAAATCTCCTATAGCTATCTGCTCCCGCACTGTTGGGAACGAAACAGTGGTGTTCCCAACAAGCTCTTTGTTGAGATTATTGACTGTGCTTCCTGCTGCCAATGATTTGTACTGCGCCAACATCTGTTGTGTACCGAGGAGATGACATAAGAAGGTCAAGTCATACATCTTCTTCTCATTCCTAATAAGTAGCCAGCCATCATGAATACAGCCATTTATGCCCATAATATAAGGTTTTCCGAAACTCATAGAGTTAGAGAGAATCAAATCACCAGGATGCACTTCTCTCGTTTTGGACAGTCCTTCTGGGCGGATTTTTTCTGATGTTTGGGTTATGCAATTCCCCATTTCTGGGGCATCTCCAATCTTCACCCAATTCAGCCCATTGGCACCCTGCGTAATAAAGGCTTCAATCGGACGGGGCGAACCTCCACGCTCAATCACCACTGTTTCTCGAAACTTACGCTGTTCCCAAACGTCAGAAAATCCTTTAAATCGAATTTCAGGCACGTTTTTTCCATTTTTCGGAAACATTTTTTCAAGCATTGATTTTTTTACTTGGGTCAGTTTTCCATACTTACGCTGATGAAGGGCGATGAGGTGGTCGAGGTTTGAAAAATATTGAGCAATTTCTGTTTGCTCTTGCTTGCATGGAAACGCAAACCTCATAGTCAGGAATTCATCATAGCTTATGCTACGCCCATCACGAATCCCATAAGTTACAGTTTCCAAACATCTAATAAATTCTTTTGAAGTAAATATAAATTTCCAAAAGTTTGAGTCGTGTTTTTCAGGTTCCAAGAAGTCGAAAACTGTGTAAGCAGGCGAGGTTATGCCCTCAATGGCAGAATGAGCAAATCCCCCCTGAAAAGAACGAAGGTGAATCACAAACTGCCCTGGAAGAACTCTCTTATAGCCCTCTTCATTCTTCTTATCATGAAAGATATTTATGCTATTCTCATCTCGCCTAATCATTCCTCGATCTTGTGTTGCTGATAAAACAGGTAACTCGGGATGTCCTTTATCTGCTGTCGAAACAAACAAATCCTTGGCCTTACGCTGTTCCCAAGCACCATTGAAACCTGCAAATCTAATTTGAGGTTTTGCTGCTTTTTCAGTCATTTTTCCCACCTCCAAGCATTTTTTTGAACTCCTGGAGACCCAGCAGATCAAACTCATTCCCCTCAAGTTCATCAATCATAGCACAAAGTTCTGCCTCTGTTTCGACGATCTGCGATTCAATTTCAGCATAGGTCGTTTCATACTTTCCAGCAAGCGCATCGAGTTTTGACACTAAATCATTGACAATGCCATCTGGTAGCATCATCAAATTTTCAACCAAAGGCTTAATCCATTTGTGCTTGAGCAGTTCCATAACCTGCTCGTCAGAAAGGTTTTCAATTGTATCTTTCGTTTTTCCCTCCAAAAGTCCTGATGCCTTCTTGATGGCTGCTTTCAGTTGCTTTTCTTCAGCGTTCAGTTCGGTCACAGAACGAAGCTTCGCTTTCGTTTCGGGCTCGATGCTGTCAGACTTAAGGGCCTTCTTCACCTCAGCCGAAACAAAACTGTCTTTTGCTTCATTCACATAATCACCTTCTTTTTCTTCTTCAGTCAAAGCATCCAGCAACGCTTCATATTCTGCGGCGATTTCAGAAAGTCTGTTTTCTTTTGCTTTTAATTCTGCCTTATCCTCGAAAAGGAGCGTGTCTTGAATCAAACCAAAAGGCATGATATAGCCTACCCAACCTTCCTGAATCTCTTGTTCCTTGCCATTTTTCTTTTTTACGATCATATTGGGATTCACCTTTTTGGTAGCCGCAAAACCTTCAGTTTGAATAATTTCTAAATCAACCGCAATCTTCGTCCAATTATCATCAAGCAATTGATATGCCTCATATTTATCGACCAATGGAATCGCATTTAAACGTTCAAAGATATCCTCAGCAAGAACGGTTTCAGTTTTTGAGATGTTTAAAACATCTAGTTTGTTAATTAATTTATTGTTCAAAGACTCGTCAAAACCATCGAACGCAGCAGCATAGCTTTGTTCAAAAAATTGGATGTCATCATGTTCTTTGATTACCCTTTTCACATCATCGACAATCAACTCGCAATATGCGTCTGACGTTTTTTCAAATAATGATTTTTTTAAAGACGGAAAAGCCAGCCAATATTCGCCTAGCTCATCAATTTCTGAAATAGGAATCCCGCCATGCATGGACGCGAAAATGTCCCAAGACTCTGCTGCTTCGGAAGAGTCAACATATCTTGGAATATTCAAATTATAATCGTTCTTTCTAATTTCATCTCTGCCAACGACTTTTGAAAATTTCGATACGTTTTCACGCTTTGTCACTACATCGACGATTCGTTTCATGTCAGAGGAACGGAGTTTATTGTTTTTACCGACTTTAGCGAATCCCTTAGAAGCATCAATAATTAAAACATCAGTATTTGTACGCCGCTGCTTTAGGATCATGATGATTGTCGGTATACTGGTCCCGAAAAAAATATTTGCTGGCAATCCGATAATTGCATCAATGTGATTTTGTTCAATAAGGTTCTTACGAATTTCGCCTTCTTCACCACCACGGAACAAAACGCCATGAGGAAGAACGATTGTCATGATACCATCGCTCTTAATGTGAAAAAGCTCATGAAGCAAAAATGCATAATCAGCTTTTCCTTTAGGCGCAAGACCAAAACGCGCATAACGGGGGTCGGTTTCTTTATCAGTTGGATCCCAAGGCTGAGAGTATGGAGGATTTGATACGACAGCATCTACGTAAAGAGGATCATAGGTTCCAATAGGATCATTGTCATCAAAATATGGCCAGTCTTCCTCTAAAGTGTCTCCATTTCGAGTCACGATATTATCAGGCAGAATACCGCGCATCACCAAATTCATTCGAGTCAGGTTATACGTATTCTGTTTTAATTCCTGTGCATAATATTTAATGTTATTTTCGTTTTCAATGAATTTTGCGACACTCCTGCCAATGTTAATCAGCAAGGAACCTGAACCACTTGTCGGGTCATATATTTTAATTTCAGTACGGTCTTTCAAATGCTCCGCGACAATTTCAGACATGAGCAAAGACACTTCATGTGGCGTATAAAACTCACCTGCTTTTTTTCCTGCGTTGGCAGCGAACATGCTGATCAAATATTCATAAATAAACCCAAGAACGTCATAGTCCTGTTTACCATCCATAGGAATGTCTTTAATCAAATGGATCAGATCACTGATTGCCCTAGATTGAGAAGCGGAACTGTCACCAAGTTTTGAGAGCCCTGTTTGCAGGGTATCAAAAACACCCTCAAACACGCCTTTATGCGTTGTATTGATCAAACGGCTAAACGCGGAAAGCGCGTCGCGCACATCTTGAACGCTAAAATCTCTACCTTTTTCCAGCCAGGTAGAAAAAAGGTTATCATAAGAAATAAAATAGCCTATGTTTTTCTGTATGCTCTCTACCGTGTCCGCATCTTCCTCTGTCAATTCAGGAAGGTATTCATCTGTCCAATCATTCTCTTTCAGATACTTTACTTCTTTTTCAGAAAGGAATTTATAGAAGATAAAGCCTAGTATGTAGTCTTTGTATTCATTCGCTTCTATTTTGGAACGCATTCTATTCGCAGACTCCCATATTTTTGTCGCTAGTTGTTGTTTATTCATAATGATCCTCCGGTGTTTCAATCGAGAGTTCTGTATTGGTCATGTCTCTTTCTCAGTACAAGCGTAAGTATCTCCATTATAGCATGAGACACAAAAAAACAAAAGCGCATGAACCCTGCCACGCGCTTTTCACTTCCTATTCTTTTTCTTTCCCGATAACCGAAACTCTTATCGTCTCACGCCCGTATAAATGGTCTTATGGCGAACGCCCCACTGATAGCATGCCCCAACGGAATTGAAATACAGGTCAATCGTCCTGCCCTTGATATTTCCGCCCGTGTCCTCAGCTTTGGCGAACCCATAGCCTTCCACGTACACTTTGGTGCCCAGCGGGATCACGCTTGGTGACACGGCGATGGCTCCTACTCTCGCCTTGGTTCCTGACGCTGTTGTTCCGCCTCCTGTGTAAGCATAGGCTTTCACAGTGAATTTATTTTTGTACTTGAATCCTTTTTTATGGGTTTTCAGCTTCACTTTTTTGGCCTTCACACCCACGGTGTCCGAATGTCTGGAAAGAACTTTTTTACCCTTTACCATGTGGTATCCACGGACCCGATAATAATATTTCTTGCCGCCTTTCAGATTCAGATTGGTGAAAGTGGTCACGTTCTTCCCTTTTATTTTAGCAATGCGGACATATTTGCCCTTTTTAGACGTTGCCCGATAAATATGGTATCCCTGGGCGCTGTCCGCTTTTTTCCAGGAAATCTTGATCTTCTCTTCCCCTGCTTTCAGCTTAACTGTGGTCTTGGCCGGAGCCGCTTTCTCATGCACCCTCTTAGAATATGGCCCATAAGATTCACCAGCATATGCCCGAACCCGATAGTAATACATCTTGTCCACAGTACGGTTCTTGTCTTTGTAGCTGATTTTATTGTGGCCTTTCACTGTGGCGATCTTTTTGTAGTGGCCATTTTTCTTCGCAGCTCGAAAAATTTCGTAACCCTCCGCATTTTTGACCTTCTTCCAATGGAGCTGAATGGTCTTCATCTTCACAGCCTTTGTTTGCACCTTTTTCGGCGCTTTCAGCGATATTTTATCCTGATCGCTGGAAGTCGTTTCTTCCTGGCTTTCCTGAGTCACCGCTTCGCCCGGCGTAGTGTCCGCTCCTGCTGAAATCGGGGCTGTAGCAGCGAAAACAGAGAGGAACATGGTCCCTGCGATGGCAAAACAAGCTGCCTTTCTTTTCATGCTTACTTCTTCTTTCATACTCCCTCCTTTGCAGTTCAGCTATTTGCTGAGGATATAAACAGTTACATGGCGAACGCCCCAATTGAGGCATGCGCTTTCCGAATTCTTGTAAACATCAATGGTGTTCCCTTTAATGTTCCCGCCTGTGTCCTCGGCCCTGGCAAACCCATAGCCTTCCACGTACACATTGGTGCCCAGCGGGATCACGCTGGGATCCACTGCGATCTCACCGACCCTGGCCCGAGTCCCCGAAGCGGTCCTACCGCCTCCAGTATAGGAATACGCCTTGACTGTGATTTTTTTCAGATATTCGGCCCCGTGAATCATGCCTCTAGTGCTCTTAGCAATGACCTTGGTCACAGGCTTTTTCAGCTGTTCTCGCTCCAGCTCCTGCCGGTCGATCTCTTGGCCATCCGAATAGGTGATCTGGTATGTGACTTTATCTTGCCCTTTCTTGCCCTTTTTTACCACTTCCGTGGTTCCAGCAGGCAAATCATTGTCGCCTTTGGTCTTTGTCTTAAAGGCCACTGGTTCCAGAACTTCCTCGGTCTGGGTGGTGATGCGGTTGATGACGATTTCCGTGCCAGCTGTCAGCGGCTCGCTCAAAGCCGGCACCACCTTGTCCGCTTCTCCCACGCTGATGTGGTGATAATCCAGGGCATCTGCCACGGTCTTTGGCAGGGCCCTCAGATCCTTTGACTCTCCATCCGCCTGTACGGTGAAGGGGACTGCCTTGGTGATCTCCACCTCCGCTCCGTCAGTCAGCGTCTGCTCCACTTTGGGAGTGATGGAATCTTCCTTCACAAGCTGGATCTTCTGTTCTTCCAACAGCTCTTCCACCGTGTAACTGGTGGTTTCACAAGCAGAAACTTTCCCATCGATCACCAGCCGCACATCTTTTGAAACCATCTGGGTGATCATCAGCCAGGCCAGGCCTGCCACTAAAAGCAGCAACACCAAACACAGAACCGGCATCCTCCATTTTGCTAAACTGTTTCTCATTGTACTTTCCCATAACACTCTATCACGAAAACAGTGTATCATCTTCACGATACACTGTTTAAAAATTATTATAACAAACCAGCAGAGCCTGTCAAGTTTTTGCCAGCCTCCAAAGCTGGCCTTCTTTGCCAGCCTCGTTGAAATTTCAACTGTCAGAGAAAATTCAAAAAGTTTGTCCCCAAAAGGATGTTATGGTATACTAGACCCATGGAATCAGACCATACTTTGATTTGGAAGGAGACTGTCATGAGCGCGTATCAAACGGTCACATATGCGTACACGCCAGAAGAAAAACAGCTGTATTGGAACATCGGGATCGGGCTGCAGGCTGTGGATTCTTTGGAACCGTCAAACTATCTGATTGAACAGCAGGAAAAAGAAGTCCATGGAGAATTCACCTTAGATGATGTGGAGCGAAATCTACGCCAATATTATGAACTACGGCAAGAAGAGGCTGCCCTGGCAGAAAAGGAAGCTGATTTTTCTTCCCTGCGGATCAACGAATATTTGCGCAAGGCTGAATTTAGGCTCCACCCCCTGGCCCTAAAGCAAATCCACAGCTTTATTTTCAAGGACATCGAAGGTTTCGACGCTGGTGAGTACAGGACTTACAACATATCCAAAACTGAACCAGTTTTACTCGGAGCTTCCGTAAGATATGAAGACCACCAAAACATTGAGACTTTTTTAGAATATGATATCGAGAAAGAGCGAACGGCCGCAAAAAAACGGGCAGCCATGTCTATCGAGGACTTGACGGATTTTATCGCGGGCCTGTGGCAAATCCACCCTTTTAAAGAGGGAAACACCAGGGCCATCGCCGTGTTCACCATCCAATACTTGAATACGCTGGGCTATCAGATCAACAATGAACCCTTTGAAAAGCATTCCGCGTATTTCAGAGACGCATTGGTGAGAGCCAGCTACAACGATATGGTACGCAAAATCTCCCCTAATCACAGTTATCTAAATAGATTCTTTGAAAACGTGATACAGGGAAAACAGCACCAACTAAAATCAGAAGATCTGATCATACAAATCGCAAAACATCAGTCCCAAGGCTGATAACAAGCCTCGGATTCGGAATCACAGGATCGAAACGCGGTCCCGCATCTATACGTTAAATCGGGCACGGACAAATCTCTGAAAGGGTTTTTGTATTTTCAGAAAGGCCCGTGCCTCTAGTTTCTTTATGATGATTGAGGTCAGATCATGAAAGCATGACCGACTGAGCAGTTTAATGCCTCTACGCTTCCTCCATAGCCTTCAAATTCGGGCTAACGATCACATCGCAGGCCGTGGCTGCCTGAACATCTTCTACTGTGTAATCCGGATGAAGCTCTGTAAGCACAATGCCTTCTGGGGTGATCTCCATGACTCCCATCTCTGTGATAATCATCTTCACTACGCCCAGAGCCGTGTAAGGCAGAGTACACTCTTTTAGGATCTTTGGCTTGCCCTTTTGGGTGTGGAGCATGGAAATGATCACCTTCTTGGCTCCTACTACCAGGTCCATGGCGCCGCCCATGCCAGCTACCATCTTGCCGGGAACGATCCAGTTTGCCAGGTTTCCTTTTTCATCCACTTCCATGGCCCCCAAGACCGTCACATCCACATGCCCGCCCCGCACAATGGCAAAGCTGGTAGGCGTGTCGAAGAAATTGGCTTCCGGCGTGTACCTGACAAAGCAGCCGCCGGAGTTCACCACGTCAGGATGCTCTCTTCCTTCCTTGGCTTCTTCGGAAAGTCCAGTGAATCCGTTTTCCGAATGGATCACAACATGCACGTCCTCTGGTATATAGTTGGCTACCAGAGTCGGCAGGCCGATCCCCAAGTTCACCACGTCACCATCTTTCAGTTCCTTTGCCGTCCTCGCGGCGATTCTCGCTTTTAAATCAGCCATGGCTGTTCACCTCCTACGATTCTATCTACAAAGATCCCTGGAATCACGAAATCATCCGGATGATTTTCTCCTGTGCGGATGATCCGTTCTGAGGCGATGATCACCGTATCCGCGGCCATGGCCATGACACCGTTGAAATTCTTTGTCGCCAGGTTGCAGCGGAAATTCCCGAAATCATCGCATTCCGAAGCCCTGCACAAGGCAAAGTCCGCATGGAGCGGCATTTCCAGCAAATACTCTTTGCCATTGAGGGTCAAAGTTTCTTTGCCTTCCGCAATGATGGTTCCCACGCCAGTAGGCGTCAGCACGCCGCCGAGCCCCGCGCCTGCTGCCCGGATCCGTTCTGCCAGCGTGCCCTGAGGAACTAAAGTGCATTCCAGCGTGCCCTCGTTCATGCCCTGTCCAACCAGAGGCGTCATGCCAACATGGGAAGCGATGAGCTTGGAAATCATCTTGTGCTCCAACAGCTTTCCTACGCCCCTGGCAGGTTTTCCATCTTTGGCAGGAAGGCCTCCGTCATTGCAAATGATAGTCAGGTTCTTCACGCCTTTCCGGATCAGCGCGTCAATGAGCACCTCCGGGGTTCCGGTCCCTAAAAATCCGCCAACCATGATGCTGGCGCCGTCCTTGATATCCGCGACCGCTTCATCAGCGGTCATGATTTTCCGAATCATATCCTATGTCCTCCTTTCCTATGCTCTGCCTCTGTTCACCAGTTCCGTGAGAACAAAGGAAGCCACATGTTCCGCATATGTATGCGCCCCGAACCCCGCGTCATAACCCAGTTCCTGGGCCAGTTCGTGAGAAATCCTCGGGCCGCCGCACACCAAGATCACCTTGTCCCGCATGCCTTCTGCTTCCAGCAGTTCCACCATATTGGTCAGATTCTGCACATGCACGTCTTTTTGGGTCACGGTCTGGGAAACTAAAATCGCGTCCGCACCCACTTCCTTGGCCTTTTCGATCAAAACTTCGTTTGGCACCTGACTGCCCATGTTGATAGCCTCAATGCCTTCATACCGCTCCAACCCAAAATGTCCGTGGAACCCTTTCATGTTCATGATCGCGTCAATGCCCACCGTATGCGCGTCCGTTCCCGTGGAAGCGCCAACGATCACCACATCTCTCTTGATGTTGTCCTTGATGTACTGGGCGCATTCCAAACGGTCCATGATATCCACTTCTACTTTTGTCACTTTAATAGTCGTGTAATCCACTGTGTGCTGGCATTTCCCGTAAACCACGAAGAAAGTGAAACCGCTGTCCATATCCTTGGAATAAACCACATTGGGTTCGTCCAAGCCCATTTTTCTGGCCAGGATCTTGGCCGCTTCGCTGGCCTCCTCGCCGTGGGGCACAGGAAGGGTGAACGCCAGCTCCATCATGCCATCGTTCATGGTGTCGCCGTAAGGCTTTACGTTTTTCAAATCTACCTTTGCTATTGCTGTCTGAGTCATTATTTCGCGCCTCCCATCATGATCGGAATAAACGGATTGAAGTAATCCTCATCCTTTACGCATACGCCTTCCAAGCCTTTTCCACCGTCTCTCGGCCTCTTCACGCCACCGAATTTTCCCTGTTCAATCGTGGAAAACAGCCCTTCTTCTTCGATCTCATGAAGCAGTTTGTCTGCCTCTGCCAGAACAGTCTGCGCTCTGGACTGGATGATCCCGCCTTCTTTGAATTCCACTTCCTCACCAATGCTTCTGGCATTGTTGAAAATATAAGAAGCGTTTTCAATGGAAAGATACCGGTCATGCATATGCGGCGTGTGAATGGCTTCTGTGAGCATACCTAAGAGCTGCAGGGACTGACCTGACCAAACGGCCACCAGATTAAAGAGCGCATCCTGAATATGTCCCTTGAAGATATTTCCTGTCATGAATTTTGTCGGCGGCATGTATTTCAGCGATGCTTTCGGGAAAATCTCCCTAGCCATGATCGCCTGTGACAGCTCGTAGAGGAATCCGTTTTCAATGTCCGGATCCATTTCAAAAGCATGGCCCAGCCCCATCTGTTCTTCCTTGATGTTGGCCAAGACCGCGAACTGTTCGTTAATGAACTGGGAAGCCAGCACCGTGTGGGCCGCTTCATAAGCATCGTCCGTTGTCAAATAATTGTCTTCTCCTGAGTTGAACATGCTGCCGCAGTAGCCGATGATCACTCTGGAGAAATACTGGTCCACCAAGGTCCGCTGCATGTTAATGTCACGGAACAAGATCCCGTAAAGCGCATCGTTGAGCATGACATCCAGCCGCTCCAGCGCACCTATGGCAGCGATCTCCGGCATGCACATTCCGGAAGAATAGTTGCAGAGCCTAATGTATCTGCCCACTTCTTCGCCCACTTCATCCAAAGCTTTTCTCATGATGCGGAAATTTTCCTGGGTGGCGTAAGTGCCGCCAAAGCCTTCTGTGGTCGGACCATAAGGCACATAATCCAAAAGGCTCTGGGCCGTGGTACGGATGACCGCGATGATGTCGGCCCCCTGCCTTGCCGCGGCCTGTGCCTGAACCACGTCTTCATAAATGTTTCCTGTAGCTACGATTACATATAAATAAGGTTTCTTTCCTTCGCCGATGGTGGCCAGATATTGTTCCCTTTTGGCGGTCTGAGCCTTGATTTTTTCAAGAGCCTCTAAGACTGCGGGCATGATCTTTTCCTCCGCTTCTTTTGGAGACACGGTTTCCAGTTCCGTGATCCGCAGCTGCCCATCGGCTATTTTTTCCGCGATTTCCTGGGGTGACAATCCTGTCTGAATCATAGCGTTTCCCATCCAGTAAGCCACGCCTCTGGACAGGCCGCCTGCGTCTTTGATCTGGTCCACTACAATGTTTGGCAGCGGCGTTTCCACGTCATCGACTCCGTCTACCCCCAGCAGCCTTAAAACAGTCCGCTCCGTGCTCACTGTGGTGTGCCGGTCAATAAACTGCTGCATGCTTTCTGCGATCCTTCCGGCGCAGGAGCGGGCACTGTCTATGATTTTGGGGTCTAGGTTCAGTTTGCTTTTCATCCTGTTTCTCCTTTACTTGATATAGTCCTTTGCCCGCTTAATGATATCGCTGCTGATTCCCAGCATTTTGGCGATATTCAGGGCATCTTTGGGTATTTCACTCTGGCGTTCCACCTTTTGCAGGCGGTAATCCATGTATTTTGAAATAATGTCGATCCGCTCTTTTCGATTGGCGTACCTGATCTCTCGGTCCAAAAGGGAAAAATCCGCGTTCGCCAGGCCCATTACCTGCATGTTGCTCACATCCTCATCCTCTGTGACCGTTTCAAAGTGGGTGGTGATCAGACTGATGTAAGCCCTCTCTTTCAAATGATCCACCAGGCTCCTTGTAAGCGCCAGCCCCTCCACAGGATTGGTGCCGCTGGCGATTTCATCGATCAAGAGCAGGGACCGGTCTTTGCTGTTGTCCAGTATTTCCTTCAGCTCTTCCATTTCACTGCCAAAGCTGGAAAGTCCCCGTTCCACGGACTGGCTGTCTCCGATGAGGATCTGCATGTAATTAGATAGTCCAACCACTGCTCGGTCAGCGGGAACGAAGAAGCCGTACTGGGTCAGCATGGCGACGAGCCCCACCAGCTTTAAGGAAACAGTCTTGCCTCCCATGTTCGCGCCAGTGATGCAAGTCACGCCGTCCTCCAGGCGGATGCTCACCGGACAATAAGGCTTGCCCTTGGAAAGCAGCACATCCTCCACTTTCAAATGCCGTCCCTCTTCAAACCACACCATGTGTTCCTCTGTGATCTCCGGCTTCACACAGCGATGCTTTTTCGCATAAAGGGCTTTTGACAAGGAAATATCCAGCTCTCCCAGTCTGCGGCAATTTTCTAAAAGAGGCGTTTCATAGCGAGATATGGTTTGGGACAAATTTGCCCTGACTTGGTCCTCTTCTTCCTCGATCTGCTGGTTCAAAACTTCCATTTCCCCCAGGAGCCGATAAACCTGTTCCGTTTTTTTCAGAGTGAAGATCACCTGCATGTAATCTTCTTCCGACTGCTCCAGATCTGGGATCTCTCGAATCATTTTTATACTTTCATCATTAGATTTTTGCACCGCTAGTTCAAACTTTGGTGTCAAATTGATCCCGTACCGTTCTTTCAATTCCTGCCTTTTGGCTTTATTCTCCCTGCGGATGCCCCTCTCGATCTCGGTCTTTCTTCTCCGCATGTCCCCCAGGGCTGGTGAAAATTCATCGTAGATGTAAAAGGTGTTGAGCCTGTCGCCCCGAGGATCCAGCGCGTCCAGCAGCTCTTCCGTGTCCTCCAGCTGAAACTCAGCGGGCAGCCCTGCGTCTGCGAACAGTTCTCGGATTTTCCTCATCTGCAGCAGGAGGCTTTTCACTTCAAAGATCTCCACTACAGTCAGAACAGCTGCCTTGCTCCGCTCTATGGTAAAGCTGCAGTCCTTCATTTCCATAAATGTTTCCTGAAGGATGTCGATAGAATGTTTTTCCGCTTCTGCCAGGGCCATCATGTCTTCGATCTTATCCAGTTCTCGCCGCAGCAAAGCTTCCTCACCAGGAAAAAAAGGGTTCTTTTCCTGGATCAGCTTTTTGCCAAAGGGAGTGCTCAGGTCAATGCCGGAAATCACATAATCCAGTCCGGTTTCGCTCCGAGTCTTGGCGTTTGCCAGCCGTCTTCCCATAATGCCTTCCCTCCTCCCTACAGCATCACGTCGATCACCGGAATATCCGGCAGAGCCTGCTGGACCGAATCCAACAGGGCATGGCGGTCAAATCCGTATCCCGCTGGCGCATATGGGTTGACGGTGATAGCCGCGATCTCGATGTTTTTCAGCACCTTGACCTTCAGCCCCTTTTTGACCATCTGCTGCCAGGTGACCGCGTCTAAAAAAATCTTTGTCGGGTCCTTTAAAATGAACGTGACTGCCTTGCGTTTGGCCGGATGGATCTCTTCGATCACACTCTTGGTAAAAGCGCCTGGAATGTAGACCGCCTCTGTGCTTTCCGTGATCTCCTGATCCAGATAGCGTCCAGCGCCCAATCCTGTCTTCAAATCCAGCTTCCGGGACTTTCCATTTTCTATGAGCATGATCTTATCGTTCTCTTTTTCCTCGTTAATAAGTAAATGCGTCTGGCCTTCTTCCAGACAGGGAAGCCTGTATGTTCGAGCGATGTGAACCGTTTCCTCCACCACTTTTTTCATGTTCCGAGAAAGGACGGCCCCGGTGGATAAAATAATGGCATCGGAGGTGTCCGGGGAAGCGATGGATTTTCGATCCACCGCGCCATCGATGAGGATGAGCTCCGCCCCCATGTCAAGCATTTCCCCGCACAGTTTTTTGTGTTCCGTGGTTATCACCGGCCCGGCGATCTGCACGTAGCCGCTGTCCGCCACCCGACAGATCATCAGCCGGCCAAGGGAGGTGTTGTATGATGTCATTCGCATGATCTCCAGCCCCGCTTCTGCCAATTCGTACAATTGCTCGGGCACAGAGACGATGGTGTCCGTATCCAGAAAGACCCGAGGCTTTTCCGTTCCTGTGACCAAGTCTGTGCTTTCCCCGTCCCTTCCCGTGGACGTGATCCCCAAGACCAGGCCTTCGTCCATGGCTTCCTCGATCAAATAATTGAGAGCAGTGGTCTTGCCTGCGTTCTTTGCCATTCCCACGATGGATAAGCGTTTATATTTTGTTGAAAGTTCCTGCAGCAGGCCCATGACGTGCTCCCTCCTTGTTTTCATGGAAATCAGGCGTTCTTCGGCCTTGTTCCTGTTTTATTTCTTGTTTCTCTCGTGCCGCAGCAGGCCTTGCGGTTCCATGGCCATCCGTTCGCCCTGGGCCAATCCTGCCACGCCTTCATAATGATATTCTTTCTTTCCCGTGCAGTAGTCGCAGGTGCATGGAAGTTCTTCCTGATGCTGCGGTTCTGTGTACGTGGTGATCACGCCTTCGTAGTTTCGCAGGATCACCTTGTGCGGTGTCTGGGAAATCACATACTGCGGCATTACTGGAGTCTTGCCGCCGCCGCCCGGAGCGTCCACCACAAAGGTCGGCACCGCATAGCCAGAGGTATGACCCCGCAGCCCTTCGATGATTTCGATTCCTTTGGAAACCGTGGTTCTGAAATGACCGATGCCCAGGGACAAGTCGCACTGGTAAATGTAGTACGGCCTGACTCTGTTTTTCACCAGATCATGCACCAAGTCCCGCATGATGTGCGGACAATCGTTGACTCCACGCAGCAGCACAGACTGGTTGCCCAGAGGGATTCCAGCGTCCGCCAGTTTCCGGCAGGCTTCCGCTGCCTGCGGCGTCATTTCCTTGGAATGGTTGAAATGGGTGTTAAGCCAGATTGGATGGTACTTTTTCAGCATGTCGCACAATTTGTCTGTGATACGCATTGGCATGACCACCGGAGTCCTGGAGCCCAGCCTGACGATCTCCACGTGATCGATCTTGCGCAGTTCGCTGATGATGTATTCCAAAACATCGTCTTCCACGCACAGGCAGTCGCCGCCTGACAGCAGCACGTCCCTTACCACTGGCGTTTTCCTGATGTATTCGATGCACGCGTCAATGTCTTCCCTGCTCCTGGCTCCGTCCGTTTCCCCGGCCAGCCTTCTCCTGGTGCAGTGCCTGCAGTACATGGAGCACTGGTCCGTTATGAGGAACAGCACCCTGTCCGGATAGCGGTGAGTCAGCCCCGGAGCCGGTGAATCCTCATCCTCGTGGAGCGGGTCAGCCATGTCAGCTGCGTCCTGGTGCATTTCCTGGAGCACCGGCACCGCCTGCATCCGCACAGGACATCTCGGATCATCCGGATCCATGAGGGAAGCGTAGTACGGCGTGATCCCTACCCGAAAGCCATTCATGACCTGAGCGATATCTTCCTTTTCCTGATCCGTCAGATTCACCACCTGAGCGATCTGATCCACAGTGGTCAGCCGGTTGGCCACCTGCCAGTGCCAATCGTTCCACTGCTCATCCGTCACATCCTTCCATAAGGCGACATCCTTCCAATTTCTAATATTACTCATTACCTTCTCTCCTTTTCACAATAGAGCCAGCTCCAGCGGCTCCCCTTCAGAGATAAACTAAAATCATTTTTCAACATACTGCGCGCAGTCCGGCAGCCGCACGGAGCGTACCTAATAGTACGTGAACAGATCTGCCGAACACAACAACTCGTAAAATTCATTTTCAAGATGCTGTTCCCAGCTTAGGCGCAGGAAAAATCTTTCCTGGCTAGGCGCAAGCCCGGCAGCCGCACGGAGCGTACCCATAGTACGTGAGTACGGATGCCGGACGCAGCAACAACGCCAGGGAAGATTTTAACAAGCCTAAGCGTACATTTCGGCGAATAAATTGCGCAAAGCCTCACTCTCCCGCAGCACCTGCAGCGTGATTTCCGCATGGCCCTTGGTGTATCCGTTCCCAACGATCATGTTCACGTCTTTTCCAACGCCTTCCGCTCCCAGGGCAGCCTTGGTGAAGCTGGTGGCCATGGAGAAGAAATAAACCGTGCCATTGTCTTTGCATGCCAGAATGGACGCCATTTCCGTGTTCTCAATATTCACGCAGTTGATGACAATGTCCGCCAGCTGTCCATCTGTCAGTTCCATGATCTTGTTGTACATGCCTACAGCGTCCGTGGCGTCAAAGGCAAAGTATTCGTCCGCCAGATCCAGGCTCTTGGCTCTGTTGGTGGACTTTGGAGAGCCGCCCACGCAAATGACTTTTCCTGTCACGCCAGCCCTCTTCTTTGCTTCATAAAGACAGAGCAATCCGGATTTTCCGCCGCCGCCGATGACAACTACGGTGTCTCCTGGTTTTACCAGCTTCGCGGTCTGGGCCGGCGCGCCGGCTACGTCCAATGCGGAAAGGGCCAGTCCTTCCGGCATGTCGTCAGGCAATTTGGCATAGATCCCGCTCTGGAAGAGAATGGCCTGGCCAGTGATGTCCACCTGGTCGATGTCTGGTCTGATTTCGTGGATCTCTTCGATCACCAGCGGAGTCAGGGACAGAGAAACTAACGTAGCGATTTTGTCTCCTGGCTTCAGGTCGCCTACGTAAGCAGGTCCAACCTCTTTGACTGTTCCGATGAGCATGCCGCCGGAACCAGTCCACGGGTTCTTGTGCTTTCCAGCCTTTTCAACGATCCCCATCATGATCTTCTTGATTTCCTCTACGTCTCCGCCTGCTCTCTTTTCGATTTCCGTAAAAGAAGCAGAGTCCACGTTCAAGGTCTTCACATCGATGAGCACCTCGTTATCATAAATTTCCATATTGTTGTCGATCACGTCCGCGGGCTGTGGCAACACGCCTTTTGGTGAAATAACTCTATGTGTTCCGTAAGGGCATCCTTTTTTCATAATATCGTTCCTCCTGAAAAATCAATAAAGTGTCATAAAATCCAATTGATATGCGGCCGGCATAGTTACCCTAATATATTGCAAGCAGCGTGCCAGTTTGCTATTTATTGAAAATTACAGGTTTTCTGTTTTTTCTCATCTAAAATCGAACCGTTTTTTACTCAAATCCAAATTTATGTGAACCGTTTTCAGTTCGCCGTTTTATACCTGATCCCATAGCGAAAAAATAGCCGGCTCCCCGCAGTGGGGACCGACCATTTCAAACCGCTAAAGTTCATATTTCTTTTTTTTCCGCACCAGCTGGGTCTGGCTGATCCCAATAGCTTTGGCGGCTTTTCGGGTGGAACCGTGCTTTTCACAGGCATAACGGATGATATTCTTTTCAAAATTACTGACCATTTGCTCCAGATCCAAGTTCATTTCTCCGCCCGCCTGCTCTTCGTTCAATTCAAAGGAGGAAGTCTCCATCATGTCACCATGGAGCTCTTTCATCACGTCCAGCACTGTGATGCGCTCGTCTTTACAGGAAATCAGCAGCCTCTGCACCACATTCTCCAGCTCTCGGATATTTCCCGGCCACTCACACTGCCGCAGATAATCCACCGCGTCATCATCAATGCTCCGCTGGATCCCGAATTTTTCGCAGTAATCCCTGATAAAGTGGCGGATCAGCGGCGGGATATCGGCCTTTCGCTTGCTGAGGGGCGGCACTTTAATGGGAAACACGTTGAGCCTATAGTAAAGGTCCCGCCGAAAGAGCTTTTCTTCGATGAACCCTTCCAGGTCCCGATTAGTGGCAGACAAGATGCGCACATTGGTTTTCACCGGCGTGCTGCCTCCTACCCGAAAAAACTCGCCGTCCTGAATGACCCGCAGCAGCTTGGCCTGGATATCCAGGGGCAGCTCGCCCACTTCATCCAGAAAGATCACCCCATTGTCCGCGGTCTCGAAATATCCTTTTTTTCCTGCAGCGTTGGCGCCTGTGAAAGCCCCTTTTTCATAGCCGAAAAACTCTGATTCAATGAGATTCGGAGAAATGGACGCGCAGTTGATTTTCACAAAAGGCTGCATCTTCCTGCTGCTGTTTTTCTGTATGATATTGGCCACCTTTTCTTTTCCCACCCCTGTGTCTCCAGTGATCAGCACGTTGCAGTCATACTTGGAAACGCTGATGATTTCATCTAAAACAGCGGCCATGGCCCTGCTTTCTGACACAAAATCTTCCGCCAGACTGCTCTTATATCCTGACGCGTCGAAGAGCCGCTCTTCCCTGCTTTTTTCATCTTGCGCGGGCCTGGTCCGTTCCCTTGTGGTCACTGCCTGCTCCAGGAAAGGAGCCAGCTCTTTCACCAGCTGAATGTCGAATTTGTCATAAGCCTCCAGATAGCCGTCCGCGCACCGAATGTCCAGTTGGCGGGAAACGGATTCCGTGATGTAAAGAGCAATATTGTAATTGCTGATCAAATTGGCGAAAATCACCGTCCCTCCGGATCTGGTGGCTAAAATGTTGATGGTTTCCGCTCCAGGGATGTCCGCGCAGTTCACAGAAAGGTCCACCAGATTTTCCCCATTGAACCTGCTGAGACAGTCCATGGGCTTTAGGATATTCACGTAATGGATCTCTGTGAACACCAGCTCCATCAGCTGGTCAATGGACTTTCCTTTTACCACCATGTCCGTCTTTTCATCAAACAGGCAGATGATCTCCGCATCTTTGCCAGCCACTGTGCGGATGGTGTAACCGAACAGCAGATTCATCATCAGATTGTTTCCCACCACTAAAAACCGCCGTTTTCCCTCCGCGGCCGTGCTGACTCGGTAGATGGTCCCTGATTCGTTAAAGGTGAACAGCAGCAGATCCACAGGAACTCCTCCTGGCCTGCGCACCACGGGAACCCCGTCTGTCACAATGGCGTAACCCTCTGCCTCTACCTGGGTATAGGCCATGTCAACCTTCGTGATCCTGCTGATGTAAATGGGCAGAGTGGCCAAAGACGCGTTGCAGAGGACTTCTTCCCCCACCTCCAAGTCCTTGGGGTTTCGGTACTGACCGCCAATCTCCTCCACGGTCCCATACAGCAGCCCGCCTGTGTCCGTCACTGGATTATGGAGCTTCCCCCGCTTGATGACAATGTCCATGATCTTTTCTTTTATGATCTCCTCGTTATGATTGGCTTCCATGGAAATCTGCCGGAAGCTGGTGCCTTCTATATGGATCCGCTTGATGCTGATGCGCATTTCCCAGGGGAAAATCTCCCTGTTATTGTCCACTTTCCACGCAGAAGTGGGCAGCACCTGCTTTGGCTCCATCACTCGTTCCATCCCATAATTCTGATACATAATCTGTTCACTCCTTTTTTAGCGATGCGAAATCGGTTCACCCATTGGCTTATTTCAATGATATACTATTGGCATAGGTTTTGCAATTAAATAATGTATCAATGAAAAAAAGGAGAATGAAATCATGGAAAAAATCACTTCAACCATAAGACTGAGAATGTCACACAAGGACGCCCACTATGGCGGGAGCCTGGTGGATGGCGCGCACATGGTGCATTTGTTCGGCGATGTGGCAACGGAACTTTTGATCAAAGCGGACGGAGACGAGGGATTGTTCCTGCGCTATGATGAGGTGGAATTCCTGGCGCCTACTTATGCTGGGGATTACATCGAGGCTTATGGGGAAATCACGGAAATGGGCAACACCTCTAGGAAAATGGAGTTCGTGGCCAAGAAAGTGGTAGCCGCGAGACCGGATATCAGCCCTTCTGCTGCGGACTTCCTGGACGAGCCGATCATCGTGTGCCGGGCAAAGGGCATCTGCGTGACCCCAAAAGAAGCAAAAAGAAAGTAAGTTTTCAGCTCCATCATGGATGGCATGGCCTTTTTATCTGGCTGTGCCATTTTTTATGCGCAAATTCCCTGAAAATTTTTTCGATTTCCTCTTGACAGGATATGATGGCAGTAGTATATTAGTCACATGGTTAGTTAGTCAAGTAATTAACCGCTTAGCCAATAAACCCATGAACAGGCGGCGTATCCACTTCGTTGACAGGCAGTATCTTTGTCCAGCGCCGCATTGGTTCAAAAAATTTAGAAGGGAGGGGTTTCATGAAGTTGAATCTTGATTCGGGAAAGCCGATCTTCCAGCAGATCGCCGAAGGCATCGAGGACGCCATATTATCTGGCGCTTTTCCGGAGGAAGAACAGATCCCGTCCATCACAGAGCTGTCGGCCAATTATAAAATCAACCCAGCCACAGCGCTGAAAGGGGTCAACAAACTGGTAGATGAAAAAATCGTGTATAAAAAGAGGGGTGTGGGAATGTTTGTAAGCAAAGGAGCAGCGCGGCAGCTGCAGGAAATCAGAAAAAATCAGTTTTATGAAAGTTTTATCTCCAGCTTGGTAGAAGAAGCCAAACGGCTGAATTTATCAGCAGAAGACGTGATAAAACTGGTGGAAAGGGGTTTTGAAAAATGAACGGAATCCAAGTAAAAAACGTGACAAAACGATTTGGTGACATCTGCGCCATAGATGATGTTTCCCTCTGTTTCGAGGAAAACAAGATTTATGGACTGCTGGGAAGAAACGGCGCGGGAAAAACCACCCTGCTCAACGCCATATCCAACCGCATTTTCCCCGATCAGGGAGAGATCCATGTGAATGGCCTTTTGGCAACGGAAAACGACAAGGCGCAGCAGCTGCTCTACCTGATGAGCGAGAAGACGCTATATCCAGAACGGATGAAAATCAGGGAAGCCTTTCGCTGGACGAAAAATTATTATCCAGACTTTGATCTTGACTACGCAGAAAGCCTGGCAGACAAGTTCCAGCTTGACACCACAAAGCGGATCCGCGCCCTTTCCACCGGATATTCTTCGATTTTCAAGATTATCCTGGCGCTTTCAGTGAACACGCCTTATGTGCTGCTGGATGAACCTGTTTTGGGGCTGGACGCGAATCACCGAGATCTGTTTTACAAGATCCTCATTGAAAAGTACAGCAGCAACCCATGCACCATTGTGATTTCCACACATTTGATCGAAGAGGTGTCTGGGATCATCGAGGACATTGTCATCATCAAACAGGGAAAAATCATATGTCGTGAATCCTGCGAATCCTTATTGGCAAAAGGCTATACGGTTTCCGGCAAAGCCAGTCTGGTAGACGCCTTCATTGAGGGGAAGAAGGTAATCGGGATAGATGCGCTGGGCGGGCTGAAAACAGCCTATATCATGGGATTGCCAGCTGCGGACCAAGTTCCGGCGGAGCTTGAAGTGACCAGTCTGGATCTGCAAAAGCTGTTCATACAGCTGACCAATTCTTAAGGAGTGTGATTGTAATGAATATATTAGCAAGTTATCGATATCAAATGGCTGATCATAAAAAATCCATCCTGATTTTTTATCTGGTCATCGTGGCTCTGATCTGCGTGGCAAGCGTCTCGTCAGTGTTCACCTTTCATGGAGAATTCAATGGAAGCGGCATTACTGTCTCCGGCGGCGAATTCGCGACCCTGGTCTTTCTTTTCGTGGTGGGACTTTGCACTTTCAAGGAAACGTTCCTGTTCTCCATTCAGAATGGAAGCTCCCGAAAGACCGTATTTGCGGCAAAGCTTTTGACCATGGTGTCCGTGGCAGCTATCATGTCGCTGGTGGACACGGTTTTATACCTGATCCAAAACGCACTCCAGGGTATCACCCATGTAAGCGCTCATGCCTATCGGGGATATGAGTTATTCTTTGTCTTTACCGACACTCAAAAGGAAAGTCCCGTGCTGCTGCAAATCAAAAGCTTTTTCCTGGAATTTTTGATTGCTCTGGCAGTCATGGCCATAGGCTACTTGATCACGATCCTCTTTTACCGCCTGAACAAAGCTGGAAAAATCGCCGTTAGCGTAGGCGTTCCCATGCTGTTCATGTTTGGATTTCCTTTACTGGATTCTGTCACCGCTGGGGCTTTCACCAGGTTTTTCGGCAAGGTGTCCGTCTATGCCTTTTGCACGCCGCTTCACATGTTCATCAGCTGCTTTATCCTGTTCGCCGTGGCCAGCGGCCTGGCGTTCCTGCTGATGCGCAAAGCTGTGGTCCGGTAAAAGCGGGGCTTGATTCTCCATTTTGAAAAAGGTGGAACATGGCAGTTTTGCTGCCTGCTCCACTTTTTTTGCTTTTTTTCATCGTCAAGCACATCACGTCTCATTGGATTTTTCCAAAATTAAGACTGGATTCGCCCATCTCCCTTAGTCATTCCAATGTTGTCGCATGTAACCGTTGATGTCTTCTTTCTCTAGCTGATACATCTCAGCTACTTGGTTGGCCGCCTCTTCCTGCGGAATGGCTAACTTCTGACAAAACTCGATCATTTTTCGGATGCTCTGCTCCCGTTCTTCCGTTTGGCCCTTGATTCGGCCTTCCCGCAGACCCTCCTCTCGAGCCTCCTGCCGATCCAATATTTTCTCTTCCCACGCATTCATGAATTTGATCCCCACTTCCTCGCTTGATTTGATGGATCGGATCTTCTCGTGCATCCAGCGGATGGTTTCGCTGCCAGAGGCTTGCGCCCGCTCGTCTGTCGTGTCTTCAAAATAACGAAGCATTTCCACCAATTCTTGACTGACTCCTTCCTCGTGCGTCCCCCTGGTGTTGAGAAAGAGCCGAGTCGCTCCGTCCATCAGGCTCACGTCCGCTGCCTCTTCGCATTTCATGCGAAACGTATACCGGTACAATCCTTTGCCGAACAGGTCGAAGGGCATGATGAGTATGATGAAAACGTCGTTCATCTTGCCGAAATCCACTTCCCCCGGCACCAGCAGCCGGCTGTCGATCATCCCTTGATAATTCCGAGAACGCTTCGGCAGGTTTCCCGTGTTTTGCTTCTGCGCTTCCGTGTTGTGAATATTGCCTTCCGTGTCCATGGCCCAAACGTCCAGCTTGATCTGCCGGTTCCAGGTGGACTTCCTGATTTCTTTTTCCGTCTGCGGCGCATGCGCCAGCTCGATATCTTTTTCCAGAATGATTCCGAGCACCTTTTCCAAGAATTCTTTATCTTCCATGGCCTCGTTGAACAAAAAGCGATCCAGCAAGTTTAAGTCTTTTAGTTCTTTCCCCTGATTCAATCCGATCCCTCCTTTTGATTATACGATGTTCCTGTTCCCCTTTCAACAGGCATCTTGTTTGTAATTTTTTAACTGTTTTATTTTACCATATCGTAATCAAAAAGTCAATTTAATTTCCATATTTTGTTTTGAAAAAATTCCCATAACTTGCTTGAGCACGAAAAAAGCACTGGCGGAAACGATCATTTGTTTCCGTCTGCGCTTTTCATCTTACTAGCAACTTTATTTCTTTTTGTGTTTCACAGCGCTCAGAGCCTGCTCTCCCTATTGGCACAGCCGAAATTTCTCTCATTCCCTGTCACATAATCAGCTCCCCCTGCCACAAGCCGCTTGGTAAGCTTGCTAATGCGGAAAACTGTGATCCGGAAAAAGGGATGCGCTCTAGGCCCTTCCTTCGTCTTCACAAGCTTTTCAAATACTCGATTTCTTCTCTTTTCAGCTTTCGATAGTGGCCTTCTTTTGTTCGTCCTAATTGCAGGTTTCCAATGGCGATCCGCTGCAGTTCCTGGACACTATGTCCCACTGCGGCGAACATCTTGCGCACCTGCCGGTTCTTTCCTTCATGGATCTGGATTTCCACCAAGGCAGAGCGCTTTCCCTGCTTGATAACCGTGACCTCTGCCGGAGAAGTCACAAAACCGCCGATGTCCACGCCTCTGCTAAGGGCCGCGATTTCTCCCCTAGTCAACACGCCTGCCACCAGCGCCCGATAGGTTTTCGTCACTTGATGTTTGGGATGAGTCAGCCGGTAAGCCAGGGCACCGTCATTGGTCAGCAGCAGCAGACCTGATGTGTTGTAGTCCAGCCGTCCTACTGGGAACAGCCTGGCTGTCGTGTCTGTCACCAAGTCTCCGGCCACTGGTCTGCCTTTGTCATCCGCCACAGAAGTGATGTATCCCACAGGCTTGTTCAACAGCACATACTCCAGCTTTTCCTGGTTTTCAATCACCGAGCCGTTCACTTCCACCACATCGCCCTGCTTTACATCGTATCCAGGCTCACACATGATCACACCGTTTACTTTCACATTGCCGTTTTTCGCAAGATCATCTGCCTTTCGCCTGCTGGTCAGCCCTGAATGGGCAATATATTTGTTGAGTCTCATGATTTCTCCTTTTATCCGAACTGTGCGAACAGAGACAATTGATCTGTCTCTGGCAGTCCATCCAGAACACCGTGTTCCCGTAGTTCTTCGATTGCTGTTTTGTTGATTTTCGCCCGATCCCGTATTTCATCCACAGTCTCATAAGGCCGCACCTGATATTCGTCAAACAAAGACTTGGCTGCGGTTTCTCCTACGCCGGAAACCGCCACAAAGGGCAGCACAACTTTTCCATCTTTTGTGGTGAATTTCGTGCCGTTCGACACGCCCAGTCGGGCAGGCGCAAACTCGTATCCCCGGGCATACATTTCATAAGCCACTTCTAAGACTGTCATTTCCGCTTCTTCCTTTTTTGATGCGTTGTTGCCTTTGTTGGTGATGTCGTTCATCTTTTCCTGGACCGCCAGAGAGCCCCGCAATATGGTCTTTTCATCAAAATCAGCAGCTTTTGTGGTAAAATACACTGCGTAAAACTCCGGTGGATAGTACACCTTGTAGTAGGCGATGCGGTAAGACATCATCACATAGGCCACTGCATGAGCCCGAGGGAACATGTATTTTATTTTTTTACAGGAACCGATGTACCAGTCTGGCACCTGGTGTTCCCGCATGAGATCTTCCTGCTCTTGGGTCAGGCCTTTGCCTTTTCTCACCTTTTCCATGATGGTAAAAGCGTCTTTGTTGGGCAGGCCTTTCAGCCGCAAATAGTTCATGATGTCGTCTCTGGTGGAGATCGCATCGTTCATGGTGGCCGTGCCGCTGACGATCAGCTCTTGGGCGTTATTGAGCCACACATCTGTTCCATGGGAAAACCCTGAAATCCGCACTAGGTCAGCGAACTTGTCTGGCTGGGTGTCATCCAGCATTTTTCGGGTAAAGCTGGTGCCAAACTCCGGGATTCCATAGCTGCCATGGGTAAAGCTGTAGTCCGGGTCTTTGATGTCCAGCCCTTCGATCCCATTGAAAATGCTGTTGACCCGTTCATCCTTCAAAGGCACCTTTAGCGGATCCACTCCTGTCATGTCCTGGAGCTGGCGAATCATGGAGGGCACATCGTGGCCCAGAATGTCCAGCTTGAGCAGGTTCTGGTCAATGGAGTGGTAATCAAAGTGCGTAGTGACGATATCGGAATTCACATCATTGGCCGGATGCTGCACTGGACAGAATTCGTAGATCTCGTGACCCTTTGGCACGATGATGATGCCCCCTGGATGCTGTCCGGAAGTCCGGCGCACCCCTTCGCAGCAGCCAGTGAGCCGGTCTGCTTCAAATTTATTGATGGGCAGCTCCCGCTCTTCAAAATATTTCATCACGTATCCATAGGCGGTCTTGCCCTGGATGGTACCGATGGTCCCTGCTTTGTACACGTTTTCCGCACCAAAGATTTCATCAACGAATTTATGGGCTGTGCCCTGATATTCTCCGGCAAAGTTCAAGTCAATGTCTGGCTCTTTATCCGCCTCAAACCCCAGAAAGGTCTCAAAGGGGATGGAAAATCCCTCCTGACTGTACTGGGTCCCGCACACTGGACAGTTTTTCACCGGCATGTCCACGCCGCAGTCATACTTTTCTTTATCTCCCCACTCCAAATGTTTGCACTTAGGACACAGATAATGGGGTTCCAGCGGGTTCACTTCTGTGATGCCTGACATAGTGGCCACAAAAGAGGACCCTACCGATCCTCTGGAGCCTACCAGATATCCGTCAGACAGGGATTTCTGCACCAACATCTCTGCTGCCATGTACATGACAGAATACCCGTTGTTGATAATGGAATTCAGCTCCTTGTCCAGCCTTGCCCGGATTTCAGGCGGCACTGGATCGCCGTACATATCCACCACCCGCTTTTCACATTTTTCCCGCAAGATCTCATCGGAGCGATCAATCGTAGGGGGAAATTTGCCTTCTGGCACTGGCATCATGGGTTCGATGCTGTCAGCAATGGCATTGGGCGCTTCAATGACCACTTTATGCGCCATTTCTTCTCCCAAATAAGAAAATTCCGCCAGCATTTCTTCTGTGGTTCTGAAATAAAGACCTTTGTCACCTTCCACATCTTTGAATCCCTGGCCTGCCATGAGGATCTTCCGATAGAGCGCTTCTTCTTCATCAAAATAGTGGGAGTCACAGGTCGCAACCACTGGTTTGTCATATTGCTGGCCCAAGGCGATAATTGCCCTGTTAATGTCCATCAGCTGCTCTTTATCTTTGATCCTGCCGTTGTTGATCAGAAACTGGTTATTGATCAGCGGCTGTATCTCCAGGTAATCGTAAAACTCTGCCAAAGCTTTCAACTCTTCGGGTCCTTCGCCTCGGAGAATGGCTTGATAAATCTCTCCTGCCTCGCAAGCCGAACCAATGATCAGGCCTTCCCTGTGCGTCTGAATGACAGACTTGGGCATCCTTGGCTTCTTGTAAAAATATTGAAGGTGGGAATAGGACACCAGCTTGTAGAGGTTTTTCAGTCCCACCCTGTTTTTCGCCAAGATGATCACATGGTTCGTTGGTTTCTTTTTATAGTCAATGCTTCCGTCTGGGCCAATGCAGTCTCTGTCATCCAGCAGATAACCTTCTACGCCGTAGAGGATCTTGATATCTTTTCCCGCATGGGACGCGTCGGGGAAGGCCTGGACCACGCCGTGATCTGTGATGGCAATGGCTTTATGTCCCCAGCTTTCCGCTGTTTTCACCAGACTTTTCACATCATTGAGTCCGTCCATGGCGCTCATCTTCGTATGTACGTGGAGTTCCACCCGCTTTTCCGGGCTGTTGTCCTGACGAAACTGCTTTTCACCCTTTTCAATGCTCTTGGCTTTTACAGTCAGCACATTGTCAAAGGTGTCCCACTCTGCCTCGCCCTGAATCTTCACAATGTCTCCGTTACTGAGATGGGTGTCAATGTCGATCCATTTTTGCTCAGGCGCAAAGAATTTCACGCATAGAGACGTCCTCTTGTCCGTGATCAGCAGAGTGACCAGTTTGGAACCGCTCTTGATGGTCCGTTCTGCTTTCTTGAACAAAACGCCTTCCACCACAACTTGGCCGCTTTCCACTGTGACTTCTGTCAAAGGGGTGGAGTCCCCGAAAATGGCCTTTCCCATAATGCGGTTTCCAGAAACAGGCTCGTATGCGTCCTTTTTCCTGGCCCACTGTTTCTTTTCGCCCCAAGGCGCTCCGCCGCTTCCGCCGCCGCCAAAAGAGGATGCGTTGGAAGCGCTGTCTTTTGGTTTGTTTTGAGCAGCGCGCGTCCGACGTTTTCTCGTCTCTTCTTCATCCCGCTTTTCTTTTTCTTCAATTTCCTGATGAGCCTTTTGATAGATCTCTTCGTTGTTCTCAAAAGAAACCTGAGCTTCTATGGAAAATTCCTGCATCAGAAGCTGCTGGAACTTGGACGCCACCTGGCGATTCAGCAGTTCCACGGAAGTTTCACCTAATGCGGAAATAATCAGCTCTCCATTCTGGAATTGAAATTTTTCCGGAAAAATAGTCTTTGTGATAGGCGCATAGCTTCCATTCACAATATGGATCATGTGCTCGATGAACAGACCGATGATTTCTTTTGGTGTTTGGATCACATTTTCATAAAGAAAACGCAGTTCCACCTTTTCAATGCCCTCTACCTCGCTTTTGGCAATAGCCTGTATTTTTTCCACATCTGAGAACGGCATGACAAAATTGAGGCGAAGCTGGATCTTCAAAACATTGTCGTACTTGCCCAGTACCGCCCGTTCTATGGTAAAGGCATAATCTTCCTTGGGATGGCTCCCCAGTTTTGCCCAGCTGACGCTGCTTTCGATCAGATGTTTCATGCTTGTTCTACCATCCTTATGATTTCCCGGGCAATTTCATGTTCTGTCACGGTTTTGATGATCTCTCCTTTTGAGAAGATCACTCCTTTTCCATCTCCGCAGGCAACACCTAGATCTGCGTCTTTCGCTTCGCCTGGTCCATTGACCGCGCAGCCCATGACCGCAATCTTCATTTTTTTGTCTTTCTCCATGTGGAGCTCGGCAAGTGCCCTTTCGATTTCCAGCGCAATAGCCTCCAAATCCACGCTGGTTCTGGCACAGGTCGGGCAGGACACCAGATCAATGCCGCTGTTTTGAAGCCCCAGAGCCGCCAGCAATTCTTTGGCAAAGACCACTTCTTCCACAGGGTCAGCGGTCAATGACACCCGCATAGTGTCACCAATGCCTTCTAGGAGTAGGGCCCCGATTCCTGCGGCAGACTTGATCTTTCCTCTGGAAATCGTCCCTGCTTCTGTGACTCCAATATGAAGCGGATGATTGGTCTGGGCCGCCACTAACTTGTAAGCATCGTGGTTCATCTTTACATTGGAGGATTTTAGGGATACCACGATGTCATGAAATCCCATGTCTTCTAAAAGCTCTGTGTTTCGCAGCGCACTTTCCGCAAGGCCTTCTGCCGTGGGACCGCCATATTTCTCAAGGATATCCTTTTCCAAGGAGCCGGAATTCACGCCTACCCGGATGGGGATTCCAGCGGCTTTGGCCGCATCCGCCACTTGATGTACCTTTTCCTTGCTGCCGATGTTTCCCGGATTAATACGGATCTTGTCCACCCCAGAACGGATCGCCGCCAAAGCCAGGCGATGATCAAAATGGATATCTGCCACCAAAGGAACACCTGCTGTTTTTTTCAATGCTTTCAGCGCCTCTGCGCTGTCCATGTCCGGCACTGCCAGCCGCACGATCTGACAGCCTGCTTCCCGCAGTCGTTTTATCTGTTTTTCCGCAGCTGGGACATCCCATGTGTTCACATTGGTCATGGATTGGACGGAGACTGGTTCGCTCCCTCCGATCTTTACCCCGCCGCAGTTCACTGTCTTTGTCATATGTCTTCCTCCCAGAGCGTGTCCGCGCCTTGCGCTCACACTCTAATCCGTTAGCTTTCTAATTAAAGATCGGCACGATAAAGCGAAAAATGTCATTCCATGTCACGTAGATCATCAGCGCAAAAAGCAGCATCAGTCCCACTAAGTGGATCTTGCCTTCCATGTCATCGCTGATCGCTCTTCCTGTGAATTGGCGTATGATGATGAATAAGAGCCGCCCTCCGTCCAAAGCAGGAAGCGGCAGCATGTTGACAATCGCTAGATTGAGACTGATCAATGCGGTCAGATACAAAAGATACATGATGCCATATTGCGCCGTGTCATTAACTGCGTAAACGATACCCACTGGGCCAGTCAATTCTTTTGTGGAAACTTCTCCAGTAAAAAGTTGTTTGATGGTCTTGCCCATGAGCTTCGTCATGTTCCAGGTGCCAATGGTCCCTGCTTTTATGGCAATAAACGGATTGTGGGTCCGACTAGGTTCGATCCCAATGATCTGTCGTCCATCTTCTGCCTGGGACAGCTCAGACACGAGACTCATTCTTTTTTCATTTCGTTTGACGTTGATCCGTGCCTGCCCATGAGCTTCACTGATATAAGTTGTGATATCCGTCCATTCTTCCACAGACTTGCCGTCAATGCCCGTGATCTCATCACCGACCTGGAGTCCCGCCTTTGCCGCGGGACTGCCATCTACCACTTTGTCAATGGTAGTTGTCATAGTTCCAGTGCACATGGAAATAATGATCATGATGCATACGCAAAGAAGCAGGTTCATAGTGGCCCCTGCCACTACAATGATGGCCCGCTTCCATGCTGGCTTTCGGTTAAATGCTCGTTCATCGTCCGACTCTTCGTCTTCTCCTTCCATGGCGCAGAACCCGCCAATAGGCAAGAGCCGCAGAGCATACAAAGTTTCCCCCTTTTGTTTTTTGAAAAACGCAGGTCCCATGCCCAGAGCGAACTCATTGACTTTGACCCCGCATGCTTTTGCTGCCATAAAATGTCCCAACTCATGTATGAAAATCAGCAAACAGAACATGATGATGGCGTATATGATGGTCATGCTTTCTCTCCTTCCCCCTACAGCAAGCGCATCGCGTCTTCGCGGGCCTGCCGGTCGATCTCTAAAATCCCCTCTAAATCTAAATTATATTTTGGCTCATGGTCGTTTAATACTTGCTCCACCGTATTTTGGATATCAATGAACCGGATTTTTTCTTCCAGGAACATTTGCACCAAAACCTCATTCGCTCCATTGAGCGCTGCCGGATAACTGCCTCCCATGCTGCAAGCATCGTAAGCCAGCTTTATGTTTTTGAAAACCGTTAGATCCGGTCTTTCAAAAGTCAAGTTCGCGCCTTCCGAGAAAAAGTCCAGGGGCTCCATCTGATTTTCCAAACGCTCTGGATAAGAAAAGGCGTAACTGATGGGAACCCGCATATCTGGCTTTCCCATCTGGCCTATGATGGATCCATCGTGAAATTCCACAGCAGAATGGAGAATGCTCTGTGGATGGATCAGAACCTGGATTTGCTCTAGCTTCGCATCAAACAGCCATTTTGCTTCAATGACTTCCAGCCCCTTGTTCATCATGGTGGCAGAGTCGATGGTGATCTTGCTCCCCATGTTCCATTTCGGGTGACGCAGCGCCTGTGCCAAGGTGACTTGCTCCAGTTCCTTTCGGCTGTATCCCCGGAACGGACCTCCTGACGCAGTAAGAAGGATCCGCCGCATGTCCTTTCTGCGGTTTCCTTGGAGGCACTGGAAAATAGCGCTGTGTTCACTGTCCACTGGCAGCAGTTTTGCCCCTGACTCTTTCGCAGTCCTCATGATCAGCTCGCCTCCTGCCACCAAAGTCTCTTTGTTGGCAAAAGCAATGTCATTGCCTGCCGCCAGGCCATGATAAGTGGGTGCGAGACCGCGTATTCCCATCAGAGAATTGAGCACCATGTCCCAATCACCACAAGCTGCTCGGATCAGCCCTTTATCGCCAAAATCCACCTCAATGCCAGGATACTGTCTTTTCAAAAACAACGCGTCTTTTTCCTGCTCTACCACCACAAGCTGTGGATGGAAGGCATTGATCTGTTCCTTGAGCAAATCGACCCGTCTGCTGCAGGATAAAACCCCGACTGAAAACTTGTCTCGGTTGTTTTCTATGATGTCCAGTGCCTGGGTCCCAATGGAGCCAGTACTGCCCAATATCGCGATTTTCTTCATCTCAGACCCACTCCAATACTAGGATGATATAGTAATAAACCATCGGCGCTGTAAACAGCACGCTGTCAAATCGATCCAAAATGCCGCCATGTCCCGGGATCAGGTTTCCGTAATCCTTAATCCCCATCTTCCTCTTAAAGATCGATGCCGTCAAATCACCAAACTGAGAAACGATCCCGCCAAAAAAACCGATGATCAGACAGTGGACGAAAAGCCTTGGAATGACCAGCCAACTGAACACGCCGCAGAGGATCATGCTTCCCAGAATGCCCCCGACAGAGCCTTCTATGGTCTTTTTCGGACTGATCTTTGGGCAGAGCTTGTGTTTCCCTAAAAACACACCTGAAAAATAAGCCATAATATCCGTGCCAAAAGCAGTCAGCACAATCAGCCATACCAAGATGGAATATTCGCCTGTCTGATCTACTAAAAGCACATGATAGGAAAAAAACACCACATAGAAAATCCCTGTCAACGTAGCCAGGCCATCTTCCAGTTTTCGCTCTTCGATCTTGAACAAATACAAGAGACTGATGAGTACGCATCCAAAAAACCATACCATGTACCAGTGATAATCTTTTGTGAACATATTGATGGCATAAAGACCGAGAATCGCTGCGTAGGCCGCGATATAGCATGGTTTAATGCCCATGGCTTCAAATCCGTGGTAAAACTCCCTGACCGCCATGACTCCAATGATAAAGCAGGCGGCCATGAGCACGTAGTTCCCAAAATATAAGACTGCCAGCAAAGGCACCATGATCAGCCCTGACAAAATTCTTGTTTTCATCTTTACCTCCCGCCAAACCGCCGCTGCCTGCCTTGATACTGGCAAATGGCTTTTTCATATTCTTCCGGCGTGAAATCCGGCCACAGCACATCGGTGAACACTAATTCACTGTAAGCAGACTGCCACAATAGAAAATTGGACAACCGAATCTCCCCGCTGGTGCGGATCACTAGCTCCGGATCCGGTGCGTCAGCTTGCCTGCTTCCAGTGAACAAATATGCTCCTATGAGTTCCTCCGTGATTTCCTCTGGTCTGCGCCTTCCTTGTGCGATCTCTTCTCCAATGGCTCGCATGGCTTTCTGTATCTCATCCCTGCCGCCGTAATTCAGGGCAATATTGAACTGGAGTCCTGTATTATCCTTTGTTTGCTCCAAAGTCCGCTCCAGGCTTTTTTTCGCGTCTTCTGGTATGTTGGAATAATCTCCCAGGACTTTAACTTTCACATTGTTGTCAATCAGTTCCTGCAGTTCGCTGTTCACATAAGTCACCAGCAGTTTGAAGATCCCTGTCACTTCTGCGATAGAACGCTTCCAGTTTTCTGTGGAAAAAGCATACACAGTCAGGTACTGGATCCCTAGTTTGTCGGAATGATCCACGATTTTCTTCATAGTCTTCATCCCTGCGTTGTGGCCTGCCACTCTGGGCAGGTTCCGCTTTTTGGCCCATCTTCCGTTTCCATCCATGATAATGGCCACATGAACGGGCATACGGTCTTTATCTAGCATAATCGTCCCCTATGAAACAGATGTGGCCAAAAGGAGCCACATCTGTAAGCGTTTATTGTTATTCTATCCTTCCAAAGCAACCGGCATTTATACTTCCATGATTTCTTTTTCTTTGTTTGCCACAAGTTCGTCTACGCCCTTGACTGCTTTGTCTATGATTTTCTGCACATTGTCCAATTCTTCTTTCAAGTCATCCTCTGTCAGGTCGCCGTTTTTCTGTGCCTTTTTCAGATCATCATTGGCATCTCTTCTCAGGTTCCGAATCGCGACTTTTGTTTCTTCACCGATTTTTTTCACTGTCTTTGTCAGTTCTTTTCTGCGCTCTTCTGTTACCTGCGGAATGGTGAGACGGACAACTTTTCCATCGTTAGCCGGATTAATGCCGATATCCGCGATATTGATGCCTTTTTCGATCTCTGGGATGGCTTTTGGATCAAATGGCGAAATTAACAGCGTCCTTGGCTCTGGCACTGAAATATTCGCCAAGCTTTTCAGCGGTGTCGGCGTGCCATAGTAATCCACCATGACACGGTCAACCAGCGCCGCGTTAGCTTTTCCAGCTCTTACAGTAGCCAGCTCTTCCTTTAAAAGAGACAGACTTTTTTCAATTTTCGTTTCCAGAACTTCCGGTCCCTTGTTACTCATTTTCGTTCCTCCTGTTTTCTACTTGTGTGTTTGCTATTTGATGATTGTACCTATTTTCTCGCCGCATATGGCCCGCATCACATTGCCTTCCGCCGCAATTCCAAATACATGTATGTTGATGTGATTGTCTCTGCACAAGGATGCTGCTGTGGAATCCATGACGCCCAGTTCCTTTTCCAGGACTTCCTGGTGGGTCAGTTCATCGTACTTCACGGCGTTTGGATCTTTTTCTGGATCCGCAGAATATACCGCATCCACTTTTTTCGCCAGCAGGATGATCTCCGCTCCGATCTCCGCTGCCCGGAGCGCTGCCGTGGTATCTGTTGAGAAGAACGGATTCCCTGTTCCTGCTCCAAATATGACCACATTGCCATGTTCCAAGTGGCTGATGGCTTTGCGCCTTACATAAGGTTCTGCCACTTCCCTCATTTCGATGGCAGTTTGCACTCTGGTGGCAAGACCTGTCGCTTCGCATGCTTCTTGGAGCGCCAGAGCGTTCATCACAGTTGCCAGCATTCCAATATAGTCTGCTGTGGCTCTGTCCATGCTCTCGCTGCTCCTGCCTCTCCAAAAGTTACCGCCGCCTACAACGACCGCCACCTGAACTCCCAGGTCATGCACTTCTTTTATCTGAAGGGCCACTTTTTTCAGCATTTCATCATTCAGTCCAAACTTGCCCTCTCCTGCCAGCGCCTCACCGCTGACTTTCAAAAGCACTCTCTTATATTTCGCTCCCATATGCGTCTCCTTATCTCCCATTCATCGCATTTGTTATACTGCGAATCTCCGCTGAAAATACAATCCTAATTCGCAATTCAATGGATGCTTCCTCGCGGCAACGCCGTTTTCCAATCATTGCATCCATTATACTGCGGCTTACCTTTGAAAAACAATCCCTAGCCGCAATTCAATGAACGCTTCCTTACGGCAACGCCGTAGTAATCAACTGCGTTCATTATACCACAGCTGCTATCCATGAGGCAACCTTCTGCTTTAGGCATTGATCTCCAAAAGCTTTTGCTTCAAATCATTTTCCATTTTCAGCAGCACACCCTCCGCAGCTTCTCGTTTTTGCCTGCCTTCTTCCTGGATCTGCATCACTTCATCGATGGTGGAGAGCAAGAGTTCATTGGTATGTTCCAAAGTTTCCACGTCAACGATGCCCCGCTCCATCTCTTTTGCGGTGGTCACAGTGGCTGTTTTCAGTGTTTCAGCGTTTTTCCGCAGCAATTCGTTTGTCATGTCTGTCACTGCCCTCTGCGCCTGGGCCGCTTTATTGGAGTGTTCCACGCCTAAGGCAATGACCATCTGATTTTTCCACAGCGGTACGGTATTGACCAGCATGGATTGGATCTTTTCTGACATTAAAACATCGTTGTTCTGGATCAGCCTGATCTGCGGCGCAGTCTGCATGGCTATGGTTCTAGTCAATTCCAGGTCATAAATCTTCTTTTCAAACCTGGCGATCAAAGACGCATAATCGTTCGCCTTGTTCAGATCTTCGCTCAGCTTCGTGGCCTTTGCCCTGGACATCATTGCTGGAAGTTCGGCATCTTTCGCATATTCCAGTTTTCTCTTCCCTGCTATGATATACATGGTCAGCTGTTTGAAATAATCTTCATTGATTTCATACATTTTGTCCAGCATGGCCGCGTCCTTCATCAGCTGAATCTGATGGCCCTCTAAAGTCTTGCATATGTTTTCAATGTTGGTCTCCGCCTTTTCATAGCGAATCTTCATGGCAGACAGTTTGTTCATGTTCTTTTTAAAGAATCCCCGTATGCCCTTTTTCTCTTCTTCCGCATCGAAATTTTTCAGCTCACCGATGACTCTAGCAAGAGTTTCTCCTACTTCACCGAAATCCTTTGTTTTGACATTTTCTAAGGCTTGCTCTGAAAAATCCGCGATCTGCTTTTGCGTGCCAGAAGCGTATTGGAGCACAGTCTGACTGTCATAGAGGTCGATTTTCTTTGAAAATTCTTCTACCTGCTGCCGCTCTGTTTCGCTCAAAGGATAGGTCGCATACTCTTCCTCCGCAGTCAAACTCCTGGTCTGAACCGCGGTCTGCTCTTTTACTTCCTGCGTTTGTGGCTGTGGTGCTTGTCCAAAATTAAAATCCGTGTTAAAATCGCTCATCCTTTACCTCCATCCATCCAATCATCTTCTGTGAGTCCTTCCTGTGCGAACAATGTTTTTAGCACAGCGATATCGCTGGACACATCCATGGCAACATCCACATACATACTGTCGTACATTTTTTCGTATGCTTCATTGATGGTATCCAATGTTTGGGCGATTTCTTGTTTTGCTTTCGTCATGTTTTCGCCCTGCACGCTCTGCTCATCTAACTGCCTGTAGGCATTCACCAATTTTTCCGTAGTTGGCATATAATAATTCATGAAACGGCGGAGCTGATCCACTTGCTCCGGTCTTTGCTTCACATACTCGAAAATCTTCCTTACGATCCGTTCCATCCGATAAAGCTTCTCGGAAATTTCTTGATTATAGATTGCGTCATTAGCTTCTCTGATGGTTTTAATATAGGATTCGCCCTCCCGAATCACTTGCTCCATGGGGTCATTTTTTTCGGTGAAAGCATCAGACCGGGTCTGATTTCGCGTCTCTTTTCCGGCCGCTGCCGCACTGTCCCGTGCCTGAAGATACTGCTGGTACATTTCATCGGTTTGGATAAAACATGTGCGGTGGTCATCAATATGGCCCTCTGGGAAAAATCCTTTTTCTGTCATCTTTTGCAAATCCTTGACTACGAATCTAGGGCTTTTTCCTACTCTGCCCGCCAGTTCTCCGATGGCGCAAAACGACTTTCCCTCTAACACAGTTTTATACTTGCGAAAGCGATTCACCAGCCCGCAGCGTTTCGTTCCCACCACAGCTAAAATCAAGCCTGCGGCAAAAGGAATCGCCATTCCACCTGCTCCGGCTCCCAAAACAGTTGCCGGTATGGTCCCTATTGAGGTCATGGTCGCGCCCAAGATCCCCATGGAAAGGGCTGCTGCTCCGAATGTTCCTGCCAAGACATATCCGATGATCATCATAGCGATCCCAGAAGCCTTTCCAGGTTCTTTCCGTCCCATGCTCATAGGACTCATAGGTGACACGGCGCTTCCACCCTGCTCTCCTTTATATAATTTGAAACGCAATGGATCTGTTTTTGCCTGTTCTTCATCACCGTGATACAATTTCCCGTTGATCCCGCCATTTCCATGGACAGGATCCGAGCCGCCGGAAAACGCCTGATCAACTTCCCTTCGGATATCCCGGCTCAATTGATCGAAGTTCATATGGTAAATCGCATCGTTGACTCGTCTTCCTATGTTGCTTCCTAAATCTGTAAATCCTCTTAAATCCATATACCCTCACATCCTTGATTTTGTCCTCATATTAAAGTATACGACAAAATCAGCTGTCCCGCAAGACTCGGTTGTGTTTTTCGGGCTTTCACTATGCTGAAAATTTCTGAACTCCTGCAATGGATGACTTTTGAATCCAGATCTGAGAAGACACATGTTTGATCCATGCGCCTTCTCGATTTGATAGGTCCGCTGTTTTTGATCATGAAGGGTTATACATTGATCCTGCTTTCCATGTTGTCTAGCTATTGGAGCTGGAGGACCATGCCTGTGAAGAGCGCCATCTGCAGCAAGCATATGACATAGCACAAAATCGCTAAGGTGAGCGAAAATCGTTTCTTTTCCTTTTTGTAGTCCTCTGTCGCATTGATCGCAAAGAGCAGCATGAGAATGGCAAAGCATATGTATTGAATCGCTTCGCTCCTAGTGAAAAACAGCGCTGCTATGCTGACTACCGCTGCTATGAACAGCAGCTTTTTTAAAAGGCTAAAGGTATTCATGTTTTTCTCCTCCTGATCAGAAATTGCATTTGTTCATGATTTGGTCAACCCCTGACACGACGCTGGCGAATCCCAGCAGGGATGAGCCGAATTGACTGGCAATGCTCTTACGTTTCAAGTATTTGCGCCAATTCTTGCTGCCTTCTTTTTGAGCTTGCTTTTTTGCGGATTTAATGGCTGCGATGTATTTCTTCGCTGACTTTTTCACCCCACCCATGGCTTTGATATATTTTTTGACTTTTGCCAGCTTTGCCACGCTGAAAATCGCACTGCCCACTGCCCAGGATATGGCTCCCGCGCATCTTGTCACCTGCCAGGCCGTTGGATCCGCCACTACAGGAAACGCTGTGTTTTCATCAAAGTTCGTTACTTGGGTCAATGTGTTTTCTGATACTTCATAATGCGTTTCCACAGCATCACCATTGGCGTCCTTTGCCCATGCCGGGTCGATCACGTATTGAATTTCTTCATTGTCATCCACTACGTAGACTTCGCCCGTATCATATTCCTCTCCCAAATAGTCGGCTGCTGTCACCAGTTTTTGCCCTTCTTTCAAATCGAATTGGAAGTCGTACTCTTTGGCCGCGTTCGCGTCCGCAATGCAAATGGTGGTCCTGACACTCTCGAAATTTACGCCTGCCACTGTTTCCTGGAGCGGCTGCACGCCGATGGCTGCGCTGTCATTCTGATTCTCATAGACGATCGTCCCGTCATCCGTAAGGGTTCCTTCAGCATTTTCTGCCTCTTGAGGAAGGAACATTTCCAATGCGGTGCCTTCCCCATCATCTACAATGACTGCCTCTTCGCCGTCTTTTGGAATGGTGATCTCTGCGTCCAAGCCATCTGCGACCGCAGCGTTTTTATCTGTGGAATAAACGTCCGTATTGATGTTATCTGTCCCTGTGATCTCTTCGATCGTTTCTGCCAATGCTTCTTCTTGCTCACATTCAGAGCTTGTCCCTGCAAAGGCAAACGGTTCTGATGCTGCCGCGAAACTGATCATCAGTGATATCGCGATTGCTGTAACTCTAAGTTCTCTTTTTCTTGTCATCTCATTAATCTCCTTTTTTTAGTTCTTTTGAAAAATCCTCAATGTCTTTGTCTCTTTGTCCGTTATAGTGGGCCTTGATCTTTCCCTGCTCCACTTGCAGGACCATAGGGATCTCATCGATCCCCAAATTTTCCACATATGCCCTCATTTTGCGTTTCTCGCTGGCTTTCACTTCTGTATTGTAATAGTAAATCCTTTTGCCCCTGGCAGAAACGATTTCTTCCAATACTGGGTAGAACGCTTGGCAGTCTGGGCAGGTAGGTCTGCCCACATATAGGAAAAAGTCTGATTCCTCGGCAAACATCTGATCCAGCTGCTGCCTGGAAATTTCCTTGATCCATCTGTCCCCTTTTGACAGTTCCTGCTGCGCATTGTACCAGGATAAACCGCAGATTCCCAAAATGATTGTCATTGCAGTCAACAGGCATTTGCAATAGCGTCTCATGCGCACCTCCTTTCCTGTTTATTTTCCCCTTTTTTCTCGGTATTGCAGCTGCTGTAATCGTATGTTAGCACTTTTTAGTATTAATGTCAATATTTTCTTTGTAATTTTTTTGAAATTATTTTAGTAACATTTTTTGAACAGATTAAAAATTTCTCCTATCTGCTGTGTCGGCTCTCCCGCAAAAGCAAACAGCGGAACAGGTGCGCTTTCAAAGAGCGCCATCATCAGTTCAAGTCCGTAAATCACAACCCCTTTGGTAATTGCGAACCGAATGAATAGCTTTAGAGCGTACCCCAACTTTTTAGCTCCGTAAAGCTGCCACAGAAAAATATATCTCCATAAGCTGACGGCCAGTGATATATCTGATATAATGGATAGATCAAACGCAAATATATCTGATCCTCGGGAGGAAAATGTCATGAGAATTTTTGAAAGCAGAAGTGGAAGCACCGTTACCCTAAGATTGAGAGGAAGGCTGGAAGTCAATACCGCTCCGTATCTCCGTGAAGCAATGGACGAGATCGATCCGGAAAAAGAACAGCTCGTACTGGATCTGTCGGAACTGGAATATATTTCGGCAGCAGGTGTCAGAGAGCTGATGATATGCCAGAGCAGGATGGGCGAGGGCAGGATGGATATCACAAAGATATCCAGATCGCTCATGGAGGTCTTCGAGCTCACTGGGTTCGACGATATCCTGCCGGTCTCAAAAGAGGATGTGCAGGTTCCGTCATACATGGGCGTGTCCTTCAAATCGCTGCTTGAGCGAAAAGCCGCTACGAAAGG
>CAJTYS010000017.1 GCA_910583765.1 uncultured Eubacteriales bacterium | reverse complement strand
ATTCCTTACTGGCTGTAAGGGGTATTAACCATAAATACATTGTAGTAGGAGGAAAAAATGGAAAAGAAGTATTTATTTAAAAGCAATCGTGTCTTTGACAGCGAAAACAGGAGGCTCGTTCCCGGGGTGATCGCAGTTGAAAACGGGAAAATCGCGGCTTTTACGCCTGATCAAACCGATGTTCCCCATGAAAGCGAATTTCAGCTGATCGATGCGGGAGACGATGTCATCTCGCCGGGATTTATTGACATCCACAGTCATGAGGATCAGTTTGATGACACTGGAGATTGCCAGGTGGCGGATGATATGATCCGCATGGGTGTGACCACCTGTATCGGTGGAAACTGCGGCGGGTTGATGCAGCCCCTGCCAGACTTTCTGAAGCATGTTGAAACGTGGGGAATCTCGGCAAATTACGCTCTTTTTTCCGGTTATAATTATAAAAGGGACGATCAAGGCGTTGATATTTATATGCCTTGCGGCAAAGAGGAGCGAAGAAAAGCAACAGAAGCCGTGCAGAGAGATTTGGAGCTGGGCGCCATAGGCGTGTCCTTTGGTTTAGAGTACGCGCCGGGAATTGACGTGGATGAAGTCGCGGATGTGATGGAGATGATCGGCAGATCAGATATTTCCATCGCGATCCATATTCGGGACGATAAAGAGGCCAGTATAAAAGCGGTAGCCGAGGCCATTGAGATCGGGCAGAGAACAAATCTGCCAGTGTTTATTTCCCATATCGGCAGCATGGCGGCTTACGGCCAGATGAGAGAGGTATACCGCCTGATCCGAGAGGCCCATGCCGGCGGCACAGAGATTTATGTGGACTGCTACCCTTACAATTCTTTTGCTACGAATATCGGCTCAGCTGTTTTCGACGAAAAAGCCATCGCGGAAGGCAAGTTTGTTTATTCACAGATGCTCTTCTCCACAGGACCGCTGATCGGAAAATATTGCACAGAGGAGCTGTACAAGGAGGCCAGAGAAAAGTACCCAGATGATTTAGTCGTTGGTTTTGGCATGGAAGAAGACGAGGTTCGTTATTCGCTTGCCTGCCCTGAAACGATGGTCGGAAGCGATGGCTGGGTGACAGGTGAAGAGGGTCATCCGAGAACCGCGGGATCCTTTCCGAGAGTTCTGGGAAAGTATGTACGGGAGGAGCATGTACTGGGCCTTGAGGATGCCTTGGCAAAGATGACGATCATGCCGGCTGAGGCCTTGAAACTTCGCCGAAAGGGAAGAATCGCCGCTGGCATGGATGCGGATCTGGTCATATTTGATACGGAACAGATCATAGATAAGGCGGATTATACCCATGTCAATGAGCCGCCGGAAGGAATTAAAATGGTGATACTGAACGGTGCCTGCGCGGTAGTGGACAATGAAATAAAAGGAAGATATGGGATGTTCATTCCCAAAACAGCTTTTTAACAGGAAAGAAAAGGAGAGATAAGGTGAAACAATTGGTTGGCTGCTGTGGATTCAAATGCTACAGCTGTGCGGCGTATGAAGGAAATATCCACAGCGAGGAAGAACGAAACACAGTCTGTGGAAAATGGAATACCTATTTTCAGTACCCTATCACCCCGGAGCAGATGCACTGCGATGGATGCGCCTGCGGCGCGGATAGAGAGAACCCCATGATTCACAGTGAATGTGAGTTTCTGCGATGCGCACGGGAAAAGAACCTTTCCCGTTGTCAGGAGTGTGGGGATTATCCGTGCGGACCACTGCGAGAATATTTTGATGCGTATCGGGAGGCTTATCTGGAGCTGAAAGATGAAATCCCGCAAGGAGATGAAGAGGGATATTTCCTGACTTATATGGTCGAATATGAACAGGCACAGGAGTAGCGAGGAAAAGATCTTTTAGCGAGCCCGCTTTCGGCACCGAGAGGCGCAGGAGGCGGGCTCCGTGAAAATTTTTGGCAAAGGAGCACGACATGGAACAGAAAAAATTAGAAGAAAAAATCAGTCAGCTGCGGGCATATCAGAAGATCCTGTGGGCCTATGACCACGCCATAGGAGTGATGGATTATGACCGCATGACAAGCATGCCGCCAGGCGGCGCGGAACACAGGGGAGAAAGTCTCGCCTTGCTTAGCGGAGAGATTTACAAGATACAGACCGACCCGAAGAAGGGTGAGCTTCTGGATGCCTTAGCAGAGGCAGAGGAAGATCTGGATCCGCGGACTCGCCGTGAAGTACAGGAGCTGCGCAAAGCGCGGGAGAAGTTGACGCAAGTGCCAAAGCAAGAGGTCATGGCTCAGGAAGCTGCTGTCAACAGGGCGATCGTCTGCTGGCAGAAGGCCAGAGAAAACAATGATTTCGCCAGCTTCGCGCCTCATCTGGCTGAGCTGATCGACATCAAACGGCGATATGCGGGGTATGTGAACCCAGATGGTGATGTGTATGACACACTCATGGATGACTACGAGGCGGGGATGAAGCAGGCGAACATGGATCCTTTTTTTGCTTCATTGAAGGAGAAACTGGTGCCGCTGATTCAACAAGTGAAACAAGCTCAGCAGCCGGACCGCGCCTGTGTGGAAGGCTATTTTTCCGTGGAGCGGCAGAGAGCATTGTCATCTTTTGTGATGGAAATCATGGGGCTGGATCCACAGCACTGCGTACTGGGAGAGAGCGCGCATCCCCTTACGACCCAGTTTTCCAAATACGATGTGCGGATCACCACTTGCTATATAGAGGACAGCCCCCTCACCAATCTATACAGTGTTGTCCATGAGGGCGGCCACGCCATGTACGAACTGTCCATCGGCGATGAGTTGAGTCATTCCGTTTTGGGCGATGGCGCGTCTACGGCTATCCACGAGTCACAATCCCGTCTATGGGAAAACAATATCGGGCGCAGCCTGCCCTTCTGCCAGATGCTGCTGCCCAAGATGAAGGAACTGTTTCCAGAACAGTTTTCCGATGTGTCCGATGAAACGTTTTATCGGGCGGTCAATATGGCGGAGCCATCACTGATCCGTACTGACGCGGATGAGCTGACTTACCCGATGCACATTCTGATCCGCTATGAACTGGAAAAAGCCATCTTTGCCGGAGAACTGAAGGTGAAGGAGCTTCCGGATGCCTGGAACCAGCTGTACAAAAAATATCTGGGCATACAGGTGCCGGACGATGCCAACGGTGTGCTGCAGGACATCCACTGGGCATGGGGACACCTCGGGTACTTCCCCAGCTATGCCTTGGGGTCAGCTTATGCGGCACAGATTTACGATGTGCTGGGCAAAGCGGTCAATGTGGAGCAGTGCTGCGCGTCTAGAGACTTCGCGCCGGTGCGGGATTGGCTCACCGAAACGATTTACCGGCACGGCATGACCTATGCGCCGCAGGAGCTCATGGAGCGGGTTTGCGGCGCGCCATTTGATCCAGATTACTATGTAAATTATCTGTGGGACAAATACGGCGAGCTATATGGCGTGCGGAAGTAACCGCAGAGAACAGAAAGGATGCCACATTCAAAACAGCTTCGAGAGGGAATGAGAATGGGCAGGCAATCTATTGGTTCACATTCGCAAGGTGGGTTCATTCACCCTTGACAAATTTGGGAAAAGTGGGTATTGTAGAGACAGAGAGGCTAGATTATGGGAAAAAACAAGCAATATCAACAGAAAAGAATGAACATCCTTCGTGGATTCAGTGAGCTGATCACAGATTACGGACTGGAGAACGTATCCATCTCAAAGTTGGCAGGATATTTAAAAATTCCTGCCAGCTTGATTTTTTACTATTTCAACGATAAGGAAGAACTTGTGAATGAAACGGTAGACTATGTTCTGGAGGTCTGCCTGGAAAAGAGCAAGATGCCATTTGGTGAGAATCAGGACCTTGATCCTCAAGAAGAATTTTCCAGATATATGGAGAAACTGTTCCTCGGATTTCAAGATTCCCAAGAGACCTTCCACCTGAGAGCATATTATGTCTGTTATAATCTGGCTCTTCGTGATAATGACACAAGGAAGAAATTCTATGATCATCAGGAGGCGCTGAGGCAAAATTTTCGAGAACTGCTGGAGTATTTCGCAGAACGCGGCAGTATCAAAGTGAATAATGTGAATGAGGCCGTGGAGCTGCTGTTCTGTATGATTACGGGTGTTGAGAACGCCATGGATTTTATTGACGATGAGGATCGAAAGAGAAAAGCCGGACAGAAGTGTCTGGATCTGTTCTTGGATTATTTGGAAAGATCTTGAGGATAAATGCCTGAATGGTGTCAAAGATTTTGCAGCATGTCACCATATGTGACCAAAGTCACATTGCCCAGCGCATCTGCCTGCTCAATACAGCCTTTGGTAAATCCATTCTTGGCGAACAGATAAAGGTGCGCATGGTCATAATGAAACAATTGGCTCCGTCCTGCTAATTTTTCTAACACCTCAGCGTCCACATTTTCATTTATCCATTTGCATTCGGCGAATAGCGCGTGATCCCGATCCTGCTCGCCCATGATATCGATCTCCGTCTGCCTGCGAGTGGATGGGTCAGTGCCCCACCAGCGGCCCAGATCCTTGAACTGGACCGGAGATTCGTCACTCAACAACAGTTTCCAAAGGTACTGCTGGCATATGTCCTCAAAGACTTTTCCCATGTAATCGGACAAATATGGTTCGATCCGTTTATAGGCCAAATCAGCGGCTCTGCGGGCAATGATAGAATGGTTTTCCGGCACGAATCGATACCAGAACCGAAACATATTGTCCGCGATGGCGTAGATCGACTTGCGGGAGGCCTTTTCGCCGTAAGGCGTTTCCTTTTGAACCAATCCCAGCGTCACGAGATTTTTCAGATAAGAAGCGCAAACACTGGTGTCTTCTCCCACTTTGATAGAGATTTCCGCCATGCGGGACGCGCCAGTGGCGATGGCGGTAATGATCGCGTTATAAAGCGCGGGTTCCCGCACTTCTTGTTTCAGCAAATTTTCAGGCTCCTCAAAGAGGGAAGATGCTGGATTCAGAAACGTATTTTTGATGTTCTCCTCAAAGCTTTGCCGATCGTTCATTTGCGATAGATACTGGGGCGTTCCACCCACTGCGCCATAGATCAGCGCTTTGTCCTGTTCAGAGAAATTTTTAAAATACCGGCATGTGTCCCCAAAATCAAACGGAAGCAGTTTCATCTGCCCCGTTCGCCTGCCATAAAGCGGTGCTTTGTAGGCCAGCACATGGTCTTCCATATAGGACATGGAAGACCCGCAAAGGATCAGCAGCAATTGAGAACTGTCTTTATATCGATCGATCAAAAGCTGCAAAGTGGAAGCCAGGCTCTTGGAAGAACGAGCCACATAGGGATACTCGTCGATAGCCAAAATCAGGCGTTCTTTTTCTGCCATCTGAAAAACATGTTCCAACGCGGCCTGAAAAGACGCGAACGCTGTTTTCGCCTGAATGCCTGTTTCAAATTCTATGATGTTTCTGCTGAAATTTTCCAGGTTCTGTTTCGCATTACTTTCCACCCCCATGAAATAGATGGCTTTTTTGTCTTTGATGAATTGATTGATAAGGGCGGTTTTTCCCACTCGGCGGCGGCCATAAATGACTGTGAACTCAAACTTATTCGATGTATACAATCGATCTAGGGATGCTAGTTCGCGCTTTCTGCCAATAAACATGTTTCTGTCTCCATTCTATGACTTTCTTATCAATCGATAGCGTCCATGACGACAAGAGTTACTTCTGAAATTATACTGCGCTATCTCATTTTAGTCAATCACGATTTACTAATTTACGATACACTAAAATGGGTTTAAAACGAGAGCAGAAAATCATGGAAAAAGGACCGTTTTTAAGACGATCCATTTTGATTTTGCCCAAATCGTCCAAATTTCGCCTATCGCATGATATGGAACATATGTAGCATATTCGGATTTTTAGGCAAACAGCAAATGGCCTATTACGTGCTCGCCACAGTTCGACAAGATACCAAAAGATTCGCAATTTTTGGAAATCATCTTGAAATGTAACGGCCTTCATCGTATAATAGAAATAACTTACACCATACCAGGGCTTGTTTGGAAATCCATTCAGATCACAGACATGTCCGGTGCGCAAGGGACCTAGAACCCAAATGCGCGAATGTGAACAAAGGAGGGACTTATGAACAAAAGACGGTTTCTATGTCTTGCGGCAGTATGCATGCTGGTCATCATGACTTTCAGCGCGTGCGGCGGCGGACAAGGAGAAAAAGAGGAGAAAGGGAACAAAGCGGCGGCTAATACCGAAGTCACATCCACCCTTTCCATGGCAGAGGAAGTAAAGGCGTATTTAGAAAAAGTTGATATGGAATATGCGTACAAGCTATCCGAAACCCTGGCTTATGACAAACAATACTGGGACAATGATCTGGGTTGGAGAACTTCCGGATCAGACGCGGAACACAAAACCGCGGATTTTCTGGTAGACGAAATGAAAAACATCGGTCTTACGGATGTTGAAAAAGTAGGTACCAAAGTGGACAAATTCCAGTTCAACGATTCCAGCCTGACCATCGAAGGCACGGAGATCAAGCTGATGCCTGCTGCGTACCAGTGCAGCGGCACGGACAAAAAAGGCATTTCCAAAGAAATCGTTGACGTAGGCACTGGTTTTGAAGCGGACTATGAAGGAAAAGACGTAAAGGGAAAGATCGTCCTGGCTGGCGTGAACCAGTGGGATGAATCCTGGATCGATGGCTATATCCGTCAGGCCCACGATAAAGGCGCGGCGGCTTTGGTCACTTATTCCACAGGCGGCTATGGCGAGCTGAACAAGGACACGGCCAATGTGCAGGACGTATGCTGCGATGACCTGATCCCGACAGTGGCCATCAGCGCGAACCAAGCGAAAGAAATTCAAGATGCCATCAAAGCCGGAAACAACAAGGCGAACCTGATGGTAGACGTGATCTTTGAAGAGGGAAAAGGCACTACATACAACGTAGTGGGCAAGATTAAAGGAAAATCTTCTGACCAGCAGATCATGATCGCTGGCCATTACGACAAATACTGGTATGGCTTCCAGGATGACAGCGCAGCCATCGCTCTGGACTTTGCCATTGCCAAAGCTATGATCGACTCTGGCTACACGCCGGAAAATGATATCACAGTGGTGGCCCATGGCGCTGAAGAATGGGGCGTTTCCGATTCTCAGTTTGACTGGACCACAGGCGCATGGGGCATGATCCATGACGCGAACCCGCAGTGGGCGAGCAAAACCATCGCCATGCTCAACTGCGAGCTGCCGGCATTCAAAGTGGAAGGCAATGAACTGAAACTTGTGACAGTTCCAGAATTCCGCACGCTGGCGGCAAAGATGGTCAAAGACACTGGTCTGGTAGTAAAATCCGGTGACGTGACCATCAGCGACAAGCCGCAGGACGCGACTAACATGGAAGACGGCGTGACCTACAGGTGGCACGGAGTTCCTTACATGATCAATGGATTTGAAGACGAGACATTTATCAAACAGCGTTATCACACCATCGCTGATGATAAGGAAACATGGGATGAAGACACCATGAAATCCAACATCAACTGGTACGGCGCGACAGCCATTTACATCGACAAGATGCCTGCTCTGGAGTTGGATCTGACAGCCACTTGCGATGACCTGAAAGCGAACCTGGGCGAAGACGTGGCAAAAGCAGCGAATGTTGATGTGGAAAGCTACACAGCGGCCATTGACACTCTGCGGACAGCGGCCGATGCTCACAACAAGAAGATCACAGACGTGAACGACAGATATGAAAAAGCCATTGCCGACAAAGCGTCAGACGAAGATATCGCCAAGCTGAGAGAAGAAGGCAAAGCGCTGAATCAAACGAGTCTCGCTGCGTTCAAACAGGTGCAGGATGAATATCTGAAAACCGATGATGTTGGCGTATATATTGGACATCCGAACCTCAATGCGAACGTAGAAACGCTGCAGGGCGTGATCGCGGGCCTGGAGAAAAAGGAACTTTACGCTGAGGACGAAGAATCCGGTGCGCTGGACATTGCCTATAATCTGAATGTGGGTCACGATTACGGCTATTATATCTTTAGCAAAAAGGTAGCGGATGACATTGGCCAGATGTATGACAGCAGCAAGGTAAGCAAAGACAAGAGCTACTGGGGCACTGACAAAATGATCCCAGTCTACTATGTTGGCGACATGACTTACAAACTGGTGCGTCAGGCAGAAGATGAAAACGCAAAGATCGACTATGACGCAGCGCTGAAAGTTTACAACAAAGCTTTGAAGCAGGCGCTGAAAGACGTGAAGAAATACGCGGACGCAGAAGTGGCTGGCATGAACAAGATCGCTGAAACGCTGAAATAGCAGAAAGATCGCAGCGAAATGACGAAGCCGGCTTTGCCGGTGCCGCTTGATGATGATGCTCTCGGCGGCAAGCTTTGTTGATAGCCTGGAACTATCACTGGCGATCTTTCCCGTGCGTCACAAAGACAGGGCCAAAGATGCGGATCTGCGGTAAAATTTGAAAGGCAAGGAGCTGCCGTGTTAGAGATTGGAGGATCCTAATACGGCGGCTTTTTGTGTGTTCGAGAGGCCCAGCGGCGGCCGCTGCCTGCGCCAGTGAGGACTTCTAAGAACCCGGAATTTAGCATCTGAAAGCTGGGCGGATGCGGCTGTCTGTGCCAGGGAGGGGACTTCTTAAGTGGGAAAAAGGAAGTAGAAGCTAGGGGTGTAGAGGTCTGCGGCCTTTTTATGATGCAGGAAATATCCTCTGCGATATTTCCATAATGTCAACAAAGAGCACTATTGAAGAAGAATCGACAAAGCTGACTTTGTTACCACCAAAAGGATAAAAAATTTGATTTGGTGGTAACAAACTAGGATTCCTGCGTATTTTGGATGTCGAAAAAAGTCGATGATTTACATAATGAATAAGATTATGTAAATTAAATAGATGAGAGCTTTAATAATCACCAAAAACACTCTTGATTTTACCACCAAAATCAAAAAAAGCTGGATTTGGTGGTAAAAGGCAGTGCGTGGCAAGTATTTGTATATTTGTTCATCCTTCTCCAATCTTCAATGGTTCATAAAAAATTCTACAAATTTCTTACCGTTTTTTGCAATGATTTTTGTTCCGAAGCATCTTATATTATAGAGCATAAATTCAAAGGAGGAATAGAATGGAAATTTGCAAAAGGAAGATAATGGTGTTAACCGTAGGAGTCATGGTGATTGCAAGTTTAATTTTAGGCAGCGGCATTTCCCATGCGGCAGAAAGCCCAGAGCAACTGCCGGTTATGCAAAACGAATCCATGGATCCACTGGAAGAGGATGGGGAGATCCCAGCAGAAGAGGGAGAAGGCGTGATTTCTGATGATGATCCCAATGTGATTGGACCACTGCCAAGAGCAGTCAGCAGTATGACTCTCAGCTTTTCCCGCTTGTCTTCAACATCAGCGAAGGCAACTCTCACAGGTAAGGGAACAGCAAGTGTGAAACAGATGAAGTCTACCATTTCTCTGCAAAAGAAGAATAAATCCACAGGGAAATATGCGACCGTCAGTGGAACGACTCGCACAAAAACAGTATCTGGGCGTTCCATCAGCCATGTGCCGACTTACAGTATCAAGTCAGGGCAGAGTTATCGTGTAAAAGGCACCGTGACTGATGGGGGCCGCAATGTGACCAGATACGCATATTTATGATAAAATCAACTAGTTGAACTTTAAACGAGAGCGCATGATCATGGTGAAAAAACGTAAAGAACGCAGAAACCGAGGAAAAGTCCAATGAATCATTTAGAAGAGAAAATGGAAAAAATTTATGAAGACGTGTTTCATGCCGCAGTGCTGCGGCTGCATGATGAGGATGCCGCGTATGACATCACCCAGAATGTGATGGAACTGGTCCTTTCCCGTGTGGGACAATTGCGTTCAATTGCGTCATTCAAGCAATGGGCGCTGAAAATCACCCGCAATGAAACCAACTTGTATTTCCGAAGCCTAAAAAGATACAATGAGCGATTTGTTTCCATGGAGGATGAACAGTTGGAAGCTATGGAATCGCAGGCCGCTGTACAAGAAAGTTTGGAGGCGGATTTCCTGCAGAGATTAATCACGGAAGAAGACAAGCGAATCGTGATGAAAGCTTTGCGGCAATTAGATGAGAAATACCGTCAAGTGATCCATTTACATATTTTCGCAGAGTATAATTTCATTGAAATTTCCGAGACGCTGCGAACTAATGTGAACACGGTGCGCTCCCGTTATGTTCGTGGAATCAAGAAACTGAAAGAGATCTTTGAAGAAATAGAGAAAGGGGACAGAGATGGATAAAAACAGGGAAAAAAGCGACACGCATAAAGCGTTTTGTGAAAAGATGCGGGAGGCCAATGAACTATATGCGCAGGAAACCTTTCAAGCACCTGAGATGGGGGATGGGCTTCGCCGCAGGATCAGGCAAAAACAGCGGAACCTGCGGTACAAGCGGATCGGGCGGTGTGCGGCCATGTTCATGGTGGTCCTGCTGGCCAGCATTTCTGCCGGAGTGTGGATGAATGCGGATGGCGCATACGGCGGAAAACAGTTTTCCAAAAAGGTGACACGAATCATGTCGCCCCTTGAAATCAAAGAAGTGACCGATGAAGAGGGTAATCAATTTGAAGTAGTGCGGATCAAGGACTGGGACGATTTGGAGAGCGCGGCAGAGTTCTGCGGGCAGATGTATGTTCCTGGTTATGTCCCTCCAGAGTATGAATTCTATCAGCTGACGATTCGTAAGGGAGAAAACTTTTTGCAGCAGGAATACGTGTACAAAGACAGTGAGAAAAGGCCGCTGTACATTGACTTTGATTTCGACAGATCGGACAAGTCCGTCACAGTCCTGGGAGAGCCATATCGTTCGCCGCGAACAGGGGAAGAGTTTTACGTCAGCGAAATCAAAGAGACAAATGAATTTGCCGTGATGAAAGTAGCGGATGATTACGACTGCGGCGTTACGGGGTTCGGCAGCAAAAACATTGGAATCCGGATCATGGAGAATCTGGAGCAACTATAGTGCAAAATGTGTGATTGTGAAATATAGAAGAACGCTTAGTCTGCTCGTTTATTTTGGCATTGAGCTGAGAATGCTGTGCCAAAGCTTTTGTTAGCGAGTTTTAGCTATATAGAACATGGGGAAGGAGGAAAAATGAAATGGGGAAAACATAATAAAAAAGCTTTTCCAAAGGCCAGAGACTTTTAGCCGGGTAACTGAACCTGTGATAGAAAAGCTTATCTATATTATCTCTGATTGTGGGGGAAAAAGCAAGTGAAAGTTTTATAAAGAAAGGAACTATGCAATGAAAAAGAATTTTATAAGGATTGTTTTATTCTTAATGGTTATGATGATGGCAATGAGCACCTGCGTTTTTGCACATGAGAATAAAGATAACGTGGAAGTGGTTAAACCGGAAGATGTAAAAACAATTGAACAGCTTGAGAAATTAGATTCGGAGGACGTAACCCTAGATGTATTGAAAAATGTAGGAACAGTAGACTACTATAACGCAGAAACGGGAGAATATCTTGTTTGGGAAGATGAGGCTGCTTCACAATTGCAACCTATGGCAAAAGCACCAGGTACCGTTGCAAAAAATTTTTCTTTCAAAATAACTCACAGCGTAACATCAGAAAAATCCTTTACGATCAAATCAACAAAAGCGAAGGTGATAATACATTCTGTGAAAGTCATAAATCCAGAAGGTAAGGCAGTAAAAGGCTACACTGGATACAAGTATTGTGTCGATTTACTAAGAGGCGTTAGCAGAAAAACTATAAACCTTTATGTGAATAAGCAATCAACTGGCGTGGCAGACGGGCTTTCAAAGGGAAAACAGTACTACTTGAAAGTCATAAATCCAGGAAAGTTTAATGGTGCTGGAAGAGGAACGAGATACTTGAAAGGGAATGGTACTTTATATAATATATAAAGTGAATTCATTTTTGAATAGTTAGTTGCTTATTAAACCGATGCCAACTGTTTCCCGTAAGGGCGCAGTTGGCTATTTTGTAAAAGGTTTTCACAAGCGTTCCCATGGTCATGGGGAAAGGAGAGATTCATGATGAAATCAAGAAAGATGTATTTGGCGTGCGTTTTAGGCGTTCTGCTTATTGGCCTGTTTTTATGGGAGGGAAATCTGATCGTAAAAGGCGGCGACAACCAGGCATCCAACGAAAAGCGATTGGAAGACACCTATCGGACTCGCCCTCTTTCTCTAAAAGACGGCCAGATCCAATATGATTGCGCAGATGAAGATGGGTTTTCCAGTTCCAAGTGGTACGAGTCAGAAAGAGAGCTGGAAGAAGAGACGGGATTCACCTCTTTGCGCTCCCGGTTTTTCACGGATGATAATTCAAAAATCGTGTACATCAAAGACACAGGCTTTTCAGAAATCTATAGAGTCCCGAAAGAGGCCATGGTCAAAACCAGCGTCCATGGTTTTCTGGAAAAAATTGAGACACAGCCATATCTAAAAATGACCGTTGTCACGGCTGCGGGGACAGAAGGAGTCCCAGAAGAACATATGGGATATTATCGAATCAAAGAACCTTTTCAAACAAAGAGCGGGCTTTCCGTCAATTTGATCGAAGAACATAATGATTCTGCGGGCGGAGAGAGATACATCATCGTTTTCAATCATAGAAACGTGGTTTACACGGTGGAAAATCTGGAAAGTCAGGCGATGGCAAAGCAAGTGGCAGATTCTTTCGTGAATGAGCAATTGGCATTCGGTGATTGCTCATTCACCAAAAAAAATTAAAAAATTTTGCGTTTTTTTGCAACATTTTGCCGAGTTGTTCGTCTTATATATAGAGGGAAAATGAAAAGATGTGTGTATTGAAGAAAAGAAGGAAATAACCAAAGGACGACCCTATGGAATTATACAAACAAACAATCAAACTTTTTTGCAAAAGAAAAATCCTCTGGATCTCACTAGTGACGTACAATCTCTGGAACATGGCGCGGATCTATTGGCACGCACGAGAAGTGTTCGACATAGAATTGCTGTCCCACACCGGAGACATCCTGCTTCTCTGCCCGCAAATCCTGGTGCTGTACTTGATCCTCAGCTATGAATTCTTCTCCGAACGATACCGAACAGGCCTGGAAGAAAGCGCTAGGACAACGGCCATGGGATTCAGCAACAGGCCGGCCATCGCCCAGATGATGGTTATGGTCAGTGTGCTGCTGCTGAATTATTTGGTGCTCACTGGTTTCGACTTGGCACTCACAGCGGCATCCTTCCAAGCCAACGGAATGAAAGGATGGGACCAGCTGGCCATGGCAGCTCAATATATATGCCAGTGCCTTTTCATCAACGTGTTTCTTATCGGCCTTATCGGAATTTTTCTGGGGATGGTGTTGTCAAAGATCGAAAAGCGGGCCATGGGTTACGCTGCCATTATGGTGACAGTCCTGGTCACTTCTTATCTGCTAACTGAGATCGCCACCATGGTCATGGTCCTTTCGGATTACGCCGTCAATTTGTTCAATCTGCTGGACGTGTTCAACATCATGACCCCAGGCCTGAAATTCATGCCCAATAGTGCGCTGGGTTTCCCGATGATGTCTTATCGGGTGTGCCTGATTTTATTCTGGAACTTGACCCTGATGCTGATCCTGCTGCTTCGTGACAGTCAAAAGAAATTGAGCGGGAAGAGTTTAGTCTGCCTGACGCTGTGCGCAGCCGCCTTCATTGGTTACATACTCCCTTCTTCCCGGGTGGACATGGGACTCAGCAGCACCGGCTCCGCCATGGCGGACCAGCATTATTACGGCGTTGGAAATTACCGTATCGGGGAACGGGAAGGTGGATTTGACGTGGAAAAATACGCCATGGACCTGAGTGTCCATAGAACGCTGAAAGCAAAGGTGAAGATGGACGTGTCGAAAAACCTGGAGGAATACCGCTTCACTTTATCCCACAGCTATGACGTGAAAAAAGTCACAGACGGCCAGGGGCGGCCCATGGGATTCCATAGGGACAAAGACGCACTGCTCATCGACAATCGAAAGGCCAAGACCAAAACCATCATCGTGGAATATGCGGGAGCCAATGAAGCCTATTACGCCAACTCCCAGGGCATGAACCTGCACGGAAGCTTTCCCTATTATCCAATGGCCGGATACCATCAGATCACAGAGGACGGGGCGATCATGAATCAGCTGTTCTTGAAGAATGACGCAGAGTTCAACATCCAAGTCAGCACCGGAAAGACCGTGTATTCCAATTTGAAGCAAGACTCTCGGCGACATTTCACAGGAAAGAGTAACGGCCCGACTTTGCTGAGCGGGCTGTACGCGAAGACGGAGCGGAACGGCGTGGAGATCGTTTGGCCGCCTTTGAGCGGTTGGGGTGAAGAAGGCCTGGACATGGTGACGAAAGCGATGAAAGAAGGCGGCTATGGAGACAGCAAGCTTTTCATCACTCCCAACATGAATAGAGACGATGACGCGGTGAGTCAAGAGCAGATCATCACCCGTAATTGTTTCGACAGCATGGAGAGCCTGCAGGAGGGGTATCCGGAAAAAGCGAAAGGAGAACGCCGATGACCATGTTAGAAATAAAAGACTTGTCAAAAAGCTTTAGGAAGAAGACGGTGGTCCGGCCCTTGTCTTTGAATTTGGAACTGGGAGTCTACGGGCTGCTGGGGCCCAACGGCGCGGGGAAGACCACCTTCATTCGCTGCCTGACCAACTTATATCGTTTTAAAGGCGATGTTTTGTGGAAAGAGCAAAGCATCAAAAACAACAAACATTATATGGAACGAGTCGGGTATTTGCCGCAGAAATTCGGTGCGTACCGGGAATTGACCGCGAAAGAAAACCTGGAATATTTCTGCGTCCTCAAAGGGATCTCGAAAAAGAAGCGGGAGCCGGAGGTGGAACAGGCGCTGCGGATGGTCAACCTGGAGGAAGTGGCGGACAAGAAAGCGAAGCCTCTATCCGGCGGCATGCTCCGCAGACTGGGCATCGCCCAGGCGCTCTTGGGGGACCCGGAAATTTTGGTGTTCGATGAACCCACCGCCGGTCTGGACCCGGAAGAACGGCTGCGGTTCAAGATGTTGGTTTCCTCCCTGCCAAAGGGCAAGACGATCCTGATTTCCACCCATATCGTGGAAGACGTGGATGCGCTTTGCGACAAGATTCTGATCATGGATCAAGGAAAAGTTGCCTTCAACGGCACGGCGAAAGAGCTGAAAGCCATGGCCCAGGGCAAGACTTTCGAGTGCGGCGAAGGCGAACTGGCGGCGTTGTCCGGCAGACGCTTCATAGAGAGACGGTTTGAACAGGGCGATGAGGCGAGGTATCGTTTCGTGGCCGAGGAACGGCAGTCCTGCCAAAGAGCGGAGCCGAGGATCGAGGACGGTTACATATGCGTGCTGGAAAACATTTAGAAAGGGAACGCCAGCTGTTCCTGTTTCAACTGAAAAACGTGAAAAAGCTGCTGGCCGTGCCGGTGCTCCTGCTCTTTGCGGTGATCCCCCTGGTTTTATGCGCGGTCATGAAGAAATACGGGGACGTTTATTACGTGGAGGAAAATTTCGTCATCCTCACCCAATACTTGGTGCCCTTGATGTCCGTGTGGGGAATGGGTTTCGCTTTTGTGGAATTGATCGAAGCTGACGGCGATGAAATCCATTACGTGAACCATCGCATGAAGGATAACCTGGTGCTGCTTTGGCTGCTGCTGTACTTGGCCGTGGTAGCTTTGGGATGCGTAGCAGCGGGCATATGGGTGGGCAACGTATGGCTGGAATACCTGCGGATGGCCATCAGCAGCTGTTTTTACACGAGCCTATTTTTCTGCGTCATGTTTTGGAGCGGTTCCATGACAGTGCCGTTCCTGGCCGTGTCAGTTTACTGGCTGGCGTCCATTTTTGGGAACCAGGTGCCTTTCGGTTGGCTAAATTGCTACGACACCAGATTCATGAGCGTGGAGCTTTTGCTGGACAAATACGTTTATGTCATGTTGGCGGCGGCGGCGTTGTACCTTGCAGGCTATATGGGCAATCGCAGGAAACAGCGATATCATTGATTAGTGCAGGGGATGGAAAAAATTTCACAAAAACTTTTGGTTTTTCTGCAACATTTTGCTGACTTATGCGTTTTATATATAGAAAGACAATGAAAAAGCGTGTATATTGAAGAAAAGAAGGAAACAATATGCGAATCATCAAATACATGATCAGCGTTATCCTTCTGGCGGCGATGTGCTTCTTCATCATGGAAAGTTACGCACAGCACGTTTTAGGTGGCTTTGAAGTGGAATACGCCACCGTGCGGGTCACCCCGGAAGCGCAGGTGGACGCAAAAGACGTGAGCGAGGTGGCAAAGCGGCGTTCCGTTGAATGCTTCACGGAAGACTACCAGGTGGACGATGCATTTTCCCAGAAGATCACGTTTTATTGCACCCCAGGGATGGAAGACATATTGAAGACATCTTCTTTGGTGGAGCAAGGCGTTTATGAAAGCCTGAGTTTTGGAGCCGTGGAAGTCGCTGTCCGTCCATTGCATGGGTTCATGGGCGATGGGCGCATCGTGGAATATTCCGTCCGCGGAGACGCGGCGGACATCCGCAGGTTCAGCGAGGACGTGAATGGGGAGCTGGAAGATGAAGGAACCCCAAGCCAGAACCAACATCAACATGCCCTGCCCTGGCTTTTTATCCTTCTTTCCACGGTCATGCTCACCTTGTACGACATCGCCTTGCGGCGGAAAGAAGCCCTGATCCGCCTGGTGTCCGGCCAGGATCTGAAATGGTTCGCGGCGAAAGGGGCGGCTGTGGACGGAGTTTTCTATGGCGTTTGTTTCTGCGTCTCTTTCGTAGTGTGCGGCAGAATGTCTTCCTTGGAATATTATTTTCAAAACGCCATGCCTTGGGTGCTTTTGATCATAGCTACGAATGCGGGGCTTTATTTCATTTTGCTGTTGACGGATCATAAAAAAGACATGCACATTGGGCCTCGGGCGAAGCGGGTCTTGAAAATCAGTTACTTGTACAAAATCACCGCCGTGCTCGTCACGCTGGGCATGGTGAACGGCTGCGCGGGAGTTGTTTTGGAAGGCGTGGAATTTCATGAACAGAAATGGATCTTCCAAGAACACAAAGATTATCATTACATCATGGTCAATCTTGACATACACAGTCCTGACTTCAAGCATTCCGATGAGATGGGGCTAAAGCTGTACAAAGATTACCTGAAAAAAGAGAAGACCTTCACCATGGTGGAAATCAACGATCCTGGAAAGGCGGTCGGCGATTACATCTATGCGGACGCTGGAACACTGTCATACTTGGAACAGAAGATTCCTCAATTAAAAGACGTGGATTGGAAGCAGCAAGTGTATTTTATCCTTCCTTCTGATGTGAAAGAAAGCGAAAAGACCTCATTGAAAAAAGCGTTCGACAATTATTATCAGGGAGTCTATGCGTTCGATGAAATTGAGTATGAGGGCGGCGTGGAATTGCTGGCTTGTGACGGTTCGATTTCCGATATAGGCATAGGAACCACAAAATTGAAAGAAAGTCCACCGATTGCGTTGAACTGCATGACAGATGTAGGTCAGGTGGATCCTTATGTCATTCAATCTGCAATGCTGGACATCACGGATGAAGAGTTGAGGGCGTTTATAGTGGCCAATGGGCTGGAAGACGAGATCGTCTACAAGACCAACGCCTATGAGAATTTCTCTCGTCAGTGGAATGTGAAGAAAGGAGGCATGGTGCTCGGCATCGCCTTGGCGTGCGCTATGCTGTTGATCGAGACGCTTCTGATTTATCATGTCCTTCGTTACGAGTTTCAAGTGAACGCGCGGGAGTTGGTGCTGCGCAAGACATTGGGACACTCTTTGCTGGAGCGATATCGACGATTGGTGTCCGTCACGTTATGCTGTACGGTTTTGGGCGGCATGTGCATGGCAGCGGCCAGTTATTTTTTGCATATGCGAACATGGCTCTATATGATTTTTGGCACAGGAATGGTCATCCTGATCGAAGCGGCCTTGATCGTCAGCTGCGTCAGGAAACTAGAGAAAAAGAACATCCAGCGGATTTTGAAAGGAAGCATATTATGATAGAATTGACGAACGTGAAAAAGTCTTTTGACAGCAAACCCCTTTTTCAAAATTTGAACTTGAAGATCGAAAAGGGGGAATTCGTTGTTTTCTCCGGACCCAGCGGCTGCGGAAAGACCACGCTGCTCAACATGATCGGTGCGTTGGAGCCTTTTCAGGGCGGCTCCATCCGAGTCGCCGGCATGGACGTGACGAAACGAAAAAACCAGCTCCAATATTACAGTGACGTGGTCGGGTTCGTGTTTCAGAATTTCGTTTTGATCGAAGACAAAACCGTGCGACAAAACCTGGAACTGGTGCGGCCAAAGAGCAGGACCAACATTTCCATCGAAAAGGCCCTGGAATTGGTGAAGCTAGGAGACAAACTGGACAGCAGGGTCTACACTCTGTCCGGCGGTGAGCAGCAGCGAGTGGCTCTGGCCAGGCTGCTGATCAAAAAATGTGATTTGATTTTAGCTGACGAACCCACGGGATCCCTGGATCGACAAAACGCGAAAATGGTGATGGACATTTTGAAGATCCTCCATAAATATGGAAAGACCATCATCCTGGTCACCCACGATGAAGAAATCAAAAGGGCGGGGGATCGGATCATTGAATTGTGAGCTGGCTGGCCGTTCATGGCCTTGCTCCTTATTGCTGTTACGTTTTTGCGTGAAACGCATCTAAAGCAGTAGAAAGGTGGTTGGCTCCGATATGATCGCATGGGCGGAGGCGTGCTTTTAACCCCCAAGCGGCACGAATCATTAAAATGGAAGTTTTTTTCGTGAATGAGCAATTGGCATTCGGTGATTGCTCCAACACCAAAAAAAATTAAAAAATTTTGCGTTTTTTGCAACATTTTGCCGAGTTATTCGTCTTATATATAGAGGGGCAATGAAAAGATGTGTGTATTGAAGAAATATCCAGTGAATTCCACTTTGCTTTCAAGAAAAGTTTTTCTCTGGACATAGAAAGCGATTTGGCTGTTGCCAAATACAAGTCGAAAAAAGATACTTGGTAAAACCATGACGAAGGTGATTTTTTTGAATTTGATATCATTAGATTTATTTTTACGGCTGATTCTGTCTCCGCTGCTTATTTTAACGGCGGTCTTTATTATGATCAGTGCTGTTAAAATGTGGAGAAAGTATCATCTTGATAAAGTATTGTGTTTCACAGTATTTCTGGTCGGCCTAGTCCTGCTGGTCATAGGAGTCGCTGATTTCATCAAGAACCCAGTTCGCGCTCTTTCGCTGTCATAGGACCTGGAGAGATGAGATCGTTATGATTTTTTCATGGAGGAATGACGCCGTATGAAAAAAATTTTTGCTGTAACGTTTACAATCGTTCTTTGCGGCCTGCTCGTGTGCGCAGTGATTGCTCAATCTTTTCATCAGCGTGACGAGGCAACGCGAGTTGTGGGCCCCTATGAAGGAAATTCCATGAATGACGGGGAGCCCCTTTCCGGATATGGAGTGGACGTGACAAAGGACGCATATCGAATTGGAGCGAACAAATTTGGAATGCTGGTTTTTGCGGATCCGGACGCAACGTATGAAGCAATGAAAAAAGAATGCGAGCTTGGAATAAAGGTGTTGCAAGAAGCGAATGATTTGCCGGACATGTCAAAAAGGAATCTGGGTCTTTATGCGGCAATGGTAGCGGACACGCAGATACAGGATGAGGGTCTCATGAAGAACGCAGCGTTCATTGGGGTTTTTTATGATATTTATGAAAACAGTTTTGCTCAGGAAAACACGCAGGCAGAAAATGCGATAGAAAACGCAGACGACAAGGTAAATGAATTCGATTTTGAGAACACGTATGCAATATGCAGAACATTTCTTGAAAGATATTATGAGGCCGCAATGTGCGGGAAAAGATTTGACTCGGGAGAACTGGCGACAAACAAGAATTTACAAAAGTATGTTCAGTTGAAATTAGAATACGGAAAATACGTGAACATGGAACAATCTGTCCATCTCTCTTATGGCCTTAGTCGCATAGAATGGCATCCAAAACAAAACTACGCTTTTCTGGAGGTGATCATAGAAGTGGAAGGGAAAGAGACAGGGGGCTTTTCGGAAACGCACCAATTCATCATTGGCAGTCAAAACAAAAAGTTGTTCATTGCTGACTGGTACACCAAAGGTCTGGGAACGCCAGCATGTCTGGATGACACGGTAAGAGGGGTCCTCGATGAAATCAACGACCCAAAAGTTTGGGAAAATGATAAAGCAGCCAACAAGATATTAAAGAAGGCTGAAAAACACTAACTCGCTTTTCACGGGTTTCATGGTCCAAATACTGAAATAAAGCCAGTAGCCAAAGCCGCAGCTCATACAAGTATAAAGGGCAGCACTTTTACAAGAGAGGGTATGATGATTAAGGTAAAAAAATGAAGAGAAAAGTCAGGAACGGTGTGATCATAGTCACTGGCGCAGTCATGCTCACTGCGTTCATAATCGTTGTGATAGAGTATCAAAATAGCATTAGAAAATCACAGATCCATGAAGATTTAAAATCACTGGGCAGTGATGTGGAAATTCTGATGCTGGAGGAAATAAACAAATCAATCATAGCGGTTGTCAAAGCAGATGACATTACGAAATATGTGATTTATGATCAGTTTCCTTGCGTGAAATCATATAAGAAGAATTTTATGGTGGCTCTTGACCAAAGTGATGAAAGACCGCTGACGAATGGATGGCATATTTACTTGGTTAAGATTTCAAAAGATGATATATATGTTCAAAATGTAGAGCGCTGGAAGGGATCATGGTCAGAAAGAGCGATTAATTTTTTGATCAGTGTATTAGGCGTGATTGTAGTCATAGCTATCATGCGCTTTACCAAAAGGTGAAAATCATAAACTTAGGAGAGTTTAATTTTTGAAAGTGCATCTCTGTGTTTATTATACTTCAACAGGGATGGGGCTTGGCTTGATTGGGGGATGCATGGCAAAAAAAATTTCCTAAAAATTTTGCGTTTTTGCAGCATTTTGCCGAGTCATGCGTCTTACATGATGGCTAGATAAGGAGAAGTTTTTATTTTGTAAAAAAGAAGTGTATCTTGCAATTAAAATTTGCATATGCTATAATGTCAGCAGACAAAAAGCAATGATAAGTCCATATGGACAAAGAAACGAATCCCCGAGTTGTATTGCCGTACAGCCCGGGGATTCTTCTTTTCTTTTATACTGGAAAAGCACCCAGTAGGTTATTTGTTGTCCTTATGATCGCCATCTAACCATTTGATGATGTAGTGACAAGCTACACCAGCCGCAACAGCAACCAAAAAAGCAATGATAACTTCCATATGAACACCTCCTCCCGTTGTCGGGTGTAGGTTGGACAACACAGAGATTATAACATATCACTCTTTTCTTTAAAAGACTTTGCAATTAAAGCAAGATAATGATTCAATCAATCAGTTGAACTTTTGCAGTTAAGCTTCGGGGAATGGAATAAAAATCTTTGCGTTTTTTGCAGCATTTTGTCGAGCCATGCGTTTATAATATAGAGGGATAATGAAAAAGCGTGTGTACTAAAGAAAAGAAAGGCAAAACCCATGCGGATCGCAAAATACATCATCAGCATCATACTTCTCGCAGCCATCTGTGTTTTCATCATGGAAGGCTATATGCAGTGCGTCCTGGAAGGCTTTGAATCCGATTACGCCACAGTAGCGGTCAAGCCCGAGGCAGGCATCACTGTGAAAGACGCAAGCAAGGCGGCTAAGGAACATGGCGTGGAATGCTTGATCAGTGAACGTCAATGGGAGGATCTTTTCACCGAAATCGACACCCTGTATTGCACGGCGGGCATGGAGGCGGTGCTCCAGGAGTTTTCCCTGGTCAAAGAAGGTGTTTATGATAGCCTAATTTTTGGAAGAGTGGAAATCCGAATCCGCCCTCTGGAAGAATTCACGGGCAGCAAAGGAATCGTAGAGTACTCTGTGCATGGAGATGCGGATGCCATCGACGATTTCAGTGAAGAGCTGGGCGGGGCGGTCACTATAAAAGCAGCACCTGGTCGAAACCCGCATGAATACACGTTTTTTTGGCTCATTATCCTTTTTTCTACGATCATGCTAACCTTATACGATATCGCCTTGCTGCGGAAAGAGACCCTGATCCGTCTGGTGTCTGGACAGGATCTGAAATGGTTCGCTGGGAAAAGGGCGGCTGTGGATGGACTTTTCTACAGCGCTTGTTTTCTCATATCCCTCATCGTGTGCGGCCAGATGTCTTCTGCGATGTACTATTTTGAAAACTCCGTGTTTTGGATGCTGCTGATCGGCGGGGGAAACGCGGCCCTTTCTTTCACCTTGCTGCTGACAGACCATAAAAAAGACGTATATGCGGGGATGAGAGCAAAGCGGGTCTTGAAAATCAGCTACCTATACAAGACTGCTTCTGTGCTGATCATATTGGCCATGGTCAACGGATGCGTTGGGGTGATTGCGGGCGGCCTGGAATTTTACAAGCAGAAACAGATCTTTCAGGGCCATCAGGATTATTCCTATTTCATGATGGGCACTAGCATGGAGAGTGATGATTTTGAACGCACTGATCAGTTGAGCCTGAAGCTTTACAAAGATTATTTGAAACAGGGAAAGACCTTCACCATGGCAGAAATCAACGACCTGAGCACGACAGCTGGCAATTACATTTATGCGGACGCGGGCGCGGTGCCTTACTTGAAACAGCAGATCCCAGAGTTAAGGGATGTGGATTTCAAGCAGCAGGCGTATTTCATCTTTCCATCCGGCACTCAAGCAAGTGAAAAGAAGTCTCTGAAAGAGGCCTTTGATACCTATTATTCCGGTGATTACGATTTCCAGGAAATCGAGTACGCAGGCGACGCGGAGATTTTAGCCTGCGATGGTTCCGTTTCGCTGATCGGCGTGGGGACCACAAAAATGAAAGAAAACCCGCCTATTGCTTTGAACTGTATCACTGGTCCCAAGGTGGGCGTCGTGGATCCTTATGTCCTCCAATCAGCCATGCTGGACATCACTGATGAAGAGCTGCAAGAATTTATAGCGGCATATGCTTTTGAAGACGACATTATTTACAAGACCAATGCGTACAAGGATTTTTATCATCAATGGAAGGTGAAAAGAGGCGGCATGCTTCTCGCGATTGCCCTCATATGCGCAATGTTCCTGGTAGAAACGGCGCTCATTTACAATGTCCTCAGCTATGAATTTCATGTGAACGCACGGGAGCTGGCGCTGCGAAAGACCCTGGGACACACCCTGGCGCAGCGGTATCAGCAGTTGGTGTCCATGACTTTGAACTGCACGATCTTAGGCGGGATCTGCGCTGCGGCAGTCAGTTATTTCCTGCTGGGAGGCGCATGGGGATTCATGATCCTGGGAACAGGGGCGGTTCTCCTGGTGGAGGCAGCCTTGTTCGTCTATTTTGTCCGAAAGCTGGAAAGACGCAACATCCAGCGTGTTTTGAAAGGGAGCGTCTTGTGATCCAAGGGGATTGGGCCATTCAGCCGCACAGGGCTTTTGGAAAAATAGAAAAGGCTTTTCTTTCGATAGGGGCGGTGGTACAATGAAAGTGCGAATGGGTAAATAGAAATATCAGAGGAGATGATAAATATGAAAAGCGTAGATATTACTTTCCGTATTGAAGAAGATTTAAAAGCACAGGCAGAGTTGTTATTTGCTGATTTGGGAATGAGTTTATCAACGGCATGCAATATTTTTCTGCGGCAGGCCATAAGAGAGCAGCAGATTCCTTTCGTCATCAGCAGGAATGTTCCAAACACAGTGACACAGGCGGCCATGGAATCCGCAGAACATGAAGAAGACTTATATGGACCATTTGATAGTGTGGAAGCCCTGATGGAGGCCCTAAATGCTTAGACCAGAATTTACAGGGCAATTTAAGAAAGATTACAAATTAGCGATCAAGCGAGGTTGTGATCCTGCTAAATTGCAAGAGTTGATTACGTTACTTGTAAACGAACGACCCTTGCCAAAAAAACATAGGGATCATGCGTTGACTAACTCCCGAAATTATAAAAATATGAGAGAGTGCCATATTGGACCGGATTGGTTGCTAGTGTATAAAATCGAGAAGGAGATTTTGCTGCTCAAGCTGATCAGAACCGGAAGTCACAGTGATTTATTCTAACTGGAGGAAACCAGCCATGCACACAATACTAGTCATTGAAGATGACCGAGAATTATCCCAAGGGATCTGCTATGCGCTGAAAAAAGAGGCATACGTTTCGCTTCCCGCATACTCCCTAAAAGGCGCAGAAAACGCTTTCTCCCAAAACAGGGTTGATCTGATTTTATTGGATGTGAACCTGCCGGACGGAGAAGGCTTTTCTTTTTGTCAATGGGTGAGAGCTCAGGAAAACGGCGAGACCATCCCAGTCCTGTTTCTGACTGCCAGGGACCTGGAAGAAGACGCATTGAGAGGTTATGAACTGGGTGGGGATGACTACATCACAAAGCCCTTTTCCATGAAAATCCTGCTGAAAAAAATAGACGTGATCCTCAAAAGAACGCAAAATCCAGTGGAAACGGGAGCAAGCTGCGCCAAGGGGCCGGATTTTGACGATGGATTTCTGCGCGTTGATTTTGACAAAGCAAAAGTGGAAGCAGGCGGCGAAGAACGCAGCATCACGCCAACGGAATTCCGGCTGCTGCGGGAGCTGGTGGAGCACAAGGGAAAGCTGTTGACCTACTCGATCCTGCTGGAACGCCTGTGGGACAGCGCCGGACAATTTGTGGACAAGCACGCCCTGGCGGTGAACGTTAACCGGCTGCGGGGCAAAATCGAAGACCAGGATCACAAATACATTTCCAACGTGTACGGGATGGGATACCAATGGCTGGATTGATTTTATCCATCGTTTGGGCCGTGGCTGCGAGCTTGGCAGCTCTTTTTTTGGCGTGGAAACTGAGAAAACAGCGGCAGGATATTTATGATTTTTCTCGGCAGCTGGAGAAATGGCTGGATGATATGGCCTCTGGTGAGGAACTCCAGGCAGAGAAGGCCGCGGAAGACACGCTAAACAGCAAGATCAACGAGAAAATCAGTCGAATCAGCCATGTCTGGGCCAGCAAAAACCAAGAAGCCCAAAGGGAGAAAGGCGCCATCAAAGAATTGATCTCCGACATTTCTCACCAGACCAAAACGCCCATCGCCAACATGAAGATCTACCTGGAACTGCTGGAAGACGAAGAACTGTCTGCCCAGGCAGGAGAATTCCTGCAAAACATCGGCAGGCAAACGGAAAAACTGGATTTTCTCCTGCAAAGCATGGTAAAAATGTCTCGGTTGGAAACCGGCATCATCCGCATCCAAAAACAGAGACTGCCCATGTTCCACACTCTGGGAAAAGCAGTGGAGGCCATTGTCCCAAAGGCAGAGAAAAAACAGCTGCGGCTGTCCGTGGACTGCAGCGAGGAAATCATAGTCAGCCACGACAGCAGATGGACAGAAGAGGCGCTGTTCAACATTTTGGACAACGCAGTAAAATATACGGACAAGGGTGGAAAAATCAGAGTCACTGTGATTGCCCAGGAAATGTTCATCAAGATCAGTGTCCAAGATTCAGGAAAAGGCATCGCCCCAGAGCGGCAGGCGGAAATTTTCACCCGTTTTTACCGTGAACCGGAAGTCCATGATCAAGAAGGGATCGGCATCGGCCTGTACCTGGCCCGTAAAATCACAGAACTCCAAAACGGTTACATGGAAGTCCGCTCCCAAGCAGGCGAAGGTTCGGATTTTCAGATCTACTTGCCCAATGAAGAGATTGTCACGATTTTGTGATAATCGCAGATCGAGAGCAGTTTGTGACTTTTCCATGCTAAGATGAGAACATCAAGAAAAAAGACGCGCGAAAACAAGATGGACCATCGAGCAAAAGGAGGGCGCTGGCAAACAGGCGCTCGATTTGGAGGAGGAAAGGTTTATGGGACCTTGGATCGTAGAAACAAAAGCATTGAAAAAACACTACAAGCTGGGAGAAAATATGGTAAAAGCCTTGGATGGGGTGGATTTTCAGGTGAAAGAGCGGGAATTCGTCTCCATTATCGGCAAGTCCGGCAGCGGGAAGAGCACCCTGCTCCACATGCTGGGCGGACTGGACACGCCTACTTCCGGGAGCGTATCCATTGATGGCGAAGATCTGGCGGCCATGACAAAGGAGGAACTGGCGATTTTCCGGCGTCGAAAGATTGGCTTCATTTTTCAAAACTACAACCTGGTGCCGGATTTGACTGTTTATGAAAATATCGTGCTGCCCATAGAATTGGATGGCCGCCGCATTGACCGGACGTTCATAGATGGGATTTTAGAATTCTTGAAGTTGCAGGAAAAAATGGAAGCCTTGCCAAACAACTTGTCCGGCGGGCAGCAGCAAAGAGTGGCCATCGCAAGGGCCGTTGCTGCCAAGCCCGCTATCATCCTGGCGGACGAACCCACCGGAAACCTGGACACAGCCAGCAGTCATGATGTGATGGGCCTGCTGAAAATAGCGGCAAAGCAGTTTCAGCAAACCATGGTTTTGATCACTCATGACAACGACATCGCACAAATGGCGGATCGGATCGTTCGTTTGGAAGACGGCCTTTTGATCAATCGCGCCTGCCAAAGCGGGAAACAGTCTGGAGGCGCATCATGTTAAAAAACAACAATAGCCAGGCTATCACCAATATGGCCAAGCATTCCCTGAGAGGCAGTAAACGGAGAAACGGGAGCATCATCTTAGCGGTTTTTCTAGCCACGTTTTTACTGACCACCATCTTCACAGTAGGTGAAACCTGGTTTCACATGAAAAAAACGCAGGACATCCGCATGGATGGGATGGATTCAGATGCCTATGTGTACGGCGGCGTGACTGAGAAACAGCGGCAGATGTGCAGGGAAAATCCAGATATTTTTGCGGCAGGCGCAGAGGGCATTGCCGGAGCAGCAGTAGAAACAGAATTCGATGACACGATCGACAGCGCCTTGCTTTGGGTAGACGAGACCTGCTGGAACGACTTGCAAAAGCCTGGGAGAAGGTGGGAGAAGGGCAGGTATCCCCAAGATGAAAATGAGATCATGGCCACAAAAGCGGCTCTAAAGGAGTGCGGCCTGGGGGACCTGCGGATCGGTGATGAGTTTGAGATGACCTACACGGACAGTCTGGGGGAACACAAGAAGACCTTTACCATCTCTGGCATTTGTCAAGACTATGTCAATAGAAAAGAGATCTATGTTTCCAAGGCGTTTTTCGAGAAATCCGGCAGAAAGCTGGAAGAATACGGATGGGGGCTCCTTTACATCAAATTCAAGTCTAGCTTTGTGACACAGGACATGATTGATGATCTGGAGCAAAGACTCGATCTCAACAAAAAGCAGGCGCTGCATTTCACAGGAATGGCAGCCCAGTCCATGGCGCGGCTGCTTTTGGGCATCGCCAGCCTGACTCTGGTCACATGTCTGACAGCCTTCCTGTTGATTTACAACATCATGTATCTATCCATTTCCGGAAACGTGCGGTATTACGGCCTGCTGCAAACCATTGGCATGACAGAGAGCCAGGTCCGCAGGCTGGTGAATCGGCAGATGCTGTTCATGAGCGCGGTGGGGATCAGCGGGGGACTTTTGCTGGGCGCGGCGGTTTCCTTTGTGTTGGTTCCAGCAGTGGTGAACAATCTGGGCATCCATGATAGCAGCCAAATAGAAATCACCTTTCACCCCTGGATCTTTCTGATGACCATCCTGCTCACATCCATGACCGTTTACCTGGGCAGCAGAAAGCCTGTGAAACTGGCAGCTGAAACTTCACCTATCGCCGCTTTGGGCTACCGTGCCGTGGACGGCAGAAGGAAATCCAGCGGCCTTCAAAAAGGGAGTCTGCTTTGGAGAATTGCAGCGCGGCAGTTTGGAAGGGACAAGAAAAAGACAGCCATGGTGGTCAGCACCTTAGGCATTTGTCTGTCCTTTTTCCTCTGTGCGGTGACTCTGATCCAAAGCCAAGCGCCTCGGACCCTGGTTTCTAATTATATGGACATGGATATGGTGTTGAAAAATGATACTATGATGATGAAGGAGCGAAATAAGTGGAAACCTCTGATGGACAAGGCCTTTATGGAAAAGCTCCAGGAAAATGATGACATTGCGGACATCCATACCATTAGCAATGAGCAGATCGTGATCCCATGGGAGCCGCAGCTGTTGGAATATTGGATGACAGAGTGTTATGACATCTATTTTGAGGAAACCTACGAAGATGTGAAAGCCGATTACCAGCAGCATCCGGAAAAGTACGCTTCTTTCCTGATTGGCATTGATGATGAGGAGTTCCGACATCTGAATTCCTCCTTGGAGACTCCGGTGGACAAAGAAGACTTCTTGGCAGGAAAGTCCTGTATCATGCTGCGGAGCGGCCTTTGGGCAGTGAAGCTTGAAAAAGTGGTGGGAAAAAGTATTTCTTATTACCTGGGAAGCGAATACTTGGCAGGCAGGTACATGGATGATCCAGATGCATACATGGAAGCGTCAAATCCAAAGAAATTTCAAATGAAGGTTGAGGGAATGACAGATGATGACAGCGGTTTTTACGGCGGCGTGCAGGGCGTGACGCCAAACCTGATCGTCAGCGACACGTTCCTAAAGAGGATCGTTAAAGACCCTTATGTTTCCAAAGTTGGTATCCGATATAGGGAAGAGTACGATGAAAACGTAGAGACGGCGGTGAAGAAAATGATAGAAGACAGCCAGTACAGTCGGGATTTTTCCTATGATTCCAAGCTGGAAGAGCTGAAGGCGACCACTCAGGCCCAGGGAAACATGATGGGTGTGGGCATTGGTATCGCATTGGTGCTGGGATTCATCGGCATCATGAATTACATCAATGCTTCCGTGGGAAACATCCAAAGCCGGCAGACATCCCTTTCCATCATGGAAAGTCTAGGGATGACGGGTAGGCAGCTAAAGAAACTGCTGGTTTACGAAGGCTCGCTGTACGCCTTGGCTTCCATTGCCTTTGCCATGACCATAGGCCTGGGAGTCACCTATTATTTGTATCAATCCATGAATGAGAGGGGAATCCCTTTTGAAGTGCCGGTGATTCCCATGCTGGCCGTTTGCCTTCTGATCCTTGCGGCTTGCGCAGTGATCCCGCTAATCGCATATTGGAGCATGGAGAAAAAGGGATCCATTATTGAACGGGTCCGAGGATTCGAGTAAAAAAGCGCAAGGCCATCCGTTGGTGATCACGGGTGGCTTTCTCCCTGGCTTCGTATTCCAGCCGCTTTTCCGTGCTTTGGCTGATCACCCGCAGCTGCTCGTAGGCACTCTTGATGTACTTGTTTCTGCTGGCCAGCATGTCGAATTCCTCCTTCCGTTCCGCGTTGATGAATTTCGCCCACAGCAGGATGTCGCTTGCGTCGTCGTTGAGCAAGATCCGCATGTCCAGGATCCCCTGCTTGTCCTCTTCCCGCTCCTTCCGCAAAATTCGTGATTCAATGAACGCTTCCTTGCAACGAAGTTGCTTCTGTTCGTGCGTCTATTATACCACGGATTCTCTCTGGAAACGTGATCAAAGACGGGATTTTTGGTCTTTCTATGAATAGGGATTATTAAAATAGCGAATCCTAGTTTTGCGAATATCAATTACGAAAAGCATGGCATTTATTGAACTTTTCGTAATTAAAGTTTACGGCGACAGCCCATTGTGATACAATAGAATTACGAAAAAATGTACGTTTACATAAAAATTCGGAATGGAGCTGTCATGGAAATACAAAGGGAACATTATTTGAATGAAATCAAATTGCGGGAAAACAACGGAATGGTCAAAATCATAACCGGCGTGCGCCGGTGCGGGAAATCATACCTGCTGTTCCAGTTATTTTTGAAAGATCTGCTAGCGAGGGGCGTTGAACGCAGCCAGATCATTGATATTGCTTTGGACGGCATTGAAAACGAAGGACTTCGGGAACCCCACGCGCTGTACGATCATGTGAAATCGCAGATCACGGAAAACCAGCAGTATTATGTGCTTTTAGATGAGATTCAGTTCGTGGATCGCTTCCCAGAAGTGCTCAACAGCCTTTTGCGCATGGAAAACGTGGATATTTATGTAACAGGAAGCAATTCCAAATTTTTGTCCTCCGACATCCTCACTGAATTTCGGGGAAGAGGGGATGAAATCAGAGTGAGGCCGCTGTCCTTCGATGAATACGTGACCGCATATGATGGAACAGAGGAGGATGCGCTAAACGATTACATGGTGTTCGGCGGGATGCCGAGGATTCTTTCCATGCGGACGGATGAACAAAAATCCAAATACTTGACCGACCTGTTCCAGGAAACATATTTGAAAGACATCATGGAGCGCAATCAGATCAAAAACAGCAATGAAATGGAAGACCTGGTGAATATTTTGGCATCGGCCGTTGGTTCCCTGACCAATCCGGCAAAACTGGCAAACACCTTCCATACGGTTTTGCGAAGCGAGATCACCGATAAGACCCTCAAGAGTTATATCGATCATTTGGAAGACGCATTTTTGATCGAGTCCGCGATTCGCTATGATATCAAGGGGAAAAAATATATCAACACGCCGATGAAATTCTATTTCGTCGATCCGGGGCTGCGCAACGCCCGGCTTGGATTCAGGCAAATCGAAGAAACGCATCTCATGGAAAACATGATTTTCAATGAATTGAAAACCCGGGGATGCGCTGTGGATGTGGGCTTGATAGAAATCAATGAAAAGGGCAAGAACGGCAAGAGGATCCGCAAACGATTAGAGGTGGATTTCATCGCCTATAAAGGAAACAACAAATACTATATCCAATCCGCTTTCGCGCTCCCAGACGAAGAAAAGAAACGGCAGGAGGAACGGCCACTACTCAATATCCACGACTTTTTCAAGAAAATCGTGGTAGTGGGAAATCATATCAAATTGAAGCGGGATGACATGGGGATCGTCACCATGGGGCTTCGGGAATTCCTGCTGAATCCCAACAGTTTGGAGTTGTGAAGAAAGGCGTTTATGCACAAATAACATTTTACCGCCAGATGAGCGGGCATGCTCCATCTGGCGGCAGCAATTTCAATCATGAAAAAATAATAGATAGCCTCACTGTCGATAGATCCCCTTCCAGAATCTATTTCCACAGTTTATCGGGATACAGCCCTTTGTCCTTCATGGACTGCAGCGCGGCTGTGACCATTTCCTTGTCAGCCCGATAGGTGACTCCGTACCATTTATCCGGTGATGGCAGCACCTTCACAGTGGCTTTTCCCTCTTTGATCAGCTCATCTGTGACTAGAGGCAGATAGAACTCGCCTTTGAGCGGGTTTTCACGCAGAGTTCTTTCCAGGAAAACAGGGAGCCGCTGCTCCATTTCCCGCATCATATACAGGGTGTAGCCCCAGAAATTCATGGAGACTGCCGCGTCGTTAGGAAGCAGGTTCCAGGTTTCTCCGTCATCCTCCGAATAGCAGATGCCTTCCGGCTGCCGCATGACCTTGGTTCGTTCCGTGATCTGGGTCAGGGTGCCATCAGGAGCAACTTCACACACGCCTCGAGCCACATGGCCGTTTTCCGTGACCGTGTTTTCCAGTCTAAAGCCTGCCATGCAAAAACAGCGTTCATCTTCATTGTTCAGAAGGAAGTCGTAGATGCTCTGAAAGCCGCCAGGCCCGTAGTAATCGTCCGCGTTGATCACAGCAAAAGGCCCATCGATCAGGTGGCGGCAGCTTAGCACCGCATGGGCGGTTCCCCAAGGTTTTTTTCGGTCTTCCGGAACCGCGTACCCTTCGGGAATGTCATCCAGCTTTTGGAACGCATATTCCACTTCCAGGTGCCTTCCTGCCCGATCATCGATCAAAGCCCGAAAGTCCTCTTCCATTTCTTCCTTTATAACAAAGATGACCTTTTTAAAACCAGCCATCATGGCATCGTATAGAGAAAAATCCAAAATGATTTCCCCCTGGTCCGTAATGGGGTCCATCTGTTTGAGGCCGCCATAGCGGGAACCCATGCCAGCAGCCATGATAATCAAAGTCGGTTCTTTCATAATCCTTCCTCTTTTCGTGGTTATTTCCTTCTATTATACGATAAAGCCGGCGGCAGGGCAAGGCTGAAACTGTCATGTTTGCTTGATTTTGGAGCCTTGTGCCTGTATAATAGGGCTGTGAGCGAGAAATGAGGTGGAACATGGGAAACGAGCAAGGAAATCGAATTTTTGTCACTGGATTTTTAGGAAGCGACCGGAAAAGCCTGGCGGAAAAGCTGGCTGCTGAGCGGGGATATCGAGTCATGGACCTGGACACTGAAATCGAAAAAACAGACGGGCGCAGCATTCAGCGCATCTGCATGACCATGGGCGAACACGAGTATCGGAACAAGGAGTATGAAACTCTGGAAAAGATGGCTTCCATGGAAAGGATCGTGGTTTCCTGCGGTGACGGGGTGCTGCTGGATGACATGAGCCGGGAAATTTTATCAAAAAATCAGGTGGTGATCGCTGATGCGGAGCTGGGCCCTGAGGAATTGTGGGAAAAAGCCAAGGACCAGAAAAATAGCCCTTATGCTTTCATGCAAATGGGAGACGAAGCAGTGCGCAGGGAGAAATTCATGGCCCTTTACCAGCGGCGCAGGAACATGTATCAGGAGTTTCAATAAGGCTCGCAGACTGGCTGGGGCTGTCAGCTGGGTGCGCCAAATAGAAAGGGGAGGCCGGACGCAAGGCGCTGGTATCCCAGAAAAACACAAATGATAGATGATAATGGAGGAGGTTTCAAAAGATGATACACAAAGGTGAAGATGCGGAAAAAAGGGCTGCTCTGGCAGTCGCGGAGAAGATGGCGGCAGCGGCCAAGACTGCGCCAAAAGGATCAGGTGTGGACGATGTGATCGCCCTGATTTTAGACGGAGAAGACAAGGATGCCTTGAGCAAGCACATGCGTGACATCGCGGCGGAGATCGATCTGGAGTTCTTTAATCGGGACGCGGGAAACGTGGATGCCAGCCATTGTATCGTGCTGATTGGCATGGTGGACAATCCGCTGTATATCAAAGGCTGCGGCATGTGCGGATTCAAAAATTGCGGTGAGCGGAAAAAGGCCGGCACGCACTGCGCCTTTAATCTGACGGATCTGGGAATCGCCATAGGGTCAGCCGTTTCCGTGGCAGCTGACAATCGCATGGACAATCGGGTTCTTTATTCCGCGGGCCAGGCGGCGCTGCGTATGGGGTGCTTCCCACCTGCCGTGAAAGTGTGCTACGGGATCCCACTGGCAACAAGCTCCAAGAGCATTTTCTTTGATCGGGATCCAGCCAATGTGATGGCGTGACATCGCCTAAATGAATAGAACGCAGCATGAAACGGATGGCGAAAATATCTTTTCGCTTTAAAGCTTTGGATTTTTTCTTTTAGAAAAGCGGTCTTCCATGGACACGATGATCATCAAAACCGCCAGTCCCAGGCACCAGCCGCCCAGCACGTCCGTTGGAAAATGCACGCCCATGTAAACGCGGCTGAGACCGATGAACACCAGAGGGACGCACAGCAAAACCGTCAGCACGTTGGCTGTCCGCCTGTCTTCCACATATTTTCTCACCAGAAAAATCAACAAACCGAACACCACCATGCTGGTGATGGAGTGGCCGCTGGTAAAAGAATAGCCTCCCTGCTCGATCAAACGCAGGCTCACATCAGGCCTTGGCCGTTGAAACACGGCCTTTACGCCCTTGTTGAGCAAAGTGATGAAAATCGCGCTGGCTGAAACTGGGACGCCATAATGCATTCTGGTTTTAGGAATGATCAGCAGCAAAATGCAGAGCCCAGTGATGGACTGCCAATTTCCCATGTAGGTGATCACTTTTAAAACAGCGGTCAGCCCCTGGCTGCGGATGGAGTAAAACCACTGCCTGATAACCGTGTCAAAGGCAAGCGTGTCATTGGAAGCCACGAATCCGGCAATGACAGCGAAGGCTCCGAAGGCGCAAATCATGATGATCGTTCTTTTTCTAGTCATGGATCCCAGTCCCCTTTTTATTTATTCAATGATGCTTCTTTCTATTATATACGGTTTTTCTGGAATCTTCACTATTTTTCTAGGGGGAAAGCTCAAGGTTTTCATCCCCCCATTGTTTCATGTGTTCAAAAACGGGAATGAAGCTTTTCCCCAAGCCAGTGAGGTTATATTCCACATGGGGAGGGACTTCCTTGTAATCATAACGGGTAATGAAGCCGTCTGCTTCTAACTCCCGCAGCTGTTTTGTCAGGCTTGATTCCGTGATCTCGCCGATCTGCCTGCGAAGCTCTCCAAAGCGATGTATGTCTTGGAAGGCGATATAATAAATGATCTCGATTTTCCATTTGCCGCCTAAAATTTTCTGTATCATAGAAACTGTTTTGCATCGCTCAACAGCCAATTTACTTTTTTTCATGCCTGTCACTCCTTTCTGAAACAGTATAACACGTATTTTTTCAAAGATCAAAGTACCACCAATATATAGGTACTACAAAAAAGTACAGTACTTGTAAAATCATTGTACATGGGTATAATGAGCATAAATCACAGAAAACACCCCGCGGACATGCCGATATGCACGGGAAGCAGCGCAAGAGCAAGAATATGCCCAACGAATATACCCTTATGTGCGAGAAGCGGGGCGAAAATTAGGAAAGGAGATGTGTTTATGCATTACACAGGAACGATTTGGCGGCCGCCCTATGAAGCGGCATCGCTTTTGATCGAGGTGACGGCGGGCTGCACGCATCACAGATGCAAGTTTTGTACCTTATACCATGATCTGCCGTTCAAATTCAGAATGTCCCCTATGGAGGATATTGAGCGTGATTTGCGGGAGGTGAAAAAAGCGATCAAAGGTTTCAGCAGCGGTCGGCTCGACCGGGTGTTTCTGACAGGAGCGAATCCCTTCGTTTTGTCCTATGGCAGATTGGCCGCGATCGCGGAGCTGGTTCACAAAGATCTCCCGTCAGTAAAATCAATCGGCTCCTTCGCGAGGATCACCGATGTCATGTCCAAAACCAATGAGGAGCTTGCCAAACTGCGGGCTTTCGGATATGACGGTCTGACCATAGGAATAGAAACAGGCGATGATGAAGCCCTGCGGTTTATGAACAAAGGGTATACCTCGGCGGACATTATAGAGCAATGTCAAAGATTAGACGCGGCAGGCATTCGTTACAGTTTCTTTTATTTGGTAAGCGTTTCTGGGGCGGGCCGCGGAGAAATCGGCGCGAAATTGACGGCTGATGTATGCAACCAAATCCACCCTACGCTCATCGGGGCAAATATGCTCACGATTTACCCGAATTCAGAACTCTATGGGGAAATACAGCGGGGGAACTGGCAGGAAGAAAGCGAGCTGGAAAAATACAAAGAAATGCGGGCGCTCATCGAAAATTTGCGGATACCCACGATCTTCGCCGCGATGGGAGCTTCCAACGCGTATCAATTTCATGGGCAGCTGCCGCGGGATAAAGACAAGCTGCTGTCGTTTCTCGATGAAATCATAGGAAGCGTCAGCGAAGAAGAATTACAGCAGTATAGAAAAAGCGTCCATCATCTGTGAGTGAGACACCCAAACGGGTATGACTTTATGTGCGGAAAACAGCGCGGAAGGAAAGGAGGAGTAAAGATGCACTTTACAGGCAGAACTTGGCGGCCGCCCTATGAAGCTCATTCGGTTATCATCCAGGCCACATCCGGCTGCTCCTATCATAAATGCAAGTTTTGCGGCCTGTACAAAAATGAGCGTTTCCGAGTGTCGCCCATGGAAGAATTTGAAGAAGATCTAGCGGAGATAAAAAGCTACCAGCCATATGCGAGAAGGATTTTCTGGACTGGAGCCAACCCGTTCGCGATGAGCTATGAAAATCTCAAACTACGTGCTTTGACCGTAAGGGACTATCTGATCAAATGTCAGACAATGGCTATGTTCGCAAGCATCCGTGATATCAAAAACAAAGAGGTATGGCAGCTTAAAAAACTCCGGGCAATGGGTATTAACGGACTGAGCATCGGTGTGGAAAGCGGCGATGACGAAACGCTTGCCCTTGCCAATAAAGGATATACAAATGCGGATATTCTGGAGCAATGTAGGAAGTTGGACGAAGCAGGCATGGAATACTACTTTGTTTATATGACAGGTCTTGCGGGAAAAGGCGGGGGATACCGAAACGCGAGAAATAGCGCAGAGTTGTTCAGTCAGCTTAATCCGTATTTTATTTCCGTGGACTCGCTCACGCTTTTTCCAGACACAGAGCTGTACCAAATGGCGCGGCAAGGCTTGTTTGTGCCTGCCGGAGAAAAAGAGCGCATCCACGAATTGCAAATACTGATCAATAATCTGAATATACGCACGCATTTATTCGCAAACACGGTTTCAAATTTCACGCCAGTAACGGCGTATCTTCCCTATGACCGTGAAAAGGTCACAAGTGAGTTGCAATTCGTTTTGGATCACACGAATGAAAGTGAGATGCGGAAATACAGAGAAAATTTGAAGTCTTTGGGATAAAACTTATAATGGAAGATGCAGTCCACCAAATCAAAATAATGTTTTGGCGGGCTGCATCTTCATGTCTAATAGCTTTTACTTCACCGGACAAATCTTCGACAGCTCTTCATGGACGATCTTTCCGCCCAGCATCAATGGCTTGTCGTCCAGCCACACGCTGGCTGACAGGCAGATGCCGTCCGAATGAGACTTTGCGTCCTGGCCATTTGGCGGAGCGTCAAAATCGCTGACAAAGCCGATGCCCCACTCCGTGCAGCCCCAGACACGTTCATCTTCCACCACGTTCCCTGTCAGAGTCGCGCCAGGATTAAAGCCATACGCGATGTGAGCCATTTTCAGCATGCCTTCATCATCAAAAGATTTCAGCCACTTTTCGTATTCCACAGCGTCAGCGCCGCCTTCCACTTTTGTAATGACGCTGTTTTCCACCACCAGGGTCACAGGCTCGGTCACTCGTCTTCCCAGAGGCGGTGTGATGGTTCCGTCAAAAACGATCCTGCCATTGATGGAACCGAACTTTGGAACCACATTCAGCTGCCCGGGAACCATGTGGATGCCAGGAACAGTGGCGTCGCCATAATCGCAGGTCATATAGTGATTTTGATCCAGCTCGAACTTCACATCCGTGCCAGCCGGCGTAGTCACTTTCATGCGGCTGGATTTTTTGTGCAGTTCTCTTGTGGCCAGCATGAATTCCTTCAAGGAAGCGCAATTCACCTGGCCGATGACCCGATGCATGACTTCCGGATCAAAATCAACGAGGCACATATAGCGCATCTTCTTATTGTTCTGCTCTGCGATGGTGAACGGCGTGGAATAGAGCAGCCACTGGTGGTTGAATTCGATCCAAACATCCGCCTTTGTCAGTGCCGCGGAAAGGGCTTCGATGGGCAGGTCAGGGTCAGCGGCCTTGCCAACGCCTGCGGGAGTTTTCAACGTGATCACCATAGGCTTTGCCTGCGCCGCCACCACGCTGGAAGCAACTGCGTCAATCACATCCATGTCCGAGCATGTGTCCGCAGTAATCACAACTGTCTCTCCCGCGGTCACTCCAAATATCTCTTTTACTAATTTGTCTGCTGCGTTTTGCAATTCATACTTTAACATCGTGTACCTCACATTCTCTTACTTAACTATAGGGAATATTATTTATGATATTTCCAGAACATGGACAAAGGCTGTCGCTAAAAGGCAACCGGCGAAGGCAGCTCTGTCATGACGCAGGAAATATCGGCTTATGACGATGTTGGCGGAAGATCCGCAGAGTCCGTGCCTGAAAAGGAACCGCAAAGAGAACTCTGCCATTAAACCGCACAACGACTTGTTGAGAATAGTCTATCTGGTCGCTGAAAAAGTTTCACTGTATAAAATACAAAAAATGAGGCCACTTTTTTAAAGATTTTTAAATTACAAGCACAGGGAGGTTTGTGTATATTGAGGCTGTCCTTGTCGCAGGGAACATGGCCTGCGATCGTTTCAGAGCATCGGCAAAGTCTGGCCGCTGAAAGAAGATCAGAAAGAGCCGGCTGTAGAGTTTTAGAAAGTGGGGTTTTGTGAATGGAAAAAATCGTGAAGCTAGAAAACGCAAAGAAGCTGGAACAGCGAGAAAAAACTGCGGAAAATCCACGGGTTAAAAATTGGCTTAGCGCAGAAGGCCTGGTGTGCGTGGGAGTTTTAGGCGTTGGATTCACTTTGCTTGGCATGAAAATGGGCGGCATCAACATGGTTAACACCATGATCCATACTGCCTATGCGCTGTTGACGGACACAGTGCTGCTGATCATGGGCATCGCCGTGCTGGTAGGCGGCATTGCCGGAATTTTGACAGAATTCGGAGTGGTAGCCATTATCAACAAATTGATTTCCCCATTGATGAAGCCACTATATGGCCTGCCGGGAGCCAGCATCGTAGGCGTGATCACCACCTTTCTCTCCGACAATCCGGCTATCCTGACTCTGGCCAACGACAATAATTTCAGACGGTATTTTAAAAAGTACCAGCTGCCGGCGCTGACCAACATCGGCACGGCCTTTGGCATGGGCCTGATCATCATGACTTTTATGATCGGACTCAGCGTGAAAAGCGGGCAAAGCTATGTGATGCCAGCCATCGTTGGCGTGTTAGGCGCAGTTGTGGGAAGCATCGTCAGCACCAGGATCATGCTGCTGAAAACAAAAAAATTGTACGGCACGGAAGTTTCTGCGGAAACAGACAAAGGCAGCCCGCAGCTTTCCCTCAACGAAAGGACCATCAGAGAGGGCAATATCGGGGAGCGAGCCATCGCAGCCCTTTTGGAAGGCGGAAAAAACGGGGTGAGCATGGGCGTGGCCATTGTGCCCGGCGTATTGATCATCTGCACCTTGATCCTTATATTGACCAACGGACCAAGTGAAGCCGGAACATACACGGGAGCCGCATACGAAGGCGTGGCCTTTTTGCCGTATCTCGCAGATAAGATCAGCTTTCTTATCAATCCATTGTTCGGCTTCACCTCACCTGAGTGCATCGCGGTTCCCATCACTTCTTTGGGCGCTGCTGGAGCGGCCATTGGTCTGGTGCCCGGCATGGTCAGCGAAGGCCTTGCTGCGGGAAACGACATCGCAGTGTGCACGGCTATGTGCATGTGCTGGAGCGGGTACCTCAGCACCCATGTTGCCATGATGGACGGACTGCGTTTCAGAGAATTAACAGGGCACGCGATTTTGAGCCACACCATCGGCGGGCTTTGCGCGGGGATCAGCGCCCACTGGATGTTCGTAGGATTCAGCTGCATACTTTAAAGGTGTAGGAAAAGAGGAACTAGAACGCTATAAAAGCGAAATATTTGCGTCTGGCCCCAGATCACAGTTGTGGCAAAGGTTTTTCTTGTGGTAAAATAAATACGGACCTTGTCGTTCATATCGCAAGAATCGAGGTAAGGCATGTACATATCAGTGAAAAGCATATTGAATTCCCCAAAACTTCAAAACGCAAAAATTCTTGCGGGGGGGGGGCGGCTTATATAGGGCAGTAAAAAGGGCTTCTGTGGCTGATCTGTTATTGACCAGAGCAGAGGAAAACGTCAATATTTTCAAGGAAGGCGATTTGTTCCTCACCTGCCTGGCACAATTTTACAGGAAAGACGAAAAAGTCGTGGAAGAATATTTTGACACGCTCCTATATTTTGGAAGCAGCGGTCTGATTATCGTGCCTAACGACAACATGGACCTGATCACAGAGAACATCCGCAGAAAATGCGATGACGCTGATTACCCGCTCCTTTATCTGAAGGATGACATCCCTTATGCAGAGATTTTATCCATTATCAATGATTACATTGCCGTGGAAACCTTGAACCAAACCAGGACCAATTACCTGCAGCGCATCATGTACGAACCTTTATCTGAATACGAAACCATTGAGATCATCAATCGATTCAATTCCAATCTGGGCCGATACATCCAAGTGGCATGCTTTGAGGGCGAGATCTTGTCTGACATCACCTACGCCAACTTCCATGTGGATTCGCTGAACACGAAAAGCAGCGTGTATATCAAGGAAGGGGATCTGAATTATTACATTGTCAGCAGCAAGCAGGAAGATGCCTGTGCTGCCAGTCCTGATCGAAACATCAGACAATTGTACGACAATTTCAACATCCGCAGCATGGGCGTGAGCATGATCTACGAACAGCGGGACATGAAAAGGGCCCTTCTGGAAGCAAAAAGCGCCTTGAAAATGGCAGTCTGCCTGGAGCAAAAGGAGCTGGCCTTTTCGCCGCTGTCAACGTATCATCTGCTGTTTGAACTGAAAAACAGCCATGCGGCTGCTGCTTTTTATGATGCCTTCATGAAAGCGGTTCGCAGATGCACTACGGAAGAATACGAAGCGGACATGTTGATCACAGTGCGGGAATACGTGGAAAACAAGGGGAATTACAAGTTGGCGGCACAGCGGGTCAATCAGCATGAAAACACAGTACGCTATCGGATCAACAAGCTGAAGGGTGAGCTAGGATTAGAAGATGACAACATCGCCTTTCATGAAGTGTTGGCGATCGCTGTAAAGCTAGGGGCGCTGTATGGTTCGCCGCTGGACAAGTAGGCTGCTCAAATTTTTATCTGTTGAAATCGTTGTCGAACCATGGTAAAATTTTTCTATGGTACTATCAAGATGGTAGGCGGTTAGCCCTCTCCGGAGGGACTGTGACCCTCCGTTTACATAGAAACCCACAGGGGAATCTAGGAAAGGAGGGCTAAGCGAATGTTGACGATTGAAGGATTGATTTCAGTGCTTGGCTTGTGCCTGACCTGTTTCGGTCTCGGATACGCCATCGGTAGCAAAGATAATGGGAAGACACAGAAATAACCGCCCTAGCCTGAAAAACTAAGGCGGCTATTTAGCCAATTTATACTTTGGGCTAACCGTCTATCGGTAGCTTCCATTGGGCACCTGTTAGCGCAGGTGTCCTCTTCTTTTGCTTTCTTTATGCTCAATATACCATAATCCATCCCAGGTTTCAAGCGATTTCTTTAGGGAAGCGGGTTTCCCACTTTCAAATCCTGATCCGCAAAAACTTTTCCACCTCATCAGCGGGCGGCTGCTCGTAAGCGCAGGCCCGTGAGTAGCCCCAGTCACAATGCTTTCTGCAATCGAATTCCATCCTGGCCTGCATCAGGGCGGCCACAGTAGGATCGATGACTGGAACGCCGTGAGTTTCCTGCAAATGGCGGTATTGTCCGGTTTCCATGGTGCAGCCCAGCACGATCACTTCTGCCATATCTTCTTCCACTGCTCTTGAAATTTCCTCTCCCATTCGCCTGGACAGCAGCGCATGATCCTGCTGGAGTTGAGACACTTTGATGTCCAGAGAGCGGAGAGAAGCCAGCCTTGACCTTACGCCGATGCGCTCAACCCCTTCCAGCATTTTCGGGAAATGCTTGCTCCTGGCGGCAATGATGGAAAAGGTCTTTCCCAGCTTTAACGCTGTCAAAATGGCGGACTCTCCAACACCCACGATGATAATATCGTCATACAACTCCTTGGCAGCGTCCAAAACAGGGTCAAAGAAGCAGCCGATGATCACAGCATCGTACCCCAAGCTGCGCATTTCGTTGATTTTAAAAAGCAGAGCCGGCAGCACCAAAGTCTCAAAAGCCATGTATTCCAGATTATCCGTGCCAGTCACATAATGGTAGTCAATGACTGTGTCATCGGAAACATGCTTTCTCAGCTCTATTACCAGTTCTTCAAAAATTTCAGTTTCATCAAAGATAATATCAAGGTAAGCGATCTTCATAAAAGCACCTCCACAGGTTTCCTCAAAAGCCGCCCTCTGAAGGCCTCCAAAATGTCGAAAATCAAGAGGGCTGGCCAAGCAATTTTATTTCTCATCATATTACCATAACTGAAAAGAAAAAGAATTGTAAACATTCTAAAAAATTTTGTAATTATTTTAAAAATATTTTAATGCTTGTGCCGTGAAAATCAGGGATTATGGTAAGTAAGAAATCGTTATTATCACTATTTTAAAAAGGAGAATGGTCACTATGGAAGAAAAGAAATTAAAATCATCAGTTGAAACCACAACCTTGAACGTAGTACCTGACGAGATGCGCAAAAGCTGGGTCAATATCGCCTTTATTCAAGCGGGCGCATACATTTGCGTGCCCTGCCTGCTGCTGGGCAGCATGCTGGTCAACGCCATGCCGCTGAAGGATGCGATTATCGCAGGCGTGGTCGGGTATCTTCTTTCCGGACTGATCATGTCATTTATCGGCGTGATGGGGTCTGACCTGGGAAGACCTACGGCAGTGGTGGCAAAATCCTGCTTTGGGCAGGGCGGTGCCCGGATCGTCACGTCTTTGATTCTCGCCGTGTCCTTTTTTGGCTGGTTCGCAGTGCAGAATGTCGTATGTGGAGAAGCCTTTTCCAATATGTTAAAAGGCTCCTTTGGCCTGGATTTTCCGGCGAAAATTTCCATCGCTTTATGGGGCATTGTCATGCTGACTACAGCGGTCAAAGGAATTGACGGGTTAAAATGGCTCAACACCATATCTGTGCCGATCCTGTTTTTGGTATTTCTAGTTGGCATGATCATGGCGATCAACAAGTATGGCATGGGTGATGTGGACACGCCACCGGAGGGAGAGCCGATGTCCATTGCCGAAGGCGCTATTTTGACCCTCAGTTTCCTGGCCTGCGGCATGACTACCTCCCCAGATATGACACGCTATCAGAAAAGCAGAGGCGGCGTTTTCGCTTCCAGCTTTGTCGGGCTGTGCCCGGCAGGTATCGCTCTGCTGATCATGGGCGCTGTCCTCACCAAGCTGACTGGTGAATATGACATCAGCATCATTCTGACCCAGGCGGGCATCCCTTCCTTTGGTCTGATCGCCCTGATCCTGGCCACATGGACCACCAACACTACCAACGCTTACAGCGGCGGGATCGCTTTGGTTATGTTCTTTAACCTGAAAGATGACAAAAGGGCCATTGCTACACTGATCGCAGGGGTTGTGGGAACCATTCTGGCGCTGTTTGGCTTCGATAAGCAAATGGACGCTTTCACTAACCTGCTGGGCGTGTTCTTCTTCCCTGTGGCAAGCGTCATGCTGGCAGACTATTATCTGATCAGAAAGGGAAGGCCGGAAAACTGGAAGTACACCAAGGTCCTGAACATACCGGGATTCGTTTCCTGGATTTTAGGGATCGTGGCCACTTACTTCCTGCCGATGGGCCTGTTCCTGGGATTCCTGCTGTCAGGCGTGCTGTACGTTGTCCTTTACAAAGTTTTGCCAACGCCGCAGGAAGTGACGGATTATGACGGGGAGACGTTGATTTCATAACGCATAGAGTAGGAGGAAAATCATGGAGCGGTTTAATGAACAGACGAAAAAAATCATTGCGGACATTATGGACCTGGTCAGGATCCCTTCCATCCTCAGCGAGAAAAAGAGCGAAGAAGCGCCTTTTGGGGAAAATGTGAAAAAGTGTCTGGACGAAATATTGCGAAAAGGCCAGGATATGGGGTTCGTGACGAGAAACATCGATGGGTATGTAGGAGAAATGGACATGGGAAACGGGCCAGACCTGATCGGCATCCTGTGCCACTCGGACGTGGTGGCCGCTGGGGAGGGCTGGAACACAGAGCCCTTCGAGCCACAAGTCATTGACGGAAAGCTCTACGGCAGAGGCAGCTCGGATGACAAAGGCCCGCTGGTGGTCTGCATGCACGCCGTGAAAAAGCTGATGGATGATGGGAAGATTCCGGCCAATGTGACCATCCGTATCATCGTGGGGACCAATGAAGAGGAAGATTGGGATGATATGAAACATTACAAGCGGGTTAGAAAAGAGTTTCCTAGGTATTCCATCATTCCAGACGGGATGTTCCCCTTGATCTATTGTGAGAAAGGGCTGTACGATGTGAATTTCGTTTATCATGGAAATTCTTGCGCGAGCCCTGACGCAGAAGTGGAACTGATTTCCATAGAAGGCGGCCTTGCCAGAAACGTGGTGCCAGCTAGGGCGCAGGCAAAATTAAGAGCTGCCGCGGATCAGGTGGAATCCGTGTCTGCCTCCATTTCAGAAGTGATCGAGGCACAGGGAGTCGATGGGAAAGTGGCTTGCGGCGGGAATATCGTTACCGTGTCCGTGACTGGCAAAAGCGCCCATGCCATGAATCCTGAAAAGGGCGTGAATGCCATCTCTCAGCTAATGGGGCTGCTGGGCAGTTTCCCCAAACTCAGCTTTTCCCACCAGCAGCTGGTGGACAGCTACAACGCCCGCATTGGCATGGACCACACCGGTGCGGCCAGCAGCTGCGACTGCAGTGACGCGGAATCGGGCAGCCTGACTTTCAATATCGGGACCATTGCCATGAAGGATGATGGGGTCATAGAGCTGGCGGCCAGCATTCGCTATCCGGCGAGCTTCGCCTTTGAGGACATCGAGAAAAAGGTGGCAGACGGCTTTGCGGAAAGCGCCTTCGATGTGGTGTTCGCAGATCACATGCTGCCTGTGTATTTTGAACAGGATGACAAATTCGTAGAGCTCCTCATGGGCGTGTATGCCAGGATGACAAAGGATTCGGCGGCGGAGCCTATCGCTATTGGCGGTGCGACCTATGCCCGGGCGCTGCCAAACGCCGTGGCTTTCGGGCCGGTGTTCCCAGATGAAAAGGAACTGGCCCACGAGCCCAACGAGTATGTTTCCATAGAAAAGCTGCTGCTGGCAGGCGAGATCTATTACGAAGCGCTCAGCGAGATCTGCCGGATGGAGTGGGAATAGGACAGCAAGATAAGATCAGTCCGCATATGACTTGGAGCAAAGAGGCCGGTAGGGTTTCTTTGCTCCAAGTGTTTTTATAACATAAGAAATATTGTTTGTGCTATTTCCGGAATATCAACAAAATTTTCTGTTGAAAGAAGAACGGCATAGCTGACTTTGTTGTATATTAAGACAAATCAGAATGTGTACCTGTACGAAATAGAAATAATTCAAGAACATCCTGATCAATTCGATAAATAAGAAGCCAATCTGGTTCAATGTGGCATTCACGAAATCCACGATAATTGCCTGTTAATCCATGATCACGATATTTTGGCGCTAGTTGCTGATCTTGAGCCAATGCATGGATGACCTTTCGTAAATGATTGATATTACAGCCACGTTTTTTTGCCAGCTTCAAATCCTTTTTGAACTGGTTGGACGGTACGATTTCAAGCATCAGTCAGGACCTCATCAAGGACCTCATCAAAAGTTTGGTAACGTTTATACGCATCAGGATTTTTTCGCATGTCCTCATATTCATCAAGAGCGGCTCTTGTTTCTGCGTTAGGGGCCGGACGTTTCACTTCAAACGGGATCCCGTCATAATTAAGCGCAGAACGCAGGAACATTGTAATGGCAGAGGACATGTTCAAGCCCAAGTCATGAAAAAGCGTCTCTGCCTCCTGCTTTAGCGCAGAGTCTACGCGGACATTAATATTTGTTGTAGCCATATGGTCGATCCCCTTTCTAAATATCAATAGATACTTTTATGACACAAATCACGGGAATAAGATTCCCGTTGAGTTTATTATATGATTTGATGAGGATAATGTCAATAAAATCAACATTGTTGTTTTGCAAGATCTAAATATTGTGTTACAATATGAACAATGATTTAGGAAAATGTATGTTCAGTGTTTGCCTATGCCTTGAAAAAACAGGAGCCATAGTATACAATTAGGATGTAAAGAGCGCAGAAAATAAAAGCGCTGGGGCAATCAGCATCAAGGACAGAGCATAAAGGAAACGGAGAAGCAACCATTCCATGTTATACGAAAATGAAACCTTTGAAAATTTACAATATGAAGGCAAGCTCATCGAGGATATGACCTTTGCGGACTGTGTTTTTCGCAAGTGCCGCATCTACGAAACAGAGCTCCGGCACTGCAGTTTCAAAAGCTGCACCTTCCAGGACTGCGTGATTTTAAACAATCGATATCGGTTCACAGATGCCATTGACAATCGCTTTTCCCGCTGCTCCCTGGTGGGCATGGCATGGAATGATGTGGAGCGGGAAAACAATGTGATGATGCCCTTTTCCGCCTTTGAAGAATGCACCCTGAAACACAATCTGTTCATCAGTTTCAAAATGAAGAAATTCGATTTCTCGGATTGTGATCTGCAGGGCAGCACCTTCCAGCAGTGCGATTTGCGAGACAGCCTGTTCCGGCGCACAGGGCTAAAGGATGTGAATTTCCAGCAAAACAACTTGATGGGCGCGGATTTTCGGGATGCGACAGATTATGGCATATCCCTGGAAAACAACAAACTGAAAAAGGCCAAGTTCTCCTTTCCCGATGCCATCCGCCTGCTGTCAGCCACAGGCATCATCGTGGAATAGCAGGTGCGGGAAAAGCGCGCAAAAAGTGATTTACCAGTGTATTGGCGCATAAGTATATCAATATGAAGAACAAGAAAACAATAAAAATCACGGCGATTGTGATCATATGCGTGTTAGTTTTGTCCGGAGCCGTCTGCGGGGCAACAGGCATGTATGTTTATGATGTTTCCATCCATGCGGTCAATCAGGAACGGCGGCCTCTGGCGTGCAAGAAAGAGTCTCTGGCCAGGCATGGCTTTGATGTGGATGCGTTTGAAGCCCAGTATCATGTGGATGTGGTGGAGATCCCATCCACTTTTGATGAGCATATGATACCGGCCAATTATTTGAGCATTGACGGCGATTGGAAACGAAAAACCGTTGTCATGGCTCACGGTCTCAATGGAAACCGGCTCACAGGCTATCCGGTGGCTAAGATGCTCATGGCCCACGGCTTCAACATCCTGACATATGACCAGCGGGATTCCGGCGAAAATCAGGCAAAATACATGACCTGCGGCTTTTGGGAAAGCAAGGATTTCAAGGACTGCGTGGACTACGTGCGGCAGAGGGCCGGAGAGTCGCAGATGGTAGGAGGCTGGGGTTCCTCCATTGGCGGCGCGACCATTGGCTTTTATTTGGGCACCAAAGAAGCGCAGCAGAACTTGGACTTCGCTATTTTGGACTGTCCGGTCAGCGACATGGAAGAGATCATCGACGTTTTTCTCACCAGAAAAGCGGCCTGGCTTCCTGCGGGATTCAAGATGAAAATGGGGAGCCTGGCCACTTGGCTGCGCCTTGGCTACAGCTATAAAGAAGGCAATGTCTGCGATTATGTGCGGGAAACCACTGTGCCGGTCTTGGTGTTCAACACGAAAAAAGATCGAGTCACCCCTTATCATATGGGGGGCGATGTGTACAGAGCCATGAAAAACAATAAAAAGCAAATCATCACAGTGGAAGACAGCAGTCATACGGATGTTTATTGGGATCATGGGGAAATGTATGAAAGAGAGATGCTCCAGTTCATTGAAGACGCAGCTGATTCCTGATCACCAGCAACAATTTTTCCAAACTTGTGAAGCCTTGTAAATGTTCTGCTTTTCATAGCGCAAACTTTCTGATAAAATAGAGGGTACAGATATGAGAAACATGGCATGAGACTTTCAGCGCAGATCACATTTTTTGATCGTCTGTCAGATCTAAGGTCAGCGGACTGCCGCGGGAATGAAAAACAGATAAACCGCTGGGGAAATTGGGACAAGCGGGTATGGATGAAAATAATCGGAGAATGAGCATATGAGAATCGTAATTAAAAAGTTTACCGAATTGACAACCGAAGAGTTGTATCAAATTTTAAAGCTGCGGTCAGACGTGTTTATCGTAGAACAGCAATGCCCTTATCCGGATTGCGATGATCGGGATAGGAACGCGCATCATTTGTTTGTTGAAAAAAACGGGCATATTTGGGGGTGCCTGCGGATTTTGGACAAGGGCGAAGAATTCGATGAAATCAGCATCGGCAGGGTGGCGGTGCATTATGAATACCGAGGGATTGGACTTGCCAGACATATGATGAAAAAGGCCTTGTTTTTCATTACGAATTATTTGGACAAGGATGTTGTGAAAATCGCCGCACAGCTGTATTTGGAAGGGTTTTATGAATCTCTGGGATTCAAACGCATATCGGACAAGTATTTGCAGGATGGGATCGCTCATGTGGACATGATTTATTTTATGATGGACGCAGAAGATGAATCGCCGGATGAAAAGGAACCGGTAATGGAGCCGCCTACAGGCCTATTGATTTGATCGAAGCTATTGGATTGACCGGTCAGGATCTGTCAGAATTCAAACACGGAGCCGCAGTCGGGAGTAAATTTTCCGGCGGCTCTTATCCTTGCTGACAAGTTTCTGGCTGATATGGGCGGGTTTCATTTTTGCCTCTGCGGAAGAGCAAAGAGAAAGAATTGTGCACAAATCACAAGAAATAATGATTTATGCACAATAAAATCAGGCCTATTTTTCGATTTTCTAACCAATCCATTGTTTTCGATGTTTTTCGACATGAGTTCACGGTGAAATTCCAGCCAAAATCAAGCTTCATAAACTAAAACTCATTTTTCTCATCACATCTTTGTGCATAATCGATAAAAATATTGAACAAATGCACAATTCAACTAGTTTTGATTACATAGGAAATATCGCTTGCGTATTTCGAGAATATGACCTGCGGTGTTTTCTATGCGATAAAATCTACGATCAAGTCGCCGGCTTCTTTTGTGCCGATTTCTTTGCCGCCGTTTGCCATCAGATCAGGCGTGCGGTAACCGGCAGCTAGAACGTCTTTGACTGCTTTTTCAATGGCGTCTGCTTCCTTGGACAGGCCAAAGGTGTAGCGGAGCATCATGGCCGCGGAAAGGATCGTTGCCATTGGGTTCGCCTTGTTTTGCCCTGCGATATCCGGCGCGGAACCGTGAACTGGTTCGTACATGCCAAAATTTCCTTTTGCTAGGCTGGCTGATGGCAGCATGCCAATGGAGCCGGTGATCTGGCTGGCTTCGTCTGAAAGGATGTCTCCGAAAATATTGCTGGTGACGATCACATCGAACTGCTTTGGATTCAGCACCATCTGCATGGCCGTGTTGTCAACATAGAGGTTGTTCAGTTCCACTTCTGGATAATCTTTTGCCACTTCCGCCACGACTCTTCTCCAGAGGCGGGAGCTTTCCAAGACGTTTGCTTTGTCCACGCTTGTAACTTTCTTGCCCCGTTTCATGGCCATGTCGAACGCCACCACAGCGATGCGGCGGACTTCTTCTTCTGCGTAAAGCTCCACGTCATAGGCAGCTGGACCCAGGTCTGTTTCCTTGAATCCCTTTTCGCCAAAATAAATGCCTCCTGTCAGCTCACGGACCACTACCAGGTCCAGGCCGCCGCTGATGATTTCCGGTTTCAGGGGGCAAGCTTGAGCCAAGTCCTCAAATAGGATGGCGGGCCGCAGATTGGCAAACAGGCCCAATTCCTTGCGCAGCCCAAGAAGCGCGCGTTCCGGGCGTTCATCGCCGGGCAGGGTGTCCCATTTCCATCCGCCTACTGCGCCCAATAGCACTGCGTCGCTGCTTTTGCAGGTGTCGATAGTTTCCTGGGGCAGACAGCCGCCAGTGGCGTCAATGGCAGCGCCGCCGGCCAGGACTTTCGTATATTCAAAGGTATGGCCATATGTTTCTCCGATTTTATCCAGGACCCGCAGGGCCTGCTCAATGACTTCCGGGCCAATCCCATCGCCCGGGACGACTGCGATTTTGTAATTCATAATAGCATCTCCTCGTTTCTGTATAGTATAGGCTCTATTATAAACGGAATCGCCAGGTTTTGCAAATTTCAGGGGTTGGTTTTCCGCTGGGGAATCTGGCCTGATTAGCTGACATGGCAGAGCTGCGGGAGATTCCTTGGGCCCCTTAGGGTTTGCGGGTTATTTATGAGGATGGCTGCCAAAGTATTCTTTTGCCAGCCGCATATATAGATCGAGCCATAGCTTTACATGAGGTTCCATTTTTCTGCCTTTTTTAGATACAAATTCGATGGTCCAATAAAAGTCCTCGTCACTGATCGGAATCATATCTTTTTGGGCAAAGGGGCTGTTTGAATATTTGCGAGAAGCAGGGAAGACAGAGCAGAAGGGTATGATGATCAACCCTTGAACTTGCGCTGGGCTTCCCTGCATTTTTTTGTGCATTGGCTTTGCCGAAGAAATAGGCACATAGTAATGAAAGCCATTTGTCGAATGCAGTCGAACGATAATCCTTGACTTGGAATATTATGGTGATATAATAAATGAAAAAGTAAAAATATAGGAAAAATACAAATATTTTGATGAAAAGTTGGGAGGAAACGAAACCTATGATAGAGAGGCGTTCAGTCAGAATGTAGAGTCGCTGTAGTAGAAAAGCGCAGGATATGTTACACTATGAGAGGAGGGGGTGCAGTGTCAGAAGGAATCGCATATCAGAATAAAGACATTGAGTTCAAAATGCTCAGCGAGTCTTTTAAAGAAAAATCATTTGCGGCCTATGGCCTGAACTTACCTAAGATCAAGGCAGTCCTCCCCACGAATTTGCCTGCGGTGTCAGCTAACGAGCTGCGTATGGACAATTTGTTTCTGCTAGAGGATCATACATATGCATTGGTGGATTACGAATCTGAGGATTCTGTGGAGAACCGCATTAAATATGTGGATTATATCGCAAGGATCGTGAAGCGATGTTACAAAGAAAACGTTGTGGTCCCGGTCATTAGAATGGTTGTGATCTACACTGGGGACGTTGAGCAAGCGGACGACACGTTCTGGGTGGGATGCATGACGCTGCGCATGGAGCAGGCGTTTGTCAGTGGACTTCCAACAGAGGACATATACCGAACGGTCAAACATAAATTGGAGCACGGGGAGAGATTGACAGAGCAGGAATTGATGCGTTTGATCATACTTCCGTTGGCTGAAAAAGGGAAGGAAGGAAAACGGGAACGGATCAGGCAGGTCATTGAACTTGCCAAACGCATAGGCGATGAACAGGAACAGAAATTTGTATTCGCAGGACTTTTAGTGGTCAGTGATAAATTCATTGATAAAGCGGACGCAGAAACCATAAGGAGGGAAATCACTATGACAAAGGTAGGACGGCTGATCTTTGAAGATGGAATGGCAGAAGGCGAGAAAAAAGGCGAAAGAAAAGAGCGCATCATTGCGATCATGAACATGCTGGAACTTAATATTGAAGAACGCAGGATACTGGAGATGTATTCAAAGGCTGACTTGAGAGCAGCGAAAGAAGCAAGGACCGTAAAACATTGAAGAAAGCGGTGTTTTTGGCTTAAAATCAGGCAATGTCAGCAGTCGCGAGATCCTTACGTAAATGTAAGAATTTCGTAAGACAAAGGCATGGATTCGTTAATAATTAAAGGTTATACTTAGAGTGTAAAGTGATTCAAGGAAGAAACGCAAGCAGCAAGGAGGAAAAGACCTATGAAGAAAGTACTATTTGGCATCATGGCCGTAACAGTCATCGCAGTTGGTTTCTGTGGGGCAGCGATCAAAAATAAGATCCCAAGAGCAGAAAAATAAGAAGCTGCAAACATGGAGCAAATCAGTTTCATTCCATATCTTTGAAAATGTTAAATGTTGGGAATGTCGCACAGCGATGTTTACAATGATAAAAAGTGTGTATGTATTCAATAAAGGAGGGACATCATGAAATTTATAATTGGCCTAATGGCGATCACCATCATTGCCATTGGTTTCTGCGGAGCAGCGCTGAAAAGCTTGCTGCCAAGTAGAAAAACCACTGCATCAATGGAATAGGACCATAAAAATTCAAAATAAAGTGTGTATATGAAATAACAATAACGGGATTTCAGAGGGGGTGCGAAACTTTCTCTGCAAATCCTGTTCTTCTATGAGAATGATTTCAAAAAAACGGCCCGCTACAAAATGCGAGCCGTTCGTTCATTACGTGAGAAATATCGCTTGTCGTATTTCCAAAGTATCTAACAAAGTTTGCCGCTGAACAGCCATCGCCCAAGCCAATTTTGCTCTCCTTTCAGTCTGAGCGGGCGATTTCTGCCTCGCTATTTCAAACTGTTCATCAGACCGCCCTTGGCCATGATATCCTTAATGAATTCAGGAAACGGCAGGGCCTGGTAAGTTTCATTTTTCGTGAGATTGGTAATAACTCCAGTATTGAAGTCAATGGACACTTCATCGCCCTCCTGGATCTTTTCGCTGGCTTCCGCGCATTCCAGGATCGGCAGCCCGATATTGATGGAGTTGCGGTAAAAGATCCGGGCAAAGGTCGTGGCGATGACGCAGCTGATGCCGCTGGCTTTGATGGCGATTGGCGCATGTTCTCTGGAGGAACCGCAGCCAAAGTTATCGCCGGCTACCATGATGTCGCCTTCCTTTACTTTATTGACGAAATTCTTGTCAATGTCCTCCATGCAGTGGGAGGCCAGCTCCTTGTGGTCCTGGGTGTTCAGATGCCTTGCGGGGATGATCACATCTGTGTCCACATTGTTTCCATATTTATGTACTCTTCCTTTTGCGTCCATGTTATTTGCCTCCTTTCGGTCCGCTGATCCTGCCTGCGATGGCAGAAGCGGCGGCTACAGCAGGGCTTGCCAGGTAAACTTCACTGTCCACGTGTCCCATCCTGCCCACAAAGTTCCGGTTAGTCGTTGCCACGCAGCGTTCGCCCGCAGCCAGGATTCCCATGTGTCCACCCAAGCAAGGCCCGCAGGTCGGTGTGGAAACTACGCAGCCAGCATCAATGAAAGCGTCCAGGTATCCAAGCTTGATGCATTCCTTGTAAATCTGCTGAGTGGCTGGAATAATGATGGCCCGCACATCAGGGTGGATGTGCTGCCCTTTCAGAATTTCCGCAGCGATTTTCATATCGCTGAGTCTGCCGTTTGTGCAGGAGCCGATCACTACCTGTTGAATCGCAACATCGCCCACTTCATCAATGGTCTTAGTGTTTTCCGGCAAATGCGGGAAGGAAACAGTAGGCCGCAGAGCAGAAAGGTCGATGGTATAAGTTTCATCGTATTCTGCGTCAGTATCAGCCTCATATTTTGTCCACTTCCGTTCCACACGGCCTTCCATGTAAGCTTCCGTTATTTCATCCACTGGGAAGATCCCGTTTTTAGCGCCAGCTTCAATAGCCATGTTGGTGATGCACAGGCGGTCGTCCATGGACAGGCTCTTGACCCCTTCACCAGTGAATTCCATGGATTTGTACAAAGCGCCGTCAACGCCGATCATGCCAATGATGTGCAGGATCACGTCTTTGCCGCTGACATTTTCCGGCAGGCTTCCTGTCAATTCAAATTTCAATGCGGAAGGGATCTTGAACCAAGCCTGGCCCGTAGCCATTCCAGCGGCCAGGTCCGTGCTGCCAACACCTGTGGAAAACGCTCCCAGCGCTCCATAAGTGCAGGTGTGAGAGTCTGCGCCAATGATGGCGTCCCCTGCGGCGACCAGACCTTTTTCCGGTAGCAGAGCATGCTCGATGCCCATGTTCCCCACATCGTAGAAATTGTCTAAATCAAAGCGCCTGGCAAATGTCCGGCACTGCATGCACTGCTCGGCTGATTTGATATCTTTATTCGGCGTGAAGTGGTCCATGACCAGAGAAACTTTGCTCTTGTCAAACACCTGGCCGAACTCCGCCTTTTCAAACTCATTGATGGCCACAGGGCCGGTGATGTCGTTGGCCAAAACCATGTCCAGATTTGCCCGGATCAGCTGGCCCACTTCCACATGATCCAAACCAGCGTGAGCGGCAAGGATCTTTTGTGTCATTGTCATTCCCATAATGCGAATCCTCCTATTTTACGAATTTCTTTACTTTGTTTTCCCGGTTCAAAGCGCTCACCAGCGCATTTACAGAAGCCAGGATAATATCTTCGTGGGTACCAACGCCCCAGTACTTTTCGCCTTCGCTGTCCTGAATGCAGATGTAAGCTGCCGCCCGAGAACTGGAGCGGGTCTCCAGAGCGTGCTCCGAGTATGTGACCAGAGAATAGTCAAAGTGATAAGGCGTTTTCTTCAGGCCGTTGTTGACAGCGTTCAGTCTGCCGTTTCCTTCTGCGGTGAGTTCAAAGGTTTCCCCATTGATGTCCACATGCATATCCACGATCATGCCGTCATCAGATTTATATGTAGAAACTTTTTTGAACGTAGCGTCTGTGATGTCGATTGGACTGAAGTAATTGATATATTCCTCGCTGAAAGCTTCGAAAATTTCTTGCGGCGAAAGCTCCTTGTGGGCGCTGTCGGAAATTCCCTTCATTAAATAGCCCACTTCCTCCCGCATGGCCTTTGGCAGCTCGAAACCGTAATTTTGTTCCAAGATGTAAGCCACGCCGCCTTTTCCAGACTGACTGTTGATGCGGATCACGTCTGCTTCGTACTCTCTGCCCACATCCTGCGGGTCGATCGGCAGATACGGCACCGTCCAGCGGTGGAGGCCCTTGTCGCTTCTCCACTTCATGCCCTTTGCGATCGCATCCTGATGAGACCCGGAGAAGGCTGCGAATACCAACTGGCCGCCATAAGGCTGGCGCGGATGCACTTTCAGGTCCGTGAATTTTTCGTACATTTCCACGACTTCCGGCATGTTGGAAAAGTCCAGCTGCGGATCCACGCCGTGAGAGAACAAATTCATGGCCAGCGTGACGATGTCCACGTTTCCGGTCCGTTCGCCGTTTCCAAAAAGGGTTCCTTCCACCCGGTTGCCGCCTGCCAAAAGGCCCAGCTCCGCGTCGGCCACGCCGGTCCCCCGGTCATTGTGCGGATGAAGGGAAATCAACACGTTTTCCCGATTGTGAAGGCTGTTGCTCATGAATTCGATCTGATTGGCGTAAACATGAGGCATGGACATGGAAACTGTGGCCGGCAGGTTGATGATCACTTTCTGCTCTGGTGTTGGCTCCCAGATGTCGATGACCGCGTTGCAGATGTCCCGAGCGAATTCCATTTCCGTGCCAGTAAAGCTCTCTGGTGAATATTCAAACTGAAATTCCGTGTCCGGATAGTGGACCGCATGCTCTTTGATCATCTTTGCGCCTGACACGGCGATTTCAATGATCTCCTCTTTGCTGGCCTTGAAGACCTGCTCTCTTTGGGCCAGGGACGTGGAGTTGTACAGATGCACTACCGCTTTTTTCACGCCCACCAGTGATTCAAAAGTCCGCTCAATGATATGTTTTCTCGACTGAGTCAGGACCTGAATGGTCACATCGTCTGGAATCAGGTTGTCATCGATCAGTTTCCTGAGAAACGTGTACTCGGTCTTGGAAGCGGCTGGGAATCCCACTTCGATTTCCTTAAAGCCCAGCTTTACGAGAAATTGGAAGAATTCCAGCTTTTCATCCAAGGTCATGGGAACGATCAGTGCCTGATTTCCATCCCGCAGATCCACGCTGCACCAGATGGGCGCTTTTTCCACGTGGTCTTTTTTGTGCCATTCAAATTCTGTCTGAGGTGGGGGAAAATAGCCCACCTGATATTTGTCGTAGTTTTTCATTTCAAGACAATTCCTTTCTTTCATAAAAAATAACCTTGCGTCTTTTATACAGTTTCCTGCACAAGAGACGAAGGTTTGTCATTCAAACTTCCGCGGTACCACTCTTATTGGTCTTAAGGCTATCACCAAGACCCACTCATAAGATTTTGCTCCGGGGTGAGACACCAGCAGGCGAATCCCGCAGCCTTTCCACCAACCGGCCGCTCTCTGTGAAATCCATGGGTGCTGATTTATTCCCTTCAACGCAACAATATGAAATTTCAAAAGTTATTCACTAGTATAAGGGGTGTCGGGGGGATTTGTCAATAGGGAAATTTGAAGAAATTTTGGGATTTAGGCAGGCGGGATTTAGGAAAATTAAACTTTAATCGTGTTTTCAAGAGAAGGCCGTGGTATAATGAACGAAACTGATTGAATCGGTGTTGCCGCAAGGGTGCGTTTGCTTGATTTCAAGAATAGAGAGGGGGATCTTATGAATTTAGTGAAAATTTCTGCCAGTGGACAAATCACTGTGCCAATGGAAATACGTCAGTTGCTTGGTTTAAAGTCTGGTGACAAGATCATGTTTCACCAAAAACAGGATGGGGAAGTTGTTTTGAGCAATGCCTCTGCTCAGGCCATCCGTAAAGCGCAATCTGCTTTTTCAGGGGCAGCTGAAGCTATGGGAATTTCTAATGAGGATGACGTGCAATCGCTTGTAGATGAAGTTCGTTATGGAAAGGGAAAATAAAATGCGGATTTTAGTCGATACAAATATTTTATTCTCCGCATTGTTGTTTCCACGGTCGAAACCAGCAAAGGCACTGTTCTATGTGGCTGATTACCATGAGTTAGTTTTGTGTGACCGTAATATTGTGGAACTGCGGGATATCTTGAAACGAAAGGCTCCTGAATTTTTACCAGATGCGGAAGTTTTGCTAGCGGAAATGGCATATGAATTGATACCGGCTGTAGATCATGCTGAGAAATTGATACGGGACGCAAAAGATCAACCGATTTTAAACGCAGCGATTGTAGCTGATGTGGATGTGATTCTTACTGGTGATAAAGATTTCTTGAGCCTTGAAATGGAACATCCAAAATGCATGAATGTCGCACGGTTTTTTGAAAGTGAAGGCGTGGAGGAATAGATCCCCGCGCCTTTTTATTATGTAGGAAATATCAACAAAGTCTATGCTGAAAAAGGACTGGATAAAGATTGTTTTTTGATGTTAAAACAGAACACAAAGGTCTGCCATAATTTTCGATTCCCATCCTCCATAAACTTGTTTTGAAAGTTTGGCACGATGCTTGCAATAGTATAGTTACGACAAACAAAATCTATTGCGTTATGCTTACAAGTTAGAAAAGGAGGAGTAATCTAATGGCAAAAGCAACAGGAGAAATGAGACAGTATCTAAGCGATACGAAAACAGGGAAAGAAGTTATGCGGGAAAGCTACAAATTCATGTTTGGCGAAGAGGACTGCCATTATCCAGGGACACTGATTTCAGGCTGTAAACTGCTTGAAAAGTGCGTTGATATGGCATCTGCGTTCATCGCTAGAAGGGATGACGGGCTCAGCAATCTATTTGCGCATATGGATGCGGACATTTTGCACTCTGTGAACACCTGCGATGTGATGGAGGTCATCTGTTGGGCTGTCAAGGACGGCAATAAATCCAGGGCAGTGGGCTTTGAAATGTACAAAATTGAAGAATATGATAAGGTAAAGGACTACTTTAACATGCTGGAAGAGCCAATTTTGTGCGTAAAAGGACAGAGCGTCCATGTTGTCGGCGCATGGTCGCACGCATAAGCAGTCCATAAGAAAAAACCATGTTTTATGGCAACATAGTCGATTTTTTGAAAACAAAGCTGATGTAAAACGCATCAGCTTTGTTATAATATTGCCATATGACGTGCGCATGCGCACCAAGAGAACACTGGATTGTGTATAAACGCACAAAACTAGTGTACAATACGATGGGGAGAACCTCTTCCATAATGGGATAATGCATTTATTTTGATTATTTTTTGGGCAATTAGTAAAATTGGGAGGTATATAATGATTGAGAAAAAATTGAGCCATAAAGTGTTCGATTTATTTTTAGAAAATATAGATCGGGTTATGAAGCATGGATTGGTTATAGCTGACCTTAGAAACACAAATATTATATATATGAACGCTATTGCTAAAAAACTCCTTTATCTTAATAGGGATGCGTCAGAGCAGGATTCTTTGCTTGATCTTTTTGGAAAAGAAGAAGCAAAACTATTTTTAGACGGTTGCGCGAATCATATCTTTGAAACGGATAGAGACAAAGCGTTAAAAGTTTCATCGCTAAAAGCCATGCACTATCTAATAGTCAGCATGGAAGACTGTACAGAACTCTTGAAACTGAAAGAAAAGAACAGACAGCTTTCTTTACTGAATGAGCACCTCAGAGGGATCTACGAGGTTTATAGCTATGACACGCTTTGCATCACAGATGAAAAAGGTATTGTAGAATTTTCAGGCGAAGCATGCGAACGGCATTGCGGCATGACACATGAGGAAATAATAGGAAGGGATATGCATGATTTAGAGAGGGATAAAGTTTTTTATCCAGCGGTGACTCCAAAAGTGATACGCTCTCAAAAACCAGAAATCGTGATGCAGGACACCATGACTGGCGCTACATTATGCACAGTTGGCATTCCAGTTTTCGATGATCAGGGGCACTTAGATAAGGTCATTTCTATTTCAAGAGATTTTGCGAACGAGATTCAAATTGCAAAACGGATGATTGACGCCAATACAGCGCAAAATTATAAATATGAAAACGCCCGCCGCAAAGGAGACATGCAGATGATTACATGCAGTGAGAGTATTGTCGAACTGATGCAGAAGATGCAAAAAGCTGCGAACACCAATGTCACGATTTTAATTGACGGACAAACGGGAACGGGTAAAACACTGTTTGCTAGTTATATCCATAAGATGAGCAAAAGATCTGGAAAAGCTTTTGTATCAGTAAATTGTGGATCAATTCCTGAAAATCTGATTGAATCAGAGCTCTTTGGCTATGAACAGGGTGCTTTCACCGGAGCTGATAGAAATGGAAAACCTGGTCTGATTGAAATGGCACAAGACGGTACGATTTTTTTTGATGAAATCGGTGAATTGCCAATCCAGTCACAAGTAAAGCTCCTTCATATTCTGCAAGAGAAAGCTCTTACACGTGTAGGAGGAAGGCGACCCATAAAACTGAACGTTCGAGTGGTTGCGGCTACAAATAAAAATTTAGCGGAAATGGTTGAAGCGGGAACTTTTCGCGAAGACCTCTTTTATAGATTGAATGTGATTTCCTTTACGATTCCACCCCTTTTGGAAAGACGCGATGACGTTCCATTGCTAGTGACTCACTTCATGAATAAATATAATCAAGAAAACGATGAGAATAAAGAAATCACTGAGCGTGCCATTCAATATCTGCGTGGATATAATTGGCCAGGCAACATACGAGAATTGGAAAATTTGATTGAAATGCTCTGTGTTACCGCAGCCAATGATAAAATTGATATCAAAGACTTACCATCAAAAATCTTCTGTGGAAATATTCCAGATGAGGCCAAGGACAGACCAATTACAGTAAGAGACATTGTGACAATAAAGGATGCCATAGCGGACGTGGAAAAGCAACTTATAAAAATCTCTATGGAAAAGTGTGGGAGCAATCACCAGAGAATTGCGAACCTGCTTGGGGTGGATCGGTCTACTATAACTAGAAAAATCAACGCCTATGGGTTAAAGTGACATTTGCCCAATCATACGCAGCAAAATGCGATCTTCTTTTTCCTGGCATGATACTTGCTTCATTCTTTGATTAAATTCATAGAAAGAGCAGGTTTTTAAGATGAGTTTCAGCCAAATTCTGATGTACGTTATTGTGTTTTTTATGATCCTGGGCGCATTTGATAAAATCACCTTGGGTAAATTTCATTTAGGATTGAAGGATTCTTTTGACGAAGGGATCGAAGCTATGGGGCCGCTGGCGCTTTCCGTGATCGGAATGCTTTGCCTTGCGCCTGCACTTGAAGGGCTCGTGACGAAATTCATTCAGCCAGTCTATTCTTTGTTAGGCGCTGATCCTGCCATGTTCGCAGGTGCCCTCTTATCAAGCGATACTGGTGCCTATCCATTAGCGAAAGCTCTGACCGATGATTATCAGGTTGCCTGTTTTTCCGGCCTTATTTTGGGCAGTGTCTTAGGTGCGGTCATAGGCTTTACCATTCCTGTAGCTCTGGGAATTATTGAAAAGAACGACAGGCCCTATTTTGCGCAAGGCGTGTTATACGGCATTACTGTGGTTCCCATTGGGAGTATTGTTGGAGGCATGACCGCAGGATATCCAATGCGGATGATTTTGCTGAACTCGATTCCAACAGTCATTTTATCTGTTTTATTGGCGGCAGGTATCAAATTCTTTCCAGGCGCTATGATAAAGGGATTTGAAGCATTTGGTAAAATGATCACTGCTATCATTACGATCGGTCTAGCGGCATCCATCCTGGAGGCCTTGATTGGCGTGTGCGTTATAAAGAACATCGCTCCCATCAGTGAAGGCTTTGTTTTAGTGGGGACGTTAGCCATTGTCTTGGCGGGAGCGTTTCCCATGCTTCATGTTCTTACAAAAATACTGCGCGTTCCTCTTGCTAGAGTGGCTGCTGCGCTTCACATTAATGAAGCTTCTGCCGCTGGATTAGTTTCCAGTTTAGCTAACGCTATCCCAACATTAAGCTTGATCAAAAAAATGGACAAAAGAGGGAAAGTGATCAATTCCGCTTTTGTTGTAAGTGGTTCCTTTATTTTGGGGGATCATATGGCCTACACTGCGAGCACTGACTCGGCGTTATTGCTGCCGGTCATAACCGCAAAAGGGATCAGTGGCATATTATCAGTCGTGGTTGCCATTCTATTGACAAAAGAAATGAAAGATAAGGATTTAAATAACTAGTAGTATGACTTAATGCTAGTTGGTGTGAGAATGCACAAAACGGGTTATGTAAGGGTGCGTCTGCGCACAATATTTTTGTGGTTTAGGCGCCATATAGCTTTGAGATTGGAGACCAACATAAAAAATCAAAGCGATTCCAAGGAAAATGAATTGATTTTATTCAACTGAGGCAAATTTGGCAAAAGAATTGCAATATTATGATTACGTAATAAGCTTTCATAAAATGCGGCCGCATTAGAAAAGTTTCATTATTTGCACACAATAATTGAATTTGAAATCTAAAGATGAGAAAGGAGCCGTAACTATGAACGAACCTAAAAAAGACTCCCCTCCGATGCAGGGAGCCAAAGGCAACGTAAGACTACCGTTAATCGTTGTCACTGTTGCGTTGATATTTGCGTTTGTAGCCATTATCGCCATAAAACCTGATCAAACCTTGAATACAATTAATCGCATTCAAGGCTGGGTATTGTCTGGATTAGGGCCTTTCCTGGAGATATTCGCATTTATCTGCATGATAATCACCCTATATATGGCCTTGGGAAAGTATCGAAACATCAAATTAGGTGAGGGAAAACCTGAATATTCCACATTTTCTTACATTGCGATGATGTTTATGGCTTCCATGGCCTCTGCTGCTATCTACTGGGCTTTTACCGAATGGGTTTATTATTATACATCTCCAGGGATTGGCATGGAGGCGGAATCCACCGAAGCATTGGAAAGTGCACTCGGATATCAGTTTTTTCACTGGGGACCGTATAACTGCTTGTACTTTGTGACTGCAATGGGAATCGCATACTCTTATTACATTCGTAAAGTAAAAATACTACAGCCCGGTGCCACATGCGAGGCGATGCTTGGCAATATAAAGCATAAATCAATCATTGCTAAAATTATTGACTTTATTATTGTCTTTTCTACAGTAGGTGGCCTTGGAGTAACATTAGGCGCAGCGATTCCCCTCTTGAGCGGTGGATTGCAGCAAGTGTTTGGAATCAAAACGAACTTTGCCGTACAGGTGGGAATCATCCTATTTTTGACTGTGTTCTTTACAGCCACATCTTTCCTGGGAACAAAGAAAGGCATGAAAAATGTTAGTACCTTTTCAGCCTATATATGCTTTGCGATTTTGATTTATGTGCTGATCGTAGGACCAACAGAGTTCATACTGAAAAACACAACAAATTCTGTAGGATGGATGCTGTCGGAATTTTCAAGAATGGTACTGTTTACAGATCCTGTACAGAACTCTGGTTTTGTGGAAAGTTGGACCATATTCTATATTGCGTTCTTCACAAGCTATTGCGGTTTGATGGGCGTGTTCATAGCGAAAATATCAAAGGGAAGAACAGTAGGTCAGATGGCTATCTGCTCTGTGGGAGGCCTCATGATTGGGACGATTTTCTTGTTTGGCGTTTTAGGCAGTTACTCAATTGACGCTTTTCTGTCAAATAAGGCAGATCCAATTGATATTGTTCTCTCCGGTCAGGGAGAAGCAGGCATTTATCAAATCGTAGAAACGCTTCCTGGCGGTGGGACTATTGTCCCGATCGTCCTAGTTTTCATGATTATTGGATTTGTGGTTTCTTCTCTTGACACAGCATCCTTAGGGCTGGCGCAGACTACCACAAAGACAGTTGATGAAGATGGAAACGCCAGCAAATGGCTGAGAGTGTTCTGGTGCGTGATACTTGCGCTTGTGCCGCTTTCCCTGATGTATGTGAACGCAGGATTCGCGGCGATCAAAACGGTTGCGATATTAGTGGCGACACCATTCCTTTTTGTTATTGGATTCATTGTCATATCGACATTCCGATGGCTTAAACAAGACTCAAAAAATGGTGTCTTAGAAGCAAACAACAAAATGCGTGAAATGGAAAAAGCCGCATGGCTAAGCGAAAAAGTAGAAGGCACAACAAGTAATGAATAATGGAAAGGATAAATAAACATGAAACCTTTAGAAGGCATAAAAATAGTTGATTTCACCATTACTCATGGTGGGCCGTTGGCGACAAGGCTTTTGGCTGATTTTGGCGCAGAAGTCATCAAAATCGAGAATGCGAATACAGGAGATCCTGGAAGAAGGCTTGCGCCTAAAGATTCAGAGGGAAACAGTGGATATTTCGCATTTTTGAACAGAGGAAAAAGATCAGTGGCAGTAGACATGAATTCACCTCAAGGGAAAAAGGCTTTGATTAAATTGATCAAAGAAGCGGATGTGTTGGTGGAAAACTTTACTGCCAGTGTAATGGAACAGGCCGGCTTAGATTATGATACGTTAAAGCAGGCCAACCCTCAATTGGTGTATGCTTCTTTAAGCGGGTATGGACATACTGGGCCGAGAAAAGATATGGCTGCGTTAGAAGTCCAACTACAAAGCATGAGTGGCATCAGCAGCATTTCAGGTTATCCAGATCAGGCTCCGACTCGTGCCGGAACAGAGTTGGCTTGTCATGTGGGAGGCACTTATTTGTCGATCGCGATCATGACGGCTCTCATACATGCGGAAGCAACTGGCATTGGGCAGAAGATTGACATTTCTATCGTGGACAGCGTTCTTTCTATGATAGAAGCCGCACCAATTGAATATACCATTGATGGGACCGAGCGTGAACGGACTGGAAATTCTTATCCATCTATCTGTCCATATGACACTTTTGACACAAATGATGGCAGCATCTCAGTAGGAGTCAGCACGGATCGGCAATGGGGTTTGTTCTGTGAGGCTTTGGGCTTGGAAGATTTAATTGAGAATCCGAAGTATAAAGATAATGAAACAAGAGGCCGTAATTACTGGTCAGGTCTCCGTGATTTATTACAAGACAAGCTTTCAACCATGTCAAGATTCGATGTTGAAAAGCTTTTAATGGAAAAGAAAATTCCTTGCGGCATTGTTTATGAAGTGGAAGAGGCTATGGAATCAGCGCCAGTTAAAGAACGAAACATGTTGATTGATGTGGAAGATCAGGTAATGGGGTCAGTAAAGATGCCAGGTGTCGCTATTAAGTTCCAGACAGAATCGGAAGAAATTCCTGGAAGAGCACCAGCGCACGGCGAGCACACTGCGGTATATTTGGCCGCCTTGGGATATTCAGAAGACAGTATCGAGGCGATGGCAAACGCTGAGATTGTTAAACTTGCTTAGGAAGGAGGCATTAAAAATGAAAGCATTAGAAGGAATGGTAGTGATTGATTTCACGCAGGCGTTCAGTGGTCCATTTTGCACTATGCAGTTGGCTGACTTTGGCGCCAAAGTCATTAAAATCGAACGTCCGTATGTTGGAGATCAATCGAGAGAATGGACACCATTTAAAAATGGATATAGTGGTTACTATGCGTCTATCAATCGGAATAAATTTGGACTCGCCATTGATAACGCCTCACCTGAAGGTGCGGAAATAGTAAAACAATTGACCAAGAAGGCTGATGTCATTGTGGAAAATTTTAAAGTCGGAACATTGGATAAATTTGGACTTGGTTACGAGGATATCAAAAAAATCAATCCTGGGATCATATACGCATCCATATCTGGATTCGGTCAGACAAGCTCACTAAAAAGGCTTCCGGCCTATGACAATGTGATACAATCCATGACAGGGTTCCAGGCAATGACTGGTTTTGCGGGGACATCCGGTGTTCGCTGTGGTTCGGCGGTTGGCGACAGCTTCACAGGTATGAATTGCGCATTGGCGATTTTAATGGCATATCGGAAAAAATTAAAAACCGGGAAGGGTTCAAGAATTGATTTATCGATGTTTGATTGCATATTTGGAATTTTAGAACCGCATATATTAGCAAACACGGTAAGTGGTGAAAATCATCAGAGAGCAGGAAACTCAGACAAGTACCTTTTTGCGCCATGTGATGTGTACGAGTGCAAAGATGGCTGGTTTTCGATCGGTGTTACGTCTGATGCGGAATTCCGCAGGTTCTGTGAATTGATTGGTAACAAAGCGCTCTGTGAAGACGAAAGATTTGTTACCAATGAAAGCAGGTGTCTTAACAATGATGCGTTAACTGATGAAATCCGCAGCTTCTTTAAAGATAAGACAAGAGCGGAATTGGAGGAGCTGCTTAGGAAAAACAGAATCAAAAATGCGCCACTTTTATCAATACCGGAGAGCATTGAGCATCCGCACACCAAAGCAAGAAATTTAATTGTAGAAATTGATGACCCTGGGATTGGGAATTATTCGGTCACGGGCAATCCAATGTTCATGACTGAAACGCCGGCTACATACGATAAAGGCGCGCCGCTTCTGGGGCAGGACACAAAGAGGATCCTGCAGGAACTGGGATATTCCAGTGCGGAAATAGAAGCATTGTATGAAAAGAAAGTCATTCAATATTGAGTTTACATGTTCGTAATAGAAAGCCGCCTTTGATCAGCCGTATCCAGACTCCTCAAAAAACAGGTAATGCGCAGGGTGCCGGAAAGCGGCATTGCCAGAGGGCGGCTTCTATACTTTTGTGCAGGAAACATCGCTTGTGATATATTTCGGAACATCAATAAAGTCTATTACTGAAAAAGAAGTGGCAAAGTTCACTTTGTACCAACTTCTTTGTCTCTACAGCAGCCGTGCGTGTTTATAAATAAATTCAAATATATTACAGTTATATATTGACATTTGAAGGCCTTTGTGAAATAATAGATGCATTCCAGAATTTAGTTATTTATGAATCAAAAGGGAAGAGTACGGGCAAATTCATAACCGCGTTCCCTTGCTTTTTCATCTCTGTGAGATTCGTTGGCTGCCATTGCGACTGCGCTTCTCACAAAACCCCCATCAACAGCCGTACAAAGTCAATGCCCAGCTTCACCCCATAAAAAATGATCACCAGACCGCAGACCACATTGATCCATCGCAGAATCTTAGGCGTGATTTTAGCGCTGAACAGAGAAATCAAGGTAGAGATCCCAAAGAACCAAGAGACGGACGCACAGGCCACACCGATGATGAAGGTCGCGGCTTGGTCAGCAGGCAAGGTCGCTTTGAAGGCGCCCAGCATCATGCTCCCATCGATCAGGGCCTGAGGATTGAACCAAGTGACGACGCAGGCCGTAGTAATGACCTTAAAAAGCGGAACGTTCACATCTGTGCTGCCTTCCATGGAACCCTTGTCCCACAGCAGGCCAATGCCAATGTAGATCACAATGATGCTTCCGATTAGAAGCACAGCTAGAGAAAGCCATCGAGACTGCTCCATAATGGCGCCAATCCCGAAAAAGCAGGCAAATGCCAGGCTCACGTCAAAGAAAGCGACGATCAGAGCAGTGAGATAAACGCGCCTGCGTCTTTGGGTGAGCGCAGTATTGATGACAAACAGATTTTGCAGGCCAATAGGCGCCACATAAGCGAGCCCCATGGTCAACCCTTGAAGAAAGTAAAGCATGATCGTTTTCCCCTTTTTAGAAAGTCATAGCTATCATATCATAGATCGCGATTCTTTCACAGGGAAAATCTTGAGCTAGAGTCTTTGGGAAAGCATAGAAAACCACAGAATTTCAAAATCCAAAAAAGTAAAACACGTTGGGGGGACCAACGTGTTTTACAAGTGTGTATTGTGTGTATTCAATAAAAGAAGGAAAGTTCACGTAGAAATAAGATTTCCACGTCCCTATCTACGTTTTAAAGTATAACCAATTTATGTGAAGATACTATGAAGAAATGTAAAAAAGTTTAAAATTTCTTTAAGAAAATTAATTTTTTCTTCCACTTGCACATTCGAGCTCTTTCTTTTCAGACAAAAATCCATTGGCATATAAATTGCATAAAGTAATAGTAGCGCATTTCTTATTATACACGAACTATCGCCAGTGATAGTTTCAGAATATCGACAAAGTCCACCGATGAAAAAGAATCGGCGCAGCTGGCTTTGTTAATCTTTTGTTCACTTAGAAACGGTTGCGGCAAGAAGGAATATTATAGCAGCCGGAAATGGAAACATGAAAAGGAGGATCGATATGAGCAGTCGTAGCTTGAATATAGAAGAATGGAAAAAAACATCTGCGTATAGCGAAGAATTATTGGATGAGGTGCTGCCAGTTCCACAGGAAAAACGGGTTTTGGGCACGCCATCAAACTTTGCGATCTGGTTCACATGTAACTTTGCCATAACCACAATGTTAGCAGGGATGTTTATGATCCCTGGCCTGGATTTAAAGACCGCTTTACTGGCGATCATTGCCGGAAGTTTTGTCGGTGCGATGCCGCTTGTGCTGATTGGGATCATTGGGCAGAAAACAGGCCTTGTCACTATGGTTGCGTGCAGGGCCACGTTTGGCCCAAAGGGAGCAATTATTCCTTCGGTGGCAAATGCCATGACGCTTATTGCGTGGTCCTGGTCACAGGCAGCGCTGGCAGGCATCGCCCTGAATGAGGTTTCTGTGCGTCTGATCGGATTCGACAATGAAACGATATATATTCTTCTTACAGAGGCAGTGGTGCTGGTGATCGCTCTGTATGCGATCAAAGGTGTTTCACTGTTTGAAAAAGTGGCGATGTTTCTGGTCGCGGCAATCATAGGCGCAGTGATTATCAAGGCTTTTACGCATTATGGGATCAGCGATATATTCGATATAGAAAGGGATCCTCTGGGGAAGATGTCTGCGATGGCAGCCTTTGATATCGCTGTGACAATGGCGCTGGCATGGACTCCTATGGTCGCTGATTATAACCGAAATTGCAAATCGTTAAAAGCCGTGGTCGTGGGAACAGGCGTCGGATATACGGTGGGCACGATTTTTTCAATGGGAACGGGAGCTCTACTGATCTGCATGATTCTTGTAAAAGGCGGCGTGATCACATACGAACCTTCGGAGGTCTTTTCAGAGGTCGGCTTTGGATTGGCGGGAGCTGTCTTGATTTTCATTTCCATCATTGCGGCGAATGTCATGAACATCTACAGCAGTTCCATGTCGATTCTCAATGTTTTTCCTAGATTGCCATATAGAAAGCTTGCCGTCGCTGTCGGGATCGTGTGCATGCTGGGGGCTGCTTTCAGCGGGATCCTGGACTCGTTTTTGGATTTTATTAGTGTCATCGCGGCTTTGTTCATGCCTATTTTTGCGATCATGATAGCTGACTATTTTGTGGTGAAGAAACAAAAGATTGATGTAGAAGCGGTCGTGTTTCCAGAACGCAATGATTCATATGCCTATTACAAAGGGGTCAATATTGTCGCGGTCATCGTGTTTTGTGTAGCTGCTGCGTTTGCGGCCCTGTTCACCTGGTGGTGTCCAATCGCGGTCAGTGTAACGATCCCCACCTTCTTGATCGCCTTTGTCTTGTATGTTGTTTTGATGAAGATCATATAAGGTCATGGCGACTGTGAAACAGAACTAGAACGATGAGGTGGCCGCCAAAGCGGACACAGGATATTCCTGCGTGTCACTTTGGCGGCTCTTTATGTGGTTTGATGGATAATGATGCCATGCGCGGCCGTACAATTGGCGGCGCCTATGGTTCATTTAGAGGCGATTTGGTGTTTTGCGAGCTTGTACTGCAGAGTCTGCCGTTTTATGCCAAGCTGCCTGGCGGTTTTAGAAATATTATAGCCGTTGTCTTCCAGCGCGAGAACGATGAGGCTTTTTTCAATGGATTGGATATAGTCGTCCAGATTCTGATTTTGGAACATATCCGGGACATCTGGCAGAGGCTGCTGAGGCCCATCGCTGTCACATTCGAGTTCAGCCAATGAGATATAGGCGTGATCCTCGGTAAAAGAGACCGCCGAATGAATCATGTTTTCCAGTTCTCGGACATTCCCTGGATAATGATAAGAAACGAGCCAGTCTAGCGCTTCCTGCTCAAAGCCTTTTAGCTGTTTGCCCTGTTCTTCGCTGTATTTGATGAGGAACGAATTCGCCAGCAAAGGGATATCATCTTTTCTGTCTTTGAGCGGAGGAATGCTGAGGGATATGATTTTGAGCCTGTGATAGAGGTCGCGGCGCAGCCTTCCGCTGGAAATGAGCGTTTCTGCATCTTCATTGAGCGTTGCGATGATCCGTACATCAATGGGGATATCTTTTGAACCGCCGACTCTCCGCACATAGTGCTCCTGCAAAATGCGCAGGAGTTTGCTCTGCAATTCATATGGCATGGCACTGACCTCATCTAAGAGAAGCGTCCCGCCGTTTGCCTGCTCAAACAGTCCTTTTTTGTCAACCGCACCTGTGAATCCCCCCTTTGCGGTGCCGAAAAGAATACCCTCCAGCAGACTGTCCGGCAGCGCGGCGCAGTTTTGAGCGAGGAACGGTTTGTTCCTGCGGTCGCTGTAATAGTGGATCCCTTGTGCAAAGAGTTCCTTGCCTGTTCCAGTGGCTCCGTATATGAGCACAGGTGCCGAATTTTGGGCGGCTACTTTGGCGCGATCGATGACTTTTCTAAAGGCAGGGTTATTCCCAATGAGGTCGTCAAGGTCATGGGTGCGGATTTTGAGAGGCGCGTTGTTCAGATGGCTGCGCATGCTGTTGATCTCATCAGACATTTTTTTGAAACGCGTGATATCGTTTGCGATCTCAATGGCTGCGATGGTGTTTCCTTTTCCATCGGTTACAGGGACCGTAGTGTTGATAGTTGTTACTTCTTTTCCCTGCTGGTTGGTAAAAGTCTGAAACAAATGCTCTGTTTTCTGCCCCAAGTCCAGCGCTTGGTGCAGTGTGCTGCGTTCTTCTGGTATGTGTGAAAACACTTTGCGGTGACTCTGCCCGATGACATCTTTCTTTGGCGTTTTTTCTAATGTGGACATAACGGAATTGTAGTGGATGATGTCTCCATTCCTGTTGATGATCAGAACGCCGTTTTCAATATGCTCGATCAGGGTTTCCAAAATGCGTTGATATGTTTTATTAGATTCCATTATGGTTCCTTTCCTTAGGGGCGATGATTATTTGACATGCTCTAAATTATCACAAAACCAGGGGTGATTCAAGAGGATTGCCGGATTTTTTGCACATATGCCGACTATTTTGCGGAAATTTTCTGAATACAGTTGTTTTTTCGAGCGAAATCCCGTTTTTTTGGATGGCATGAATCTTGCGTTTATTATAAACAGGAAATGCGCTTTTATATGAAAAATGAAAAAAGAAAAGGTACACACAAAGGAGGTAAAAAATGAAAATTGTAGATTTGACACATTTGATCTCAGAGGACATGCCGGTATATCCAGGGACAGAGGGGCCAAAGCTCGAACCGGCCAACACATATGAGAAGGATGGCTTTAAAGAAACCTTAATGACCATGTATTCGCACACCGGAACGCACATGGATCCGCCGGCACATCTTTTTAGAGGACGCACGACGCTGGACCAGTTTCCGGCCGAACACTTTGTGGGGAAGGCCTGCGTGATTGATTGCCGGGATCTGGAGGAAGGCGGCATTGTGACCTTTGATTATATCCAGCGAGTATATGAGGACGCTCTGAAGGCGGATTATATTTTGTTTATGTTTGGATGGGACCAGTACTGGGGGCAGGAAAAATATTTTGGGGATTACCCATATATTGATGACGCGGTCGCAAATTTTCTGATCAAAGAAAAGAAGAAAGGTGTTGGTCTGGATGTCATTGGCATTGATCCGATTGCGGATGAAAATCTATCAATACATAAAAAACTATTTGAAAAGAACGAAATCGTGGTGATCGAAAATCTTACGAATTTGGATCAAGTGGCAGGAGGTTTATTCACATTCTGCGCCTTGCCGCTAAAACATGTGGATGCGGACGGTTCGCCGATTAGAGCGATCGCAATATTAGATGAGAGGCAGGAGTAAAAGCATGAATCAAACAATAAAAACGTTTCTAGTCCGTCATGCGGATAAAAAGACGGCATCCTTTCATATGCCGGGACACAAGGGATCAGCTTTGTATCGTGAGTTTGGGCATGGTGACTTCCTTGACCGAATCATGGATTGCGATATCACTGAGATACCCGGAGCGGACAATTTATTTCAGGCCGAAGGGATCATAGATGAGCTGCAGCAGCGGTATGCCAGATTATATGAAGTGGATCGATCTTATCTCTTGATCAATGGAACCAGTACTGGAATCATTGCTTCGATTCTTGCCAGCGTGCCTAAAGGAAAAAAGCTGATCATGGCCAGGAATTGCCACAAATCTGTTTTCAACGCGCTGACACTGGCAGACGCGGAGCCGGTATACGCACATCCGACGTTTATGGAAGCCTATGGGATCTCGGGCGAAATCACTGCCGCAGAGATCGAAAGGCTGCTTATAGAAAATGAAGACGCGGCAGCCGTGATCCTGCCAAGCCCGAATTACTATGGGATCTGTTCGGACATTGAAAAAATAGCGAAAGTCGTGCATGCGCATCACAAAATATTGATTGTGGATCAGGCTCATGGCGCGCATCTCAAATTTTTTAGAAAATATGGAATAGATACATTTCCAAAATCAGCAGAAGAAGCGGGCGCGGACATTGTGATCAACAGTATCCACAAAACGCTGGCGTCCTATACGCAGAGCGCGGTTTTAAACTTGAACAGCAGCAGAGTGAGTCCAGAAGCCATCGCAGATAAACTCCAATGCATAGAAAGCACGAGTCCGTCTTATATTTTGATGGGGTCCCTGGATATTAACGCTAGTTTGCTGGAAGACCATGGGCAAGAACTGATGCGGCGATGGGCGGATAATCTGGATTATTTTTACCAGGAACTCTCAAAAAATCCATATGTAAGTTGTTTTGAACGCATTCCAAGCCTGGACCACACAAAAGTCAATTTTTCACTGCCAAACCTACGCCTAACAGGGAGCGCATTAGAGGAGATTCTCAATGAAACTTATCATGTTTTTATTGAACTTTACACGGGAAAGTATGTTATGGCTATGACAGGCATTGGGAATCAGCGCAAACATTACCAGATGTTGGCGGATGCGCTCAGTGAGATCACGGCGCATGCGCTGAAGCGGGGCCTAGTCGAAACACCTGTCGAACAGGAAGTCAAAATGGCCTATAGTCCAAAACGCGCAGAGCTTTACCCTGTTCCCAAGGATAGGAAATATGTGGACCTTATGGATGCGGAAGGGTGCGTTTGCGCGAACAGCTTGATCCCATATCCACCAGGGATACCGCTTGTGTGTCCTGGCGAAAAAATTGAAAAAGAGGTGATCGCTTATATCCGCCAGCTTCGCGAAAGAGGAGAAAAGGTGATTGGAATCAGCAGTGAGAATAAAATCTTAGTTGGATAAACTTTGAAAAGAGGAGCCGGTAACTCCTGGATTTGGTAGTTAGAAGTTAGTTTCAGGAAGTTGAATGCGCGTATAATCAATGAGAAAGCGTCTCACTTGAGTTTGGGAATTTAATCAAGGAGACGCTTTTTATTCTTTTTGTTACTTTACATAGACCTTCGGCAGCCTCTGCCCAAAAGCGCAGACGATCTCATAATTGATGGTTCCAGTAGCGTTGCCAATGTCATCTGCCAGGATGGTATTGGTTCCGTCTGATCCCATGATGATCACTTCATCGCCCACTTTCACATCAGGCACGTCTGTCACATCTACCATGCACTGGTCCATGCAGATATTTCCGGCAAGAGGCGCGAAAACGCCATTGACAATGACTTTTCCCACCAGGGAATAAGGTCTTGGAAATCCGTCTGCGTATCCCAGGGCTAGGGTGGCAATCAGGCTTTCCCGAGGCGCGGTGTACTTTCTGCCATAGCTGATAGTGGAGCCTTGCGGGACTTTTTTCAGATGCACGATGTTGGCCTTCACGGACATGACTGGCTTTAAAGAAAGCTGGTTTTTATCCACCTCCGCGCTTGGATAGCAGCCGTACAAGATGATTCCCGGGCGGACCGCATCAAAATGCACAGAGGAAAGTTCCATGATGGCAGCGCTGTTGGCAAAGGTTTTCATAGGGATCTTGACTCCGGCAGCAGTCAGTTTTTCATAAAACGCATTGTAGCGCTGCTCCTGCTGGCGAGCGTAAGTTTTGTCCGCGGCGTCAGCTGTGGCAAAGTGAGAGAACAGGCCTTTAATTTTAAAGCCGTCCAGCTTTTCCATCTGTTGAATGTCAGCGATGGCCTGCGGGTCATCAGGCAAGTAGCCGATCCTCCCCATGCCAGTGTCCACGGCAACCAACCCTTTCACGACTTTTCCGGCTTTCAGGGCTGCCTCTGAAATGGCGGCAGCGTTTGCGGCGCTGCATACCACAGGGGTGATGTCGTATTGGATGATGGTGTCTGCGTATAGATCAGGAGTTAGTCCCAGCATAATGATATCCTCTTTGACTCCGTGCTCCCGCAGCTTGATCACCTCGGAAAGAGCGGCTACGGCAAAGGTTTTCACTCCATTTTTGCGCAGGACTTCCGCCACTTCCACGCTGCCATGGCCATAACCATCGGCTTTGATGACTCCGATGATCTCCTTGTTTTCGCCGACTTTGGCTTTGATATTTTTGATGTTGTAGTCCAGATTGGACAAGTTTACTTCGACCCATGCGGGCCGGATCGCTTCTTTATACATAATCAAAATCTCCTAAAATCACTTTTTTAAATGTTTCCTGGGGACCGCTTTAAAAGGGCTTCCCAGATATGGACAGCAACTGACTGTGATGGATGAAAGAACCATAAAGACAGCTTGGTCCCGTTTCATTAGGTTTAGATCTTTGGCATCCGTTTGATGATATCATCTCTTCCAGGCCCATTGGACACATAGGTGATCGGGAAGCCGATCTGCTTTTCGATCTCATTGACATAATCCTGGCAAGCCGCTGGAAGCCTGTGGAATTGATGGATTCCCCGGATGTCTTCCTTCCAGCCAGGCAGTTTTTTCAGCACTGGCTTCGCCTTTTCCAGATCCGTGGTATGAGGGAATTCAGTGGTCACTTGTCCATTGATTTCATATCCGGTGCAGATGGGGATCTCATCCAGATAACCTAACGGATCCAGCACGGTCAGGGCGATTTCCGTGGCGCCTTGCATGCGGCAGCCGTATCGGGTGGCCACGGCATCGAACCAGCCGACTCTTCTCGGCCGTCCAGTGGTCGCGCCGTATTCACCGCCATCGCCGCCTCGTCTTCTTAGCTCTTCCGCTTCTTCTCCAAAGAGTTCGCTGACAAAAGCCCCTGCGCCCACAGCGCTGGAATAAGCTTTTACCACAGTTATGACCTCCCTGATTTCATAAGGCGGGATGCCTGCGCCCACAGCGCCATAGCCTGCCAGGGTGGAGGAAGAAGTGACCATGGGATAAATGCCGTGATCCGTGTCTTTCAGCGCGCCCAGCTGCCCTTCCAGCAAAATGTTTTTTTCTTCCTGGATGGCTTGGTATAGAAAGGCTGACACATTGCAGACGTAGGGCTTGACCATTTCCCTGTATTGACGCAGTTCCGCCAGAAGTTTGTCAGGCTCTAGCGCGGGTTTGTGATAAAGATGTTCCAGGATCACGTTTTTCTGCTGGCAAACGCCTTCTAATTTTTCTTTTAAAGCCTGTTCGTCCATGAACAGTTCGTTGACCTGGAATCCGATTTTCGCGTATTTGTCTGAATAGCACGGCGCGATCCCTGATTTTGTGGAACCAAAGGACTTGCCGGCCAGCCGCTCTTCTTCATACTGGTCGAATAAAATGTGATAAGGCATGACGATCTGCGCCCGATCTGACACTAAGACTTTGGGAGCAGGTACGCCCTGGTCCACGATTTCTTTTATTTCCCGGGCAAGGTAGGGGATGTTCAGCGCCACGCCGTTTCCCAGAACGCAGGTGGTATGGCTGTAGAACACGCCGGACGGCAGCATGTGGAGGGCGAATTTTCCATAGTCATTGACAATGGTGTGGCCCGCGTTGCTGCCTCCCTGAAACCGGACAATGATATCCGACTCCTTGGCGAGCATGTCCGTGATTTTTCCTTTCCCTTCATCGCCCCAATTGGCGCCTACGATTGCTTTGATCATTGTTCCAATACTCCTTTTTGTAAAGATGGGAAATATTTTTGTGATATTTCCGGAATTTCAGCAAAACCTGTCTTTTGACTCTCTCATGATAATCTGCGGGACTGGCACTGCTGAAAAAAACAGGCAAGGCTGATCTGATTCAAACCGCCCTGTTATACGTTGATTTCAGCTGTTATGCCCAAAATGTCCTTGTTGGAGCTAAGGACCGGCTCCACGACTTGACGGAGGAATTCTTCTGTCTGGGCAGGTGCGCAGCCTACGAAATTTTGGGGCTTCATCAACCCTGTCAGCTGCTCTTTCGTCATGTTGAAGGCAGGGTCAGCAGCGATTCGATCCAGCAGATCATTGTCAAGACCTTCTTCTTTCACCCGTTTTCCAGCAGCCATGGAGTGGGTGCGAATTTTTTCGTGAAGTTCCTGCCGGTCGCCGCCAGCCTTGACTGCGTCCATGAGGATGTTTTCCGTTGCCATGAAAGGCAGTTCATTCATGAGACGGGATTCGATGACCTTTGGATAAACCACTAGGCCGGAAGCCACGTTGAGGTAAAGCTCCAAAATGCCGTCTACTGCCAGAAAACCTTCTGACATGCTGATCCGTTTGTTGGCCGAGTCGTCTAGAGTCCGTTCAAACCACTGGGTCGCTGCGGTAAGGGCTGGATTCATGGCATCGGACATCACATAGTTTGCCAGAGCTGCGATCCGTTCGCTCCGCATGGGGTTGCGCTTGTAGGCCATGGCAGAGGAACCGATCTGGTTTTTCTCAAAAGGCTCTTCCACTTCTTTCAAATGCTGCAGCAACCGAATATCATTGGAAAATTTGTGCGCGCTCTGGGCAATGCCGGAAAGCACGTTCAAGACGCGGCTGTCCACTTTTCTGGAATAAGTCTGGCCGGATACAGGATAGCATCCATCGTATCCCATTTTTTTGGCGATCAGCTGATCCAGCTGCTTTACCTTTTCTCGATCCCCGTCAAACAGCTCCAGGAAGCTGGCCTGGGTGCCGGTGGTTCCCTTAGATCCCAAGAGTTTCAAGGTGCTGAGGAGATATTCCACGTCTTCCAGATCCATGATCAGGTCTTGGATCCACAGAGTGGCTCGTTTTCCCACTGTGGTGGGCTGGGCTGGCTGAAAGTGGGTGAAGCCCAAAGTCGGCAGGGCCTTGTGCTTGTCCGCGAAATCCGACAACTGAGCGATCACATTGATCAGTTTGCTGCGGATCAGCTTTAGGCCCTCGGCCATGATGATCAGGTCCGTGTTATCGCCCACATAACAGGAGGTGGCCCCTAGGTGGATGATGCCCTTTGCTTTCGGACACTGGACTCCATAAGCGTAAACATGGGACATGACGTCGTGCCGGACAATGGCCTCCCGTTTTTTCGCCACATTGTAATTGATATCGTCAGCGCTGGCCTTGAGTTCATCGATTTGCTCCTGCGTGATGTCCAGGCCCAGCTCCTTTTCTGCTTCCGCGAGGGCGATCCACAGCTTTCGCCAAGTCCTGAATTTCATTTCAGGGGAGAACAGGTACTTCATTTCTTTGCTTGGATAGCGTTCGGATAAAGGGCTGTTGTAATTCTGCATGTGCGTCTCCTTCCATATTGATTCGTTTCAAAGAACGCATACAGTATAGCATTTTTATGGTGAGAATACAAGGAATTGGTAGAGCGGGGCGCATATTGGCAGGGAACTAATTGGAACTTTAGGGGAATTTGATTGGCTATGCCCCTTTTTTGAGCAAGTAGTTGACCGGTCGTAAGAATCAGTAGTATAATGAATTGTCTGATTATTAGGGGTGCTTAAAAATACAAAAATATACAGAAGTTCATTAAAATTACATGTAGGTCATGTATCATAAAACTCAGCTAAGGGGTTAGCTGAATGACCGGGCAAGCGGAGAAAGGAGATTAAAATGGAGGAAATGGGGATGACAGATAAACAATTCAATCTATTTTTACGTTTTTTACAAAGATCCCTGCTGGAAGCAAAAGCAGAACCGGATGCGGATAAAAAGAATGAAAAAATAGATGAAATTTTAGAAGACATACAAAAATCCATAGAGGATTAAGGAGCAGATGAACATTGGATATGATTCTGGTTACGGATGCTGAAAGAAGGGCAGGCTTGCCACTGCTCTTTTTTGGTAGCATAATTTTTAAAGACAAAAAGAACCGCCGCATCCTTACGAATGCGGCGGCCCTTTATAATGATGATAAAGCTTTAGGGAAAATTGCTAATTAAATGTACTCCAATGCTGACAAAGGAGCTGCTTCTCCAAGAGAATGCTTTACCCGATCTCGCTCTTCGGCAGTCTTTGCGTCATTCCAATGATCCATGGTGCCTACGAGATAACCGGTAATCCTGCGGATCCGTTCAAACGGAACGTGAGAAAAGGTGTAATCCAAATCTGCGTAATCGCCGTCCAACTGGACATCCAATCGTTCCAGCTTTCTCCCGTATTTCTCTTCTAAGTATTCGACATATGCCTGCGCCTCTGCTGCGCTGGCGTTCCCCGTAATTGTAACGTCCAAGTAAATCCACCTCCCAATACTGCTGGTCCATTGATCCCCTGTTTTGAGAATCTAAACCATAAAACCAATTTCATTATACACCAAAGCACTATATTTTGTATAGTCTTTTGTGAAAAAATATAGATGTTGTACCTGAGAAGGCAGCGGTAAAAAACGGCGGGACAGGCTATTTTACTGGCATAGAGCATGATAAAAAATTTTAAAAATATAATGGATGATCCAAGGACATTCGGGAGTTTGACACCAGAAGGATGGGAAAAAACGCAGAAAGCATTGAAATCGC
>CAJTYS010000016.1 GCA_910583765.1 uncultured Eubacteriales bacterium | reverse complement strand
CTTTTTGGTTGGAAATTTTCCATGTCTAACTTGTACTAATTATATTCTAATACCATGACTGCGGCCTGCATGTTCTGTACTATGAGCGTGCCCGTTTTCGGGGTGGAAAATTCAAATGCCAGCAGGCCGAGCAGCCCAAGGGCAGCAGGCGATACTGTCACCTGGGATTGCGTCTATTTTGGAAGTTACCCGCAAAGTAAAGTGGATTATGGTAAACTTTATTCCACATTGGAGGAAGCTTCGGATTGGGATTCAAACAATGACGTGATAGTAGAAGGCAGCAGATACCACAGAGTGCCTGACTACAGCGACTACGATTACTATAAATATGAACCTATCAAATGGCGCGTGCTGTCCGTAAATGGGAACGAAGCCCTGCTTCTTGCGGAGAGAGGCCTAAACGAAAAGCCGTACAATGAAACGCGTGACTTTGTTACTTGGGAAACATCCACCATTAGAAGCTGGCTCAATGGATATGGCAGCAGCATTAACAAGGCTGGAAAAGATTACAGTTCTGATAATTTTATTGGCAAAGCGTTCACCAGTGATGAGCGAGAAGGGATTTACAAGAAGAACCTTAAAAATCCAGACAATACCATAGATAATGAGATAATAGAAGGTGGAAAAGACACAGAAGATCAGATTTTTCTATTGTCCTTAGAGGAAGCCACAAATGGGGCCTATGGGTTCGCAAACCATGAGGACACAACGACAACAAGGAGAGCGATGAGCACGGCTTATGCCGATGAGTTAAACAGTTGGTGGCTGCGGTCGCCTGGCAGCGATTCCGCTAATGCCGCCTACGTGAAGGACAATGGAAGCATTGATCGCTATGGATCTTATGTCGATCGTGATTATAACGCTGTACGGCCCGCTTTATTTTTAAATTTAAACTCTACGCTCTGGTCTGCTGCCGGAACAGAGGAAGGCAACAAGAATTCAAAAGGCATTGACCACATCACCGCATCGAAAAGCAAAACAACCTATAAAGTGGGTGAGACTTTGAATCTGGACGATTTAACTGTTACCGTGGTTCACAATGATGGCAGCAGCAGACGAGTAACGGACTATACGACCGATGCGAGTGCGATCAATATGGCGACACCGGGATACTACTGGTTGACCATTACATACACGGAAGGTTCCAGAGGAACATGGGAAGGCTCCGTCCTCATTACCGTGGAGCAGCAAACCGTGAATCCAGGATCATCAAATTCCGGCTCTGGCTCAGCTTCCACGACCGTTGCGCCAAACAATAATGGAAATGCAAAGCCTGCTGGCACCACCACCAAACCAAAAAAATGACCTTGAAAAAAGTTTCTCCTGGCAAAAAAGGAACCCTGACCGCCACATGGAAGAAAGACACAAAAGCCAAAGGATATCAGCTGGTAGTTGCCCAGAACAGCAAGTTCACAAAGGGAAAGAAGTCAGTGACCATCAGTAAGAATAAGACCACGAAGAAGACGATGAAAAAGCTGAAATCTAAAAAGACTTATTATGTGAAAATTCGGGCCTATAAAATGTCCGGCAAGACAAAAGTCTATGGCGCTTACAGCAAAGTGAAGAAAGTGAAAGTCAAATAAAGCTCTAAGACCAATATCCTGATTACTTTATATTGAAAATACCATCTGCGGTATTTTCCAAGTCGCGGCAAGGTCTGCCGCTGAAAGAAAAACAGCGGCTCTGACCCTGCTGCGAGCCTGATCATCGGATCAGTCAGAAAAAGAAATCTGGCTGATTCTAAATGAGATTAAGAAGTGAATGCGATGTATGGCGGCTTTATTTCATGAAAATGATTTAAAAACGCCATATGGCACAAGAAAAAAAGATCCTAAGAGATACGAAACGAAAGGAGAAAAAATGACAAGCACAAAAAACTTGAATAAACGTTTAATAAGCGCATTGGCTATTGTTGTGAGCGCAATGGTGATCATCGCTGCATTTCCAACAACCGCATCTGCGGCATCCGTAAGAAAATGCTACACCATATCCACAGGGAACACGACAGTGTACAGCAACACCGCATTGACGAAAAAAATCGGGACCATCTTTGACTCCGATGAGATCACGCTGGTGAAAGCGGCGGAGAAATATTCCAAGGTCACTTACCCGATCGCAGGGGGAAAAACAAAGACCGGATATATTAAGACCAGTGCGATCCTGCTCAGCATCAAAAGCACTTCCTATATAGCATCGGAAAAGGTGACTACATACAAGCGCCCTGGTGGAGCGGAATACGGCTACATTTCCAAAGGCGACAAGGTGCTCAATTTCGGAGTGAAAGGAAAATACACCCAGGTGAGGTATCCGGTGAGCGGTGGTTACAAGTATGCGTTCATCCGCACAACCAGCGTCCCGAAGCCAACCACAAAGCCGACAACCAAACCAACTACGAAGCCAACCACGGCTCCGACCAAAAAACCGACAACAAAGCCGACTACAGCTCCAACAAAGAAAGCGACAACGAAACCAACCCAGAGCAAAAAAACAACCACGAAGCCGACAACAAAACCGACTTCCAACAAGAAGCCAAGTTCAAGCAAGAGTACAAATGACAAAATTGTTTTGAAAGGTGTGACTTTGGGCTATGGATTTGGTGATTATTTCACCGACAATGGAAAAGCATGTGGATCTTGTCATAAAAAAGGACATTCTAATAAGGCTCTTACGACAGAAAGCGCCTGCAACTGCAAGTGTACGGCAACCATTAATGGGAAAAAGTATAAATTTGGTGGAATACAATGCATCGCATTTGCAAGATACTGTCAATCAGCATTATATAAAGCTAATGATATTCAAAATCCAAGTAAGTTTAAAATCGTATCCAAATCCAAAGTGGCCCCAGGAAAGCTTACAGCAGCAAAGATGAAGACGCTTGTAAAAAAAGCTGGCGTAGGCGGACATATCAGAACACAAGGTAACAAGCATTCCATGATCATCAGCAAGGTCACATCTTCTGGATTCACGGTCATACAGTGCAATGGAAGCAATAATGCGAATTATTCAGGACACTCCAATTGCCGGATCGGATATACAAATTATACTTGGTCATCTTATGTAAAATCAACTTACGGCAAGAGAGGACTAGCATACATCAAAGTCAAGAGATAAACCAAGCAAAAATGGAGCCGCCATTTCTGGCGGCTCTGTTTTAAAACCACATGGAAAATGCAGTTTTGCAGCATAGACAAAAAGGAGGATCCACATGTCAAATAGGTTAAAACAAAGAGGAATGGCACGAGTCGCCATCATTACGATTTTATTGACGCTAGTTGCTTCAATCATGCCAATAAATTTGCGGCACGCAAGCGCTATGACAAGCACTTCATACAAAAATGCGGTTGTTGGTAAGTGGAAAATTGACGAGGTTTTAACAACAAAAGTGAATGGTACTTCTATGAGAAATCTATTTGGCTCAGCCTATGCGTATGGAAATGGCATGGAGATATCCAGCGACTCTTCGTTTTCGTACTATGTGGCGGCTGGAAATGGTGGAGATGGAACGTGGAAGATCAAAGCATCGAATTTATATTATGAGATTATTCGATATGAAGACCAAACCAAAGAGAAAGGAAAAATTAGGATTAGTCAAGGGAGTGACGGACAATTAAGGCTGATCATGTCTTTCTATGGCGAGTTCAATGTATATTGGAAAAAGGTCAATCACGCCAAAACAACACGCCCTCAAAAAGCAGTACTGAAAAAGGCCACCTCCAATGAAAAAGGAAAGCTAAAACTTACTTGGAAACGTGATCAGAAGGCCAGCGGCTATCAGGCCATGGTGGCCACAGACAAAAAATTCACAAAAAATAAAAAAATCAGCACCATCAAAAACAACAAAACCACAACAAAGACCTTCAAAAAATTACAACGAAAAAAAACTATTACGCTAGGGTCAGAGCCTACAAAAAATCAGGAAAAACCACAGTCTACGGCACATATAGCAAAGTCAGGAAGGCCAAAACAAGATGAATAAATTCACCTTCATCACACCAATAAGAACGGATATAAAACACACAACCAGATAACAGGGGAACGAAATTTCCCTTGATTTTAGTACAAATATTTACTAGAATAAGAAAAGACATATTTCATGGATATTTGTGCTAAATCCAGAATATATGCCAATCAGGAAAAAGCCTGCCTTGCGCATGCAGAAGAATGCAGGCTTGCGCTGGAAATCAATATGGGAGTGGTTGTGAAATGTTTTGTGAAAAATGTGGTGCGAAAAACAAGGAATATGCCAAGTTTTGTGAAAAGTGCGGCGCACCGATTCAAGAAACCCAGGCAGCAGGGGCGATTCAGCCTGAAAGAGGCGCAGCACGGCTTCATAGAAAACAAATCATAGCTGGCAGCATCGTGCTTTTAGTTATTCTGGCCTGTGTCATCGGCTATCTTGTTTACGCCAATAGCCAGAAACAGGCAGCTTATACAGGAAAACTGCAGAGCGCTGACAAGTATCTGCAAGCGTTGGATTACGAACACGCGGAAGCGGATTACTTGGAGGCCATCGATATCGAGCCCAAAAAGGAAGAGGCCTATATCAAGTTGGCGGATGTCTATACGATGCAGGGAAAACAGGACAAAGCCATCGAAATTTTGAAAACGGGAAAAAAGAAGGCAGGCGGCAAGGCTTTAGAACTGAAACTGAAAAAACTCAATATATCTCCAAAAGGCGGCTCAGCGCAATATCAGGCCTATTATGATTTGTGCATGGAATACCAGAGAAAATATGGAGCACCTGGACACCGAAAATGGGGTGATGAAGATATTTATGACTTGACCGGGCTTTGCGCAGTAAAGCTGATGGATTTTGACGGCGATGGAAACGAAGAACTGCTGTTGGGATATGCGGATCAAGCTTCAGGCGTGCAATATGCTTATGAAGTCTGGGCTTGGCAGGAAAACAAATTGATCCAAGTTTTAGAGCCGACTGGATCCATGCATAGCAACGGAGAGCTTGCGTGGATCCAGACTGTGGTAAAAGACGGAAAAATCTACATTTGGGGCTATTCTTACGATGAATTTATCGAGCAATATTTGTGCATGAAGGATGGAAAATTCACCGCAGAATATGAGATCGAATGTGATTTTGTGTCGCCAACCGTAAAGCTAAACGGGAAAGATGTGAATACGACAGTCTGGCACGATTTAGAGGATGAATTTGGATGGTACGCAGAAAGCGGACTCCAATACCGTGATGACCAAAAGGGAACCATCAATATTCCGCTGGGCTTCGTGCAGAAAAGCGAAACAAACGCAGTGCTTGAAATGACGCAAACCACCTTAGAGACACTAAAGGAGCGAGGTACGGAAAAATCCACAAAGAATGCGGAGCAGCGTCAGGCTTATTACGATTTGTGCATGAAATATCAGGAAAAATACGGAAGACCCGGATATAAAGAATTAGGCAGCAAAGATGAAAATGGTATCTGGGAAAGCTGGGACGCAATAGGTTTGGCTGGTTTATGTGCTATAGCGTTAATCGACTTTAACAACGATGGCAATCAGGAACTGGTTTTAGGATATGAATCACCTGCGGATGATCGAGTCGTACATCAATATGAAATCTGGGCCTGGAGAAACAATGCCTTGGTGAATGTGCTGAAACCAACAGAGTGCAGCCACGATGAGGATGCCGTGGACTGGATCGAAACTACTATTTATGATGGGAAAGTATATCTTGTCCAAGATGAAGCTGGCATGAAATACAACTATCTTTCTTATGATGGAGAAACCTTTAAAAACGAAATAGAACTGATTGATGATTATTACAACAAAGAGCATAAAATCAATGGGAAACCTGTGTCTGCAGAAGAAGTAAGCGCATTTAATAAAAAGATGAATCGCAAGATTAGCGCAGAAGACGGATGGCAAAACGCTGATGTCTATTTCAATGAAAATCCTAAGATAGTCCTGCCGCTCAGATGGCTCACAGAAGAGATGGCAAGCCAAGTTTTGGGTGAAAGCGCAGAAACCTTGCAGTCACTAAAACAATAATACAAGAAATCGAGGAAAACCATGGAACGAGCAATACTGACGATCATCAACACACAAGGACAAATCACCACCATTGATCTGGATGCGGCGGGCCGAGACTACTTTACTTTGGGCAGGGATCCCCGGCAAAACGACATCACCATCGCCGAATCCATCGTCTCTAAGACCCACGGATATTTGCTGAAAAAATACGATACCTTTTTTTACAAAGATCTAAACAGCAGCAACGGGACTTATGTGGAATTTTCCGGGAAACGGACGCTGCTGCATCGCTCCGACCGCTTTGTGGAATTGACCGAGGACGCTGTCCTGCGGATCGGATCTATGGAAAATCCGGAAAAGATGGTCTTGCTGACCCTGAACTACATGGCAGAGGATGAAGAATTGGAAAAATACGTGGTTTCAGGAAACCAGATCCGCATCGGCAGGACCTCTGGAAACCATATTGTTTTAGATCATCCCAGTGTTTCCAGATCCCACTGCGTTTTGGAATATACCCAGCAGGGAACCATACTTTATGACAACAAAAGCGCAAATGGCGTGCTGGTGAACGGGCAGATCGTCACTGGCAGCCGAAAGCTCTGCGATAAAGATGTGATTCAGATCTTGGGGTATCATCTGATTTTCTCTGGAAACTCCATCTATTACAAAAAGAGAGTCCGCGGGGTCAACATCAAAGTCTGCGGCATCGACAAATGGGTGGGCAGATTTAACAAGAAAAAGCAGATCTTAAGAGACGTGAACTGCGAAGTGAAAGGCAACAGCTTCGTAGCCATCATCGGCGGCTCTGGCGCGGGAAAGACCACGCTGATGAACGTGATCAACGGCTTTGACAAAAAGGTAAAGGGCAGCATTTACTGCAACAATATCGACCTGGCGGAGAACTTTCAGCATTTAAAAAACATCATTGGCTACGTGCCCCAGGAAGACATTATTTATGAAAATCTGACCCTGCGCAAGATGCTGTATTATACGGCGCAGCTGAAAATGCCCGATGACACAGGTGCCCAGGAGATCGAGCGCCGGATCGATGAAGTGCTGGATATGATCGATCTCAAACAGCACCAGAACACTTACATAAAAAAGCTTTCCGGAGGGCAGAAAAAAAGGGCCAGCATCGCTGTAGAACTTTTAGCGGATCCTAAGCTCTTTTTTCTGGACGAGCCTACATCGGGGCTGGATCCGGGCACAGAGAAAAACCTGATGATCTCTCTGAAAAAATTGACAAAAGAGCAGGACAAAACAGTGATCATGGTCACCCATACCACGCAAAACCTGCATTTATGCGACAAGGTGCTCTTCATGGGACCAGGGGGAAGGCTCTGCTTTGCCGGGAACGTGGAAGAGGCGAAGACCTTTTTCCAGAAAGACGATCTCACGGATATCTACAACATGCTGGCGGACAATGCCCAGTACTGGGAGCAGCAGTACCGCAAGACGGTAGACAATCAGCAGAAAGAGTTAGAATGCGCACCTAAGGAACAGTTCACCAAACACAACCGGGTTTCCGCAGGGAAACAGTTCCGTGTGCTGGTAAAGCGCTATACGGAGCTGATGAAAAACGACGCACAGCGGCTGGCGGTCCTGCTGGCGCAGCCGTTGATCATTGGGCTGCTGCTGTACATCGTGGCAGACAATGAGGTATTCGATATTTATGAAAGCACCAAATCCATGATGTTCGCCCTCAGCTGCTCTGCGATCTGGATCGGACTCTTTGACTCTATCCAGGAGATCTGCAAAGAGCGGAGCATTTTAAAGCGGGAATACATGGCCAATCTAAAGCTGCCTGGTTATATTTTTTCCAAGCTGCTGGTGCAGGCGGTGCTGGGCCTGATACAGTCCATCTTTCTCACAGGCATGTTCCTGCTGTTATTGAAGGCCGATGAAAAGGGGATCTTGTTTTCCCATTTCCATGTTGAGATCCTGCTCACTGTATGGATCACGGTCCTAGCTTCCATCACCATGGGGTTCATCATCTCTTCCATGGTAAAGACCGGAGACAAAGCCATGGCCCTAGCGCCTTTTGTGCTGATCATCCAGCTGCTGTTTTCCGGGATCTTGTTTGAGTTGGAAGGTGCGGGAGAAACCATCTCTTACTGCACCATCAGCAGGTGGTCCGTGGAAGCTTTGGGAAGCATTACGAATTTGAACGCTCTGGAGTTGCGGATGCAGGCGGAGATCCCGACCATTCCCCATGAGACGGAGTCCTTCTTTGATGCCACGATGGGCCATCTGCTGATGACCTGGGGCATACTGGCGGGGATCGCAGTGATTTTTGTCACCGCAAGCATCCTGCTGCTGAAAAACATATCCAAGGATGGGAGGTAGCATATATCATGATAAACAACAATTTATTAGAAAAATGGCAGGACCTGGCGGCTGTCTACATCCCGCCTTTAGAATCAACAGGCTTCACGGAAAACGTGCTGTATCGGGAGATTTGGAAGCAGCCTAAAAAGGCCGAAGAACCACAAAAACTTTCGCAGGAGCCAGTTCTGAAAGAGGAGCCACCAAAGCGTTCAGAAGAACCCGTCCTCAAATTGGACTCGGATTTGAACGCAGCAGACATTGAGCCGGATTCGCAGGAAAAAGTGAAGGAAACGGATTTAGACGAGACAGTGAGAGAGCTTTCTCCAGAACCAGCATCAATTCCTAAGCCAGAAGCGGCCCTGGACATGACAGAAGAAATCGTGGCCCAGAAAGAACCGCAATTTCAAGAATTTTCCGCATCAGAAGACGAGACCACGCTGCTGACTCTGCCGGAGGAGCTTGATGAGGATCAGACTGTCCTGCTCTGCGCAGAAGAACCAGAGAACATACCAGAGCCAGAGGAGCGGGCTTACATCATCCGCACCAACACCAACGAACGGATTGATGTGAATAAAGAACCCTTTATCCTGGGCAAGAGCGAAAAAGCCGATTATCAGATTCATGGAAACAATACCATCAGCCGCAAGCACGTGGAGATCAGCAAAACAGAGGACGGCTACGCATTGAAGGATCTGAATTCTTCCAATCACACTTATCTGGACGGAAAGAAAGTGACGAAACCAGAACTGCTGGAAGACGGACAAACCTTCAAATTATCAGACGAAGAATTTTGTTTTTTCATTGAAACGGTTTAAAAGGATCATGCCATGTTAGAAAATCAGCAAATTTTGGGAACTTATACGATCCTGGAAATGATCGGCAGCGGCAGTGGAGGCACGGTGTTCAAGGCTTACCACAATCGGCTGGAGCAGCTGGTAGTGGTAAAGCAGTTGAAAAATCCCGATAATTCTGCATTGGACAAGAGAAAAGAAGTGGATATTTTAAAGAGCTTAAAGCATTCGTTTCTGCCTCAGGTACTGGATTTTTTTGAGATGGAAGGCCAGGTTTATACGGTGATGAGCTTTATTCCCGGGAAATCCTTTCAGCAGCTGCTGAAAGAGGGGGCCAGCTTTTCCAGGCAGGAGCTGCTCAGGTGGGGCATGCAGATCTGCAGCGCGCTCAATTATTTACATACGCAAAAGATCCCTATTATTCATGGGGATATAAAGCCCTCCAATATTATGCTCACGCCGGAAGGGGACATCTGTCTCATTGATTTCAATATTTCTTTTTATCTGGACGAAAACACAGTCCTTGGCTACACCGATGGGTACACATCGCCGGAGCAGTATCTGGCAGTGGACAGCCGGAGAAGGAAACGAAGCTCCAGCCGCTATGTGATCAACGAAAAATCGGATATTTACAGCGTTGGCGCCACCTTGTACCATCTGGCCATGGGGAGGAAACGCCCCAATTACCAGCAAGAGATGGACTTTGAAAATCTGGCTGTTCGTTTAGGCGAGCCTTTTGCCAATGTGATCAAAAAAGCGGCGGATATTGAGCCGGACATGCGCTACGAAAGCGCGATGAAAATGTTCCAGGCGCTAAAGGCCATACCCAAAAACGATAAGCGGTATCGGCATTTAGTGCGCAGGCATCAAATTTATACGGCAGCGCTTTCCGCTTTATTAGTAGGGTTCGTCATCCTGGGAGGCTATGGCTTTTCAGCGATCCAGGATGAACGATATGATGCGTACAACGGAATTGTGGATGACCAGATCGCCAGCATCCAGCAGCGGGATTTTCTTCAGGCCGAGAAATTCTTTGAGCAGGCCAAGGACAAGATGCCAGCGGAGCTGGAGGCTTATTATCAAAATGCGTACGCTCTTTATTTGCAGGGGCAATATACAGAATGTCTGAACTTTGTGGACAACCATATCACCAGCGGAAATTTAAAAGACAATCAAAATCGCATGGTGGACGTATATGCGCTGCAGGGCCTTTGCCACATGGAGCTGGGGGATGCGGCAGCGGCAGTGAACAGCTACCAGCAGGCCATCAGCATGGGAGCTTTTGATAACCAGTATTACCGGGATTACGCAGTGGCCCTGGCGCGCGATGGGCAGGAAAAGAAAGCCAGAGAAATTTTAGAAGACGCAGAGACTTATGGCCTGGACGATGGCTCCATCCATTATACAAAAGGGGAGATCCACGCTTCTTTGAACGAAAAGGAGGCGGCTGTCAGTGAATTTCAGGAATGCATTGCAAACACAGAGGACAGCTACATGCAGATGCGGGCTTTTGTCATGGAAAGCAAGCTGTATGACGAAATGGGCAACACAGAGGAGAACAGGGCGGTCCTTTTAAAAGCAAAAAAGCAGCTGCCCGCGCAGGACCAGATGGTCATATTGGAGCGGCTGGTCCAGGCGGACATTGATCTGGCCGAACAGACGGAAGAAAGCTGGTATCGTAAGGAAGCCATTGATGTTTTGTGGCAGATCATCGACAATGGATGGGCCTCTTATGAAGATTATGATAACCTGGCGATCCTTTATCAAAAACAAGGAGACTTGACACAAGTAGCCAATGTGCTGCAACAAATGATCGATTTGTACGGAAAGGATTACAACATTTACAAGCGATACGCCTTTATGGAAGCGGAACGCCAGAACGCATTGTCCCAGGAATTGCGGGATTACAGTCAGTTCAACGATTATTATCAGCAAGCGGAAACCATGTATTACGACCAGCTGAAAGATAATGACACGGACGCGGAGATGGGACTTTTGGAAAACGTATATGCGCAGCTGCGGGCGGGGAGGTGGTTATAGCATGGAAATCACAGCAGGACTCATATTTCTGATCATCGGGATCATTGGGAGCATCACATGCGGTGTCATGCTCTTTGTTCTGGAAAAGAACTGGAAAAAACAGAGAATGAAACTGTTGGAAATCATTGAAACAGAGGAGCAGGTAAGATGAACGATATTTTTAAGGAAAAAGTGATCGTAGGGGCATTATTGATTCTTTCCCTAGCAACCTTCTTTATGCCTATTGTGCGGTTTGACGATGTGAGCATATCCATTTTTGACATGGCAAGAGTTTCATCGGATGTCACGGATTTGATGGATGAATTTGGAGTAGCTTCCGAGTTGATCGGCGAAGGGATGAATTCTTATTTTGTCTTTAGCGTGCTGCTGTTAGTGCTGCCTATCATAGAATGCATCGTTTTATTCATGATAAAGGGCCGGATCTCTTTTGTGGCGGGCATCGCCGGCACTATGGTCAACAATGTGATCGCTTATATGTTTCTCGATCAGCTCAATGAATTGATTTCCCTGGTAAACAAGGCGATCTCCTTTTTTTCCATGGACATGAAAATCGAGACCGCGGCCAGCACAAAATTCGTTTGGCTGATCATCTATCTTTTGATTTTAGGCGTATCCGTATTTGGCCTCATACAGAGCCGGCTGCAGGTTTTCGGGGGCTTCGCGCAGGGGAAAAAAATGGACAACGGGTTCAAGCCCATGAAAGAAATTCTTCCAGAGGAAATCAATAAGTCTGCGCAAATGCCCAAAAGACTGCAGCCTAGAAACGCACAGAAAAAACCTTCCATGCCACAAGAAGAGACGCAAAGAGAGCAGAATCTCGTTTCGCAGCAATGGAACAGGCAGGAATTTTGGGGCGGTTTGATTGGAAAAACCGGCCTGTACAAAGATAAGGCGCGGCTCTTGGAGCAGAACGAAACTGTTTTAATCGGTACGGACCAAAACAATTGCGATATCCTGCTGAACGCTGCCTTTGATGGGAAACAGGATTGCATGCTCTGCTATGACCCAGAGCAAAAAGAGTATCAGCTCACTCCCATTCATGCCAAAGATGTTTTTCTGGAATGCGGACAGCCTTTGGGAGCGGGCAGGGTCTACTGTTTGCCAAGAGGGACGGTTTTGATGATCCGAGATGAGAGCAATCAGTTTCAGTTAGCTTAGATAGGGAGGAAACACGAGATGGATGAAATGAATCAAACAGTATTTGTGAACACGGAAATCAAACAAAATGACATGGCCAGCAATGCTGCGGCCAGGGATGATGGTTTGGATCAGCTTTACCGAGAACTGGGACAGGCCTATTATGAAGGCGGATTTGAAGATCCGCTGCCCCAGCTCCTGCCACTCTTTGCGCGCATCACCAGTCTGCTGAAAAAACAAGAGCAGGTGAGCGCAGAAGGCGAATTGATCGCCGATGAGCAGCAGGCAGCATCCGTTTGTCCAAAATGTGGGGCCCAACTTCCTGCGAACGCAGTGTTTTGTGGAGCATGCGGCAGTCCTCTGGCAGAGCAAAAGAAACCCAGGACTTGCGGCAGCTGCGGCAGTCCACTCAGTGAAGGCGCGATATTCTGTGGGATCTGCGGGAACCCTGTGGAAAAGGAGAGATAACCAATGTTTTGCGGAAACTGTGGGGCGGAAAATCCAGATCACGCTGATTTTTGTCAAAATTGCGGCACCCGTTTGTCTGCCTATGACCCAGTGGCGGCCATAGATGCGGCTAAGGGAAACAGACAGATGGTCATTGCCGGCGGCAGTCTCGTGTTGCTGCTGATTTTATGTGTGGTGGCTTTGCTGATTTACAACGGACAAACGGACAAGGAACATAGAGAAAAAATGGAGATTGCAGGAAAATATTTACAGTAAATGAATTATGATAAGGCAGAGACCGCATATTTGGAGGCTATTGAAATTGACCCGAAACAAGAAGATTCCTACATACAGTTAGCTGATCTATATGTAAGCCAGGGAAAAAGACAAGAAGCCATCAAAGTCTTGGAAAAAGGAAAGCAGAAAACTTCTAGTAAGGAAATCGAAAAAAAGATGGATACCATGAACGTCAACACGGCGGATCGCTACGAAGCCTACCTGGAAGAGAATCTCGCACCTGAAACCGGAACAGCCGACTTAGGAACATTTCCAGATGATGAGAACAATCAGCTGGGAATCATCAGCACTTGGGAAAAGGACGTGAATGGCGATGACAAAGAGGAAATGATCGCAGCGGTTTCCGAAAGCCATCAGACAACGGAAATGAGGATCATCCTCTATAAAGAGCAAGATGGGGAAATCACACTGGTGGATGAGATCATACCGGAAACGCCGGCTGAAAGGGAAGATGACGGGATGGATTACGGTGACAGTTCCACAGAAGTATTTGTGAAAGAGTATGAGGGAAATTATTATTTGTGCATCTATGCTATGGCAACAAGCCTAAGCAGCAGCTTTTGGGAAAACACATTGACTGTGTATGAAATAACCGACAGATTTTCAAAAGCATGCGCTGTCTCAGTTTCCTGTGATTGTGGAGGCTATGGCATGGCGCTGAATGAAGAAATGATCTATCTTTGTACCAGCGAGGATCTAAGAACGCTTTCAGATGAAGAACTGGTGGAAGGGCAGACTCGTGGCTTGGAAACTTTGGCACAAGCGCTGACGACTTATGGGCTGGAATCTAAAATTGATCCGTCCAGCGACATTTTGTTGCTTGGATATGACGAAGACAATGATTCCGAAGTTCGCTTGGCTTTTCGAGCAAGGTACCAGATAGGAGAAGAAGATGGAACCTCTCGCACAGAAGTAATCGTGGAAGGATCATCGAAGGATTGATGACCCCCCTAACAAAGAAAGGAAAAAAGCAAATGGCATCACTCAATGATTTAGACAAAAAATTGACGCAAATCGGAGAATCCGTGGCAAAGACTGCACAGGGCGTGGTGGATTCAGTAACGACTTCAAACAAAATCGCAGAACGCCAAAGGCAGCTAGAGGAATGTTACGCGGCTATGGGAAAAGCAGTGGTTGATAACAGCAATGGGACGCTGCCCCAGGAATACCAGGAATCATACCAACGGATCCTTATGGCACAAAACAAGATAAAGGAACTGAACGCACAAAAAACACCGGATGGGTCTGGCAGCGCTAACAGTTTTGCGAGCCAGCAGGCATCTGCCGCAGCGGCAGGAGCGGCGGGGCAGACCGGCCCCCATTCAGCGGCTCCGCAGGCACCGCCTTCTGCCGCCAATATGTACGCCATGCCCCAGCAGTCCGGGTATTATCCCCATCTGACGGAAGAACAGCTTCCAGCAAAATTCAAACCACTGGGCGCATGGGCGTATTTTGGATGGACATTTATCTTTTCCATCCCTTTGATTGGTATTGTCGTGGCGCTGATCAAAGCCTTTGGAAACACGGAAAATGTGAATTTACAAAACTATGCCCGTTCCATGTTTTGCTATATCTGCATCATGGCCATCCTTTTGGGCATCATCTTTGGCACCACAGGATGTTTAGCGGCGATGCTGTGACGGAAAAATGAAAAGGAGGTGGAATGCAAGTGACCATTTTAAATGATCTGGACAACAAACTGACACAGGTAGGAAACAGCATGGCGCAGAAAGCGCAGGAAGTGATTGGCAATGCGAGTGCATCCGGCATGATTCATGAGGAAGAACAAAAAATCAAACAATGTTACGCGCAGATTGGAAGACAGTTCGCTCAGCAGCTTTCCGCAGGCGCGGTTCCCGCAGAATACGAAGCTTTATATACGAAGATTTTAAGCTTGGAAAAAGAAATCGCAGATTTAGAGGCAAGTCCGCAGCCTATGCCACCGAGCGGCAGCGCTGATGTTTGTGTAAACTGCGGTGCGAAGCTGCATGAAGGACAGGAATTCTGCATCAATTGCGGAATGAAAAGACAAAAACAAACTGGCTTTGAAAACATGGAGGCCGGAGAAAAAACAGAGGTGATCACACCGGCTTCCATGCAAAACAGCCCAGATACCGCGGTCCAGCAGCGCGCATGTCCTGCCTGCGGCGCAGAAATTGAAAGTGGACAGCTATTTTGCATCAGCTGCGGCAATAAATTGAGATAAAAAAATTTTATCATCTGCTCCAAAATGGAATCGGTCAGGGAAACGCTCCTGGCCGATTCTCAATTGACAGCGAAAAGGAAGAAGGGAAAGAAATCAAAATGAAATGTAAAAACTGCGGATATCAAAACACAGAAGGCGCGTCTTTTTGCAGAAGATGCGGCGCTCCATTGCAGGGAGTCTCTTTGACGCAAAGAAGTTTTCCCAAGTGGATTTTTGGCCTTGCTGCCATCATCATCATACTGGTCATCGCCGGGCTGGTGATCTTTTTACATGAAAGCGACACCCCAGACCATGAATCGAATCCGCATCAGAACGAAACCCTTGCCACACAAGCCTCATCAGCAGCATCGGATGCCATGATGCCCACAATGGACGACCTTGGCGATCCACCGTATCCTCAAGATGACGGTGGGATCCACAGGTACTCCTATGAAATTCTGGACTGCGGATGGAACGAGGCTTTCCAGCTGGCACAGGAGGCAGGCGGTTATTTGGCCCATATCAACTCGGAAGAAGAATTCAATTACATCGTAGGAGAGATAGAAAACAAGGGATATCACAAAATGCAGTTTCATATCGGCGGCAGAAGAGATAGCGGCGACCAGAATTACTATTGGGTAGATTATGATGACCAAACTTATGGGGACAGCCTTAACAGCAGTATGGGTGATTGGTTTTGGATGATCGGGGAACCCAGCTTCACAAGCGATGGCGTAGAAGAACGTTATTTGAATATCTTTTATTATAACAAGCAAGAAAAATGGGTGGCCAATGATGAGCCGGAAAATTCCGTGGCCCAGGTCCCTAAGTTTTCCGGACATGTAGGATATATCGTAGAATACGATGATTAGACGGTTGCGAATGGTAAGAAAATAACGTATAATCTAACAAGAGCCGTTGATACGATAAACTGATGAGCGAGAGTGTTGCTATGTTCATGAATGTGAGAACATGTCTCAAAGCGTTGCTTGGCCCGCCAAGAGACGTTCAGGGAAGCTCTAGCAGAGGTCTTTGAAATGGCTAGTGGGGAGAAAAAATTTATAATTAAGGTGGAAATAAGTCATGAGTGAAAATAAAAAAGGTAAATTTTTTAAGGGCCTCTTGAAGCAAGACAAAAATAAGGAGCAGGAAGAGGCCGAACAAATTGCGCAGGAGACGGAACCCGTCATGGAAGCGCAGACAGATCAGCCAGCGGCAGAGTGGGTGCTGGATGACAATGCGTCCGAAAGGAATCGGGTGGACATGATCTACCGTCTGTACAGCAGATGGTGCGAGAAAGAAGGTCAACTGCCCACAGATATTTTGTTTTCAAAGTGGATGCGGGAACCCATCACAGAACTGGAACAGCAAGAAATAGAAGAAAAGGCGCAAAGGGCAGCGGAGCTGAAAGAAAAAGCAGCGCAGGAAGGTAACGAAGACCAGGAAATAGAAGAAGAACCGGATTTTCGCGTGCCGATTCCAAGCACGGATCCTTTCCACCGCCAACTGTCCTCCGCAGCCAGCAAAATCATCAAGAAGATCGAAGCTGAGGAGAAAAAGGCGGAAAAAGAAGAAGAAAAGCGCAGGGAAAATCCTGATCAAGCAGCAGATACAGAGCCTATTGTTCCTATCATTGATATTGACGCGGAAGTCCATCTTTACATGCCAAAAGGAAACATGTGCGCGCTGATCTGCGCTTTCCCATCCATTGGAAACGGAAAACCCTTGGAGCATGCGACTATAAGTGAAGCCCTTGAAAAAGCGAAAATCATCTATGGGATCGACCAGGAGTTAGTCAAGGAAATCGTAGAGGAAAAACGATTTTTCAAAATTTTCCGAATCGCTTTGGGCGATCCTGCGATCCCAGGAAAAGACGGGGAGATCATCGAGCACATCCCGCGTCAGGAGTTTCTCACCTTTGAAGAAGATGAAACCGGCAGAGTCAATTACAAGGACCTGAACTTGTTCCGAAACATTGAAAAGGGCGAATTGATCTGTGACATCATCGCGCCGGAAGAAGGTCAGGATGGGATGGACATCAAAGGCACTGTGTTGAAAGGAAAAGACGGGACAGCGCCTCGAGTGCCGGCAGGAAGCCATACGGTCATCACGCCTGACGGAAGCCGATTGGTGGCTGAACAGGACGGATACATCTCCTTCCAGTCAGAAAAATTCCGTGTGGAGAACCGCCTGGTAATCAATGGGGACGTGGACATGTCTGTGGGAAACCAGGATTTCCTGGGCGATATTTTCATTCAAGGCGATGTGTTCAGCGGATTTACCATAAAGGCCACAGGAAACGTGTTTATCAGCGGCCTGGTGGAAGGTGCGGAAATCATAGCCGGTGAAAACATCAGCATTGGCTCGGGCATGAACGGCAATAACCGGGGAACCCTTCATGCGGGAGACTCCGTCCAAAGCTCTTTCTTGGAAAACGCCAAAGTGTACGTAAACGGAAACATTAATACAAAGAGCATGGTTGCTTGTGAAGTTTACTGTGATGGCTCTATTGATGTGAGCCAAGGGGCGGGCATACTGGTAGGCGGTACTATCACAGCGGGAAAATCAGTGTCAGCCAAGATCATAGGCAGTAAAGCTTACCGCAGGACAGACTTGTTTCTGGGGGTCATGCCAGAAACGAAAACAAAAAGGGACCAAAAGGAAATTGAGCTGAAAAGCATCAAAGGCACCAGAGAGAATTTACAGAAAAATATCCAGTTTTTACAAAGCGCGGAATCTCTCACGCCTGAAAAGCAGCAGGTATTGGAACAGATCATCGAACAGGAAACCCTTTACAGCAAGATCCAGCAGCGGCTGGCGGCGGAAATCGAAGTGCTTAATGAAGAAATCAACGATTACCGTGGATGCTACGTGCGGGCTTCACAAGTTTACCCGCCGGCCAAGATCACCATTGGCGGCGCATCCTACAATCTGGAAACAACCACGATGAAATGCAGGTTCTACCTTTCGGAACTGGGAGAGGTAATCATGGGTGTGGATTAAAGATCCAGCTGATTTGGACAAAAAACATTTGGTTTGGAGGTAAAAAAGGTCATGTCCATATTCGATCAATTTTCAAAAAAGATCACGCAAGCCAAAGAACGTAAAAAACAGGAAAGCCTGCAGGAGGAGCAGATGGCCCTCCTGCAGACCAATATGCAAAGGACCAAGGAAGAATACCCAGAAGAGACCATGAGCCTGGATGACTTTCTAGCCATGATCCAGGAAAAGCTTGCTGATCGTATGCCTAAACCAGACCCGCAAGATCTGGAAGGGAAAAAGATCGAAACAAAAGATGCTGAAGTCATGTTTTATGTGGCAAAAGACAAGATGCTCGCTTTTGCCTGCGTCCTTCCGCCAGTCCATGGAGGCCAAGACATTGGCGTGGAGCAGTTCATGGAAAACTTGAATCACACAGGCATCGTCTATGGGATCAATGAAGACTCTATCAAAAGCATACTGACGGAGCAGCCGTATTTGTGCCCGTTTCTAGCAGCATTAGGAACAGCGCCCATTGATGGCGAAGATGGGAGCCTAAGTGACGCGTTTGAACGGACGCCTGCGCCAAAACTGGACGCGGCAAAAAGCAACACAATTGATTTCAGTCAGGAAATTTCCATGCAGATCGTCGCGAAAGACGCTGCCCTTTCCTATCGCAAACCGCCTGTGGCCCCTCGAAACGGAACAGACATCATGGGCAGGGTCCTCGTTGGAAAGCCAGGCGCGGACATAGAACTGACGGCTGGAGAAAACACTTATGTTTCTGCTGACGGCAAGCAGTTGCTGGCCGCTGTGGACGGCGCGGTGTCCACGACAGAGGACGGCGTTTTCTGTGTCGTGCCTCAGCGCAGCGTTCTGGGTGACGTGGGGCGGCACACGGGGAACATTTATTGCAAAACAGGAAACTTATATATTTCCGGAAACGTGCGGGAAGATGTGATCGTAAAATCCGCCGGAGATATCATCGTTGGCGGCAGCGTGCGGGAAGCGTCCCTTGACGCGGGTGGGACCATACGAATCCAAAAAGGCTGCACAAAAGGAAGGTCACAAACCACCCTTACCGCAGAGGGACAAGTCCAATGCGTTTCCATTGAAGAAACGACTGTGAAAGCAGGCGGCGATATTTTTGCGGAAGTGATCATGGACAGTGAGATCACCAGCGGCGGATCCATCTATGCTCTGTCAGGTCAAGGGCAGCTGTCAGGCGGTGAAATAAAGGCTCACAGCAATGTGACAGCAAAAGAGATCGGAGGTCTTTCAAGCAGTGAAAACCATGTGTGGGCAGGTTACAGGCCAGAGCTGGCGGCTGCGATTGAGGAAAAGGATGAAGAACTGAAAGAAGCCCGGGCTACTATGGCAAAAGTGCGTAAAAACGTCTTGACTCTAGAGGCCCTTGGAGATGACATGCCCTCTGAAAAAAGAGAGCTGTTGGGGCAATTAGAAGAGCAGAGTAGATTGTACAGAGAAAAAATACGCGGCCTGATGGATGAACGAGGAACCCTGACAATGGATTTTCACGCATCTGGCAATGGGGCTGTGACCGCGAAAACGATCCACCCTGTGACAAAGATCCAGATCGCAGATAAAACAAAGATGATTCAAGAGCCACTCACAGATCGCACAGTGGCCTTACAAGGAACTATGATAGTGGTAAAAGAAACATGACACAAACAAAGCAAAAGACAAAAACACAGCGGTTACAGGCCTTGGTTCTAGCGATTTTTTTCGTTTTCAGCCTCCCTGCCAGCTCTCATGGAGCTGATTTTCACGGCATGGAGCAGGAGCTGCCCTGGGACGAGACGAACCTGGAGACTCTATATGTGAAAGGGACCTTAAATTATTTTCAGAGCAGAAAAGCCTTTCATCTAGTTAATGCGGCTAGGAGCGCAGCAGGGGTCAAACCTTTGGAATTGGACGCGAAGCTGCAGCGGGCCGCCATGCGCAGGGCCGCTGAGATCGCCCTGCGGTATTCTCATGACCGTCCGGACGGGACCATTTACAACACAGTTTCCAATCGGCTCAATGAAGAAAACCTGGCATTTGCGTGGAATCAAAGAGCTTTCGCTGGAAGAGCAGCAAAAAGTCAGTGATTTCCGTCAACGCGCAAGGAACATTAACAGGCAAAAGACTGGGAAGCGCCTCAATCAAAGCAACCCTTCCTGTCAGCGGGAAACAAATCACCAAAAAAGTGACAGTGGTGAAGCCTCCTAAAAAAGCCTACATAAAATCCGCATGGAAAAGCAAAGGTTTTCTCAGAGTAAAGTGGAAAAAAGTTAAAAAAGCAGACGCTTATGAAGTGCTGGCAGCGCGGGACAAAAAGTTCACAAGGGGAAGGCAAAAGCTAAAGGTTTCAGGAAACAAGCGGTCCGCGGTTTTCCACGGCCTTCAGAAAAACAAAGGCTATTATGTCAAAGTCAGGGCCATCCGAACTGTCAAAGGAACAAAAGTCCCAGGCGCGTACAGCAAAGCAGAGAAAGCAGAACGCTAAAAAGGAAAAAACCTCAAAAATTGCTGAAAACACAGGATTTCAATGGATTTTTCAGTTGACACCCGCTTGTCCCCGTGGTATCATATATTACTGTAAGCCGCACAAACTGGGCTATTTTGTAAAGCATTCATTTGCTGCCCACGCTGGCGAGACTGGATAGAGGAGGAAAACAACAAAACATGTACGCAATTATTGAAACAGGCGGAAAGCAGTACCGTGTCACAGAAGGCGATCAGATCAGAGTGGAAAAACTCGGCATGGCTGATGGCGAACAGGTGAAATTCGACAAGGTGCTGGTGTTAGGCGATGGAGCAGAAGCTAAGGTGGGTGCTCCTTATGTGGACGGAGCCGCAGTGTTCGCGGATGTGATCGAAAGCGGAAAAGGCAAAAAGGTCATCATCTTCAAATACAAGGCAAAGAAAGACTACAGAAAAAAACGCGGCCACAGACAGCCTTATACGCTGGTTGAAATCACTGGAATTTCAGCAGATGGAACCGCTCCGGCCAAAAAAGCCGCAGCTCCTGTTGCAGCAGAAGAGCCGGCAGAGGAAAAAGCAGAGAAAAAGCCGTCTTTAAAATCCATGAAGAAGGCTGAACTCATTGACTTTGCCAAAGAAAACAACATCGAGATCGATGAAAAGGCCACAAAGCCAGTGATTCTCGAAGCAATCGAAAACGCATTGAAATAATTACTCAAATAGAGCCATAGCGAGGAGGTGTCTGGTCCATGGCAAGTAAAAAAGGTGTAGGTAGTTCAAAGAACGGTCGCGACAGTGAGTCGAAACGGTTAGGAGTAAAACGTGGAGACGGTCAGTTCGTAAGCGCCGGCAGCATTCTGGTTAGGCAGAGAGGAACCAAGTTCCACCCTGGCAACAATGTTGGTATCGGTGGGGATGATACATTATTTGCGAAGATCGATGGAGCTGTGAAGTTCGAGAGATATGACAGAAAGAGAAAGCAAGTAAGCGTATATCCAAAAGAAGCTTAGTGCATTGATTAGCCCCTATTCACATAGGGGCTTTCTTCGTTTTCGCTTACAAGTAGGAACGCAAGAAAAACATAGCGCTACGCACAGATCAAAAAAGACAGGAGGTTTGCAGATGTTCGCGGACAGAGCCAAAATTTTCATCCGCTCGGGAAAAGGCGGGAATGGCGCGGTATCCTTCCGCAGAGAACCTTATGTGCCGGAAGGCGGACCTGACGGAGGTGACGGAGGCAGAGGCGGCAATGTGATTTTCATGGCAGACAGCAGCCTGCGCACTCTCATGGATTTTCGGTACAAAAGAAAGTATCAGGCGGAAAACGGTCAGGACGGCATGCGGAAAAAGCGTTTCGGAAAGGACGGACAGGATCTGGTCATCAAGGTGCCTCCTGGAACCGTGGTTATTGACGAAGAATCCGGCCTGGTCATGAAGGACCTTGTGAATCCTGGGGATTCTTTCATTGTCGCAAAAGGAGGCAAGGGGGGAAAAGGGAATGTCCATTACAAAAATTCCGTAAGACAAGCCCCCAACTTCGCAGAAGCCGGCGGTTTTGCCAAGGAGCGTTCCGTGATCTTAGAAATGAAGCTCATTGCGGATGTAGGGCTGGTAGGCTTTCCAAATGTGGGAAAATCAACGCTGCTTTCCGTTGCCACCAGCGCGAAACCGAAGATCGCGGATTATCACTTTACCACCATTGATCCAAATCTGGGTGTTGTGGAAATCTACGACACTAGCTTTGTCATGGCAGACATCGCAGGGATCATCGAAGGCGCGCATAAAGGCGCTGGAATGGGATTTCAATTTCTCAAACATATTGAGCGGACGAAAGTCCTGATTCATGTGGTGGACGTATCGGGAAGTGAAGGACGGGATCCGGCAGAAGATTTCGATAAAATCAATCAAGAACTGGAGCAGTATGACCCTCGCCTATTGAAAAAACCGCAGATCGTAGCAGCCAACAAAATCGATATGATCGATGAAGACGGTCCGGAATTCCAAAGGTTCAAGGAGCATGTAGAAGCCAAGGGATACCAGGTCTTCGCCATGTCAGCGCCCCTGCATATCGGTGTCAAGGAGGTCCTGGCAGAAGCCGCGGCTCGGCTGGATCAGCTGGCGCAGGAACCAGAGGAAGAACAATATATCGAAACCTTTGATTTTGAAAGAGACGATCAAGATCCGGATTACAGAACCGTTTATGTTTCAGAAGACAAAGACGGTTACACGTTGTCTGGAAAACAACTGGAGAAAATTTTCAATTCCACGAATTTCAATGATTCCGGCTCCCTGCGGTATCTTTATAAGTACATTGAAAAAAGCGGTGCCATGGAGCAGCTAAAGGAAATGGGGCTGGAGGAAGGCGACACCATTCGAGTCATTGATTATGAATTTGAATATTTTGATGAGTTTTAGGTTCAGCGTCTTTTTTCCTGCTTTCCACATAGACTGTACTAGGGCGTGCCAGTAATAAGAATACATGTTCGGCCACGCCTGAGGAGGGTATGGTTATGTGGAAAACAAAGCTATGGAAGCAGGCTGGCATTTGTCTTATCATTGTCTTGACATTTGCCTTAGCCCAAAACGTGAAGATCCCGCAGCTAAATAAGGGCAGCGAAACAGTTGTCGCTTATTTATCGAAACATTATACCACAGGAGATGTGATGGTCTTTGCCAAAAACAGCGTTCAGGCCGTAGTACAGGCACCCGTTGCCATGACGAACGCGATTCTCTCTTCTAAAGAGTCCTCTGAATATGGCGAGCCCATTGATGAAGCGCGGGAAGGCCAAACCGTGTCCGTTTACGCAGTGGAGGCAGGCACTGTTTCCGCTGTGGGAGAAAACGATAAAATCGGGAATTTTGTCAAGATCCTGCATGGAGACGAAGCAGAAAGCATTTACGGCAATTGCGCGGAAATCTATGTGAAAGAAATGCAGAGAGTGAAAAAGGGACAGATCATCGCTTCCTTCACAAAGAAAGGGGATTTGGAGTTTTATCACTCTGTGAAAAAGCTGAAATAAACGACAGAAAGGGGCTCAGATCTCATGAAGCAGCAACATCCGGACAGGCAGGAATGTCTGCGGCTTTTACATGAAAATAAAACACCAGAGCATGTGATCCGCCACTGCCGGGCAGTATGCGACACAGCAGTCAAGATCGGAACAGCCATGAACCAGCATGGCTATGATTTTGATCTGGAACTTGTCCAGGCCGCGGGCATGCTCCATGATATCGAAAGGGTGGAAGACGAACACTGGATCAAAGGCGGAGACTTAGTGGAGCAGCTGGGATATCCCCAAGAGGCGGACATCATTCGGGCCCATATGTTCTATACTTTTTCTCCTCTCGAATCCTTTAATGAAACGGATCTGGTCTGTTTGGGAGACCGGCTGGTGAAAGAAGATGAATATGTTGGTTTGGACAAGCGCATCCAGTATGTCATCGACAAGGTAGAAAAACGAGGCAGCGATCCTGAGACCAGGAAAGCGATCTTGGAAAAGAAAAAACAGACAGCCAAACTGATCAGTCATATTGAAAGGATCATCGGAACAACGCTGGATCAGCTAATGAAAGGTGAGTAAATGGAAATTAGCAGAGAATTGGACAAGCTGTTAAAGCAGGTAGAAAAGCCAGCCAGGTACATTGGCGGCGAAGTCAACGCGGCGCACAAGGAACAGGCCAGGCTTCGTTTTGGGTTCGCGTTCCCAGACACGTATGAGATCGGCATGTCCTACATGGGGCTGCAGCTTCTGTATCATATCCTGAATCAACAGGAGGATATTTTTTGCGAGCGAGTGTTCGCGCCAGCCATGGACATGGAGGCCCTGATGCGAAAGGAGGGCATGGAGCTTTTCACTTTGGAAACAAAGACGGCTGTAAGAGAACTGGATTTTTTAGGCTTTACCCTGCAGTACGAGCTTTCCTTTACGAATGTGATCAATATGCTGGACCTGGGAGGCATCCCTGTTTTCTCTGACCAGCGAGACGAAGAGGACCCTGTTATCTTAGCTGGCGGACCCTGTGCCTATAACCCAGAGCCCCTAGCAGACATCATCGATGTGTTTCTGATCGGAGACGGGGAAGAACTGCTGCCAGAGGTGGTGAAACGGCGCAGGGACGGTCAGACAAAAGAATCCTATCTCAAAGAAATCAGCGCCATCCCAGGCGTATATGTCCCCAGATTTTACGATCCACAGTACAAAGAAGACGGAACCATCGCAGAAATCCGCAAGACATGGGACGGCGCGCCTGACAAGGTGGAACGGGCTCTGGTGAAGGATCTGGACGCGGCGGATTTTCCCGTGGATCTGATCGTACCTTTTATCGAAGTGGTTCATGATCGAGCAGTGGTGGAAACCTTTCGGGGCTGCACGAGAGGCTGCCGTTTCTGCCAGGCAGGAATGATCTACCGGCCAGTGCGGGAAAGAAAACCGAAAACCATCAGAGAGATCGCCCAGCAGCAGCTGGCAAAGACCGGACATGAGGAATTGTCCCTTCTTTCCCTTTCCACCAGCGACCATTCCCAATTCGAGGAGTTGGCCCTTGATTTGATGGCCATGTGCAAAGAAAAAAACGTATCCCTTTCCCTTCCATCCCTGCGGCTGGATTCCTTTTCCTTCCGAGTGTTAGAAGAGATCCAAGGCTATAAAAAATCCGGCCTGACCTTTGCGCCGGAAGCAGGCTCTCAAAGGCTGCGGGACGTGATCAACAAGGGGATCACAGAAGATGACATTTACAGCGCTGTCCGTCAGGCTTTGGAGCTGGGCTGGAATCATGTGAAGCTGTATTTCATGGTGGGACTTCCCGGTGAGACATTGGAAGATCTGGATGGGATCGCCAAAATCGCCAAGACCATCAAAGAGATCAACTACAAGATGAAAGGCAGAAAGGGCGGCCGGTTCAATGTGACGGTCAGTGTTTCCAACTTTGTTCCCAAAGCCCACACGCCATTTCAGTGGCAGGCCCAGGACACAGCGCAAGCATTCATGAAAAAGCACGATCACTTGACCAACCAGCTTTCTGTGAAGGGTATCACCTTCAATTACCATGACACAGACACCAGCGGTCTGGAGGCCGTGTTCGCAAGAGGCGACAGGCGAGTGGGAAAGGTCTTGGTCCGGGCCTTTGAGCTGGGATGCAAATTCGACGGATGGTCGGAGCATTTTAACAAGGAGCTGTGGGCGCGGGCTTTTGCGGACACCGGCGTGGACCCGAATTTTTACACAGTGCGCCAAAGGAGCTATGACGAGATCCTGCCATGGGATTTCATTGATCCTTTTGTGACAAAAGAGTTTCTGATCAGGGAAAATGAAAAGGCCTTGAAGGGCGATACCACGCAGGACTGTCGAATTCAATGCGCGGGCTGCGGGATGAATCGAAAAACAGACTGTATGCCGGAGGAAAAGAAATGAGCCAATATGCTATCAAGTTTTCAAAAGAAGGATATATCTGTTACACATCGCACCTAGATCTGCTGCGGCTTTTCAAACGAGCCTTTAAAAAAGCGGAGATACAGCTTTCCTATTCTCAAGGCTTTAACCCGCATCCGAAAATGGGATTCGCCCAGCCTTTGTCGTTAGGCTATGCCAGTGTAGGCGAATATCTGGAATTTGAGACAGACAAAGCTTATGACACAGAGGAGTTGAAGCATCTGGTCAGTGCGCAGATGCCAGAAGGGATCCGAGTTTTCAGCTGCGAATCCATGGATGGACAGAAACGCAGCCTGGCAGCCAGAAACCTTGCTGCGGAGTACATTATCGGCATGCCGATGGGCCGAGAATTTAGCAGGGAAGAGTCAGAGACTTTGTGCCAAAATTTTCTTGCCCAGGAAAGCATTCTGGTGCTGAAAAAGCAGAAAAAAACCGGTAAAATGAAGGAAGTGGACATTCGAGGAAAGATCCAGTCCCTGAATTTTCTGGCAGCAGGAGAAAACCTGCTGATCACAGGACTTTTGGATGCAGGCAGTCATTCCAACCTGAGCCCAGAGCTTTTGATCACAGCGATCGCCAAATTTTTAGACATTCCCGTGGATCGGTCTGAGGTGGGCGTGATGCGCACGAAACTTTTTTTTGAATAGAAGGAAAAAAATTCATGTAATATATTGACAAACCCTTTTCTTGGATGTAAAATGATGGAAACATTTGAGAAAGGGGTTTAAGATATGAAACAGTATTTGAACAAGGAGTATCTCCTAAGCAACAAACAACTAGTGATAAAAGCAGCTGCAATCGTAGTGATCATTGTGGCTGCTTTCTTTGTTTTTGTTTGGAATGGAAGTAAGGCCGAGGAAGAGCCGCCGCCAGTACAGACATCGCAGCAAGAGAGCCTTGCGGGTGGAGCGGATCATGACACAGGAGAAAGCAGTACAGGGGAAAACGGTGTCATGGAAATGGAAACTACAGGCACGATCATTGTAGATGTGGGCGGCGCAGTGGAACATCCGCAGGTAGTGGAACTCAAGGAAAACAGCAGGGTCGCGGACGCCATCTCCGCAGCAGGCGGACTGAAGGGAACCGCTGACACAGCAGGGATCAATCAGGCAGCGTTCCTCACAGATGGAGAAAAGGTCTATATCCCCGCAAAAGGAGAAGGGACGCTGTCTGCCGCAGGGGTCGCGCAAACGCAGCCTCCAGGCTCCAGCAGCGCTTCAAGCGGCAGGTTTTCCGTTAGCAGCCCATCGGGGATCCAAAAGGTCAATATCAACCAGGCTTCCGCAGAAGAGCTGCAGACCCTAAATGGAGTAGGGCCCGCGACAGCAGAAAAAATCATGGACTACCGCACCAGCAACGGTGCTTTCAAAACCATTGAAGACATTAAAAGCGTAGATGGAATTGGGGACAAAACTTTTGAAAAATTAAAGGAACATATTACGGTTTAGGGGGATATTATGATAAGGAAACAAAGGATGATCTATGGGATTCTGATCCTATTGGTGCTTTCAGGGCTCTTTCCTGGAACTGCCTTTGCCGCTTGGCAGCATGGGGATCAGGGGACCGCTGATTTCACAAAAGTCCTGATTGGTCAGGACAAGAAGGCGTATTACATAAATGAAAATGTTAGGACCATATTTTACAGCAAAGATGGATCCAGCAAAATAAAGCCGGGGAACAGGCGAAACAAAGTGCGCTGGAGCTATCTGCGCATTGATGACAAGACGGCTGGCACCAGCCGCTATGGGTACTGCGTTGAGTTTGGAGCTGGTTTCAGCCACGGTTCCAGTTACTTAGCCAGGGATCCGGAAAAGAGCCGCACGCTCTTTCAGAGCTTACCCAAGGACACACAAAAAATCATTGCCGCGATTTTGTGTTATGGCAGGGATGGAAGCAAAAAGGTGCCTGTGGCTGGAGCCAATGACGCGGATTATTACTTTGCCACGCAGGTTTTGATTTGGGAAGCGCAGCAAGGACTGCGGACCATGAAAGAAACCAATGGGAAAAACAAGGGGACCAAGCTGGCATCAGCTCACAGCATGCCTGGGAAACACATGTACGGATTTTTGAAAGGCAGACCAGCGGAGGCATGTTATCGCTGGATCTTGAAAAGGGTCAATGATCATCTGACTGTCCACAGCTTCGCGTCTGAAACAAAAGCTTCCGCACCAGTCTATACCATGAACTATGATCCTAATCAGGAAAAATGGCTGCTCAAGCTGACGGACACCAATGGGAAAGAAAACGGACTCAAATCCACGGATCCACGGGTGACTGTGTCTCGCAGCGGAAACACCTATACGCTCCAAGCCTGTCAAGAGATCCAGTCTCCCTTGCTGCTGACTGGGAAAAATCAGATACAGGGCGGCAAGGCGGCAGGGAAAATCCTGTCCTGGGACTGTACGTCCAATCAGGAAAATCAGGCCCTGCTCATGGGTTCTAAGGATATGACATCCATGTATCTGAACGTGCGGGCGCTTTCTCCTCCTGCACCGCAGCCAGCGCCGAAAACAACGCCAAGGGAACAGACAGGCATGATCCATATCTTGAAAAAGGGGGAATCACCGGACCTGCCCTCTGTGGCCGTGACGCCGGATGATGCCGTGACAAGGGGAGAAATAGTGACAAATGGCGAAGCTGTGACTGCAGAAGAGGCTGTGCGGACCATGCCTTTGGCAGGCGTTGTTTTTCAGATCACAGCTGCGGAAGACATCGTGGGAGCAGACGGCGCTGTGATATTGAAAACAGGAGAAATCGCGGATACTCTCACCACGGACCAACAGGGGAAAGCTGCGTCAAAGCAGCTGTGTCCAGGCGTTTACCACATTACAGAGACAGGGACCCCGGAAGGCTATGTCCCTTTATCAGAACCTGTACAGGCAGAGATCATCCAGGAAGGACAGGAAACTACAGTCACGCCTGAGGAAGTCTGCCTGACAAACGCATACCAAAGAGGCAGCGTTGAGATTCAGAAAACCGATGTTTCCACAGGCAAGCCATTGCCAAACACAGGGATCGAGATTTTAGATCATGAGAAACAAGTGTTGCTGAGAGACAGGACAGACAAGAATGGCTACGCACGCTTTCAGAAGCTTCCTGTGGGAGACTATTATTTTCGGGAGTTTGACGCACCGAAAGGATATCAGCTGGATGAAAGCCTGTTTCTATTTTCCATAAAAGAACATGGGGAAATCGTAAAATGCCAAATGTCCAACCAAAGGCTTCCGCAGGAAACAAAGACGAAAGGAAAGGGGAGAACAGAGGCTCCTGGCGGGATGCGGCTGGAAAAGGCCAGGGCATCTCAACCTAGCCAAACGCCGCGGGCTTCACTGGATGATTCACCTCAGACCGGTGATGATTCCCATGTCCTGTGGATCTGCCTCATATGTCTTTTCACATCGTCAGGCATAATTTTTGCCATGATTCGTATATATAAGAGGTATTAAATTCTAATAACTAGATAATACTACCAGTTAGAGGTGGTGTTATGTTTAGTAATCAAAAAAATAATTTCTTTAAAGGCAAATGGTTTTATGGCATAATCGTGTTATTTTTGCTGGCTTTCGGCATCTGGGTAAATACAGACACAGAAAGCCAGAAGGCGAACACGGACACAAAAGTAGAGCAGGAAGCATCGTCCGCGCCAAAGGAACCTTCTGTTGTGGACAGTCTGGGGCAGCGGCCTTCCAAAGGGACAAAAGGGCCGGATGAGACCAATGAAGCGTCCACGGAAGGGTCCACAAAACCATCGGAAGAAGCGCAGCAGCCATATTATCTGATCAAAGAGGTCGAGGGCGTTGTGAAAGTGTTTTACTGTGATGAAAAAGGCCAGGAGACTCTCCATCAAATCACAGCCATTCCGTTCCAGCTGCTGGGAAAAGAAGATCAGCAGATGATGTCAGAAGGCGTGCGGGTGGACACAGAAGAGGAACTGGCAGGCTTTCTGGAAAACTTTGATAGCTAAAGGGAGGCAGCAATGAAAAGCGCGATGAAAAAGGGAGGCTTGATTTTCGTCAGCCTCCTCCTGACCATTATTATCATCGGCCAGTTCAGCATGGGGCAGGAGAACACTGCCAGCGTGGATGTGGTTTCTGAAACCATGCTGGTGCCAGGAGGACATTCTGTGGGTGTGCGGATGGATGTCCGAGGCGTTCTGATCGTAGGATTAGAGGAGATCGAGACCATTGAAAATGAAAAAGTGAATCCTGGGATCGAAGCAGGCCTGCAGATCGGTGACATGGTATTGGAAATCAACGGCACAAAAGTATATAAAGCAGACGAGGTGCAGGCTTTGGTCAATGAGATCCAGGAGGATGTGAAGCTGACCGTAAAGCGAAAGAATCAGAAGCTGTCCATCACTATGACGCCTGTGGTCGCAAAAGAAGATCATCTCTACAAACTGGGGGTGTGGGTTAAAGACAAAACAGCAGGGATCGGCACCTTGACTTATTACGATCCCATCAGTCAATCTTTCGGCGCGTTAGGCCATGCCATCGTGGACCCGGAAACAGGCGCTGTTTTATCTGTGGATAAGGGGCAGCTGCTCCAGGCGCAAGTGCAGTCCATTCAGGAGGGCTCCGCAGGAACGCCAGGAGAAATCAGAGGCGTGTTTTACGAAACAGACTCTCCTCTGGGAGGATTAGATAAGAACAGCATCTATGGACTCTTTGGAAATGCTTATCACCCCATTGAAAACCCGCTGTACCAGAAACCTCTGGCAGTCGGAACACAGGAGCAGGTGGAAAAAGGGAAAGCCTATATCCTCACTACATTAGATGACAACAAGCTGCAGCGCTTTGAGGTGGAAATTGAAAAAATTGATCATCAAAAAGAACCAGCTGACAAAGGCATGGTTATAAGGGTAACAGACGAAGAGCTATTGGAAAAAAGCGGCGGCATCGTGCAGGGGATGAGTGGAAGCCCGATCATCCAAAATGACCGCATCATCGGCGCTGTCACCCATGTGTTTGTCAATAACCCAAAAAAGGGCTACGGTATTTTTATCGAATGGATGCTGCAGGAAGCAGAGTCATAAGGAAAGGGTAAATACGAAACGTGTCGAAAAATTGAGTAAATTGACTTTCTTTTTTCATTGCTATTTTTACAGGATATTCTAAAATTATATATAGAACAACACAACAGATGAGCCAAAGGAGGACAAAATGAAGAAGATTAAGGTCGGAATCGCCGACGATAATAAAGATTTTTGCGATATACTGTCAGATTTTTTTCAGGATAAAGAAAATGTAGAAATCGTTTTTATTGCCAACGATGGAATCAAAGCCATGGAACAGATCAAGGAACATATGCCGGAGGTGCTGGTCCTGGACATGATCATGCCCCATCTTGATGGGCTGGGCGTGCTGGAAACCATCAATACTTTAGAGCTCCCGGTTTATCCGAGGACCATTGTGCTTTCCGCTGTTGGCCAGGAGACCATCACACAAAAGGCCATCAATTTAGGCGCGGAATATTACATCGTTAAGCCTTTCAATCTGGATATCCTGCTGAAGCGTATCAATCAGCTGGCAGGAAACGATCTGCCGGAAGAAGGGAAGCTGAACTTTGCCAGGGCCATCCTCAACAATCAGGAAAAAGACGCTCCAGAAGATCTGGAAATCGATATCACCAATATCATCCACGAAATTGGGGTCCCTGCACATATCAAAGGGTATCAATATTTACGTGACGCGATTACCATGGTGGTGGAGGACATGGATCTTTTGGGCGCAGTGACCAAGGAATTATACCCAGCCATCGCCCAGATCAACAACACGACACCTAGCAGGGTAGAGCGAGCCATCCGCCATGCGATTGAAGTGGCCTGGAATCGCGGAAAAATCGAAACCATCAATAATCTTTTCGGCTACACGGTGCAAAACGACAAGGGCAAGCCGACAAACTCGGAGTTCATTGCCATTATCGCCGATAAGCTGCGGCTAGAGCGAAAAGCCGGATGATCCAACACAAAACCAACGAACTCCTTTCATCTATGGGCGGCCCCGTGGATGAAAGGAGTTTTGTCATAAATCAGCGGGTTTAGAGAACCCATGGCAGTTCCTGCTTGTGAATCGAATCATCCTGGCTTTAACACGCAAAATACATTGTGGCAGAAAGGTGAAAGATATGTTACACTATACAAAAGTGACAGATACCATGTCAGACGCAGAAAAAGCAATGAAATCATTACAGAAAGAAGGTGCCGGATTTGGGATTTTACTTTCCGTTAGGATTTTGTGACAGAAGCGGATAAAAAAATATATCTTAGCTTTTCTTCATTGACCATAGAAAGGGGAGACACCATTTGAACATTGCCATCATTTTAGCAGGAGGGACTGGAAGCAGGTTAGGTGCGGAGATCCCCAAGCAATACATACAAGTGGACGGCAGGCCCATCATTTCTCATTGTCTGACTCTCTTTGCGGAGCATAAAAAAATCCATGGGATCCAGATCATCGCAGATGAAGCATGGAGATCCTTCATTGAAAAAAAGATGGACGCAGAACCTGCAAAACATATGTTTCAACAGAAATTCAAAGGATTTTCCGCTCCTGGCATCAATCGGCAGACCTCGATTTTCCGCGGTTTGGAAGATGCCCGAGCCTATGCTGGGAAGAATGCGGCAGTCATCATCCATGACGCAGCTCGCCCTTTTGTGACAAAAGAACTAGTTTCTCATTGTCTGGATGCGCTTGTGGCCCATGAGGGCGCAGTGCCCATGCTGCCAGCAAAAGACACCATGTATGATAGTGAGGATGGACACAGCATCTCCTCACTGCTGGACCGCAGCCGCATTTTCGCGGGGCAAGCCCCAGAAGCCTTTCATTTACAGGCGTATTATGAAGCCAACAAAAGGCTGCGTCCCGAACAGCTCTTGGAAATTAACGGCTCCACAGAGCCGGCGATCATGGCGGGCATGGATGTGGCCATGATTCCAGGGGACGAAGACAATTTTAAAATCACCACGCAAAAGGATCTGGAACGGTTCAAAACCATATTAGAGAAAAAAGGCCTTCAGCTGGGTCAGAGCAGCTAAGACATTGCAGTGATCATCAATCAAAAAGGAGCAAAAAGAAATGAAAGCATGGGTCCTTCATGGTATTGGAGATATCAGACTGGAAGAGATAGAAGAGCCAAAGCTGAAAAACGATGAAGCCTTGGTAGCAGTAAAAGCCGTAGGAATCTGCGGTTCGGATATCCCTAGGATCTACAGGACTGGGGCACATGCGCATCCCCTGGTTCCAGGACATGAAATGTCAGGCATAGTAGTAAAGACAGGCGCGCAAGTCGCGCCCACATGGATCGGGCAGCAGGTTGGCGTGTTTCCTTTGATTCCCTGTGGTATGTGCGATCCTTGTCAAAACGGACAATACGAAATGTGCAGACAGTACAGCTACCTGGGTTCCCGCAGGAACGGAGGATTTGCAGAATATGTGGCAGTTCCTGCGGCCAATCTAGTGAAATTGCCGGCTTCCATAGGATTTGCGGAAGCAGCCATGCTGGAGCCTATGGCAGTAGCGGTCCACGCCATGAGACGCATCATACCGAAACCATCTGATACCGTGGTTGTCTGCGGACTGGGAACCATAGGCCGTCTCCTGCTCCTGTTCCTCAAGGAAGCAGGGATCGAAAACATATTGGCCATGGGAAACAAAGACATCCAACAACAAGCAGCCCTGTCTATGGGTGTGCCCGCAGATCATTACCTGGATACAAGAAATGAGAAAGCTGGCCCTTGGCTGGCAGAGCGAACGCAGGGTATTGGAGCAGACGTTTTCTTTGAGTGCGTAGGTAAAAATGAGACCATGGCAGCCGGCATTGAGAACACTGCTCCTGGCGGCCGAATCTGTCTTGTGGGAAATCCAAGTTCAGAAATGAATTTGGAAAAACAAACCTATTGGAAGATCCTGCGAAACCAGCTGACAGTGACCGGCACTTGGAATTCTTCCTTTGACTATGTTTTTCCTAATGACCATGTGGAAAGGCCCATGTCAAAGCTGACCAGCGCATGTCGAGGAAACGATGACTGGGTTTATGTCCTAAAACGGCTGGAAAAGAAACGGATCGACCCACTAGAGCTGATATCCCATCGCTTTGCCTTGGAAAGTTTGGAACAAGGGTTTCACATCATGCGGGACAAGACACAAGAATTCGGAAAAATCATGGGTATCATGGAATAGAGACTTCACGAAAATCAAATGGCAGTGGTTCCCTGCACAAACAGGCGGCTTATTAACAGGCGGCTTATTAATAGAAACAACGGGAAGCTCTGCACTAGCAAATAGAAAACTGGAAAACGCAAAACTCAGGCAACTCGATCATTGCCCGAGTTTTTTGTGTTTTTGCGTCTTGCCGTAGGCGTGAAAAACATCTGTGCGGAAAACATAAAATTATTATGAACAAATGTTTAAAAACATCTTGACAAAGAATATGCGTTTCAGTATAATAAAACCATAGTTCGGAACAGACGTTCAGAAAGGATGGGAGGAAGTTATGATCCGCATTGGAAAGAAGAAATATATCATTAAATCAACCTTGAGATTCACTATGTTTATAACGATTCTCTGTATCCTAATCATCACCACTGCCAGTGCTGTTTTAGGGCTTAGCAATGTAAGAGGAATGGCTAAGCAGCAGTACGTGCAGATCCAAGTAAAATCAGGAGACACATTATGGTGCCTAGCCAGCGAATATATGCCAAACACAGATATTCGTAAATCGATCAATGTGATCAGTAAAATCAACGACACATCTGCGTCAGAACTTTATGCGGGTCAGGTTTTGAAGATCCCTGTAGAAAAACATTGATCGAACATATGCACCTATAAACCATGACGATCATCGGAGTTTTCGATCATCACCCGCAGACGAATCCGAATCGTATTGCGTTGACACGCATTGAAACAGGAAATTATCCCTAAACATTATATCATACAACTTGAAAAGACCCGGTATTTGGAATTTGAAAGATTCCGAGTACCAGGTCTTTTCTTATATTGACTTTATTCTAAAGATTAGATGGATCAACGGACCAAAGAATCGCAATACAGGCAGAGAACAAAATCTAAGGGAGCAAATCACTTGGAAACATAATCACAACAATTCAATAACAGACATGATCTAAATATACATGTCTGTTTAGGAACTCAAGTTAATAAATTGTTTCCAAAGACATAAAGCGATTCAATCAACACTAACTATTCCGAAAATTATGATTTTAGGAATAGTTGCGTATCCCTTCTTCTTCTCTCGCTTACCGGATAAACATCCATACCACCATGCAGATCAAGCATCCACAGATCACAAGATCCAGAAAAATAGACTCACCGGTTTCTCTGCGCTTTTGTCTGATGACAAAGATCTTTCCAATCAGCAACAACACCAACCCTGCGGACAGCAGGATCGTTTCCATGAGATGATTCATAGGATGTCCTAAGCTTTGCCGCAAAGCCATTGGTATGAGGATCACAATCAGCGCAATGACATATAAGATAAAATTCATGTTTCGTTTCATAAAATTCCTCCATGCTTGATAACGGATTTACAACAGCTATTTGTACAGTTTGTCATATGCCTTGTCCAACCAAATTGTAAGTTTCTTCCTCATAATGATGCCTATGACGCATAAAATCACTGCGATGACAGCGATGACAATGGCACCTGTATAATATCCGGCTTCTACCTGTCTGCCAATCAGAAGGCTGCCCATCATGCCGGGACATCTTCCCACCAAAGACACAATGAGAAAAGGCTTGAGTTTCATTTCCGAGATCCCAGCAGCATAATTGCAAAGGTCCTTTGGCACGCCAGGTATCAAGAAAATGAGAAACACCACCACAATGGCTTTCTTACTGTTGAGTTTGCGGATAAAATCATTGATTTTCGCTTCACCGAAGATCATATGCATGGCATCGCGCCCAAGGAGCTTGGCCAAATAATAAGTAATGACCGATCCAAGGGCCGCTCCGATAAGCGAAAAGAGAAAGCCTAGCCAAAAGCCGTACATATACCCAGCCGCAAACTGGAGCCACTGACCAGGAATCACACATATGACAATCTGTATGATCTGCGCACCAATATACACAAAGACGCTTTGGGTCTTGTACTGGTTAAAAAAGGCATTGACATTTTCCAAGCTGGACATGTTCTCGATCAGCTCTGGCTGGTAAAAATAAATATACAGCGGCAGGCCGACCAGGATGAAAATAAGCAGAGAAAATTTGAGTATGCTGCTGACAACCTTGATCTTCTGATGCGCTCTGTCTTTTTTCCGTTTATCCATAGCCATTGCTTCTGCCTTCCTTTCTGCTGCCCATTGCTGCTGTGAAATCACGAAATCACAATGAAATCAGTTCCTGCTCATATAAAGCCTGCAGCGCTTTCGTGACTCCAAATTTAGAATGCTCATAAGTAAGGCCGCCTTGGAAGTAAACGATATACGGTTCACGGATCGGTGCGTCCGCACTCAGTTCAATGGAAGAACCTTGGACAAAAGCGCCAGCGGCCATGACCACCTGATCTTCGTACCCAGGCATGTCCCAAGGGATAGGTTTCACATAAGAATCAATAGGCGCCGCGGCTTGGATACCCTCGCAAAAGGCCACCACAGCCTCAGGGCTTCCCAGCTTGACCGCCTCTATAATGTCACTGCGCTGCTCTTCTGCCTGCGGGCAGACATCATAGCCTAGTTTTTCAAAGGCTTTCGCGCACAGAGCCGCGCCCTTGACAGCGCCGTTGACAGTTTTGGGAGCTAAGAACAAGCCCTGGAACATAGTCCTGGTCTGTCCGAACATGAGTCCGCATTCTCCTCCGATTCCAGGAGAAGTCATGCGATAAGAAATGTTGTCAATCAGGTCCTGCCTGCCTGCGATATAACCGCCAGTCAGAGCCAGGCCGCCGCCTGGATTTTTGATCAACGAGCCTGCCAGCACATCTGCTCCCACTTCCGTAGGTTCCTTGATATCAAGAAATTCACCATAGCAATTATCCACCATGCAGATGATCTTTGGATTGATCTCATGAACAAAAGAAGCCCACTCCTGAATCTGCTGGATCGTAATGGCCTTGCGCCAGCCGTAGCCAGTGGCCCTCTGGACCGTTACCATGCGAGTCTTTGGAGAAATGACCTTTTTCAGGGCATTCAGATCAATGCTGCCGTCAGGTGTCAGTTCTACCTGCTGGTAAGTGACGCCGAATTCTTTTAGAGAACCCTTTCCCTCTCCCCTGATGCCAATGACTTCCTCAAGAGTGTCATAAGGAGCGCCAGTACAGTAGATCAGCTCGTCCCCAGGACGAAGAATCCCTGTTAGGGTCAAAGTCAACGCATGAGTCCCGTTAACAATGATCGGACGCACGAGCGCCGCCTCTGTCTTAAAAATATCAGCATAAACGCGTTCCAGCGCTTCCCGTCCCGCGTCATCATAACCATATCCTGTGTTCCATGCGAAATGCGTGTCGCTAATGCGGTTTTTTTGGAACGCAGTCAGCACTTTGTACTGGTTAAAGGACATGATGTCATCTAAATGCTCAAACTGATCCTTAATCTCTGCCTCAGCCTCTGCGATCAAATCCAGGACTTCTGGCGCGATCCCTAATTCTGTTGATAATAGTTGATAAGTATTGTTTGTCATAAGTATGCTTCTTCCTTTTCTCATATGTTTACATAATTTTTATATTGTATACAGATTGTTTCCAAGCAGGTATGCACGAGACACTCCTATTTTTCTGCCAAATTTTCTACGTGTTCCAGCACCTGCTCCATGTACATCTGCGGGTTGAACAATTGTAAGACCATTTTCCCAGAAGCTGTCCCATATGGATGTTTTTGAAAAAACCTTTGGAACTGCCTTGTATATGGAATATCCAAAGTTTCCAGAGATTCCATATAATCTGTCCCCAGCTCTTCTTTCTGCCATTCCAGCACTGGAAATCCGTTGTTGAGACCATGGGCGCTGCCCACGTCCGGCTGGAAGGCAGAACCCAGGACAGAGGACATATAGGCGCTCTTTAGATCCGTGGCAGACTTGATTTCCACCCGTTCGTCATAACCTGGTTTTCCTTTTGCCCCTTCCACCTTTCCTATGGCAAGAGGCGCGGAACCTACCAGATAATAATTGTTGCGCACAGAAGCATCTCGTTTGTCATAGTGATCTGTGGCAAAATTTCCTGCCAATCCACCGGCATACTTTCCATTTTTCACAGCGCCTGTGTTGTAACAATTCTTGACAATGACCCCGTTCTCACCTATGTTTCCCACAATGCCGCCAACATATCCATAAGAAGACAAAGTGGCAGGTTCCGGCCCTGAAACATCGCCAATGTTATAACAGCTCCTGATGGCCGCCCCATTGGTGTTCACGTATCCAACAATGCCGCCCGCGCACTCGTTGGCTGACAGAATGGCTCCTTGATTAAAGCATTCTTCGATCACTGCGTTCACAGCCACAGAACGTCCAGCAATGCCACCTGTCCCATAAGTGCCAAAGCCTTTCCCACTAGAAGTCACCTGGCCCATGTTTGAGCATTTTCGCGTTTTCCCATTCCAGTTCTCGCCCACAATGCCTCCCACTTTGACATCTCCCTGGATTTCACCGTAATTATGGCAATTAATGATCTGTCCGGAATGGTTCATGCCAGCTACGCCGCCTACCCGCTCTTTACCTGTCACATCCACTTCCATGGTGCAATTCTCAATGAGCGCGGTTTCTGTCATCACGGCTGCCATGCCTCCGGCATTATTTGCCCGACTGTCGATGGTCCCTTGCAGGTTCAGGTTATTGACAGTTCCTTTCAAGTATCCGAAAAATCCTGGATTATCGCTGTCCGGATCCTGGAGTTCCATGCCGGAAATAGTATGTCCGTTTCCTTCAAATCTGCCTTCAAAAGCCCGCGCGTCAGAATTGCCGATAGGAGTCCAAAACTGAGTCAGCTCAATGTCCCGCATCAGCTTTATGGTAATGCCTTTAAAGGTATACGAGCCTTCCGCCTGCCAGGGAATGTCCTTTGTGTTGACCAGTTCAGCCAATCCCAGCAGTTCCTGCTCTGTTGAAAGCTCATACTCCTTTTGCTGATCCTCTGGATCAAACCATCTTGTGTCCGGCTCGCTTCTCTTGGAATCTCCCCTTTTGGCCTGAGCCGTTTGGAGCCCTTGCGCTGTCTGAAGTCCAGTTTCATAAAACATGGGCCGAGTTTTGGGGATAAAGGAATCGCCCGCTGCAAAAGCAGAGGACGCAGTCACACAATTGCACATCAGCAAGGAAGCTGTGCATATGCAGATGAATTCCTTTCGTTTCATTCTTTCTTTCATTCCTTTCTCACTAGATTATACAACAAATCATTGAGGTTTTTATGAATGATTTCTTACGTTTTTCTAAATTTTTCAATCTTTTTTTCCAGTCCGCTCCAGTTCCCACTCCATATCCTTTACCAGATCTCGCTTGACGTTCATTTTGTGGGCAGCGTAGAGCTGGGTGGTGGTCACTTGCTCGTGGTCCAGCAGCGCCTGCACATCGTAAATGGAATTGCCCCGCCCAATGAGGCTTGTGGCTGCTGTGGCCCGCAGTTTGTGAGGGCTGTATCCTGCGTCTCTGGAGGTGGAAAGACCGATGGACGTGTATTTTTTCACCAGCTCCCTGATCTGCCGTTCTGTCATGCGCTTTCCCTGCAGCGAAAGAAACAATGCGTCTTGGTGCTCTTCGGTTAGTGTTTTGCTGTCAGCCCGTTCCTCTTCTATGTACTGGGAAACCACAGACATGACCGATTGGTTCAGGGGCATTTTTGATTCCTTCCCCCGCTTCCTGTAGATGGTGAACTCTCCCCTGGAAAAATTAAAGGAAGAAACGTTCAGCTGCTGAAGTTCCGAAAGCCGCAGCCCGTAAGTCAAAAACAACAGGAGGATGGCTTTGTCCCGTTTCTTTGTCTTTTCCCAGAATTGACGTTCCTTTTTGGTCAAATGGCTGCCTGTGGAGACCGCGTCCAGCATGATCATCACTTCATCGTCCTGGAGCGCTTTGATCTCCCGTTCCGAAGCTTTTGGCACCCGAATGGGATCGAATCCATCTGTAATGTTTTTGTCCATCAATTCATCCCGATAAAGCTGTTTGAACATCACGGAAACGGAAGATTTTTTCCGCGCCAAAGTCTTATTGTTATTCTCGTAAATGGTGATTCCGCTGTCTGTTTCCACCTGATACCGGCGGCAGTAATCAATGAAATCATTCACATCCGTGGCCCTGAGCCTGTTAAAATCCCGGATCGTCAATTCCTGGGGATGTTCTGCTTCTGTGAGCGCTGTTTCCTCCACCAAGTAATGACAGAAAAACCGGATATCATAAAGATATGCCAGCCGAGTCATGGGCAGAACGTTTCCCCGCAGATAAGCGAAAAAACCTTTGAGAAACCGAGGCAGTTCCTCTTCGATCTCTTCGCACTGACAGATGATGTCCTGCTCCTTCATCACCACGTTGTCCGGCCTGTCGCTTTTATTATGAATCTTTATCTGTTTTTCTTTACCCATGTGATCATGTCCTCTAATGCCTGCTCTTTTGAGCCATATTCCGATAAATTGAACCAGACCATTTTATCATACTTTCGCAGCCAGGTTAACTGCCTTTTTGCGTAATGTCTGGTGTTTTTCTGTATTTTCGCCACTGCGGTCTCCAGATCATAAGCCCCGTGAAGATGGTCGATCAGTTCCTTATAACCAATGCCCTTCATGGAAATATGAGATTCCGTCAGCCCCATGGCCAGCAGCCCTTTCACTTCTTCCAGGAGCCCTTGTTCCATCAGCAGCTTCACTCTGTCATTGATCCGCTGATACAGCTCTTCCCTGTCCCTTGTGAGTCCGATCAATAAGGGCCGGTATTGGGAAACAGGAACACAGGCCTCTGAAAAAGGCCGGACGCCCTTGCCATCTTGGGAAACCGCTTCCAAGGCCCGAATGATCTTTTTCGTATTGTTAGGATGGATCCGCTGGGCAGCCTGAGGGTCCTTTTCCTGTAAAAGCCGGTGAAGCGCTTCTTTACCTTCCCGTGCGGCCAGAGCTTCCAGCTTTCTGCGGTATCCATCGTTTCTCGGTGGAGCGCTGAAATCCATTTCATAAAGCAGAGCATTCAGGTAAAGCCCTGTTCCCCCTGAAACCACTGGAAGCTTCCCCTGATCATGGATCTTGGCGATAGCCGCTTTAGCGTGTTTCTGGTACTGGACCACGGAAAAATCCTGTCTGGGGTCGAATTCATCCACTAAATAGTGAGGTACCTTGGCTCGCTCCTCTCGGGTGGGCTTTGCACTTCCAATATCCATGAACTGGTAAAGCTGCATAGAATCGCAGGAAACGATCTCTCCCTTGAAACGAAGTGCCATTTGAATAGCGTATTCTGTTTTTCCAACAGCCGTTGGGCCGGCGATGACTAAAATATCTTTCATTTATACCCTCTTAAACATTTTTTCGATCTCATACTGGGTCATTTTGATGAAGGTCGGCCTTCCATGGGGACAGGAAAAAGGATTTTCGCATTGGCGCAAATCCTGAATCAGCTGCTGAATCTCGCTGTCCTGCAAATGGTCGTGAGCCTTCACTGCGCTTTTACAGGCACGCATGGTGATTTTTTCTATGACAGGCAGATTGTCAAGGAGCTTGCCATCCCCCAAATCATCTGTGAAATCTGTTAAAAAGCACTGGGCTTCCTCTAATCCCATGAACAGGGGAATGGATTTTACCGCATAAGTCCTGGGGCCAAAAGGTTCGGCGCCGAATCCCATTTGTGCCAAAGCCGCCAGCCAATCCTCCGCGTTTTGATCCGCGCTGTGGGAAACATTGAGCATAATGGGAAACATGATGGGCTGACTATGGGTCTCCTGATTCTCATACTGGGCCATGAGCTTTTCAAAAAAGATCCGCTCGTGGGCCGCATGCTGGTCGATGAGGTAAAAAGAATCCTCGTCAACTGCAGTGATATAAGTAGCGAAGATGGTCCCTGTGACCCTCAGCTCACGAAAATCAAAAGGCGGCGGCGTGGCAGGCGCCTGAGACGCAGGCGCCTCTGCCAGAACTTCCTTTATGACCTGCGGCTGGGAACCAATGGCAGAAGTCTGGTAAATTTTAGGCTCTTCCCTTACCTGGGCAGAGCTTGTCTCCGGCACATGTTCTTCCGTTCGTAGAGTTGACAATAATTTTTTTACGTCTATTTGCTCTTCCTGTTCCCTATTCCCTGATTTCCCAGAGGCCGGCGGTGCTGGAGCGTTTGGTTTACGGAATAAATCTTCTTTTTTCACAGCTGGTATGGATTCTTTGGAAAGAAGAGCTTTGCGCAAGGCGCCTTCCACGAATCCTGCCACAGAACTTTCATCGTGAAAGCGCACCTCCCGCTTGTTGGGATGAATGTTCACGTCCAATCTGTCCGGCGGAAATTGAAGAAAGAGGATGGCAATGGGGAACCTGCCTTCAAAGAGCTTGTCCGCATAAGCACTGCTCACGCCCTTTTGGATCACTTTACTGTTGACCACTCTCCCATTGACAAAGAAGATCTGGTGCTTTCTGGTAGGCTTGCTCTGCCCGGGGCCGGAAACATAGCCTTCCAGCTTTATAGCTCCTTCTTGTGCCTGTATGGGGATCAGCTGATCGCCTATGTCCCTGCTGAACACGGTAAGGATATTGGCATAAAGCTTCCCGTTTCCTGGGGTGGAAAAGAGCATGCTCCCATTGTTGATCATCCGCACGCGAATGTTGGCATAAGCTAGAGTGACCTGGGAAACGAACTCGATGACCGTACTGCTTTCCGCTGCGTCAGATCGCATGAATTTCTTTCTGGCAGGCGTATTATAAAACAGGTCTCTGACCACAATGGTGGTGCCTTCCGGACAGCCGGTGATCTCTCTTTCTGCGATCTGGCTGCCTTGGATCACCAGGCGGGTCCCTGTCTTTTCCTCTGCTGTCTTAGTGATGATCTCTGTCCTGGAAACAGCGGAAACGCTGGCTAGGGCCTCTCCCCGAAAACCGAGGGTCTGGATATGCTCTAAATCCGCTGCCTGGGAGATCTTGCTGGTGGCATGGCGCAGGAACGCAGTCTCCACCTGATCCGCCGGAATGCCGCATCCATTGTCTGTGACCCTGATATAGGATTTTCCGCCTTTTTGGATCTCCACTGTGATAGAAGTCGCGCCCGCGTCAATGGAATTTTCCACCAGCTCCTTGACAATGGAAAGGGGGTTGTCCACCACTTCACCTGCGGCGATCTTGTCTGCTACGCCTTTTTCTAAAACCTGAATCATATGTGCCTCACTGTTCTGCTGCTTGCTTTAACTCTTCCAAGATCCGAAAAGCTTCTGACGGTGTCAGGCTCATGAGATCAAGGGCTTTCAAACGCTCTACCACTGGGTTTGGCGCAAAGCTGAAAAAAGAGATCTGTTCTTCTTTTGCTGGTGCTGCTGCTTGAGGTCCGTCCACAGCGGCCAGATCCACGGAACCTTGCGTCTCTTCCAGCTCCGTAAGCTTGATTTGTGCCTGCTCCAAAAGGGAGGCCGGCACGCCTGCCAGCTTAGCCACATGGATGCCGTAGCTGCGGCTGGCGCTTCCTCTTTGGATCTTGTGGAGAAACACTACATTCCCGTTTTCCTCCGCCACATCCACGTTGAGATTGCGCAGCCCCTTCATGTGGCCTTCCAAACAGGTCATTTCGTGGTAATGGGTAGCAAAAAGGGTTCTGACCTGATGCTTTTGCTTGCACAGGTATTCTGCCGCTGCCCAGGCAATGGAAAGTCCATCATAAGTGCTGGTGCCCCGTCCGATCTCATCTAGAATGATCAAGCTCTTTTCTGTAGCGGAATTGAGGATATAAGCCAGTTCACTCATTTCCACAAAGAACGTGCTCTGGCCTTGGGCCAAATTGTCAGATGCGCCGATCCTGGTGAAGATCCGATCCGTGATGCCGATATGGGCCTTGTCCGCGGGCACGAAGCAGCCTGCCTGGGCCATGAGCACGATCAAAGCGGTCTGGCGCATGTAAGTGGATTTTCCCGCCATGTTGGGACCTGTGATCAAAAGAAGACTGTCCGCTTCCCGATCCAAATAAAGGTCATTGCTGACAAAAACGCCGTCGCGTATGGTCTGTTCGATGACTGGATGACGGCCTCTTTCGATCTGGATCACGTCCCCTGCGTCCACGTCTGGCTTTACATAATCATTCTGTTGGCTCACCTGGGCAAAGGACAATAAAACGTCCAGAGCAGACACAGCGGCAGAAGTCTTCTGTATTTCTTTTATGTAAACTTGTATTTTCTCCCTCAATTCTGTAAATAGCTGGTATTCCAACTGATTGATCTTAGCTTCTGCATTGAGAACCAGATTTTCAGTTTCCTTTAGCTCTGGTGTGATGAACCGTTCACAGTTGGCAAGGGTCTGTTTGCGCACATAATGTTCAGGGATCATGTCATAATAAGATCTGGTGATCTCCAGGTAATAGCCAAACACTTTGTTGAATCCTACTTTCAGATTCTTGATGCCGGTTTTCTCTCGCTCCACGGTTTCCAGCCGGGCAAGCCAGTCCTGCGCATCTTGAATGGAGAACTTCAAATCATCCAGCTCCTGGGAATACCCCTCCTTGATGATGCCCCCTTCTTTCACGGAAAAAGGCGGGTCTTCGGCTACAGCCCTGTTGATGAGCTGGTAAACCTCTTTCAACTCGCTGATCTCCTTTTCCAGGCGCTCCAGCAGTCCCCCTTCCGCACTTGCCAAATCACCTTTGATGTCTGGAAGCACATAGCAGGAATTGCGCAAAGCGATCAGGTCCTTGCCGTTGGCGCTGCCGCAGGCGATCCGGCCTGACAGCCGTTCAAAGTCGTAGATTTGTTTCAGGTTTTCCCTGATATTGTTCTGCAGCAAAATGTCCTCTGACAACGCTTCCACAGCGTCCAGGCGGTCTTGAATGTCCTTCACGTTGTTCAGAGGTTCTTTGATCCACTGTTTCAGTTTTCGGGAGCCCATGGCAGTGCTGGTTTTGTCCAAGACCCCCAGCAGGGATCCCTGGAGTTTTTTTTCAAACAGCGTTTCCGTCAGCTCCAGATTCTTGATGGTGGCTTTGTCCAGGGCCATGTAGCTTCCCATCTCATAGCGGTGGAGCCAAGTGATATGTTCTAGGCTGCGCTTTTGGGTCTCCTGGAGATAAAGGAGCATGGAACCAAGAGCTTGGACAGCAAAACTGTCTTCCTGAAGCCCCAGGCCCAGGAGGGCTTTTACCCGAAACTGGCGGAGCACCGCGTCTGTTACTGCCTGCTGCTGGTAATAACCTTCGTTTAGTGGATTGATATAAGCCTCCGTGATATCTTTGATGTCTTCTGTTTCCAACAGACTGTCTTCATTGATCAGGATTTCTCTGGCCCGTATTTTCACCAGCTCGTTCAATAAAGTCTCCAAAGAATTTTTTTCTGGGATTTCAGTGACGTAAATCTCTCCTGTGGAAATGTCGCAGTAAGCCAGGCCCAGGTCGCCTCCCCGCTTGCTGAACACAGAGGCGATATAATTGTTCTCTGTTTCTTTCAGCATGTTCTGGTTGATCACTGTCCCCGGCGTGACGATCTGGATCACTTCCCGTTTCACAAGGCCTTTGACCTGGGAAGGATCTTCCGTTTGCTCACAGATGGCGACTTTGTATCCTTTTTCCACAAGGCGGGCGATATAGGTGTCCGCAGAGTGAAATGGCACGCCGCACATAGGCGCTCGCTCCTCCAGGCCGCAGTTTTTGCCAGTCAGGGTCAGCTCCAGTTCTCTGGAAATCCTTTGCGCGTCTTCAAAGAACATTTCATAAAAATCCCCTAACCGGAAAAACAGCACGCAGTCCTGGTACTCTTCCTTGATCTTCATATATTGCTGCATCATCGGTGATAACGCCATTTGTGTTTCGGCTCCCTTCTCTTTTTTTGCTTTGTATGTTTATCATAAAAACGCCCTGAGAGCGCATGAAGGCTCCCAGGGCATGCTTGTTTAGCGATTGTTGTAGGCTTCGATTCCCAGCCTGATCAACTCGACTCCTCGGGCCATGTCTTCTTTGTTCAGCACATATGCGATGCGCATTTCTTCCTTGCCTAGTCCTGGTGTGGCGTAAAAGCCTTCTGCTGGCGCGAACATGACAGTCTCGCCTTTGTCCTCAAACTCGGTGAGAAGAAACATCAGGAAGTTTTCCACATTGTCTACCGGAAGCTTGGCTGTCAAGTAAAAGGCACCGCCAGGCTTTTGGCACACCACGCCTGGGATCTTCATCAGCTCTTCGTAAGCCGCGTCCCGCCTTCCTTCATATTCTGCCCGCACTTCATCATAATAGGATAAAGGCAGCTTGTACAGGGCCGCTGCTCCGATCTGTTCCACAGTCGGCACGCAGAGCCTTCCCTGTGCGATCTTCATCACATTTTCCAGCAGCTCTCTATTTTTTGTCAGGAGGCAGCCGATCCTGGCCCCACATGCGGAAAAACGCTTGGAAACAGAATCCACGACAATCACCCTGTCTTCCAGGTCTTTGAGCATCCCAAAAGAAGTGACCGCCCTGCCGTCATAGGCGAATTCCCGATAAACTTCATCCGTGATGATCCAAAGGTCATGCTTTTTGGCGATTTCACCGATCAGCTTCATTTCATCCATGGTCAGGATCGTGCCTGTGGGATTCCCTGGATTAATGCAGCAGATGGCCTTTGTCCTCGGAGTGATGAGGGCTTCGATCTTTTCCGCATCCGCGTAATGATAGCCTTCCTCCGGCGTGGTGGTGATGGGAACGATCACCCCGTCCGCCATAGTAGCAAAGGTGTGATAATTGGTGTAAAAGGGCTCTGGAATCAGCACTTCGTCTTTTGGATTCAAAAGTGAAATGAAGATCATGATTAGGGCCTCCGAGCCTCCGTTGGTGATGATCATATCCTCCCTGCCGTAGTCCATGCCATACTGTTTGAAATAGGCGGAAACCGCGTCTTGCAGCACCGTCATGCCGTCAGATTCCGCATAAGCGATGACATTCTGGTCAAAGCTTTGAATGGCATCCATAAAGCACGCCGGTGTTTCCACGTCAGGCTGTCCAATGTTCAGATGGTAGACCTTTTTGCCCGCGTCCTTCGCTTTCTGAGCAATGGGATTGAACTTGCGGATGGGGGAGTGCTGCATTGCCAGCACTTTGTTTGATAACTTCATGATCAAACCTCCTTTTCTTAAAATCTCTAACAATCATTTTTATCTATTGCAACTCCTCATGAGAGTTGTAAACAATGTCATCTACGGAGAGCTCCCGCTCCGCTGGCTGCTTTTTCAAATAAAGCAAATATTCGATGTTCCCCTTTGCTCCAGTGACAGGAGAATACGTCAGGCCGTGAGGATAAAGCCCAGAATCCGCGGCATAGCCCATCACCTTTTGGATCACTTCCTTATGGACGTTTTGATCACGGACAATGCCCTTTTTCCCCACTTGCTTCCGACCTGCTTCAAACTGCGGCTTTACTAGGCTGACGATGCTTCCCGCTTCTCCCAGGAGCTGGGCTGCCACAGGAAAGACAAGCTTCAAGGAAATAAAGGAAACGTCAATGCTGATGAAGTCCATGTCCCTTCCCACTGCGTCAATGTCCAAATAACGGACATTGGTTTTTTCCATGTTCACCACCCGCTCGTCCTGGCGCAGCTTCCAGTCCAGCTGTCCATAGCCCACGTCAATGGCAAAGACTTTCCGCGCCCCTTTTTGGAGCATGCAGTCGGTGAAACCTCCGGTGCTGGCGCCAATGTCCGCGCAGAGCGCGTCCTGCAAATGAAATCCAAATGTTTCAAGGGCCTTTTCCAGCTTGAGCCCGCCCCTGCTCACATAGGGACAGAGATTTTCTTTGATGTGAATGTCTGCGGTCACATCCACCGGCGTTCCGGCTTTATCGACTCGCTGTCCATCCACATACACGATCCCTGCCATGATGGATGCTTTCGCTTTTTCTCGAGAAGAAAAAAGGCCTTTTTCCACTAAGAGCATGTCAAGCCTGTTTTTCAAGATAATCACAAATCCTTTCTGTAATGCTGACAGGATCCAGCTTGTATTTTTCAAAAAGCTGGCCGCAGCTTCCGTGTTCAATGAAGCAGTCTGGCCACCCAAGATTCAGGACTTTGATGGGCGACTGCATTAAAACCGCGGCCAGGTTCTCGCCAAAACCTCCGGCCACTGCGTTGTCCTCTAAGGTGACAATGAGCTTCGTGCGGTCAGCAGAGGCCAATAGCTTTGTTTCATCCAAAGGGCGCACGTATCTAGCGTTGACAAGACCTGCCCGAATGCCCCTTTTTTTTAGCTCTTCACAAGCCTCAAATCCAGTGGTGAGCATGTTGCCCACTGCCCAGATCTCCACGTCAGCGCCTTCTGTGAGCACCAGACTCCCGTCAATGGGCTGATGGAAATCCAGCTGAGCCGCTTCACCTCTCGGGTAGCGGATAGCGCAGGGCCCATGCAAGGTCATGGCATGTTCCAGCATCTGCTCCAATTCTTCTTTGTCAGCAGGGGCCAGAATGGTCATATTAGGCATGTGGCTCAGATAAGAAAGGTCGAACATGCCGTGATGGGTCTCGCCGTCCGCGCCTACGATGCCTGCCCTGTCCACGGCAAAGATCACTGGCAGGTTCTGGAGACATACATCCTCCATGATCTGATCATAGGCTCTCTGCAGAAACGTAGAGTAAATAGCCACTACTGGCCGGTACCCTCCTGAGGCCATGCCTGCCGCAAAGGTGACCGCATGTCCTTCCGCGATCCCCACGTCAAAGGTCCGTTTGGGAAATTTCTTTTGAAACTCCTTTAGGCCAGTTCCTTCCAGCATGGCTGCGCTGATGGCCACGATCTTCGGGTCCTTTCCTGCCATTTGCGCCAGTTTGCTGCCAAACACATTGGACCAGGACGGCTTGCTGCCGCCGCTTTCCTGGGTGCCGGTGGTAGGGTCAAAGGGGCCTGTCCCATGGTATTTGCTGGGAGTTTCTTCCGCGCTGCGGTAGCCCTTCCCTTTTTTCGTGATCACATGGAGAAACACTGGCCCATCCACCTCCTTGGCTGTTTCCAAGGCCTGGATCAGATCTTCCATATTGTGGCCGTCCACTGGGCCAAAGTAATGAAAGCCAAGCTCCTCGAACATGACTCCATCCAGAACCGCGTATTTCAAAGAATCCCTGATATGCTGCATGCCCGCGACCACGCCTTTTCCGATCCCCGGAAGTTCTGACACGTTCTGCTTGATGCTGTTTTTCAATTTCAGATACTTTTGAGAACCTCGGAGTTTGCTCAGGTATTTGGAAACGCCGCCTGTGTTAGGCGCAATGGACATGCCATTGTCGTTCAAAATCACCAGAATCTTTGATTTGGACGCGCCAGCGTTGTTCAAGGCTTCATAAGCAAGGCCCCCTGTCAGGGCCCCATCCCCGATGATGGCCACAATGTGAAAATCTTCTCCTGCCAGATCCCTGGCCGCTGCCATCCCCGCTGCCACGGAAATGGACGTGCTGCTGTGCCCCATGTCAAAGGTGTCGTATTCGCTTTCCTTTACCTTGGGAAAGCCGCTCATGCCGCCGAATTTCCGCAGGGTCTGAAAGCCCTCTGCCCTTCCAGTGAGGATTTTGTGGATATAGGATTGATGTCCCACGTCCCATACCAGCTTGTCCCTGGGCGTGTCGAACACGTTATGTAAGGCAATGGAAAGTTCCACAACGCCTAGATTGGAGGCCAAATGGCCTCCAGTCTTGGATATGTTGCTTATTAAAAAGTCTCTGATTTCATAGGGCAGCAGACTCAGCTCCTCCTTGGTCATGGTCCGCAAATCCTGTGGAAAATCGTACTCCAGTAGTTTCTTCATGCTTATTTTCCTCTTACTGCTAAATCTTCTGCCAGCTTTACGAAAAACTCGGCATTGTCATAATAAGACGCTAAGGCCTCAATCGCGTTGCCCGTCAGTTCCATGAGCTTTTTCTTGGAAGCTTCCAAGCCGTAAAGTGCCGGATACGTGGACTTTTTCTTTACCATGTCCATGCCTGTCTTTTTTCCCATTTCCTCTTCGCTTCCGATCACATCCAAAATATCGTCCGCGATCTGGAACGCAAGGCCCAAGTTTTCCGCATAAATTGTCAGACTGCTGAGCATTTCTTCATCCGCGCCTCCCAGCTGGGCTCCTGCCCGAATCGCCGCCACGATCAGAGCAGCAGTCTTTGTCAGGTGGATGTAATCCAGCATTTCGCCGGAGCAAGCCCGATCCTCGGATTCGATGTCTGCCACTTGGCCCGCTACCATGCCCCTGCAGCCAGAACCCTTGACAATCTCATTGGCTGCCCGAATGCGCTTTTTCAGCTTGTCCCCATTGTCAAAATAAAGGAACATGTCTTTGCTCATGGCTTCAAAAGCCGCTGATTGGAGGCCGTCTCCGGCCAGGATCGCCATAGCGTCTCCGTAAACGATATGATTGGTGGGTCTGCCTCTGCGCAGCTGGTCATCGTCCATTGCCGGCAAGTCATCGTGGATCAGGGAGTAAGTGTGGATATATTCGATGGCGCAGGCGTAAGGAACGGCTTCTGCTAATTTTCCCCCTGCGAATTCGCTGGCTGCCAGCAGCAGCATGGGCCGGATGCGTTTTCCACCCGCAGTCAGACTGTACTTCATGGACTCGTAGAGCGTGATACTCTTGTGATCGATATCCGGCAGAAAGTCTAAAATGTGTTCCTCGATCAATTCCTTGTAATCTCTTTGCATTTGTTGCGGCATGTCCATCCCTCCTGTCTATTTGGACCAGGTTTCGATCTTCTGTTTTGCGTTATTTAATATTTCACTGCATTGGTCATAATATGCAGCTCCCTGTTCAAAATTCTTCAATGCGTCTTCCAGAGTGATGTTGTCCTTTTTCAGATTCTCAGAAGCTTGTTCCAGCTTTGCCAGAGCTTCTTCAAATGTCGGTTTTTTTTCTGCTGTCATCAGCTGTCCCTCCTTACCTGGTTTACCGTGCAGTCCGCTTGTCCATCTTTCAACACCAATGTCACATTATCCTCAGGAACTAGCTGACCGATGCTCCCGATCAGAGCGCCCTTCCTATCTGTGACCGCGGCATAGCCCCTGCTCATGATGGCCATGGGATCCAAAGACTGGATGCTTGCCTTTAAAAGATCCATCTTTTGTTCATGCTCATCGATCAGGGCCTTGATCTGATGAAGATTTTCCGCCTTCATGTTATCGATCCGCATCTGTTCCATGACGATCCGGCTTTCCAGATCCCTGCGAAAAGCGGCGAAGTCCAAGGCCGCCAGCTGGGTCTGCTTGTATCGCAGGCAGGATTCCCAGGACAAGCGCAGAGTGTCTCTCAGATCAGAAACATAGGCCTTTAACTCTCTGATATCCGGCACTGCCATGTGCGCCGCTGCTGTAGGCGTTTCCGCCCGCCTGTCCGCCACAAAATCAGAAATCGTGAAATCCGTCTCATGGCCCACCGCGGAAATCACAGGGATCCGCGAGGCGAAAATGCTTCTGGCCACGATCTCTTCATTGAAGGCCCATAGATCCTCCATGGCGCCTCCTCCGCGTCCGGCAATGATAGTGTCCACTTCCGGCAGCTCTTCATTGATCCGGGTAATGGCCTCCGCGATTTCGCCGGCCGCCGCCGGTCCCTGGACCAGCACAGGGCAAATCAAAACATCCACATGATCGTTTTTGCTCTTGATGATTTTCAAAATATCTCGAATCGCGGCTCCTGTTTCTGAAGTGACCACTGCTATTTTTTCAGGGAAAAAAGGAATGTCCTTTTTATGCGCTTGATCAAAGAGACCTTCGGCTTCCAGCTTTTTCTTTAGTTCTTCAAAAGCCAGGGAAAGGTTCCCCAGGCCCGCCACTTCAATGTCCCTGATATTGAGGGAATAGCTGCCGCCTCGTTCATACAAATAGATGTATCCGCTGGCCGTGATCTCCATGCCCTCGGACAGCTGATAGCGAAGATCCCTGACTCGTTCAGAAGGCAGGAAACAGTTGAGCTTGCTGTTTTCGTCCTTCATGGAAAAATACACATGGCCGGAGCCGTGAAATTTTAAGTTTGAAACTTCACCTACCACAGAGACGTTTCCCAGCAGCGGGTCGGTCTGGAGGATCCGTTTGATATATCCATTTAATTGTGAGACTTTGACTGGTTTTATTGCCATAATTTCTTACCTCCCAGCAAAGCGATCCCCACTGCGTTGTCCTGCGATAGGGACTGGTCTCCGAATTCTATGAAAAGAGGGCTGTCTGCCAGATTCGCTTTCAGCCCAGTGCTGATATAGCGGCTGGACGAAACGCCTCCAGTAAACATAATACGGTTTATGGACGTTTCCTTGGCAGCCTGTTTTGTGATATCTGTCAATGTTTTTAGTATTTTATCAAATAACTCTCGGATCAGAGTGTCTGTCTCTTCATTGGCTTCCATTCGTTTTTCCGCGTTCCTGGCCCATTGAGTCTCAATGCCTGAAAGATTGAAAAACAAGCCGTCATAGGGGATCTTTTTCAAAACCCGGGAAGAAGCCTGGGTTTTTACGGCGATTCGATCCATCGCTTCCCCTGCGGGAAAAGCCATGCCCAGCTTCACGCCAGCTCGGTCGATGACTTGTCCAAAGGAAAGGTCTTTGGAGCCTCCAATGATCTGAATCTCATCCTGATCCACAAGGAGCAGCTCGCAGGTGCCTCCGGAAAGATGGTAACACAAAAAAGGACGATCAGCAGGAAAATCGCTTCCTGCTCGAATGGCTTCGATATGTCCTTCCTGGTGGGAAAACGCAAAGCAAGGGACTTGCGATCCAGCGGCCAGCGCTCTTCCAAAGGAGATGCCCGCCTTGAAGACCGGCATATAAGAGCCTTCCACTGGCCTTGGCCGCTGGGAATAAGCGACCGCGGCAACGCGCTCTGCCCTGCCTTCGCCCAATGCCTCTTCCAGCAGGCCAGGCAGGTTTTCTATGTGCTGAAACAGGGCGTCAGACTGTCTCAGTCCCCGCTCGCCCTGTTTTACCTTTAGCAGCTTTCGTAAGTCGCATAAGATCCTGCCATCTGATCCTATGACCGCCACCGATGTTTTATAATTGCTGGTATCGATTCCCAGCACGCAGTCTCTTTCTTTACGCATCGCGGTGATTAATGATGTTTCCCAGAATCCCATTGATGAAACGCCGAGAATCCTCTGTGCTGTATTTTCTCGCCATGTTCACAGCTTCATTGATGACCACGCCCGTAGGGATGTTTTCCATGTAAAAGGCTTCTCCCAGAGCGAGTCTGGCAATGGCCAGATCAACCTTTGCCATGCGCCTGGTGTCGCGGCTCCTGCTGCTGCGATCCAAGGCAGCGTCGATCTCCTCAAGGTGTTCTAAGACTTGACTGATCAATTTAATCGCATAGCCCTGCTGTTTGTCCCCGCTGAAATGTTCTTCCATGTATTTGTTCTTGCTGTCATTGCTGTAATCCTTTTGGGCTTCCATCTGGAACAGCAGCTGCATCAGCGCTTCCCTTGCCTGTGTCCTAGTCATGTGATGGGGTCTCCTCTTCTGGTATATGGACTCCCTGAACATGGATGTTCACCGCCCCCACAGGCAGTTCTGTCATGGATTCCACTTCTTTTTTTACATGTTCCTGAATGTCCCATGCGGCTGCCGGGATATTGACCTGGTATTCCACGATCACGAAAATATCGATGGAAAGCCCCTCTTCCCCTTGAGAAACCTTGACTCCCTTGGAGAGCAATTCTTTCCCGAGGATGGTCTTTGACAGGGCATTGGTAAGACCGCCTGCCAGCTCTGCCACCCCTTTCGTCTTAAGGGTAGCGTTAGCGGCGCAGACAGCCACTACTTCATCGGAAAATTTCAGGGTCCCGGTTTTCTGTTGGTTTGCCGCGTTCATTCCATTCACCTCGGGAGTTATTATATCAAATTTACCACCTAATTACAATGGTTTAAAACTTACTTTGGATGATGATTTCCGGTGCCTTCCTTTCTGTTTCCCGCATGACGATGTCACAGATCTTTGCCACGTCAGATTGATTCAGATCCTGCTTGTTGACCGTCACGTTCACGCCGCTGTCCGTAATGAGGACCAGGCATTCCGGAAGGCCTTTTGTTTTAATGGCGTTCTCTACGTTTTGTTCCTGTTCCATGTACTGCAGGATTCGCAGCTTCTGCTGATTGGCGTTTTCTTTTTCCGAGCTGTTTTTGGCAGTGGATTCCGCGTCTGTCAGCATGGAGATCACTTGGTTTCGGTCCATGTTGATGGTGGCCCGCATTTCTTCAAAATAAGCGTCCGAATTTTTCAGTTCTTCCACGTCATCAGAGGTGACCAGCTCAGAATCCTTTTTTTCAGAGGCTTTTTCCTTGCCTTTTTCAGAATCCTTTTGAGCCGCGTCTCCAGTCTTGACTGCTTCGGATGGTTCTTCCACATGGATGCTGTCTACCAGCACGTCTCCGTCATGCTCAGGGATATCCTGGCTGCTGGCGGATTCCGCGGATGGGAACACGCCGCCGATGGCAGTGACGACCCCCAGGCACAAGGCCAGCACCAGCAGGCTGCCTGCCATTTTCTTGTGCTCTTTTATGTTCTCCCAAAAACTGTGTTTTTTCATGATTTCTCTCCTCCATCTTTTTGAATCGCGCTGTCTTTTTCAAAGACCACTACGCTGGACACCGGTATGTTGAACACGGCTCTGACCGCGTTGATCAGGTTGTTTCTGACCACTGGATCTCCCGCGCCCTCTGCTGTGACGATCACACCGGATATCTGGTTTTCTTCATTGTACTGCAGCATCACATCCACCTCTCCCACCCCCTTGATGTCCGTCAGGATATTGCAAAGGGCCGCTTCCGTCCCGCCGTCATCATCAATGATCTGCTTTCTCCCATCCTTGTTTTGGGTAAACACGTCAAAGGACAAAAGGGCAACGGACAGAATGATCAAAAGGGCAATGATTTTTATAGCCAGATCCTTCATCTTGGGATCCTTTTTGAATTTTTCCAACATTGCGTTCACTCTCCTTACTATATATATTGGGCCTGCTTCTGCTTATTCCAGGAAAATCAGCAGCGGCGACAAAATCGTGGCCATAACCACCAGGGAAAAGATAAATTTGATGTATTTCTCCATTCTGGAAACTGGCAGCAGCATTTCGATAAAAGTCAGAGCCAGTATGAGGATGAAAATATTTCTCACCCATTCTTTCATTACTTCCATAACGTCCCGCCTCCTATGCTGATAATGATGGTAAGGAAGATTAAAAACATGAGCGCGCACAGCCCAAGGATGACCGCCATGGTGATGACCGCGCTCCCCATCTCATCCAGGCTTTCCGCGATCTGTTTGGTGGCAATGGGCGCTGTCAGGATGGCTGTAAGCTTGTAGATCACCGCAATGGCTAGGATCTTGATCACAGGAACCACCAACAGACACAAGATGATGATGATGCCCAATACGCCGATGCCGTTTTTAATCACTCCCGCGCAGCTAAGGACCATGTCAATGGAATCAGCCGCGAATCCGCCTACGATGGGAACGAAATTGTCCACCGAATATCTGGCAGTATTGACTAGCAGCCCGTCCGCTGTCTTTGTTACCAATCCTTGAATGGCAGTGAGCCCTGTAAAGATGGTCACTGCGAAGCCAGTGAAGAATATGGCTGCTTTTCGCAAAAATGCCGCCAGTCTGCTGACATAATCTTTTTCTGTCAGGGAGTTGATCAGCACAAAGATACTGGAAATAAATAGGATGGGCAGGATGAATTTCTGCAAAGCCGTGTTGAATGCGGTAATGGCTCCTAAGATCACAGGATTCAGCACCCCGCCGGAGGAAAATCCCCCCATGCTGATGAGCAGCGGAATGAGAATAGGCAGCAGCACCTGCATGGTGCCGGTCATCACATTGAGAGTGTCCACGCATGCCTGATAAGTGATCATAAAATTCTTCAAACACAAGGTGATCACCAAACAGCTGCACACCACGGTCCCCAGGGTGGAGACTGGTTTGTCCCCAAAAGAGTTGGAAAAGTTTTTCAAAAGCCCCATGACAATGCAGATGCTGATGATTTCCACGCCTAACACCAAACCTGCCTTGACTTCGTAAAGAAACACATCCAATATGTTCCGCAGCATTACTTCTGAATCAAAAAGAGGCTTTCCTTCCATGATGCTTCGCACGATCTCGTCTGTGGAAAGGGAGGAAAAGATCCCATGGCTCTGTTCTGCCGCATCCTCCATGATCTGTTCCAGTTCGTCAAGTTCCAGTTTGTCCATCTGTTTTTGGATGATCGAGTCATAATCCATGTCATGCCTCCTTTCTCACAGTATGGAATTGATCAGCTCCAGGATGGCCAGCAGGATAGGCATGGACAAGTAGAAAATCACGATCTTGCCTGCCAGCTCCACTTTACTGCCTATGGCCCGTTCCCCCGCGTCCTTGCAAAGCTGCGAGGTGAAATCCGCCAAATACGCCACCACCAAAACCTTGACAATGATGGGAAAAAAATCTTTTCCATAAGTCATTTCTCCGTACACTGTGCTGAGAAATTGAAAAACAGCAGTCAGTTTGTCCAGTGCCATGAGGAAAATGATCATGACAGTGGCCAGCACCACATAGAGGGAAAGCTCTGGCTTGAAGCTTTTGACCACAGATGCCATGATCACCCCTGCTACAGCTATGGCAGCGATTCGCATAATATCCACAAGGAAGCCTCCTTAAAACTGAAAGAGGGTCTTTACGGTGTCAAAGAATTGGCTGATCATGTCCACAATGAGAAACAGGACGATGACAATGCCTGCCAAGGTGGTCATCATGGCCTGCTCTTCCCTGCCTGCCCGCACCAAAATCTGGTTGAGCACGGCTATGGCAATGCCGATCCCCGCAATCTTAAAAATAATATCGATATCCATATTCATGTTACACACGCTCCTAAATCAAGAGGATGGCAATGACAATGCCTATGGAAAAGCCAAGGCTCCTGTACATTTTCCCCTTTGTTTCTTTTTCTTTCAATGCTTCTTGGATTTGCACTTCCAGCTTTGTCTTCATCATGGAGAACATAGCCTCCTGTCCCTGGATGTCGCTTTTTCCAAGCTGCAGTCCCAAGTCCTGGATGATGGCCAGATCTTCTTTTTTCAGGCAGCTCCCCTGATAAGCGTATTCCATGGAGTTTTCCCAGCACTGTTTCATGTCTAAGCTGTCTTTCATAGTCAGGCTGCAGTCCCACAAAAGCTCCATGGCCCGATTGTCTTTGTACGCGGAGATCCGCCCAAAGACCGTGGGCAGCGGGTCCTTCCGATAATGCATTTCCGTTTGTATCATCCCAATCATATCCTGCAGGTCCGTTAATTCCTCCAACCGCTGTTTATAGGTCTGGGCTTTCAGGATTCCCAGCCCGCCGCAGCCGCAGATGAGAATGAGGCACAGGATCCCCTTAAGCATGGAGCACCTCGCGGATGGAACCAGTGGTCGGATGATTTGTCAGAAAGATGATCCGAGAAAACACCCCTTTGTCCACTAAAGGACCAATGCTGGAGGCCGTGATATCTTCCCTGCTGCTCCCATGGATGGTGGTCAATATGGAAACGCCCGCGCACAAAGCAGATTCCACGGCCGCGATGTCTTCCTGCTTTCCGATCTCATCTGTGACCACTGCGTCTGGGGACATGGCTCTGATGAGCATGATCATGCCCTCTGCCTTAGGGCATCCATCCAGCACGTCTGTCCTTGGCCCCAGATCATAAGAAGGTTTTCCCATGTAAGTGCCTGCGATCTCCGAACGTTCATCACAGAGTCCGATCTTAAAACCCTTGTAGCTGAGGAGGCGGGCCAGGTCCCGCAGGAGCGTGGTCTTTCCGCATTTGGGCGGTGAGACGATCAGCGTGTTTTGGGGAGCGCCTTCCTTGTCCAAAACATGAGGAAGCACCTGCTTTGCCGCGCCGATGATTTCCCTGCTGCGCCGGATATTGAGAGAAGAGATCTCTTTGATCAGAGACACTCTGCCCTGCTTCATGACCGCTCTGCCGCAGATCCCCACTCTATGGCCGCCCGCAATGGTTATGTACCCTTTTGCCAGTTCTTCTTCATATGCGTAATAAGAATAATCCAGAAGATTGTTGAGGATCGTGTCCAGATCTTCTCTCGTGACTTGCCGGTGATGTTTCAGGGCCACGACGATCTCCTGGTTTCCCGCGAGGATCCGGATGTCGCTGTCCGCTTTCATGCGAATCTCTTCCAGGCTGTTTCGGATCTGCTGCGGCAGTTCCAGGATGGGTCCTTGAATGTGCTCGGGCAGTTTGTTCAAAATTTGCTCTAGATTGTTCATGACAACACCTCTTTTTCTCATTTGTTCTTTGCGTGGAAAACAATGCATTCAGGTGAACAGGGGCCTTCCCGTCACATGGCTGTTTTCCCGTTTCTTTTATACATCTTATTCCGTGGACAAGGTTTTATGCCATGTTTTTGCCTGCGGAAAACCATTCCCCGCAGGCGCGGTTTTTTCCAATACAAAAAGACTGCCGCGTAGCTTCGCAGCAGCCTTGTGTCACTTTTGTCCAAGGACCTTGTGGGCAGGGAAATCGCTCCCCCTTACTTTTCTTCTGTTTCTTGCTCTTCTTCTGATTCTTCTTTCTTTGGCATGATATAAAGCTTTACGCTTTCGATCCGCCTGTCTTTCACAGATTCGATCTTGAAGATATAGTTTTCAAATTCCACCACCCGATCTTCTTCGCTTTCGTCTGGGATCTCTCCTAGAATGTCGATGAGGAAGCCGCCGATGGTCTCGCTGTTGTCAGATTCCAGCTCCGTGCCCAGTTCTTCATTGATGTCATCCAGATCCATGGCCCCATCCATCAAATACGTGTTGTCATCGATCTGCTGAATCTCTGGTTCTTCCTCATCGTATTCATCATCAATGTCGCCCATGACTTCCTCTACAATGTCCTCCATGGTCACGATGCCGGAAAAGCCGCCGTATTCATCAATGAGGATGGCGATTTGCTGGCGGGTGGTCTGCAGCTCGTAAAACAAGGAGTCAATGTTCTTTGTTTCTGGCACAAAATATGGTTTTCGGATGATGGTTCCAATGTCCACATTGTCAAATCCTTCTTCCCGAGCTTTGATCAGATAGTCCTTGATATTGAGGATTCCAATGATCCTGTCGCTGTCATCATCATAGACTGGAATCCGAGAATACCGCAGTTCCATCAGTTCATCGATGTATTCTTCCATCGGGTCGTTAATGTCAATGGAAAAAACATCGGTCCGAGGAGTCATGATCTCGTAAGCCAGTTTATCGTCAAAGGCAAAGATGCTGTTGATCATCTTTTTGCCTTCTTCCTTGAGCACGCCGCTTTCCTGGCCCACTTCCAGCATGGACATGACTTCATCCTCAGAAAATTCCTCATCATCCATGTCAACCTTCTGCCTGGTCAGGCGCAGCAGCACATTGACAGAAGCAGAAAGGAACCACACGAATGGTTTGGAAAAAACCGCGATGCATTTGATCGGACGCACCGCCAGCATAGCGATCCGCTCTGAATGCTGCAAAGCGATGCGTTTTGGGTAAAGCTCCCCTAGCACTAAGGTCACATAAGACAAGATAATGGTAACGACCACTACAGCCAGATCAGTCGCCACAGTATGAGACAGTCCCAGCCCAGCCAGCAGACGGCCCAGATCATCGGACAGCCCCACAGCTGCCGAGGCGCTGGCAAGAAAGCCAGCAAGCGTGATGGCTACCTGGATGGTGGAAAGAAAAACATTGGGGTTTTCCAGCAGGTTTTGGACTGCTATGGCCCTCTTGTTTCCTTCTTGGGCAAGGATCTTGATTTTGTTCTTGTTCACAGATACGACTGCCATTTCCGCCGCAGCGAAAAAGGCGTTGATAATGATCAATGCAAATAGAAAAATAAATTGGACCGCCAAGGGCGACCCGGGGTCAGAACTTGACATTCTTTATTGCTCCTTTCGTTTTCTCAACATAAAATTTTCTGAAACAGGATGTTCCATTTTGATCCGCAGGATCTGCTGCGGATGAGGCGCGGATTCTATGGGGCTGCCTTCCTCATCCAAAAGGACTTCCAGTTTTTGCGCGAAGAAATCCGTATATGGGCCAAAGACCTCGATCTCTTCTCCCACCGTCATTTTGTTGCGCTGCTCTACCACAGCCATCTCTGTCGCCGGGTCATAGCTTTTCACAATGCCGATAAAGCTATAGTCCCTGGTATAGGCGCTGGTCTGATAATTCTGATCTTTGTTGGTGGGCTGATTGAAATAAAAGCCTGTGGTGAATTTCCTGTGACTGACTTTTTTCAATTCCTCCATCCATTCCTCACGGAACACGTAATGTTCAGGATCTTCATAATAAGCGTCAATGGCTTTTCGGTAAGCGCTGACAATGGTTGCCACGTAAAAGCTGCTCTTCATCCTGCCTTCGATCTTGGCCGAGGCAATGCCCGCTTGAATCAATTCTGGAATGTGGTCGATCATGCACAGATCTCGGGAGTTCAAAATGTACGTCCCTCGTTCATCTTCTTCCACAGGATAATATTCTCCTGGACGCTGCTCTTCCACTAAAGCGTATTTCCACCTGCATGGGTGAGCGCACTGTCCCCTGTTGGCGTCACGCTCGATCATGAAATTGCTCAGCAGACATCTGCCGGAATAGGAAATGCACATGGCTCCCTGGACAAAAGCTTCCAGCTCCATTTCCTCAGGAAGCTTTTTCCGCAGTTCTATGATTTCTTCAAAGGTCAGCTCCCGAGCCAGGACGATCCGTTTCACCCCCTGCTGCTGCCAGAACTGGGCGGTTTTATAATTGGTCATGTTCGCCTGGGTGGAAATATGGATCTCCGCGTCTGGGATCTGCTCTTTGATCATCAGGAGAATGCCTGGATCAGATACAATGAACGCATCGATGTCCAATGCTTTTATTTTGATGAGATAGGCCTTCAGAGGAAGGATATCTTCGTTATGAGCAAAAATGTTCAAAGCCAGGTAACAGCGGGCTCCCCGTTCATGGGCATAACAGATCCCCTCTTCCATCTCTGGGATCGAAAGGTTTCCGGCTCCAGCCCTCAGGCTAAACAGTTCACCGCCAAAATAGACCGCGTCCGCGCCGTAATCCACTGCTGTTTTTAATTTTTCCAAATCGCCCGCCGGAGCAAGCAGTTCTATCTTTTCCATGTCATCCTTTCAAAACACTGAGGGACACCCCGTCTCCAATAGGCAGGATCGACGTGTGGGCATCTGCTGTATCAGCAATATATGCGAGAAACTCCCGCATGTTGCGTATGCTGGTCTTATATTTTTTCTTTGGATCATACTCGTCTGAGGCAGTCATGGCTTTCATGAGCACATTGTCGCAGACGATCACAGCCCTAGTCCCGCATAAAGGCAGGGCTTTGTCCCAAAATTTACGGTAATGGCTCTTTGCCGCGTCAATAAAGACAAAATCAAAGCTTCCATCCAAGCGGTCCAGCACTTCTTGCCCCTGGCCCGTCAGAACCTGGACACGGCTGGAAAGGCCTAAGCGTTCCAGATTTTTTTCAGCTGTTTCTGCCATCTGCGGATCCGCTTCAATGGTAGTGATCCGGCAGCCTTCAAAGGCCCATGCCATGCAAGCCGCGGAATACCCCACCGCCGTGCCGATCTCCAAAACAGCTGCTGGCCGCTTCATGCGGATCAGGTTCAAGAGAAAGCCTTCTGTGTCCCGCAAAATGATAGGCACATGCTCTGCCTCCGCTTGCTCCCGCAGCTTTCCTAAGGCAGGGCTGACTGGCTGATACAATCCCTCTATATATGCTATGACTTTTTCATTTATAATATTCATTTAATACCATTTATTCTCATTCACGATCTTCTGATGTTCTGCGTAAGTCTTGGAATACAATACTTTTCCATCCTGGGTGGCAAAGAAGAACAAGTAATCGCTCGGCTCATAGTCCACGCAGGCTTTCATGGTACGGGTCGGGACCGCGCAGACCGGTCCTACAGGAAGCCCTGTGTACTTGTAAGTGTTGTATTTGGAATCTGTCTTTGTTTCTGCGATGGAAACATTGACTTTCTTTTGGCCTGTGGCATAAAGCACTGTGATATCGCTTTGCAGCGCCATGTTTTTATCCAACCGATTTTTGAACACGCCGGCAATCTTGGCCCGATCCGCTTCAAAGAGGGATTCTGCTTCTACTACAGAGGCAAAGGATAAAAATTCGTGAATGGTCATGTTCAGGCTGTTTTTGATGTCATCCTTAAGCGGGGTCAGTTCCTGGTCCATCTTGTCCAGCATAGCCTCTGTCAGTTCTTCCAGGTTTGGATCTTCTGAGGAAAAGAAATAAGTCTCAGGATACAGGTATCCTTCCAGGGGACACAGCAAATCAGGGTTCAAAATATCGTCTGTCAGAAACCAGTATTCATCGATCAGCGCTTTTAAATAGTCTGCATCTGACCATTTTGCCAGGATATTCTTTTTAGAGAGACCAGTTTCCTTGGCAATGACCTCCGCTGCCTGCTTGATGGTGCTGCCTTCGATGATGGTGATCTTGGAGCGAGAAAGATAATTGGGATCCGCCGTGTTCATGGCATCAAACATTTCCGTCAAAGTCATGGCCTTGCTGAACACATAAGTGTTGGCCTGGATGTTGTCAGGCGATGAAACTTTCAGATAGACTTTGCCGCAGAATTTGTTCTGCACCAAACCCGCCTCATCCAGCTGATTCAAAATCTGTAGAGCGCCCGTCCCGTTTTCTATGGTGATGACCACGTCTTCTTTGCTCTTTGGATCCGTGGCGGAGATCCCATGCACATAGAAAAAAAGGCCTCCAGCCAGCAAGACCGCGATCACGGCCAGCAGAATGACAATGAATTTGATCTTCCCCTTCTTATTTCCTTTTGTCTCACTCATTTTGACTTATCCCTCGTTTCTTAGTCTGTTCCCGTGTGTGTTCTGCATCAACGTGTCAGAGCATTGTTTAAAATCTTGCGATACTTTTCCTCTATTTTACAGCATGTTTTGCCGCGGGTCAAGGGATTGGAAGATTTCTGCTTTGTGATGTTTACAATCAGAATAAAGCCTGCTTCCCTGATTCTGTTTCAAAGGTGGACTTTATTGATATTCGGAAATATCGCGAGCCATAATTCCTACATAAATAAAAAAGGCTTCCTTGAGATTGCATTTTCACTGTGTAGTATTGTATAATATATACGTTTTTAATACATGTTGGCGAGGGAACCGAACTGACAGCCTTTCCTGTTGATTCTGTTGCCAAACCGATATTCTTTAAACAGTCCCCTGCAAAGGGACTTTCATAAAAAGGTGGAAATGAAGTCATCGAAGATTCCTATTTCCACATGTCCCCCAGAAAGGGTGACTCTTTGCAAGGTATTTTCCTTGAAACATAAAAAATCATATCACAAGTAAACGTTTGACCCAGAAGAGGAGGAGGTTACATGGACACTCATTTTGAATGGCGAGAGGATTTTAAGATCGGCGTAGACGTAATCGATAAGGAACACCAGAGACTTTTTCAGATCATTAATAAAATCTTTACGTTCAAAGAAGAAGAGAAAGACAGCCAATGGATCTGCGAGGAGGGCATTAAATTCTTTAAAACACATGCCATGAAGCATTTTGAAGATGAAGAAGCCTATATGTCATCCATCCGTTATGATGGATTGGAGCAGCACAGACAGATACATACAGGATTTCGGGAAAATACCCTTCCAGCACTGGAACAAGAATTGGAACAGACCCAGTATTCCCCGGACGCGGTAGATCATTTTCTAGGAGTTTGTGCTGGGTGGCTCATTGGACACACGCTGACCGAAGACCTTTCCATCATCGGAAAGAGTTCTAGAAAGTGGAAAAAACTTTTGTCAGGCCAAGATCTTACGGACATGAAAAAGGTGATCATTCAGCTTGTTTTTGATATGTTCCATCTGGAATCCCGCATGATCAGCGATGTTTATGGCGGTGAAAAATTTGGAAAAGGGATCTATTACCGCCTTGTCTATGGAATGGACCAGGAAGAAAAACGGCACGAAGTTTTTATGGTCTTCGAGGAGAAGCTATTGATTAACACGGTTGGGAAAATCATGGGAATCCAGTCAAATAAACTGGATACTATGCTGACCCATGCTTCCAGGTATGTGGCTCGTCAATTTGTGGGGCGCATTATGGAACAGTTCCCTGATCTGGCATCCTGTGAGCTGAAACAAGAAGACCTCTTGTCTTACGAGCAGTTCCAGAAGGCCTTTGAAAAGGAAAACCTTCAGATCAGCCTGCTATTTGATACGGGAGAAGGATATTTTTCTTATTGTGTGGTCGCGCCTCATGTGCCGCAAAACGATGTGGGAACCCTAATTGGCGTGGAAAACGCCATGGCACAAGTTGAGAAATATCTTGCCAAGCGGGAAGAGCAGCAGGCGGACGCGGCGCGAAAGCCAAAAATACTGATCGTGGATGATTCCATGACCGTGCGGCAAAGCATGAAACAGCTGCTGGAGCAGGATTATGAGATTGAGTTGGTTGAGTCCGGCGTGGCTGCGATCCGCGCCATTACCTTGGATCGGCCTGATTTGATTCTGCTGGACTATGAAATGCCTGTTTGCGATGGAAAACAGACCTTGGAAATGATTCGTTCGGACGAAGCCTTTACAGATATCTCCGTTATTTTCCTGACCGGCAAAAACGATCCTGAAAGCATGATCAAGGTCATGCCGTTAAAACCAGCGGGCTATTTGCTGAAACATTCAAAGCCGGAAGAACTGAAGAAAGAAATTGACGATTTTTTTGAAAAGAAACAGGCTGAAAGCGAAAAACAGCAGGCTTAAACGCCTACCAAAACCAGCAGAGCATTTACCAGAAAAGTAAAGTAAAAAAGTAAAAAGGAGGCATTTTATGGCGGACACCTCCGCAGCGTAGCGAGGACCAGTGCCCAGAATAAAATGCCTCCGTCTCTTATTTAGATCTTCCCAGATATTCACCGCTCCTAGTGTCGATCTGGATGGTTTCTCCTTCTTCGATAAAGATCGGAACCTGAACAACCGCGCCGGTTTCCACAGTAGCAGCTTTTGTCACATTGGTGGCTGTGTCGCCTTTTACCCCTGGCTCGGTCTCCGTGACTTTCAGGTCAACGAAGTTCGGCGCTTCTACCAGGAAAGCGTTTCCTTTGTAGAATTTGATGGTAGCCTCATCGTTTTCCCTTAAATATTTCATAGCGTCCTCCACCTGCTCTAATGGCAGCGGGATCTGATCATAGGATTCCGGATCCATGAAGTAATAGAGTTCTCCGTCATTGTAGAGGTACTGCATGTTCTTTGTTTCGATATGCGCCTTCGGGAACTTGTCATTTGGGTTAAAGGCCTCTTCTCTAGTGGCTCCAGTGAGGATGTTCTTGTACTTTGTCCTTACAAAAGCAGCGCCTTTGCCTGGCTTTACATGCTGGAAGTCCAAAATCACATGTGGATCTCCGTTGATTTCAAATGTAATACCTTTTCTAAAATCACCTGCGTAAATCATAAATATCTCGACCTTTCTTTATTGTTTGACTCGTTTAACTGCCACGATTATAACAGATTTTTGCATAGTTGCCAAGTCCTAATGTGCGGGATCCAGGGAAATCAGGTTTCAGAGCATGCCGATACCAGCAAGAACGGATTCATCAAGCGGCTCAGTATAATCTTTGATTTGGAAATGCTTGAAATGCTCGGGGAACTCAGAGGTTAGAGCGTTTGGAAACGCTTGAAGTTTGGAGAATTGAAAAGTTTTACCGCCAAACGAGAAAAATATTTTATTTGGCGGTAAAATTTCACATGAGCATTACAAGTTCAAGAAGAAATCAGCTTCTTTTAGTCGGATTTCATTCCATAATTGTAAAAATATATAACTATTTTACTTTAATATCTAAATCAAGTCATTTTTATCCTGATTTTTTACCACCAAATCCAAAAAAAATCTTGTTTGGTGGTAAAATCCTTTTCGCCTGCATATTTTTCCTCTGAACGGTAAAACTTTTCAACCTCATAAAACATTTCCAGATTACGTCCACCACAACCTGCCTGTCTAATCAGCCTATCCTGACCACATAACTCACAAAACATATGGTAAATGATATTTCCTGCATGTTCATATAACATAAACTTTTCTTATAGGAAAACCTCGAAGAACGCAATCCTCGAGGTTTCACATCAAATCCTAGCTTTTTACAATATTATCAATTCTTTTTCTGACCTTGTGGTATTGATGATGCCAAAATCCGTGACCACCACCAAGTCCTCAATGCGCACGCCGAATTTTCCCGGCAGATAGATCCCCGGTTCAATGGTCACAGGCATAAATTCCTCCAACGTCTCCTTGCTCTTGGCGTTGAGGGTGGGCGATTCGTGGACTTCCGTGCCCACGCCGTGGCCCGTCCCATGGACGTAATATTCGCCATAGCCTGCTTCTGTGATGATGTCTCTGCATACTTTGTCCACGTCAAAGCACTTGGCTCCGGTCTTCACTGCCGCCAGGCCAGCCAGTTGAGCACGGAGCACAATGTCGTAGACCTTTCGCTGCTCGTCCGTCACATGGCCCATGGCCACGGTTCTGGTCATGTCACCGCAATAGCCGTTGACAATGGCTCCCATGTCAATGGTCACCAGATCCCCTTCTTCAATGACCTTGTCCGAAGGTTCTCCGTGGGGAAATTCCGTGCGGGTGCCGGAAACGCAGATCGTGGGAAAGGACAGACCTTCCGCCCCTAAAGATAGCAGGAAACGCTCAATCTCATCGGCTACCTGCTGTTCGGTCATGCCCACTTTCATAAAGTCCAGGATGTGGGAAAAACAGGCGTCTCCCATGGCCTCCGCCTTCATGATGTTTAGCAGCTGCTCCGGCGTTTTCACCATTTTATTTTCCATTGCCCGCGCCTCCCATGCCTGGGATTCCCAGGTCGATCACTTCTGTCAAAATCTGATACACATCGTTGATCATCAGAGAAAACCGCATTTCACACTGCAAGTACTCCGCTGCTAAAGGATCCTGGGCCAAGATCCCATAAAGGCTCTGAATCTGGGCCATTGCCTCCTGGTTCACCTGCTGCCCCATCATCTGGCTGGCCTGCAGAGAAATCTGCTTGGCCTTAAAATCATTGAGACTTTTTTCCAGCTCTGGATTCGCTTTGACCTTTTCTTTGGCAGCCTGATGCTGTTTGTATTCTTCCGATTCTCGGATCGCCTGTGTCAGTTTGTGCGCTTCATCATATACGTTCATTCTTTATACCTCCAAAAATATCGGCAGGATCACCGGACTTCTCATGGTCTTGTTATAAATAAATTTCCTCAGGCCGTCTCTGACCGCTGTTTTCATGGCGTTCCAGTCTCGGATGTTCTTTTGACAGCAGGTTTCCAAGATCTCTTCTGCCAAGTCACAGGCTTCGTCAATGAGTTTTTCATTTTCCCGCACATAGACGAATCCTCTGGAAATAATGTCCGGACCAGAAGCCACCCGACTGTTGGCCCTGTCAATGGCCGCCACGACAATGATCAGGCCGGACTCAGAAAGAAGCCGCCTGTCTCGAAGCACGATGTTGCCCACGTCTCCAACTCCTAGGCCGTCCACCATGACGCCTTCCGCCTCGGCCACGCTCTTGACGATCTTTGCCTGGCGCTTATTAATATCCAGCTCATCCCCGTTTTGGAGGATGAAGATCTTGTTTTCCGGCATGCCCAGGGATTGGGCAATCTCCGAATGCTTTTTCAAGTGCCTGTATTCCCCGTGTACCGGCATGAAGTACTGGGGCCGGATGAGGGAATGCATCAGTTTCAGCTCTTCCTGGCAGGCATGGCCGGAAACGTGGATGTCCGCGATATCCGAATAGATCACTTCCGCGCCTTTTTCAAAGAGTTTGTTCACCACATTGGAAACAGTCTTTTCATTTCCCGGCACTGGCGTGGATGAGAGGATCACCATGTCCCCTTTCTTAATCTTCACTGCCTTGTGGTCGGAAGTGGCCATGCGGGAAAGGGCGGACATGGGTTCTCCCTGGCTTCCTGTGGTGATGATCACCAGATCTTTGTCCGGTATGTTTTTGATCTTATTGATGTCCACCAGCACATTGGCCGGAATCTTGATATACCCCAGCTCCTGGGCCAAAGCCACGACGTTGACCATGCTCCGGCCGGAGACAGCCACTTTCCTTTTGCACAGCACTGCGATGTCGATGATCTTTTGCAGCCTGTGGACGTTGGAGGAAAAGGTGGCAATGATGATCCTGGTCTGGGATCTTCGGAAAATGTCTTCTAATGTTCGTCCCACTACTTTTTCCGAAGCCGTGTACCCTTTTCTCGTGGCATTGGTACTGTCGGCCATCATCAGCATCACGCCCTTGGAGCCCAGTTCCGCTAACCTGGCAAAATCCAGGGGTTCCCCATCCACCGGCGTATAATCGATCTTAAAGTCGCCAGTGTGGAAGATCCGTCCCGCAGGCGTGTTGATGCACAGGCAGATGGAATCTGCGATGGAATGGGTGATCCGCAGGGTCTCCACGTCAAAGGAGCCCAGCTTGAACCGCTGTCCGGCCTTTACAGGATGCAGCTTGGCTTTTAGTCCGTGCTCTTTTAGTTTATTTTCGATCAGGCCCAACGGGAAACGAGTCCCGTAGATAGGCACATTGAGCACTTTCAAGAGGTAAGGCACCGCACCGATATGGTCCTCGTGACCATGGGTGATGACCAGGCCTTTGATCTTTTTCCGGTTTTTGATCAAATAATCGAAATCTGGGATGACCATGTCGATCCCAAACATGTCATCGTCTGGGAAGGATAATCCACAGTCAATGATCAGGATTTCCTCTCTGTACTCTAGGACTGTCATATTTTTTCCAATTTCGTTCAAACCGCCCAGAGGAATGATTTTCACCGGAGAGCCGCCCCTGTTATTGGTATTCTGTTGTTTCGTTCTCATAAATTTTCGTTCTCTCTTTTCTTTCTCTTCATTGGAGAAAAGCTGAGGAAACCTTATTTTGCTACAATATTAACCAGCTTGTTCGGCACTGCGATCACCTTCACTACGTTCTTGCCGCTGATTAACTTCTGTATCTTTTCGTTTTCCATTGCCAGCTTTTCAAATTCTTGTTTGTTCAGACCTGCTGGTACGTCCATCTTTTCTTTCACTTTTCCGTTGATCTGAACCACGACTTCTACTGTGTCCTTCACTAACGCGCTTTCATCGCACACAGGCCAGGATTCTTTGTAGATAAAGGTGCTGTGTCCCAGGTGTTCCCACATTTCTTCACAGATATGCGGGGTGAACGGAGACAGCACCAGCACCAGATTCTCAATGGCTGCCTGAAAGAGCCCCTGATTGATCTGGCCTTCTTTGTATTTGTACATTTCGTTGACCAATTCCATGATGGAACTGATGGCCGTGTTGAAATTGAACCTGCCGCCCACATCATCAGAAACCTTTTTGATGGTATAGTTCATCACATAGGCCAGGTCCTTGTCTGCCTTGTTTTCCAGCTTGTACTCGCTTGGAGCGTCCTTGCAGGTGTCTGCGAATTCGTAAACCAGTCTGTGGACTCGGTTGAGGAAACGGTAGCTTCCTTCCACGCCTTTGTCAGACCAATCCAGCTCCCGTTCCGGCGGCGCCGCGAAGAGGATAAAGAGCCTGGCTGTGTCCGCACCGTACTTTTCAATGATCTCCGCAGGGCTGACCACGTTTCCAATGGACTTTGACATCTTCTTTCCGTCTTTGATGACCATGCCCTGGGTCAGCAGGTTGGTGAAAGGCTCTTCTGTGTTGACAAATCCCAGGTCATACAGAGCCATCTGGAAGAACCTAGCATACATCAAATGGAGGATGGCGTGTTCCACTCCGCCAATGTACTGATCAACGCTCATCCAGTATTTCACTTTATCTAAATTGAAAGCTTCTTTATCATTTTGCGCATCGCAGTAACGCAGGAAATACCAGGAGGAATCCAGGAACGTGTCCATGGTGTCCATTTCCCGTCTCGCAGGCTTTCCGCATTTCGGGCACACGGCCTGGGCGAAAGTCTTGCTGGTAGTCAGAGGAGACTCGCCTTTTCCCGTGAATTCCACGTCTGTAGGCAGCATGACCGGCAGGTTTTCTTCTTTTTCCGGCACCCAGCCGCAGTCATCGCAGTAGATCATCGGGATCGGCGTGCCCCAATACCGCTGTCTGGAAATGAGCCAGTCACGGAGCCTGTAGTTAATGGACTTCTTGCCGATGCCCTTTTCTTCCAAATAATCGATGATCTTCACAATGGCTTCTTTGTTGTTCATGCCCGTGAACATTTCCGAATTGATCATGTTGCCTTCGGCGGCAAAGGCTTCTTTCAAATTGTAAACATCAATGTTCGGATCATCCGTGTCCACTACTGGGATGATCTCCAGGCCAAATTTTGTGGCGAACTCAAAGTCCCTCTGGTCATGGGCAGGAACCGCCATGATCGCACCTGTTCCGTAATCCATGAGCACGTAGTCGGAAATGTAAATCGGCACTTTTTTGCCGTTTACCGGATTGATGGCATACCGGCCAATGAATTCACCGGTCTTTTCGTTTGCCGTGGAAGTCCGTTCAATGTCAGACATATGCTGCACTTTGTCCAGATATGCCTTTACCGGCGCTTCATATTCGCTGCCAACCACCAGTTCTTTCACATATGGGTGTTCTGGGGCCATTACCATGTAGGTCACGCCATACAAGGTGTCTGGCCTGGTGGTGAAGATATCCATGCCTTTGTCAAAGCCATCGATCTGAAAGGTGACTTCTGCGCCAATGCTCTTGCCGATCCAGTTTTTCTGCATGATCTTGACTTTTTCCGGCCAGCCTGGAAGCTTTTCCAGATTGGAAAGGAGCCGTTCTGCGTAGTCTGTGATCTTGAAGTACCACTGGGACAGTTCTTTTTTGCCTACCTCCGCGCCGCAGCGTTCGCAGGCTCCGTCCACCACTTGTTCATTGGCAAGGACAGTCTGACAGCTTGGGCACCAGTTTACCGGATTTTCCTTTTTATAAGCCAATCCCTTGTTGTAGAACTGGATGAAGATCCACTGCATCCACTTGTAGTAATCAGGGTGGCAGGTGGCCACTTCTCTGTCCCAATCATAGGAAAGCCCCAGTTCGGAAAGCTGATCCCGCATTTCATCGATATTGTTCCAGGTCCATTCGCTAGGCGCCGCGCCATGTTTGATGGCAGCGTTTTCAGCAGGCAGACCGAAAGAGTCCCATCCCATTGGATGGAGCACATTGTAGCCTTTCATGGTCTTGAACCTGGCGATCACATCACCGATGGAATAGTTCCTCACATGGCCCATATGTAACTTGCCAGAAGGATATGGGAACATTTCCAGTACATAATACTTTTCTTTGTTTTCATCTTCCGTGGTTTTGAACACGTCGGCGGCCTTCCACTTTTCCTGCCATTTCTTTTCGATTTCCGTAAAATTATATTTATCTACCATCTTCATCCTCCAGATCTAAAAATTCACAGTCAGCCCATACCTTTTCAATATTGTATTTTTCCCGCATTTCTACGGTGAGCAGGTTGACGATGATATCGCCGTAGTCCATGAGCAGCCAGCCGGAATTCTTCTTTCCTTCGATGCTCTTCACGAACACGCCTTCTTTTTCCAGCTGCTCTTCCAGTTCATCGCACAGGGTGGTCACCTGCCGTGCGCTGCCACCGGAAGCCAGAACCATGTAATCGGCGAACGCCGCCCTGCTGCTGATATTGATCACTGTGATGTCTCGAGCCTTTTTGTTGTCCAGGACCTTTGCTGAAAACAACGCCATATCTTTACAATCCATTGGTTTCTCCCTTCATTTTCAAATCATTGCGTGCTTTTATGGTATCCTCGTGCAGAAAAAGCCCTCTCTCTCGGATGTAGGCAATGGAACGCTCCATGGAACAAAGGCACGCTTTGTCCAGGGATTCGGCTGCCAGCGCTCTGATCTCCTGGACTCCAGGATATTCCCTTCCCGGCTCCATAGCGTCTGCCAGGAACAATACCTTTTCTAAAAGAGACATGCCAGCCCGACCAGTGGTATGGTAGCGGACTGCCTGAAGGATGTCTTGGTCCTGGATGCCGTAATCCCGCTCCATGATAATGGCCGCAATGGGACCGTGGGCCAGATTGGGATTGTCCATGTACACGTTGTCCAGTCCCAGCTGCCGCACGTACATGTTGAGCACCTCCACTGGCGCACCGCGAAACATGTCGTGAAACAGAGCCGCCTGCCGCGCTTTGTCTGGATCCGCTCCATATGCCGCGGCTAAACGCTTTGCTGTTTCCACCACGCCCTTGACATGCGCTTTTCTTTTCTCGGATAAATTTTTTTCAATATAAACCTCAATAGAGTCCATGTTGTTTGATGTACCTTTCCACAGCTTTTGGCACAAGGCCTTGGAGACTTTTCCCAGTCTCCAGCCGCTGCCGGATCTCTGTAGCGGAAATATCCCGCTTTCGATTTTGTATTTTTACAATATCTGTATTATAGACGCTTTTTAACTCCGCTATACACTGGGACAGTTCTTCTTCCCTGTAGCCTGGTCTGGAGCCAACGGCAAAGGAGTGGGTTCGCAGCATGGTTTCTGCGTGTTTCCAGGTGGAAATCTTTAAAAAAGCGTCTGTGCCAGTGATAAAATAGAGCCGTGCCCCCGGACCTTCCTGCTGCTGAACGTCCCGCAGAGTCATGTACGTGTAGGAAATCCGTTCCTGCCGCAGTTCGTGATCCGACACTTCCAGACCAGAGATCCCCGCGACTGCCAGGCGAGCCATTTCCAGGCGGTGGCTCCCTTCTGTCACCTGCTTGTCCAGCTTGAAAGGCTGGAGCTTTGCGGGGATGAGCAGCACCTTTTCCAGCCCAGCCTGCCGCATCGCGTCTTCCGCCAGTCCCACATGCCCATTGTGTATGGGGTCAAAGGTCCCTCCTAAAATGCCGATTCGTTTCATAGTCTTTTCTTTATTGCCCGTCAGCTTCATCCGCCTGCGCTTTCACGCTGATCCCCAGTTCGGAAAGCTGCTCCGCGTCCACTGGCGCGGGCGCTTGGCTGACCATGCACTGGGCGGCTTGATTCTTTGGAAAGGCGATGACTTCCCGAATGCTGCTCTGATGGGTCAGAAGCATCACCAGCCGGTCCAGTCCATATGCCAGTCCGCCGTGAGGCGGCGCGCCGTATTTGAAAGCCTCTACCAGGAAACCGAATTTTTCTTCGATTTCTTCCTGAGAAAGTCCCAGCACCTGGAACATCCGCTCCTGCAGCTTCCTGTCGTGGATACGAATGCTGCCGCCGCCTAGTTCCACGCCGTTGAGCACGATGTCATAAGCCTGGGCTTTTACGCTGCCCGGGTCTGTTTCCAGCCGGTCCAGATCATCTGGATTCGGTGATGTGAACGGATGATGTTTGGCATGGAATTCGCCGGTTTCCTCGTCTTGTTCGTAAAGTGGGAAGTCCACCACCCAAAGCAGGTTGTATTTGTTGTCGTCCAAAAGCCCCATTTCTCCTGCGATGTGACGGCGCAGGAATCCTAAACTGTCGAACACCACCTGCTTTTTATCGGAAACAATCAGAATCAGGTCCCCTGCTTTTGCCTGGAACGCGTCTGCGATCTCTCCCAGGGCTTCTGGTGAAAAGAACTTATTGACAGAAGAAGAGATCTTGTCTTCCTCTACTTTGATCCACACCATTCCCTTTGCTCCATAGCTCTTGACCGCTTCCGTCAGCTTGTCAATCTTTTTTCTCGTATACGCGCTTGCTCCTCCATCAACGCAGATGCCCCGCACATCGCCGCCTGCGGCCAATGCGTCGGTGAACACTTTGAATCCGCAATCCGCTACCAGATCGTTTAATTTCTTTAATTCAAAGCCAAAACGAGTATCCGGCTTGTCGCTGCCGTACCGCTCCATGGCTTCCTCATAAGGGATCCTTGGGAACGGCGTTTTGATGTCCATTCCCATCAGGTCCTTGAAGACCTTTTTCAGGAATCCTTCCTGGATTTCTATCACATCATCCTGATCCACAAAGGACATTTCCAAGTCAATCTGGGTGAACTCCGGCTGCCGGTCCGCCCGCAGGTCTTCGTCCCGAAAGCATTTGACGATCTGCATGTAACGGTCTGTTCCCGCTACCATCAGCAGCTGCTTGTACATCTGCGGTGACTGAGGAAGGGCGTAAAAGCTGCCTGGATTTACTCTGCTGGGTACCAGATAGTCCCGGGCTCCTTCTGGCGTTGACTTGATCATCATCGGGGTTTCCACTTCCGTGAAACCCTGGCTGTCAAAGTAATCTCTGGCCAGCTTTGTCAAGTCGTGGCGGAAAGTGAGATTTTTCTGCATCTGATGCTTTCTCAGATCCAGGTAACGGTATTTGAGCCGCAGGTTATCATCTACATTGTCATCATCCTTGATGTAAATAGGCGGCGTGTCCGCTTCGGAATAGATCACCAGATCTTCTGCGAACACTTCGATGCTTCCCGTTGGAAGATCCGGATTCTTGGATTCCCGTTCTTTGACAGTTCCCTTTACTCCCACCACGTATTCGCTGCGGAGACTGTCAGCCTTTTCAAAGAGTTCCTTGGGAATGGTATCGTTGAACACCACCTGAACGATGCCGGTCTTGTCCCGTACATCGCAGAAAATCAGGCCTCCCAAATTTCTTCTTTTTTGGATCCATCCGTTCAGCGTCACTTGTTCATCAATCTGCTTTTCTGTCAGCGTCCCGCACATATGGGTCCTTTTGTATACCTTGCTCATTCTTGTCTCCTATTTCGTCAATTCTTTGATGATATCGTCCATTGCCACCTGTGTCTGGGTGGAAGTTTCCATGTCCTTGATAGCCACTTTTTGTTCCGCCAGTTCGTTTTCTCCGATCACCACGGTCTTTTTGGCGCCCAGCCTGTTGGCGTATTTAAACTGACCTTTGATGTTCCTGGCCATGGAATCCATTTCCGCCCGCAGCCCTTCCTGCCGCAGCTGGCGCAGCAGTTTGAGGCCAAAGGCCTTTGCCTGATCGCCCATGACGGCGATGAACACATCCACCGCGTCTGGTTCTGGAATCTCGATGTTGTTTGCTTCCATGGTCAAAAGCAGCCGCTCGATCCCCAGCCCAAAGCCTACGCCTGGGATGGGAGGTCCGCCCAGCTCTTCCATCAGGTGATCGTACCTGCCGCCGCCGCACACCGTGCCCTGGGCGCCGATGCTGGTGGTGACGAATTCAAAGGCGGTCTTGGTATAGTAATCCAGGCCCCTGACGATTCCCGGGTTCACGGTAAATTCAATGCCCATGCTGGTCAAGTTTTGTTTGAGGTCCTCAAAGGCCTTCCGGCATTCATCGCAGAGGAAGTCGATCATCAGCGGCGCTCCTTTGACCAGCTCCTGACAAATCTCAGATTTGCAGTCCATGATCCGCAGCGGATTCCGTTCGTAGCGGTCTTTACAAGTGTCGCACAGCTCATCGTATTTTGGGCGCAGGAAATCCCGCAGCGCTTTTCTGTGAGCCTGCCTGCATTCTGGACAGCCCACGCTGTTGATCTGTAATTCCACGTTTTTGATCCCCAGGCTCTGAAGGAAATCATGACCAAGGCAAATGACCTCTGCGTCCGCGATCATGTCGTTGGTCCCAAACACTTCAATCCCAAATTGGTGGAAGGCCCGCAGTCTGCCGGACTGGGGCTTTTCGTAGCGGAAGCACGGCGTGTTGTAATAATACTTGGAAGGCTGCACGTCCGCGTATGCTTTGTGCTCCACAAATGCCCTTGCCACAGGGGACGTGCCCTCTGGCTTTAAAGTGATGCTTCTCTTTCCATAGTCCTGAAAGGTGTACATTTCCTTCTGGACAATGTCTGTCGTGTCCCCCACTCCTCTTGCGAAAAGCTCTGTGTGCTCGAATACCGGGGTCCTGATTTCTTTGAACCCGTATTTGGCGCAGATCTCCGCGAATGCCTGCTCCACAAAGTGCCACTTGTACACCTGCGCGGGCAGTACGTCTTTCGTGCCTTTTGGCGCGTTCGTCAACATGATTCGTTACCTCCTGAATAAATTCCTTCTTTTTCGTTCCAGCATTTCTTCAATGCGTTCTATATAGATTTCGTAATTGGATACGTTTGGTACTCGTTCCAGCCTGTTTTCCTCTGGATAATAAACCTTGGTGATGCCTCCTGCGCCCAAAGCAATGATGCTCTGGGCTTCCTCCATGATCCTGACATTATATAAACTCAGGGTGTCATCCCTGCAGTAGCCCATGTTTTCCGTGCTGCCCGCAGTATGTTTTTGCCTATACAGATAATATGGCTTGTAATTCCTTCCCCGCAAAGTGGCTCCAGCTCGATCCAGCATTTCTTCGGTCTGTTCCGGCTGGCGATAGTGGAAATTTTCATCCAGTTCCTTGAGCCTGGAAGAGCGCTTTACTGCCAGCGTGTGGACTGTGATGTTATTTGCTCCCAGCTCCAACACTTGATCCAAAGAAGTCTGAAACTCTTTTGGGCTTTCACCTGGAAGCCCGGCGATGAGATCCGCGTTGATCACGGGTATCCCCGCTTCATGGGCCATTTGGAAAGCCTGTCTGGTCTGCTCCGCGGTATGGGAGCGGCCGATGCGTTCCAAAGTCGCATCATGCATGGTCTGTGGGTTGATGCTGATGCGCCGGGCGCCAAAGGCTTTTAAGGTTTGCAGTTTTTCCGGCGTGATGGTGTCCGGCCTTCCGGCTTCCACGGTAAATTCCTTTAGCTGTGACAGATCAAAAGAGTCTCTGATCAGGGCAAGCAGGTCCGCCAGCTCTGTTGCTGTCAAAGTGGTGGGAGTTCCGCCTCCAATATACAGGGATTCTGTTTCCAAGCCATTGTCTTCCATCTGTGCTCCCACGAATCGGATCTCCTGGAAAAGAGCTGTTAAGTATCGCTGGATCTCTTCTGGCCCTTTCTGGTTGGACGTGAAAGAGCAATAGAGACATCTTGTGGGACAAAAAGGGATCCCAATGTAAACACCCGCGGAATTCACCTTTGGCCGGCCCAGCTGCTGCTTTTGATACTGATAAATGTCGCAGATCAGCTGTGCCTTGCCTGTTTCCAAAAGATAAGTTTTCACAAGATGTTCTTGGACCTTTTCTAGGCTTCCCAGCTTATCATACAGCTCCCCTGCCAGCTTCACCGGACGGATGCCAGTGAGGATCCCCCATTTGGGGCGTTTGCCTGTGCGCTGAGCCAAGGCATGATAAAGCTGCTGTTTCAGCAGATCCTTGTCTCCCTGATACGAAAAGGTTTCTGTGCCTTCTGGCACCGGATCATCATGGTCTGTGAAAATCTGATACTGGGAAGGCAGCAGAAACAGTTTGACCAATTCTTCGTAAGGATTGGTGTTTTCCACATGCTGCAGTTTAAGGCCGTACAAAGGGGTTGTTCTCCTTTTCATAGCCAATGTTCGTAGGCCCCATGTGTCCTGGGAACACCTGAGTGTCATCTGGCAGCACATAGAGCTTTTCCTTGATGGAATCGGAGAGATCGCCAAAAGAACAGCCTGGGAAATCCGTCCTGCCAATGGAGCCGCAGAACAGGGTGTCGCCGCTGAACACTGTGTTTCCCACCACAACGCACATGCCTCCTGGTGAATGGCCTGGCGTATGGAGGAATCGCAGCTCCAGGCTGCCTACTGTCAGGGTGTCTCCATCTCTCACTGTCATGTCCGGCGTCACAGTGACTGGCCCGCCCATCATGCTGCTCATGTTCATTCTGGGATCCGCCAGCATTGGGACCTCTGCCGCGTCCGCGACTACTTTTACGCCTGGCAGTTCTTCTTTGTGCTGTGCCACGCCGCCGATATGATCACTGTGTCCATGGGTGAGGATGATATATTGAATATCAATGCCTTCCTGCTGGATCATCTTGGTCAGCTGCGGATTATAGCCGCCAGGGTCCACGATAAAGCCTTTTTTCGTTGTTTCGTCTTCCACCAGGTATGTGTTTACAGCCAGCTCGCCGCTGGGCAGATTTGTGATCTTCATATCGTCTT
>CAJTYS010000015.1 GCA_910583765.1 uncultured Eubacteriales bacterium | reverse complement strand
TTTTGGTTGGAAATTTTCCATGTCTAACTTGTACTAATTATATTCTAATACCACCCCTGTCTCCGTGAACGCGCGTCCCGCCAGTTGACTTAAAAATCTGCGGGTGGCCTTCATTTTTTCTCTGCTCAAGTCCGGGTTCGCCAGGCAGCCTACGTCCGCCGCGCTCAGTCCGTCCAAAATTCCCTGCTGCAATTCCAACAATTGGCCGATGGAAAACTTGGGATCGCATAAAATGTCCCGAACTTTCCCGGTCAGGCTTTGGTCTTCCGAAGTTTCGCTCCACGTCAATTCTTTTAAGTCCGCTTTTCCCAAGAGATATCGCAGGCGTTCCCTGAAAGTCTCCGGCTTTTGAAAGGTTCTGATTTCTTTTATCAGGCGTTCCGGCTTCTTTAGCCTTTCCCTCGTGAAATTCTCGTTCAACTCCCTGATCTCCCTTTCTCGCCGCTGGATTTCCGCCTCTTGATCCGCCAAGTTTCTCTTTTGCTCTTCCCACGAAGCCCGCAGCTGCCGCAGCTCCCGTTCCAACTGCTCTTTTTCCAGCTGGGCCTGACTTAATTGGGAGGCCAATAGCGCCGCTTGCTGTTTGGGCCGCCGCTCCTTTACAAGGAAATTGATTTTGATTTCCTTCATTTCGTTCCAATCCTTGGCAGGCAAGATTTCTTCCTGAATCACTTCTTTGGGCAATCCGTCCAGAAAGCAGCCGATGGCGTATTCTTGCTCTGGAAGGGATTCTAAAAACAGGAGGCCGTCAATGTCTCGTTCCGTGAGGCCTAAAGCGAAACTTCGGTAGACCACTTCCTTCTGCCTTCCGGTCAGCCGGCTCCCCCGCTCTCGTTCCCATGCCGCGACATAAGTCTGGCCCTTTGTTTCCTTATTTTGATTTTCCATGTTCTTTTGTTTCCTTTCCCTTCCTGCTTTCTTCCAGTTCAAAGGATTCCACTTGCCGCAGAATCCGCCTGGCGATTCGCCGCTGCTTGTTTTTTTCTCGAATCCGCCGTTCCAACGCTTCCCGCTCCATGGGGTCTTGGCAGCGTTTCCTCCCTTGATAGCATTCTTTCAGTTCAAGGTCTTTTCCTTCCAGGAAACCCTTGATTTCTCCTTTGGTTTTGAAGGACATTTTTTTCAGCAAATTGTATTCTTCCAAGACTTTTTCCGCCTCTATGACCGCTCGCTTGTATTGGCTGGAACCAGGAAACGGACTTCCGTTTTTCCAGCGCCTGGCCACGTAAATCAGTTTCACGTAACGCCTGCGATAGGTGGCCGCGGGCAGTGCCGCAATTCGCCGCGCTCGCTCCAGCCGCGCCTTTTCGCCTTCACCCGCTCTTTCCTTTTTGGGGCCACGGACCCGCAGCTTCAGATTTTCCACGGTGTAAGCTTCTCCCAAGGCGTAGGTTCTTACGCCCCTGTCCATCCCCTGCGGGGTGAAGGTGACGTATTCTCCGTATTTTTTGGAAACGCCTCGCCGCGCTTTGTGTCCGTCCGCCCGCATCAAGTCCAGCAGTTCTTCAAAACTGCCGGACTGAAAAACATAGCGGTCCAGGTCTTGCCGCACTAAATCGGCGGTTCTTTTTCTTCGCTGATCGTGTTTCTCGTGATTGGTGGCGATCTTTGCCCCTGCGTCTTTTTTCACCGCTTTTCCGCTTTCGTCATAATCGTAGGCGATGGTCCGCAAGTGATGCCTTTGGCAGATCTCGTCCGCAATTCTCTGAATGGTTTTTTCCCAGTCCCCTTTCTCGTAACGATATTTACGACCAGTGTTTCGGTTGACGGAATTGAAAATGATGTGAGAATGGACGTGCTCCGTGTCAGTGTGAACGCAGCCCACCCAATCATGGTCCTCTTCTGGAAACAGCGCTGCCATGAACGCCTCCGTGATCTCTTGGGCAAGCCCGGGATCCACTTGGTCTTCTTCCGCAAAAGTGAGAATGTAATGGTACGCCTGCCTGCCCCAGTCTTTGCCCCAAATGGCTTTTGTTTCACGGAAGGTCCTTAACACTAAATCCGGCCTGTGGCCTGAATTTCCGAAAACGTGTTTTCCCTTTTGCGTCTTGCTCTCTCGCATGACATAGGCGATGGAGTCTTTCAGGTGCTGCCTGGTTTTGACGTGGCCTAATTTTAACGTCCCCACCGCTTCGCTTCCTGGCTTCCCAGCTCTTCCTGAAAGGATTCCAGGCGTTCCAGGATGGCTTCCATGTTTTCTTCCAGCCTCTTTTTGTCCGCTTCTCGGTAAAGGCCGCTGTTGTTGTTTTTCACGATCTGGTTGACGTTCACGCCGATTTTGTTGATCTCATGGCGCAGCGCGGCCAACTCTTTTCTTACGAAGGGATTGGTCCGCACGTCCTGGGTCAGGATCAGATCCCTTAAATGTTCGGACATGCTTTTTCCCACTGCCTCTGCCTGTTGTTTTAAGTGGTCGCGGACCTCCGGCGTGACCCGCGCGTGCAGGTCCATGGTTTTTTTGGTCATGATTCGTCTCCTTTCCGCTTTGTGTTTTCTATCCGCTCGGCTCTCCCGCCGTCTGGCGTATTTTTGCCTCGCAATTTTTTGAATCAACCTTTGATTTCGCGGCTTTTTTCCGCCGCTTTCCTGTCTTTTGCCGCCAAAGACGTGACTTGGCGTTTCTTGCCGCTTGGATTTGGGTCTTTTGACTGTCAATGACGGTCTTTTGAGGTCGTCTCCTGCCAAAGGGCTTTCTTTTTGTCGACGGGTCTCTCCGCAAGTTACGCATTTTGTGCGCGCACGCGAAACGCCACTTGCCAGAGGATGCCCCTGGAACCCCTTACCGCTTAAGGTACTTGGTTTTTTCATGCTTCATTTTCGCCCTCCTTGAACATTTCCTCATCTAAAAAACGGCACAAGTCGCTGACTTCTTCGGGAAGCCGAGTTTCAGGCCTGTCCGTCTTTTGTTCCGGCTTCGTCTCCAGTGACCAAATTTCCTGGGCGATGACGTTATAGTATCCGGCCCTGTTGAAAAAACCGGTTCCTTGCACCAACACCGCATCGCCTTGGCTCATGGTTTCCGCGAATCTTTCCAGCTGTTTCGGTTCCCCATACTTTAGGATCCTCCATTTTGTTTCTCGATCCTCATTGAAATTCGTCTCCTCCGCCAGCTCCATGATGGCGAAAGGATTTTTGTTTTCCGCTTTGATGATCCGTGGCTTTTTGATGACGGTTCCTAAAATCATGTGCGTGTTCATGTCGTCCTCCTGTTCGCGTTTTCGCTTATCGCTGTTTTGCCCTCGTGGTGATGAGATCAGGGTCAACCGCTCAGCCACCAATCCATCACGTCTTGAGGGCTGTTCCACTTGGTCGTGGTTCTTTCCGAGCTTTCTTTGCCCAGGTTTTCTAGCATCTTCTCAAAAGCTTTCAAATACGCTCTCTTGAATTTTGGGTATCGCTCCAGCTCTTGTGCCGCTTTGTGGTTCATGGGGCAGCCAACGCAGCCTAACCGGGTGTGCCCTTGGTCGTAAAGGACGCAATATGGCACCTTGAATCTATGGATGAATTCCCACACGTCTTCATTGGACCAATCAATGATGGGATTCAACACGTGCTTTCCTTTTGTCGGACAAAACCTGACGATCTGCGCATTGTCCGGATTGTCCGGGTCAAAGGCCTCCCGCCGCTGTTTTCCGCTCCCGTGGTTGACTTCCAGCCCAGCTCGACTGGCTCTCCTCCTGGCAGATTCGGCCCACCTGACTCCGGTTATGACGAATCTGCCTTTCCCGCCGCCTTCCTTGAGCTGTTCGCAGCAATACCTGGCGATTCGAGTCGGCGGCATTTTCTTGCGTGGTATCAAGTTCCACATGGTGATCTGCCGCCCGTCTTTGTAGCGCGGTATTTCAAAGTTGATTTCCGGTATCCAGATTTTCGCCGCCTGCCCTTTTCCATGAAAACCCATGCTTCCCTCTTTCAGCAGCGTCTTGTTTTTTCTTCGCAGCCGGTTCTCTTGTATTCTAAATTTCTCGCACACCGAGCTGACGGTGTCGCGTTTTTCAAGTTGGTGCCAAAATCCTAGCTCTTCGATGAACCGCACCAATTCCGGCGGATCGACGCTGGTGACGTTGTAATGCGCGTCGTATTTGACCTTGGCCATGTCAGCCAGCGCTTTGATGACCACGCTGTCCTTTCCGCCGCTGAAAGCCAAATAGTATCCCGCTTCCGGCTCGAACATTCGCAGTCGCTCGATGGCCACTTCGATTTTGCTTAGGCCTTTCATGTTCAATTGTTCCAGCATGTTTTCACCTTCTTCCCAATTGAAAAAGCAACCGTGCTCATCGCGGTTGCCCTTCCTGCCCTTTTATTTATCTTTTCTTATTTGAAATATTCCAACATGTCCTCTATGATCCGTTCGCCGTCTTTTCCTTTCCAACCCTCCGTTATCATGTCCAGCAGCATGACGCCGGACAAATCCCTCACGCAGCTTTCTTTCCTGTGCACCATCAACAGCACAAATATGATCTCATATAACTGCGCTCTTGCCAGATGCCCGATCAGCGCGCGCATCATCTTGGCGTTCATGTGCTCGTCATTGGGCGTGCAAATCAATTGCCACCACCCGGGATACTCTTTGATCCACTTTAGCAGGCGGATCGTCTGCTTGTCCCCTTTTCCCATCTTCTTCATGTTCCCACTCCTTTGAAAAACATCACCATTTTCTTATTCTAAACTTTTTTAGAACGGATTTATTCCACTGTTCATTTTACTACAAAAAAACTGTAAAAGCGGAACGAGATCATTCCATAAAAAAATTTAATAATAAACATGCGGAAATAGGAGTTGGGTTAGAGTCGCATCGGATTTCGTGCTTCTCAAACAAGATCATCTGTTATCAATCAAGACGTTTCCATAGGCGCTAATCTGAAGGCTTTACGCCTGCGGAACAAATTGTCTCAAGAAGATGTCGCTACCCTTTCGGATCATTGTGCGACACTGTATATCACCTCGCTTTCAATCATCGCTCTCATGGCTCTGTCAGGAAAAACAGGGGCGTACATGGAGATGTCCGCTCTCCTGATGCCGCTTTCGTTGATGTAATTGATGAGTCTTTGCCGGGTTGTGCCATCTACCGCGTCCGGTTCGATCGTGTTCATGAGTTCCAAAAAACGCAATACTGCGACGTTATCCTTCGTGATTTCCGTTCTCGCTTTGCGAAGCCTTATCTTCTGGCTGCCCACATTGACATCACGGACCTTTGCGGATTCATGATTGGTGAATATTTCAATCACGTTCGGTGTCTGATTCGACAAACCGATCTGGTTCATGAAAAACAGCCCGGAATAATAGCCGAAAACATTTTCTCCTGATCGCACATATTTTTTCTCAATCACTTTTGCGGGATTCAGGACGCTGAGTCCGAATACGGTCTGCCGCGGAACATAGTAAAGGCCTTTTTCAAACCGAATGAGTCTCTCTTCTTCACACAATTTTATGTAAAAATCATTCGTTGTTCCATGATATCCAAATCCCTCCTTTGCTGTGTTTTTCACCTGCTTGGCCACCACCACGAACCGCCCGTTCCTGCCAGGCACATGGTAACTGCACGTGGACAAGGTAAGCAGCTGTTCTCCATATTGGGCGGTTGCGTTGGTTTCATACTCCGACAGTTCTTTCACGTTTTCTACGTAAGTCTCATAATCGTCTTTCGTGACCATCCCCGCGTATTCAAAATATCGAAAACTCGGTGCGTCAACGCTGGTGTAAAAAGCGGCCATGATTTCATACTCGTGCCCCTGACCGGGATGGATCGTGTCAAAGCGCAGCGTCTTGTGGGCCTCGTAAAAATCTTTGTCCGCATATTTCAAAAGGTCATGGAACATGATGCCTGACCGCATGTTATGCCCGTAAAGCAGCCAGTTTTGAGTGGGAAGGGAAATGTCGCTGCTCGCATCCATGAAAGGCGTTCCCGCTGCTTCGCGCTCTTTTTTGAAATCATGCGTTAAGTAAAATTCCGGGGCTTCTTTGGATTGCATGACCGGATAGTCGATGTGGGTTCCTTTGATTTCGATCCACCCGATCAAGTCTTCGTTTTCCTTCCACAAGTCTTTGTACGTTCCCTTGATGGTGTCTTTCCTTGTCTTCAGGTCTTTGGTTGTTTCTCCCGCTTTCCTCGCAGCCAAAGCTTCCATGTGGCTTTGCGCCGTGTATGCCCGCAGTGTGTACCAAGCCAAAGTCCCAGCGGACGCTAAAAAGATCGCCGCCAAAAAGCACAGCATGATTTTCTCGACTGTTTTCATGATTAGCGCCTCCTTTGTCCTTTACCGCACTCTTTGCGGTGCTTCTTTGCAGCGATGGATGATGCCGTCTTCCCTGCTGTAGCGATACACGCTGTCCGTGAGGATTTCGTCAGGATCCACGCATGTCCGGTTCGCTTCTCGGATCATCGTTTGAAGATCGGCCGCAGTCAGCTCCCCGTCATCGGGCACGGCCAGAGTTTCATGGATAGAGCTGGGGAGTATGTACAAATCAACCCCTTTCTCTTCCGCTATTTTCTCCAGCGCGCCTGGATACAACATGCAGACGGCTCCACGCAACAGGTCCTTGTTGCTCAATATCGTGAGATTGGGAGCGAGTTCCATTACCACCACTGGTAAAAGGCGGGCCGTGTTTTCCATGGCCTTTTCATACAACGCTTCTTTCGTCATCCTTAGCTCTTTCTGTATCTCCTCGTTCACTAAACATGTGGCGCGCCCCTCATCTTCCGTGTACAGCAAAATTCGGAAAATCACCGCCATGTCGTTTTGGCGCACATGGGGAATTTGTTCAAGCAACTCCTTATTTTGTTTGATTCCCACTAGTTCGCAGATCAATTGATCTTGGCAATTGGCGAAGTCCAACTGCTGAAGTTCCCTCGATGGATACTCTTGCGAAATCGTCCATGCGGCCAGCCTCAATGTTTTATCGAAATCTCCGTGTTCCAAATATTCCTGGTACATTTCTTCCAGATAGGCCATTGGCCTGGGCGTTCTGTCTTTGCAATCCAGGTAAAGTCCCGTCATCACCTGTCGATTGGGTTTGAGAACCTCCCTGTTCCGCGGTTTTCCTTCCAAATACGGCATGGCTGCCAATTCGTCCATGATTTGTTCTTTGAATTCCGTGTAATTCATTTTATTTTCCATGTTTGACCTCGTTTCTTTTGTTCATGCTCTTACAAAAAGAACAGCTGATTCTAAGATCAAGCTGTTCTTTTAGGTTTCATATTTTATTGTTTGTTAATCTTTCTCGTTATGGCGTTTTCGAGATGTCGCTTTGATACTTCCGGTTATGTTCTCTAGCCCACATGTCTAATAATGTGATGAATAGCTCCTGCGTTTCTCGCTCACTATAATCCTTGGGAAAATAAGTCTGTTGGATATCCCGGTCCACTTTTTCGGCGATACTCTCCGCACTGGAAAAAGGCCACTGGGTGTCCTTTTTTCTCCTATTATTTTTGTGTGTTGCAATTAGCTAAAAACATTACTGTATTCTCCGTAAATGGAACATCCCACAAATAGCGAATCACTAATTTCAGCATGATTCTTCTTCTCAACAAGAGTGATTCCTGTAAATACGGTGGATTCTTTCATAGAGTTTGCCAACTCGTTATCATGTCTATTCTTTATCACTAAGCGACATATCCACCAGAGCTGCGCTCTGGTCTCTCCGCCCATAAATCACTGCTGTAACCCACACAACTTCCTTATCCTCATCAATCCAATAATAGACAAGAAAGTTTTTAAAGGGCATTTTATGAATCCCTTTCATTTGCCATGGTTCTTCCTCCGTAAGAGGGTATCGTGATGGCATAGAATCCAGCTTCGCAATTTCACATTGTAGAGTATCTGCCCATTTCTGCGCAGTTTCCGGCACTAACAGAACTTTGGAAATATACTGTGCGATTTCTTCTATCTGCTCGATTGCCTGTGCGGTCAGCTTAACTTCGTACCGCATGCTTAAATACCCTCACGAATTTTAGTAAAGGCTTGGTCAACAGAAAGTCCTTCGCCCGTCTTTGCCTGTTGATATCCTTTTTCCATCATTATGTTAAATTGTTCATCTGTCATACTATCTCTTGTAGGCAGAGTCGGAACTGTTAAGGAATACGGAACGCCACCCGTCATAATAATTTGTCTGTATAAAGTATCAATCAAGACGGAAACAGGCAGTCCAATTTTATCTAAAACCGCCTCCGCCTGCCGTTTAATTTCAGGCTGCACACGAGCCGTTACATTCGCGCTTTTTGTCGCCATAATATGCACCTTCCTTTCTGTTATTGATCATAGCATATTGTATAGCCAATTGCAATACAATATACGGATGCCCATAAAAATTCACAAACTGACTACTTCGATTATACTCGCAACTTGATAACTTCTTGAATACTTCCCGAAAAAGGGAAACCGCCATCAATCCTATTCATTTCTTTTGTTCATGCTCTTAAAAAAAGAACAGCTGATTCTAAGATCAAGCTGCTCTTTTAGGTTTCATATTTTATTGTTTGTTAATCTTTGCCGTTATGGTGTTTTCGAGATGTCGCTTTGATACTTCGGGTTATGTTCTCTAGCCCACGCATCTAATAATGTGATTAATAGATCTTGCATTTCCTGCTCACTATAATCCTCGGGAAAATAAGTCTGTTGAATATCCCGATCCACTTTGATCCCAAGTCTTTTAGCAGGCCGCGTCTGTGAGCTTTTACCCAAATTTAGCAATAGAACCACATCATCTAAAGTTGCTGTGTCAGACAAAGATGTCCGCAGTTTTTTGGCCAACGTCTCGTTAATCCTGATATTCTCCATCTCCATCACATTCAAAACATGATATTGCGCTGGCTCTGCTAAATAGGATACTTGCACGCCTGCTTTCAAAGGCAGCGTTCCATCATCCACCAAATCCAAAAGCGGCTGGATGAGATGGGTCAGGCGGAGATAGTTCTTGATGGTTCGTTCCCCGACTCCCATTTGTTCCGCAATTGTCTGGGCACTGTTAAAAAGGGCACCGGGTGCCTTTTTTTCTTCTTGGGCTGTTTTGCACCCCTGTTTCCGCTTGATGGCATTATATTTCAGACGGATGGCCCAAGCCTTTTCGCTGATTCGAATCTGGGGCCTCTGCAGGTTGGAATCCGCAAGAATAATGTCTCGTTCTTCATCCGATACCTCCATCACGATGGCCGGCACTACCTGCAGGCCTGCCTTTATGGCTGCATGGCGTCTTCGGTGGCCGGACAGGATCTCATATCCATCCATCTCTTTGGATGGACGCACTAACAATGGCTCCAGAATACCCTTCAGTTGAATGCTAGCAATTAATTCTTCCATGGCTTCATCATCCTCCACTCGAAAGTGATTTTGTTTAGAAGGATGTAATCGATTGACCGCTACTTTCTCTCCAGGCTGAATCCCTTCTTCCCGCATGGCATCCGTGCTTCCAAACAGTCCCGCCATTAGAGATTCTTTTTTCAAGTTCTCCACGCTCATCCTCCTTTCTATCTTCCGTTTAAATACTCTTCGACAAATTGCCTGTAAGCTGCCGCTACTTTACCTTTTGAATCATACTTTAGAATGCTAATTCGTTTTTCTACGCATTCCTCTGCCGACACAGCTCGTGGAATTCGTGTGGTAAAAACCTTCATGCCCAGCTCTGTGTACCCATTTGCCATTTTCATCGCCTTATCCTTATTGTAATTGGTTCTAACATCCAGCATAGTGATTAGAAGGCCTCTGACAATCAGTTCCGGATTCATATTCGCCCGCACCTGCATGGCCACTTGAAGCAATTCTAAAATCCCTTCTTCAGAAGCGCCTTGAGGCTGCGTAGTAATGATGACCTCATCAGCAGCAGTGAGAACATTCATGGACATCAGATTTAGCGCGGGTGCCGCGTCTAAGAGAACATAGTCGTAATCGTCCTTTACTCTATCCACAATTTCTCTCAAAATTCCTCGTTTTCGTCCCTCGTCCTGAACGCCATTTAATGCGTCTGTGATTCCTGGCAGTGTATGGTCTGCTGGGATGATGTCCATTCCCTCTTGGTGTCGGACAATTACGCTTTGCAGTTCTTCTATAATATCCCGTTGTAAAATCCGAAATAGCATTAAGTCCGTCAAAGATTTCTCTGGTTCAGCGATTCCTAATCCCTTTGACAGCGATGGATTTCCGCTATCATCGACATCAACCAATAAGACTTTAAAGCCTCTCTCTGTGAGCCCCGCGCCCATGGAGATGGCAGTGGTGGTCTTGGCCACGCCTCCTTTTTGATTCGCGATCGCAATTACCTTGCACATGTATTTCCTCTCTTTCCGTCTTCACTCCGCATTACTTTTTATCGTCGCCCTTTTCTCTGACGATTAGATTTTTTCTGTTTTGACAGATGAAGATGTTTTCAAATTGACCTGGTTACACAAATACGAAGACACTGCCTTGGGTTGTCCCAAAACCCAGTGTTTTCAAGCTATTATGGATTTTTTCCTCTTGGTGAATTAACTCCTTGTGTATAACGATACGAGTCAGTGCTCCCAGTAGTTTCCACGAACACGTCTCCTTCGATGGCTTCGCCGCCCGCCAAAATGATCTTGTCGATGATGACCGGATCGCCGGTCCGTTTTTCCACGTCAATGGCCCTGCTCATGAGGCGGATGTCCACGCCCATTTCCTGGAGCAGCTTTCTCACCTGCGGCTCCACTTTCACCACATCGTACAGGCTGGCATGCTTATGTCCCGGGAAATCCACGTTAATGTGTCTGGCGCATTTATCCGTGATGTCGAACAGTTCGCGGGCACCCAGAGCAATGTTTTCCTCTGCTGCCGTGAATCTGCCATTGTTGCGCATGATGCCGCCTACGTTTCCCAGGCCCAGCAGCATGTCGGTCTTTTCCAGGAGGACCACTTCTGCTCCGGCCTTTCTCGCTGCCACCGCAGCGGCACAGCCGGACCAGCCGCCTCCGATCACTACTACTTTATACAAATCAAATACCCCCAATCCCTGTTAGTATATGCAGAGAGAGGGGGTTTTGTCATATGCCATGACGCAGGAAATATCGTTTTACAATTCGTGAAGTCCAGCCCCAGAAGTTCCTTGGTTATTCACCTCGTTTCATTCTTAAATATTTTTCTCGCAAATACCAGGCCTGTTCACTGGATATTTCTTGCTCGACTTCGACGGAATTAATATCTGCGTTTAGCTCGCACCAGTACATTTGCGTTATCATTTCCTTTATTCCATTATGTCGATATGCCGACCGTTTGTCAATGGAATTATCGGAACAGATCATGAGTCCATTTCTGATTGAAACCCGTTTTTATCAGCTGTTTTCAGCCGATCGAAATGGATCATATTCCTTTAGATTCCGTCTCACGGCGGACACCCTTGCTGTTCAGCTATGTGCTTCGTCCTTGTCTACGCACACTCAAGACTTTCACCCGTTAAAACTCGCCCTTGCTGGGCGAACTAAAAACAACCGTAAAAAAATACGGTTGTTTTTACGGTTGTTTTTAAGTATAATTGAAGTAGATTTGGACATAATAAAAATACCATAGGGAAGAATCACAAATGAAAGAAAACAAAACTTTGGAATTCAAACAAACCATAACAAACACATTTCTAAAAACTGTCAGTGCCTTTGCCAATTACGAAGGCGGCCGTATTATATTCGGCATCACTGATCAGGGGCAAATTAAAGGCCTGGAGGACATAGCAGGCGCATGCCTTGAAATCGAAAATAAAATCAATGACAGCATCTCGCCTCAGCCCGACTACGCCCTCCAGGCGCAGGATTCTGATCAAACTATCATACTGACTGTAAATAGCGGACCCAATAAGCCTTATTTATATAAATCTAAAGCGTACAAACGAAACGACACCGCTACCATAGAGGTGGATACTTTGGAATTCACGAGGCTTGTTTTGGAAGGAAAAAACTTATCATTTGAAGAACTTCCGGCAAAGAACCAAGACCTGTCCTTTCACATATTAGAGGAAAAGTTCAAAGAACACACAGGCATCGAGGCCTTTAATAAAGACATTCTAAAGACCTTGAACTTATACTCTAACACAGATGGATATAACCATGCCGCAGCCATATTAGCTGATCGAAACGAATTTCCCGGCATTGACATGGCCAAGTTCGGAGAAAACATCAGCATCATCCATAAGAGAGCGACCTTCGCTAACATGTCAGCCCTCGCCGCTTATACGCAGGCGATCAACTTATTTCAAGATTATTATCAATATGAAGAAATCACCAGCTCTGTCCGTAAAAAAGTGGAGCTTATCCCAGAAGCCGCTTTTCGAGAAGCTATAGCAAATGCTTTGATTCACCGAGTCTGGGACCTCAATGCCCAGATCCGAGTGCTCATGTTTAATGACAGGGTCGAAGTCATTTCCCCTGGCGGACTTCCAAGCGGCATCACAAAGGAAAATTATCTAGCTGGAAAAATATCGGTACTGAGGAACCCGATTCTGAGCAATGTTTTTTACAGACTGAATATCGTGGAAATCTTCGGCACTGGCGTTTTAAGAATTATCCAAGCCTATACCAAAAGCGTGCGAAAGCCAATTTTTGAAATCAATAGTCAAATGATAAAAGTAATTTTACCGATCCTTGAGGATGCTCCAGAAATGACAGAAGACGAAAAAGCAGTGTACCGCCTTTTAAGTAAAACCATGCCAAAGCCTATCAGCGAGATCACATCATCCGTGACTTTTGGTAAATCTAAAGTTTCTGGAATCCTAAAAGCCATGGCAAAACGAGGCATTATCACCATCGAAGGTACCGGCCGGGGGACGAAGTATCGATTATGATGCTTTTACCTGCTATTTTCAGCCGTAAAACAACCGTAAAAAAATACGGCTGCCCGATCAACAAAGTTTTACCCGCCCATCGCCCGCTCCCGTTCCTCATGTTGCTCCATCAATAACAAATAGTAAAACAGACTTCCGCAGCGTCATGGCACTGCGAAAGCCTGTTGTTTTTTGATCAAGCAACTAGCCTGATCCTGCACATCTCATATGTCGTCTACATCCGATTTTTATAGAAGAAATTGTTCCCGGAAAGGACGAACCTTAAAATCGTCATAATAGCCAGCAGCGCCGCGCACATCCAAAAGGCCGTGATATAGCTTCCGGAAGCATCGTACATTTTTCCCACAATGGAAGTTCCAAAAGCGCCGCCCACTGCGATGAACATATTTACATATCCGATAAACGCGCCCACCTCTTTGTCACCAAACATGTGGTTGGCGAGTAATGGAGACACAATGTTGACGGCAGGGCAGCCCAGGCCGTAAAAGATGATGAAACCAAGGACCATCACCATCCCGCCTGTAGGGATATAAATCTGCGACACGTAGGCTAGAATAAAGCAAACGCCTGTGAACACCGCTGCTGTTCTCAATCCGAATTTATCCTTGATCGCGCCTACCATGATGCAAGTGATCAGGCAGATGCCGATCATAATGGAGATAACAGTGGATGAAAACGTGGCACTGTATCCATTCATTACCATGAACGGCTGTGAATGTGCCAGAATCGCACTGGAAGGGATCACCAACAGCGTACCCGTCAAAAACATGATCCATGTGGAAGGCTTTTTCAGACCCTCTTTAAAGGAAATCCCCTCTAATTCAGCATCCACCTGGGTGTTTTCATCATCGCCCATCCTTTTGATGCCGCAATCTTCCGGGCTCCATATGGTCAGCTTTAAAATCATCGGCAGACAAACGATCAGCAGGATGCCCGCTAGCGTGAAATAGGCGTTTCTCCAGCCAAGCTTTTGGATGATCATGTTCAAAATCGGGATAAACACGCAAATGGCGATGGAGTTGCCGCCGAACAAGATGCCCAGCGCCTTACCTCTCATAGCCGGACCAAACCAGTTGGATACCAGCAGCGTGCAAGGCGTTGTGGTCAGGCCGGAAAAGCAAACGCCTAAAACAAGGGAAAAAATATAAAACTGCATCAGGGAATGGGACGTTCCGAACCCCACGAACCCCGCAACACCGCAAATACAGGCGATGATCATGATTTTTTTCACTGTTTTTTTGGAAAACACTTTACTAAAGAGCAGCAAAAACAAAATGGATGTCACGCTCATGATGGTCATCCACAGAGAAAAGTCTCCGATCTGAAGACCCAGATCTTCTGTGACCGGAAGTATGAACTGCCCTGCCACTGATACTACGCACGAATACGCGAAAGTCATGAGAATGATCCCCATCAGGGTTATGTACCAACCTTTATAAATCTTACCTGTTTCATCCTTTAGTTTAAAATGACTCATTTCTATCCTCCTTTGGAAAAACAAAAATAATATTACGAATTGTCTGAAACCGTTCTCACACTTCCAGTATAAACAGGCAATAAAAAATCACAATCATACTTTCATATCATTGTGATCATACGTTTTACATCATAGTATCCGTTTTTATCCATCCAGATCATCCTCAGAGAAAACTTTGAAAAGTTCCGCCTTGTTTTTTATCTTCAATTTGCTATAAAGACCGCCCAGATGCTTTTTGGCCGTAGGCTCAGCCACATGGAGCTCTTCACAAATGCTTCTCGTGGAGTAGCCTTTGAGCAGCAGCTGCAGCACCTGGCTTTCCCGTGCCGTCAGGTCGTATTGCTTTGCCAGCTTTTCCGGCCTTATGCGATGGCTCTTCTGGTTATACTGATCCAACTCATAACTCTGATAAGCGTAGCAGGCAATATGATCCATGATCTGCTCTGCGATGTACACTTCCTTATCGGAGAAATCCTCCTTATCCTTTTCTCTAAACAACGTGAGCACACCCACCCGCATTTTGTTATGCGCCAGAGAAATGGTCAAAAAGTACTTCACATTCTCGTTGATCAGGAGACTGCTGTAGTACATGGAATTTCTCAGTTCTCGTTCGTCAAACAAGTCTGAATCTCTGACAACTGTGCTTCGCTCATAAAAATTCACCCAGACATGAGGGACCGAATTGTTGATGAACTCTGATTTTTCTTCCAGAACCCCTTCTTCGAATCCAATACCTTCCGGTTTGCAAAGGGTACGCTCCCCCTCATAATCGTGGATGAAAAAGCTGGCTCTGTCATAGGGGATCAAGTACTTTAAATTTTTGATAAAATCATTGTCAAGCAAACGCTTACCGTTGTGCGAGTACATGTTCAAGATCAGGTTGTTAATGGTAAGCCAGTCGTTTTCACAAAGCTTCATGTTTTGCCTCCTGCGCTGTTTTTTACAGCTCCTTATTTTTCATTGTATCATATCCGCAATGAATGCAAAGTACGATATTATTTATACTTATGTCTCCCTTCCTGGCAGATGGTATCCTTTTTTGATCTCTTTGGCCCATGGATTTTTTTGATTTCCGTATTAAAATAAGGCCATGAAACAGTTCTCACAGGATCAATGAAACAAGAATCACAATCGAATCTAACGCTGCCTGAGAGGAGGAAACTTATGAAATTCGATGTTGTTTACTATAACGGAACCGTGATTTCCATGGATGAAAAGGAAAGCAAATACCATTGGGTCGCTGTGAAGGATGGAAAAATAGCGGCGCTGGGCTTGGGAGATTTCACTGGTGAGACTAGCGAAACTTTTGATCTTGAAAAACATACGGTTTTACCTGGTTTGTGTGACTGTCACGTTCATGTGATGAGCGCCGGGACCATGCTTAACAGCGTCATGCTCCAGGATTGCACATGCCTCAGGGATGTGCTGTCAGCCCTGGAAGAACGCTGCCTCGCAGAACCGGGAGACGGCTGGGTCTATGGGTTCAACTTTCTCGACCAAGCGATCAAAGAGCACCGTTATCCCACCAAATATGAACTGGATGAAATCTCTCACGGCCATAAAGTCATTGTGTTTGCCGCTTCCATGCATGGAAACGCCTATAATTCCAAGGTCGATGCCATTGCCGCTGTACCTGAAGGATATCCTGGCGTTGAAGTGGATGAAAAGGGAGCACCCACAGGCGTGTACACATCGGACGAAGCCACATTTTATGCGCAGAACAACATATGGGGCTCTTTTTCTGATGATGAAATATGGAAATTCGTTCAGGACTGCGCCGAGCACGCGGTCACTCAAGGCGTCACTTCCATGCATGGTTTGTTTGGGCAATTCGTGGAAGGTGACAGGGACGTAGACATCGTTTTGGCGAGAAAAGACACACTCCCTATTGATTTGACTGTTTTCCATCAAACCTGGGAGCCTGAAGAAGCAGCGAAAAGAGGCCTTGTGCGGGTCGGCGGCTGTCTGACTCTTGACGGTGCGGCTTTTGAACATACTATGGCCTGCTTCACGCCTTACGATGATCGGCCAGAGCTTCGAGGCGTGCTGTATCATACGGATGAAGAGGTTTATCACTTTGTGTCCAAGGCCCACGCCCGGAACATGCAGTGCACCATGCACGCAATAGGCGAACGAGCCATTGATCAGCTGTTATACACCTACCACCGGGTATTCGCTGAACAAGGGAGAAAGGATATTCGCCATAGATTAGAGCACTTCTGCCTTCCGACTGACCAGCAGATAGAAATGGCAAAAGAATTGAATATCATCTTGTCCATGCAGCCAAGCTTCTCCTATTTCTGGGACGGCGAAGGCAGCCCGTTTGCCAATGTGGTAGGCCGGGATCGGGCGAACCGGATGGATCCGTTCAACAAGGTGATCGACAAAGGCATCACGATTCTCAGCGGCTCTGATGCGCCTGTGGCACCGATCCAGCCTCTGACTTATCTGGCCCATTGCGTACGGGGATACAATCCAGTGCGAAATATTTCCGTCACAGATGCCATCAAAATGTGCACCATCAATGCCGCTTACGCAAATCAGGAAGAAGATCGCAAAGGCTCTCTGGAAACTGGAAAAATCGCTGATATGGTCATCATCAGCGGCAATCCTTATGAGCTGGCTGACAGCGATGAATTATTAAACATGGAAGTGCTGTGTACCATCAAGGACGGCAAAATCATCTATCAAAAAGAAAAGGCATAAAATCTGAGCATCCATCCTTTCCATCAAAGCCCATCGCATATGATGCTCGAATAAAAAATAGAGTCTTGCGCCAATTGGGCCAAGGCTCTGTTTTTCGTCCCATCCCTAGGCTTTTTCAATCAAACAGTGATGCCGCTTATCCTTGCCATAAGTAATCCCAACCAGAAGGATCTCCTCTGCGCCCTGCTCTCTGGCTCTTTGCAGGTAATCCTTTGACCGAATCTGCGCAATGGCCGCTTCACAGCCGTCTCCCACCTTCAATTCCAGGATCAGGGCCGGAGCACCGCTTTTTTTCGGCAAAAACAAATAATCGCAGTACCCTTTGCCGCTCTTTGCTTCCCGCTCCATGTGATAGCTGTCCCTGGCTGCCAAATAGCACAAAGTGATGACGCAGGACAGGGAATTTTCATCGCTGTAATTCAGAAACGGGATTTCCCGGTCATGGACTCCCTCCAAAATTTCCGCTACTTTCTCCGCGTCACAGGAAAGCGTTGCTTCCAGCATTTCCTTGGAACGGTCCACAATGGCCTTCACTTCCCCCATGCTGTCCCTTTCCAAGACGCTTTCAAACTTTTCCATCAGCTCCTGATTAGGGATCCGCAGTTTCCCGTCATCATAAGACAAAAATCCATATACCACCATGGCCGATAAAATCTCGTTTCGGGTGTCAAGCTGCTGCTCCACGGCGCTGTATCCGTTGAGCCTTGTCTCCACCGGGATGCCTGCCACCAGCTTGACTATATCCTCCCTGACCGCATCCACGTTGTGTTCCACACAATCAGCGATTTCATGCATAGGCCCTGTCTCTGTCCAATAGTTGAGACATACGCCATCTGTCAGCGCGAAATTCACGGAACGAGGATTGAAAAGATGCCTGCCATCGCTGATGCGATAACCATCGTACCAAGCGGCCAGTTCCTCGTAGCTGAGTGTTCCCTGCCTTTCACACAGCGCCCTTACTTCATCCTCCAGAAATCCAAAATAAGTTTCATAAGTATGGTCATTGATGAAGCTATATTCCCGGAACATGTTGAGTTCTGAGCCGCTGGTGTACTTGGCAATGGGCAGCACTCCTGTCATATAAGTCAGATCCACATAAGGCTGGTCTTTTAATAGTCCCTTCAGGAATTTCAAATGCTGCGTCTTTTCATTTTTGCCCATGAATCGCTCATAAAAGATGGAATCCCATTCATCCAGGATAAAGAGAAAGCTGTCTCCCGTGGCCTGGAGCATCTTGCTCACGCTAGAGTAGGAACGCTGGCCCAACTCCGGATAGGCAGCCTCCAAATCACTTCGGAAGCTATTTTGGATATCTGTGATATATTCCTCATAACTGGCACAGCCGTCCGGCTGTCTGCTGAAATCTACATAAATCACATGATGCTGGTTCAGGTGCTTCTCATAGCTTTCCGTTCCAGCGATGTCCAGCCCGTCAAAGAGCTTTCGGCTATCCATGCCCTTTGTATAATAGGCGCCTAACATGTGGGCGTTGACCGACTTGCCAAAACGCCTTGGCCGGGTGAGGCAGATATATCGGTTCATGGTCCCGATACGCTCTGACACCTTTTCGATCAGCATGCTCTTGTCCACATAGACTTTGCTGTTCAGCACCTGTTGGAACAGCCGATAAGGAATATTGGTATTCAAATAATCGTTCATGGGGTACCTCCTGCCACCTTTTCGCCAGCATGGTGTGAATTTTCATTTTTCCCACCCTTGAAACACGCTGCCAATTGACAAATCGTAATGCCTCGATGAGGGTGCGGATATTTTGGAGGACTGGTTAAGCTGCCAATCCAAAAAATGTTCGCATCCCGGATCGTGAAAGTGTGCACAACATCAAAGAAAATATATGATTTGTACACACTGCGCCTGAAATTCCAGCCAAACAGTTTCCGCAGCGAAACAATATCCATATTTTTCAGCGCAGCAGTTCCTGAAGCTGCTGGCCGGTCATGCCTTTTATATAATGCTCGATGTCGATTTTCTTCTCGATCCTGGCACCAAAACCATCGTCCAGCTTTTCTCCAATCAAGGCCGCTTCCAAATCCTGGATGTCGCCGTTTCCAAAGAAATCGCCAAAGATGCGGATCTCTTCGATAACTCCCTGTTTGATCTGGGCGTTCACGGAAACCAGGCCAAAATCAAATTTACGCTCCTGCCGATAATCATATACCGGCGATTTTCCGTAATTCCAATCCCAAGTGGCGTATTTTTCACTTCTCAGCTTTTCGATGGCCTGGCGATCTTCCTCAGTGAGGGTATAGCGCCGCATGTTCTCGCTGCCTTCGATTTCCTTGACAATGGCGGCTTTGAAGGTTTCCATGGAAATCGGCTCCGCCAGATTAGCATTGATAGTAGTCACCCTGCTGCGCACGGATTTGATGCTCTTGGACGCAAACTTTGCCTCCTTTGGCTTTAAGGCATCTGCCACATTAGCCACGTTGCTGTCCAGCATGATGCAGCCGTGGTTCATGATCCTGCCCTTTTTCACATACTGAGAGCTGCCAGAAATCTTCTTGCCCTCCAGCAGCAGATCGTTGCGTCCCGTGAATTCCGCATCCAGGCCAAAGGTTCTCAGGGCTTTAATGACCGGAGCCGCAAAAGCTTCAAAGGAAAAGAGATCACGGTCCCCCTGATCTACGATATAAGTGAAGTTCAAGTTGCCGTCATCGTGATACACCGCGCCGCCGCCGGAAAGACGGCGGGCCACTTTGATGTTGTTTTGATCTACGAACTCCTGGTTCACTTCTTCTGCGGTGTTTTGAAATTTCCCTACCACAATGGTGTTGGCGTTCTGCCACAAGAGAAAATATTCCTCCCTGCGGTCAAAATGTTCGAAAACATATTCTTCAAGAGCCAAATTGAAATATGGATCCCTGCTGTCAGATTCAATGTAAATCATGCTTTTCCTCCGTTATGATAATTTTTTTGATTGAACTCCAGATTCTTGCCTGCGTCCCATTTGCCTTATAACCCCTGCGCCAGCCTAAAAGATCTGATCCAAAAACTTTGGCTGATCCTCTTCACTGGCAGATACCCGCATCTGGGTGTCTGGCGTATAGATCCCGTCCAGCACCTGACCTTCGCCAATGTAAATCAGTTTTCCATCTGCGAGCGTGCCTGTGCAGCCCCCTGCCTCGCTCTCCGCTAAGGTTAGGTTCAAGATGTTGGCCAAATCCTCCAGGCTCATCTCTGACTCCAAATTGTAGAAAAAGGCATCCAAGGTTCCGCTCATTTCTACGCATTGGACATCGGACTGCCCATAATCCTCTGGCTCGCCCATCCTATCCAAAAGGCTCACAGGAAAACAAACTTGGACAGCAATAGATGGCACGTCCGCATAAGCGTATCCCCAATCCTCTTCACCTAGTCCCGCGAAGATTGGTTCACCCAAAGCTCCATAAGCTCCAGCGATCTCTTTTCCCGTCTTGCCTACCAAGTCAGGGTACTTTTCCCAAGTATCCTTTTTGTGTTCCATGGTCACTGTCTTTTCATACTCGTAAGCTTCGCTCTCCTGCTGCCATTCCAAACGCACGAAATGCTTGCCGTCATATAGGTTTTCCGCCGCAATAGCTCCATCCACCGGTTCATACAAGACCGTGTCGATGTAGACCTTGTAGTCTGTCAGCAGCTGGCTGGTCCCGTCTTCGTAAGAAACAGACAGGGGATCCAGCACCAGCTTGTTATCTTCCATTTCATAAACATCCTGCAGATCCACGCTGCTCACTGTTTTCTTCACTGTGGCAGGCTTTTGATCTTCGGCCTTGTCTTTCATCAGATCCGGCAAAAGCAGCGCCGCGGCCACCCCTGCGCAGAAAACCAGAACCCCAATGATGACCAGCAGCAGCCTTTTCTTGTGAACCTGCCAAAAAACACCCTGGCCCGCATCCGCATTCTGGACAGTTCCTTCTTGTGCGGCCGCTTCCTGCTGGACAGGCGCGCCACAATTTTTGCAGAATTTCGCAGTATCTCTGATTTCCTGTCCGCATTGCCTGCAATTCATGCTGCTCCTCCCATCCTTTTCTGATCTCCTCTTTTGCTGTGTCAAAGCGCCGTCCAAAATGTTCTTTGGCAGCACGCTCGCTGCGTTCTTTATTGTTATTTTACCCCAGAGAGACGGGGTCTTCAATGTATTTTTTCACGACACCAAGCATTTCCTGCACCATGGAGGACCGCATGATGGGGCTTTTATCGTTAAAACGCTAAGAATTTCTCCCCTAAAAACAGCAGCACCCTTTCGCATAATGGAAAAGGCGCTGGTAAATCTCGTTATTTCCCTGTCTTTATTCCTGGATCCCTGGGATCTTCGGGATCGCGTCCATGGATGGTTTCAATTCCTCATCTGTTGGAATATCATCGCTCATGTTGCCCGCATTGTAGGAAGCGTAGGCAGTCATGTCAAAATATCCGGTCCCTGTCAGGCCAAAGAGGATCGTCTTTTCCTCGCCTGATTCTTTGCATTTCAGCGCTTCATCAATGGCCTGCCGGATGGCATGGGCGGATTCAGGCGCTGGCAGGATGGTTTCCAGCTTGGCGAATTGAACTGCCGCATCGAAGACTCTCGTCTGCTCCACGGCCACCGCTTCCATGTATCCGTCATGGTACAGTTTTGAAAGGATCGGCGACATGCCGTGATATCTCAGGCCGCCGGCATGGTTAGCAGATGGCTTGAAGGTGCAGCCCAAAGTGTACATCTTGGCCATTGGCGTGATCATCCCTGTGTCGCAGAAATCATATTTGTAAACGCCTCTTGTAAAGGATGGGCAGGAAGCAGGTTCCACGGCCACGATCCTCGGATCGCTCTTGCCCTTGATCTTGTCCTGCATGAACGGCGCGATCAGGCCGCCCAGGTTAGACCCGCCGCCAGCGCAGCCGATAACAATGTCCGGATACTCGTCCAGCAGCTCCATGGCCTTTTTCGCTTCCAGACCAATGACAGACTGGTGCAGCACCACTTGATTGAGGACAGAACCCAGCACATAGCGATAGCCTTCCGTGGTCACAGCCCGCTCAACGGCTTCGGAAATGGCGCAGCCCAGGCTGCCGCTGTTTTCCGGATCCACGGCCAGAATCTTTCTTCCCGCTTCCGTTCTGTCGGAAGGTGAAGCGAATACGCTTCCGCCAAAGGTCTCAATGATGTTCTTGCGGAAGGGCTTTTGGGTGAAGGAAACTTTCACCATGTAAACTTCCAGGTCCAGTCCAAAGTAAGAGCAGGCTTCGGAAAGCGCTGTCCCCCACTGTCCGGCTCCGGTTTCTGTGGTCAAGCCTTTCAGCCCCTGCTGTTTCGCGTAATAAGCCTGGGCCACGGCGGAATTCAGCTTGTGGCTGCCGGAAGTGTTGTTGCCTTCAAATTTATAATAGATCTTTGCCGGCGTGTCCAATGCCTTTTCCAGATGATAGGCCCTGCACAGAGGAGACGGCCTGTACACCTTGTAAATATCCATCACTTCCTCTGGGATATCGAAATACCTGGTTTCACTGTCCATCTCCTGCTTTGCCAATTCCTTACAGAACACCGGGTATAGATCCTCCAGCACCGCTGGCTTCATGGTGCTGGGGTTGATAATCGGCGCAGGCTGCTCTTTCATGTCAGCCCGCAGGTTATACCATTGCCTTGGCAGCTGGTCTTCTGTGAGATATAATCTGTGGGGTACGTTCTTTTTCATTGTTTTTTGCTCCTTTCGCTTTCCTGACTGATTGAGAGGCTCTGCGTGCGATAAACGAAAAAAGACGCTCTCATCCCGCTATGGGACAAAAGCGCCTGCTCTTGTTATGCCACCCTGAGAACGGATAAACCCTTCTCTTGTTTCCGCGTACAGCTGTTGATACGCACTCCCTTGATCACGGGTGGAGCTCCCGTCAGGTATTACTCAGCCTTTTCGCATCTTTCTCTTTTCAGATTCTTCGCCTGCGTCCTGGCCTTTCTCCCTGCCCTCATAAGTCCATTCAATCCGGCTGTCCCTGCCGCGTTCCCACCACCTGCGGCTCTCTGTGAAGTCCATGTCCGAACCTACTCTTCTCAATCATCGGTTTGTTGTTTTCAATTGCTATATTGCTATTATAGGGCTTTATTTGTGTGCTGTCAACCATTTTTTAAAGTTTTTTTGTTTTTCACCCACAAACCTGTTATGCTCGCAAATTTTTTTGTTTTCCCCTGCGGTTCTGATCAGACTGCTGCCCTTTTCTAAAACTCGTAGAACTGGCATTTGCACATTTTATGGCTTTTCCCTTGGTCGTCCACCATGGTACAGGCCCCGCAGATGCCTTCGCCGCAGCACATGTGGAAATTGTTACTGCGCACTTTCTTTTCTTCTGGAATCTGAATGGAGTCCTGATAATAATCGGATGCCAGCAGCAGGACCGCATCATAGCTTTCCGGGCAGACGAAATCGGGAGTCAAGTCCATGTAGCGGATGCTGTTCACTGGATGTTCCGCCAAATAATCGTTCACCAGCTCCTGGTTGATCTTGTCAAGGTCGATCATCATGTCCACTGTGTCCTTGCCAAAAGCCCAGCGGTTGTAATTGGCCGCTGGCGCGAAGCCTACGCCTTTGGTGACGCAAAGCACCTTTTGCGGCTCTTTTGTCATCAGCTTGGAAACGCCTAGCAGTCCGTTGCGGTAAACGCCTCTGATCTCAATGTCATCTCCGGATTCTGCCAATGCTTTAGTCTTTCCTGCCATCACTTTGATAGCTAAATGCAGCTGCCCCTTTTCTGGTTCTGCCCGCATGACGGAAATAGGCACGCTGTAACAGTCCTGCTGGCCGCACTGTTTGAGGAACACGTAAGAGCCGGGCATGGAAGCTTTCAGAGCAAAGCCCTTGCTCACTTCCACCACCAGCACCACCAGATCTTCCCCATACCAGATTTTCTTTAAGATCTTGGTTTTCTGGCTCTGCCGCCGATTGTTGATCTTCTTTCCGTTTTGAATGTATTCATTATATATGCATACGCCTCGCCAGCTGCAGTCGCAGCAGTCCTTTCCCTGGAGCCGGCTGCAGGTGATACAGTCACCGGACTGTGCCAGCAGACAGGGACAATTTTCCGATCCCGCGTCGATGCATAATTCTTCCTTATATGTCATGGCTATTCCTCCAATCTTTTAAAACCATACTCCATTAATGTATATGCATCGTTGAACCAGTTTGGTGCGCCCATCACAACGCAGATCAGCTCTTTCCCGTCCCGTTGGGCAGAAGCCACCAGGGTCCTGCCGGAAGCTTTCGTGTAGCCGATCTTGATCCCTGTGCCGCCTTTGAACTCGTGGACCGTCTTATTTTTGTTGTAGAAATGCTCGAAATCGTTTTCTTCTCGGTCCGCGTCCCAGGATGGCGCGGAAACAATGGCGCGGAAGGTTTTGTGGGTCATGGCTTCCCGGGCAATGATGGACATGTCTCTGACCGTGGTATAATGGTTTTCGTCAAACAGCCCGTTAGGGTTGGCAAAGTGGGTATTTTTACAGTACAAGCGGGCCGCCTTTTCGTTCATCCGTTCCACGAACAAGTCCACGTTCCCCGCAGCGATAACAGCCAGAGCCACCGCAGCGTCATTTCCCGAATGGAGCATCAGGCCGTAGAGCAGATCCTGGAGGCTGATCTGTTCGCCTGCCTTCAAATAAAGGGACGAGCCTTCCACCCCTTCTGCCTCTTGCGGCACAGTGACGATCTGCTCCAGAGGGCTGTCGTAGAACTCCAAAATCTCCAGCACCAGCAGCGCGGTCATAATCTTGGTGGTGCTGGCTGGATACGCTTTTTCGTCCGCGTTTTTCTCGTAAAGAACTTTCCCCGTCTTTCCATCCACCAATATGGCCTGGGCGGCGGAAACGCCTGGCACAGCAGGCGCGGCGGCCTGGTTCACAGCGTTGTTTTTGACTGCGATCAAGGTGGCGGCCAAAACCGTGACCGCCATAATGGCGATGCCAAATCTCAGTTTCTTCATCATCAAAATCTCCTGTCAAGATAAAATCTTCTATCAAAACATATTACTATCCGTTTAAAAGATTTATTCTTGATCGCTCACCCTGCATAATAAAAAAGCAAGCGGGTGTATTGTAACATGCCCCTTGCTTTCTATTCCGCTCATGGTTCTTTAAGTATTCTCTTTTAACAGAAAGTCCGCTAAATGCATAATTTTCACGCCGTTCACATTACCAGAGGCAAGTTCATCAAGAGTCACGATATACTTGGGGTAATGATCTTTGATTTCAAGAAGGTTGGCCAGTTCTCTGTCAGATTCCTCCGGCAGCCTGCGGCACACCTGGACATAAATCCGTTCGTCCCGCCGTACCGCCACAAAATCAATCTCTTTGGTTTCGTTTTTCCCGATATAAACCTGATATCCTCTTCGGCGCAATTCAAAGTACACGATATTCTCGAGCATGGCCGCGATTGATTTGGGATTGAAGCCCATGACGCAGTATTTTAGAGAAGCATCGGCAAGATAGAATTTTTCCTGTGTTTTCAGTACTGATTTCCCTTGTAAATCATAGCGCTGGCAGCGATAGATCACAAAAGCTTTTTCTAACCATTGGAGATAATTATACACGGCTTCAACAGAAAGGGAGCGTCCCTCACTTTTCAGGAATTTCACAATAGCGTTCGCAGAAAAGGTCTTGCCTACATTCTCCACAATATACTTTACCACTCGATTGAACAAATCAAAATTGGTGATGTTATGCCGCCTGGTAATATCATTTGTGATCACGGAATGATAGATTCCTTCCACAATCTGATACGCTGATCGCTCGTCAAAGTCGCTGAGGGCTACAATAGGAAAACCGCCCAAGCGGATGTATTCAGGCAAAAGCTCTTTCGCAGAAAGGCCGCTCGATTTTTTAAAGTCCAGATATTCGGCAAAAGATAATGTAAACACAGGAATCGAAATATATCTGCCCGTTAAGTAGGTCGATATTTCGCTTGACATCAATTTTGAGTTTGAACCAGTCACATAGATATCTGTATTCGCATGTTCAAGCAAACTGTTGATTGCTTTTTCCCATCCATTGATTTCCTGCACCTCATCTAGCAGAAGATAGTACCGGCTGTCATCTGTGATTTTTTCTTTGATATGGTGATACATATCCTTATCTGTCATACCATCGTCAAAGTCTTCGGCAGTATAGCACACACTGATAATATGGTCCGCAGGAATACCGCCGCTTTGCAGATCGTCCCGCAGCATTTCTAAAATCGTGGATTTGCCGCAGCGCCGGATTCCTGCCAGTATCTTCACAAGCGGCACATCCCGGTATGTTTTCAGTATGTCCATATATTTGGCTCGGATAATCATCATATCACTCCTCTTGATTCTATGCTAGAGGCCATAGCCTCTATACTTCTAACTAAAAGTATAGCCAAAAACGTTAAAATCGTAAAGAGTTTTTGCTGACAATCCGTAAAAACTTTTATAGATTTATATTTTTTTATGGTTTTTCGACAAAAACATACAATTGCTTTTATCCTGAATCACCATATCGGGAAAAATATGGCACAGCAGATGCCGCAGCCTGGTTCACACGGCTTTCAAGCCATCGATGATCCTCATGCCTTCTTCCTTGTCCAATACTCCCCAGACACGAAACACATCGTCCTCCTCCATGCGGCTGATGGTACAGGTCCCATCCTTCTTGTCTTTTGCTATGTGAAATTCCCTTCCTGTTTTCGGCTCCACATAGCTGTCTCCTTCAAGGCTCACTGAACCTTCTTCTTTCAAATTTTCCACGGAGATCATCAATTCGTTCTCACCCTTTTGATACGTGTAGACCGCAGCGGTCACATCCTCTGTGTCCGCAAACCACACCTGTTGGAACACGTAACCTTTGGGCATGTATGTGGGCTGAAAGAATCTTATCACCAGGTTTTTATGTTTTTCCACGTCCCTCCACTCGGTGATGATCAAATCTTTCTGATCCACGCCGCCTAGGGAAATCTGCTGCTCATTGCCGCTCAATTGGCCATCATTCTGGCCTGCGTTCTCATTTTCCGCAGCTGGCCCTTTCTTTGGGGAAAAAAAGTGTTTAATGTTGTGGATGGTGCCGCCGCCTCCGTAAGAAGCGTCTGAATCTAAGACCATGGCCGTGCCGCTGATGGTCACCAGCACTGCCAGCAAAACCACCGCCACCTTTCCTATCCGGATAACACGCTGGCGGGATCTGGTGCCATCTCTTAAAAAGACTGAATCCGTCTCTTTCATGCCTGCGCCTTGGCCCAAGCTATCCATTTCCTCTAGGAATGTCAGGTCCGGCTTTGGAATGTCCATGTCATCTTCTTCTATTTTGTAATCGAGCCATGCTGCCTGCATTTCGCACTGGAGCCGCGCATGGGTTTCCCTTGCTTCCATGGTCATCTTCCTTCCTCTATTCGGTCAAACTCTTCCTTTAGCTGCTGTAATCCTCTTTGATACCTGGTCCGCACTGTATTGTAGTTGATGCTTCTTTTTTCCGCCACCTGGTTCAAAGGGATCTCATAAACGAGATGATCCCGCAGGATTTCCTGATACTTTGGTTCCAGCCGCAGCAGGGCTTTGATAATATCGCGGCGCGCTTCCTGCGTCTCCATCTTTTGCAGGATGTCCGCTTCCGTGTCACACACTTGCTCCATCAAGGCCTGTTCTTCCGCAGGCGGAACTGTCACCGTGTTCTTTCGATAAACGTCCAACGCCTTGAAGTATTCCTTGATCTGATTGGCTGTGATCTGCTTGATCCAGGATTTCAAAGCTTCAGGATTTCTGAGGGTATGTATTTTGGATATGGAAATCTCCATAACAGTCTGTGCGATATCTTGTGATGCTTCCCGATCTTTGGTCTTGCGAAACGCAAATTTGAATACTTCATCATGAAGGCGCACTGCTTTTTCAATCAAGTCTTTTTTCTGCGTCTGATTCATCGTATGGTTTCCGCCCTTTTCCTATCAGAGAATATAGATTCAGTATAGCATAGAAATTAGGCTCCTGCCAATATATGCTGAAAATTCCCCGCAGGCCCTGCGGCAGCGGCCCTTTTGAAAACGCTGGCTATTTGATTTCTTTCAGATTATTGATGATCTTTGCGTTTTCTTCTTTGGTCAGCCAGCCGGAAACGCCTATTGAATAGATCGCTTCTGTATCATTAGTAATGTAGTCCGTGGTGAGCGTCCCATCTTCTTCCTCTTCCAGCAAGTATAGCGTTCTTCCTGATTCAGGGTCAATATAGGGCTCTCCGCTTAGGTACATGTCCCATTCGCCGCCTTTTAAGGTGTCAATAAAGATCAGCAGCTCCTTCTTGCCTTTCCTATAGGTATAAAGTGTCCCCGATGTGCTGGAAACGCTGTCCTCTCTTGAGAAATAAGCTTCCTGAAATACGTATCCTTCCGGTATATATCCTGGAAGACAGAATTTATCTACCAGGTCTTTTCCATTTTTCACGTTCTCCCAGCTTCTGATCTTCAATTCCTTGATGCCGCTTTCATCCATTGTCGGTTCTTTTTCTGGGGCAAAGAAGTGTTTCAGGTTTTGGACCGCGCCTCTCACCCGGTAAGAGGACTCGGAGTTCAAGAACAGCACCGCGCTGCTGGCAATGATAAAAATCAAGAGAAAAATAATGGTTATTTTTCCAAACCTGGGAAAAACGCCCGAAGTTTTTCTGTTGTCATTTAAGAATTCCAAGTCCATCTCATCGATGTCTGCAAAATCGCAATATTCTTCCCATCCCTGTTCCAAAGGCATGGCATATGATCCAATGATGCCAAGATCACTTCTGTCTGTCACGTGATTTCCTCCTTCTGATTCACACAATACTTCCTTCTTCTTTTCAACACACACAATTTCTTTGACCGCTGCTTGATCACTGACTGGTCGCTTACAGCCATATCACACGCTTTTCTCTACGGCCGCCCTCAGGAAACCTTTCACAAGGACGCTCCCTCTGCGCCTGCCAGGAATTCTATGAGGTTCACCACATAGTCCTCACCCACGTTGTCCGCTATCACCAGGGCCGTGATGTCCGCGCCGCCCACCTTATCAATCCAGATCCGATAGCTTTTCCTGTTAGAATAATAATAGTCTTTCAAGGTTTTGGCAATCACCTTTTTTCCATTTACTTCCGACTGGATCAGAAATAAATTTTCAGTGGGGCCAAAGTTTTCCCGGCTTGGATAAAGTTCCACCAGCACGTAACCCCGGTCTGTTTTTGCCTCCACTGGCTCGCTTCTGTCCAGCGCCACCAACAGGTCTGGCGGATTCTGGTAGGGCTCCTGCTCATGAACCTCCCATTGGTAGGCTTCCCCGTGGAACCTGCGGCTAAGGTCCGTATCACGAAAAAACTGGTACTGGTGTTTAACATTTCCCAAATCATCCGGCCAATCCAAATCATAAGGGCCGAGACCTTCCTCTCCTGGAAACGCTGCTTTGTAGTCCTCCTCGCTCAGGTTCTCCAGACCCGACTGGTAGAAGGGGCCGTCTGAATATTCCCGCAGTATGTTAAACGTGATGGTCTCTCCTCTTTCTGTCTCCACCACCTGAATCACTTCATCCCAGGTAGTATCCACCGCGATATAACAAATGAGTCCCACCACTGCCATCACCGCAATGCCTGCGGCGATCCAGATTTTTTTACGAGTCTGTGTCATCATGGTTCTCCTGTGAGCCTAAATGGGAAAGCTGTCAGCAGAGATCTCTCTCAAGTCATCAATTTCTTCCATGGCGCTCTGCTGCTGTTCCATTGTTAATCCCTCTGAGAAAATATAAGAAGCCTGATTTTCTCCACCCCGGTATTCATTCCACAGGACTTTGCAGGCGATACCAGTTAGGTGTTCATATCCTTCCGGCAAATAGTACCGCCGTTCTCCGAAGAAGAAATGCCTGTCACAAATGGGATACCAGGCATCCACCCGGCCTTTTGTCTCATGGCCGTCCTTTTCATAAAAGATTGCTTTCATGGAAATGTTGGTTTTCGGGTGCTGTTCTCCCTCATAGACGAAGTAAGGTGTCAGACCCTCTTTCTCCGGCACGCATAGCTTCCAGCCATCGCCTGCCGCTAACTCCGTGTGCTTTGCCGTGGACAGCACGTCCTGATAAGAGCTATATACCCGGAAACTTCCTGAAAAAATAAGATACAGCAACACCAGACAGACCATTATCGCCAACATGACAGCTACTTGTTTTTTCGACAATTTCTTACTCATGATTTCCTCCTTCTAATTCACACAATACTTCCTTAATCGAAAAGATTTGACCAAGAGGCCTGCTGAACTGCCTCTCTATATATTAAGAGGAAAAAAGCACAGAAATGTTTCAAAAAAACGAAAATTTTTTATTAAAATTTTATAGGCGGCTGGAAGGCGCAGCCCTCAGACCATCCAAACTGTCACCCTTTCTTCCACTTGCCGCTCTTGTACCGCAGCACAAAGCAAATGGCCCGAACCAGCCAGTCGATGGTCATGGCGATCCACACGCCGAAAAGCTCTAAATGGAAGTAAAGTCCCAGCAAATAGCTGAACCCCACTCGGAAGATCCACATGGAAAGGATGGAGATGAGCATGGTCAGGCTCACATCGTTGGAAGCCCGCAGCGTATTAGGCAGAGTAAAGGACAGGGGCCAGATGGTCACTGCGCAGACAGCGTGGTAAAGCAGGATCTGCCTCGCATAATGGCTGGCCAAGTCGGAAAGACCGTAAACATGCAGGATCAGCGGCAGGGCCAGCACCACGACCCCATTGAAAGCCAGCATGGACACATAGCACAGCTTGATCAGCTTTTTCGTATAATAGCGCACCTGCTGGTAGTCGCCGGCTCCTACGCACTGGGAAACCACGGTGATGGTGGTGTAGCCCAAGGCGATCCCTGGCAGGATGGCGAACATGGCAACGTAGTTTCCAATGGCATTGGCGGCAATGGCCGCTGTTCCGAAGCCGGAAACCAGGCTCAGCACCAGGATCTTTCCCAGCTGGAACATGCTGTTTTCCAGGCCGTTAGGGACACCGATGTACAAGATCCGTTTCAGCAGCGTTTTGTCTATGCGAAAGACGAAAGGCCTGGGAAGGTGAAGCAGTCGTTTCTGATCACACAACAGGACAATGATGATCACAGCCGCCGCGACTCTGGCCACAAGGGTAGGGATTCCCGCACCTGCTACGCCAAAGTGAAAGCCGTAGATCAAAATGGCGATGCCCACCAGGTTGATGCCGTTCATCAGCAGGGACATCTGCATGGCGATCTTGGAATTTCCCATGACCCGAAAGATCGCCGCACCTGCGTTGTAAAGGGCGATAAAAGGAATAGAAGCACTGACGATGAGGAGAAACACTTTGCTGTTATGCCTGACTTGCTCGTCAATGTCGCCGAACACCTGATAGAGGATGAAATCACGGAACACATAGCAGGCCGCCATTACCAGGATGGACAAAGCCCCCACGAACAGCAGCATCTGCCAGGCGGCCCGACATCCTGTCTCCGCGTCTTTTCTGCCTATGTACTGCCCCGCTACCACAGCGCCTCCTGTGGCCAGTGCGGAAAACACGTTGATGAACAAAATGAACACAGAGTCCACCAGAGAAACCCCTGATACAGCCGCTTCTCCCACGCTGGCCACCATGACTGAATCCACCAGACCCACCGAGATCTGGAGAAACTGCTCAATAATCAGCGGGATGATGAGCTTTCGCAAATCTTGATTGGAAAATCGATATTCCATTTCCATCGCTTCCTTCCCTTACTTTTCCGGCAGCTCTAAGGAAATCTGCTGTAAGTCCACGCTGTCCACAGGGCCTTCCGGATCCGTGTCGTCTTCCTCGCGGCCTGTGATTTCCTCCAAGTCCGGCAATTCTTTCAAGTTTTTGAATCCAAAATTCTTTAAAAACGCGTCTGTGGTGCCATAAAGGATGGGCCGCCCAACTCCTGTGGACCGCCCGACTTCTCCAACCAGGTCCTTCTTCTGCAGGCCATCGATGATCCGGTCGCATTTGATGCCCCGAATGGCCTCGATCTCCCCCTTTGTCACTGGCTGCTTGTAAGCGATGATCGCCAGCACCTCCAATGCGGATTGGGTCAGTTTCCTTTGCTTCACCGGCGTACAGAGCCGCTCGATGTATCCTGCGTTTTCCTGGGCCGTGACAAACTGGAAGCTTTTGTTCACTTCCCGAACCCGGATGCCCCGCCCCTCCTTCTCATATTCCTCCTGCAGCTCCACAAAATAATCGTATGCGTCTTTCCAACTGATATTAAAAATTTCTGCTGCCGCTTTTACGTCCAAGGGCCCGCCCCACACGAACATCATGGATTCAAATGCGGCTTTCATGGTTTTTTTGCTGGTCATCTGATTTTCCCTCCATCAAGTATTCGGTCGCCCGCACGGTGATATCCCCAAACAAATACTTCTGTTCTGCCTCCAGACGATTTTCTTTCATCATTTCTAGCAGGGAAGAAAAAGTCAGGGCAATATCGTAATGATCGTCCCGCTTTGCGATCAATTCCTTAAAATTCGCTTCCCGTAAAGGGTCTCTGCTGAAAAAATCTCGGATATCAGTCATCCTGGCCTCTGTTGTGATCCGCTGCTTTTCCGAACGCAGATGATGCCTGCGAATCTCTTCCAGCCGTTTCTTTTTCTGAAGAAATAAGTGGAACGCGGACACGAATCGATCTAGATCCAGGTCCAGCTGCTCGTGCGCCTCATGGGTATAAACGGAAAGGTCTTCCTGGGGCTTTTCCATGATCCGCAGCCCTGCTTCTTCCTTTTCCCGCAGCATTTCCGCCAGCAGCTTGAAGCGTTTGTACTCCAAGAGTTTTTCCACCAGCTCGGACCTGGGATCTTCGCCGGCAGCGCCCTCTTCTCCCACAGCCAGTCGAGGCAGCAGCATCTTGGATTTGATTTCCAAAAGAGACGCGGCGAGCACCATGAATTCCGCTGCCGCTGACACGTCCTGCCGCTCGATCTCCTTCACATATTCCAGATACTGGTCTGTGATCTCTGAAATTTTGATGTCATAAATGCTCATCTGGGCGTTCTCGATCAAATAAACAAGCAGGTCGAAAGGCCCTTCAAAGACATTCAGCTTTACTTTGTATCCCATGTTTTTTACAGCTTTCTCAGATTTTCTTCATACGGCGGGTAGATGATGCCTTTTTCCGTCACCACTGCAGTGATGTGTTTATGATCCGTCACATCAAAGGCTGGGTTGTAAGTCTTGACTCCCGCAGGCGCCATGGGCTTTTGATACCACATTTCACGGATCTCTTCTCCCTGGCGCTCTTCGATCTGGATCTCACTGCCTGTAGGCGTGTCCAGGTCAATGGTGGAGGTGGGCACGAACATGTAAAAGGGAATCCCAAATTCCTTGGCTAAAATAGCGACTCCTGATGTCCCGATCTTATTGGCTCCGTCGCCGTTGGCGGCCATGCGGTCACAGCCTACCACCACCGCGTCGATTTTGCCTTGCTTCATGACCGTGGCGGCCATGTTGTCACAGATTAACGTCACGTCCACCCCTTCCTGGGAAAGCTCCCAAGCGGTCAGCCTGGCGCCTTGAAGCAAGGGCCTAGTCTCATCCGCAAAGACTTTGAAGTCATACCCCTGCTCTTGGCCCAGATAGATGGGAGCCAGACAGGTCCCGTATTTGGCGGTGGCCAAAGTCCCCGCATTGCAGTGGGTCAAGATGCCCATGTCTTTTTTCAGCAGGGAAAGCCCGTGCCGGCCCATGCTCAGGCAGGCCTCTTCGTCCTCCCTGCGGATCGCCTCTGCTTCTTTCAGCAGTTCCTCTTTGATATATTCCAGCTCTTGCTTCCATGATGGTCCAAAGCAGAGCCCATCTTCCATGGCAAGCAGCCGGCGTTCCATACGCTCCAGTGCCCAAAACAGATTGACCGCCGTTGGCCTGGAGGTGGCAATGTATTCTTTTATGCTGTGAAACCGCACGGCAAAGTCGGCAAAGCTTTCAACCTTTAAGTCCCGAACAGCCACGTAAAGGCCATAGGCCGCCGCCACGCCAATGGCTGGGGCACCCCTGACCCGCAGTTTCTTAATGGCTTCCCAGACATCTTCCTTTGTCCGTGCCTCTATGTAGCGCTCTTCCCCAGGGAGCAGCGTTTGATCCAAAATCAGCAGCCGATCCCTTTCATATTTCACAGGTACGATCATCCTTTTTCATCCTTTCTTTCTGGTGGTGCTCCTCTGAAAGATTCATGATTCCTCCAGCATCACCCGGCATTCCTTTCTCCTGCAGGCAATCCCATACCTGATGATCCTGGACATCCCATCCTGCCGAAGCTTTCTTTCATAGTTCTTCTCTCTGATCTGCCGCAATGCTTTCTGGCAGTCTGTTCTCAAACTGCCTTCACTAGCATACTTTATCTCAATCACGATTCCTATTTTCTCTTCTTCGATTTCCACGAGAATATCACTGAAACCATCGCCGGATTCCGCATTGGAATCAATGTCCCACTCCTCACAGTGACTGAGCAGGCCAAGGAGAATGCCATGATAAAAATTCTCCTTTTTCTCTTTCCGTGCGCCTGCGTCACGCACGCTGATGGTTCTCTGTAAATACGCGTTGAACTGTTTCTCGATCATCACTGCGTCTGCCTGTGCAAAAGCCCTGCAGAACGCATCCAGCTTTGACATGTCCTTTCGCACATCTTCCTGAAACCAATTGAGAATTTGATCCACAAAAATCTTGCGGATCTCCCGATTCGGTATGGCCAGTTGGTAGTTGTCGCCTTCTGATTTTCCCCGATGGGTCAGATATCCGGTAGTGAAGAGCACGCTCCACAAATTATCCATATTTTGATACAAATCTCGGTAGGTCAACTCCTGATTTATGCTTTTTGTGATACACTGTCCCTCAACCAGCTGTTCAATTTCTCGTTTTGTTCTCTGCTTTGCCATACGGAGAAACGTTTTTAGAATATCATTGCTGCTAGTATTGATCCAAAAGGCTTTAGGAGCTGCGTCTGGATCTGAACGCAGCAGATCCACATAATTGATCACATCCCATGGACAGTATACGTCCGCATTGCCAAACTGATAGCCATCATACCATTCCTTTACAGATTCATACCTGCTCTCAAATCCATAAAACGCCAAAAGTTTTCTAACTTCCTCATCCGAAAATCCAAAGTGTTCCTCATATCGGGCATCGGTAATCGACAATGCGTTAAAGTTGTTGAGTCCCGAAAAAATACTTTCTTTGGCAATTCTCAGGCAGCCGGTCAGCACAGCAAAATACAGATCATCATTGCTCTTTAAAACTCTGCTGAACAGTTTCCGAATCGTGCCCACCATATCATCATAGTAGCCGAAATTCTGCGCTTTGTCCAGCGGTACATCGTATTCATCAATCAGCACGATCACCTTCTGTCCATAATGTTTATGCAAAAATCTAGACAGTGTCAGCAGGCTGTTCACAAGAACTTCATCCGCCATAATAAAGCCCGGCTCGCCTTTGCCGCCTATCCTTACCAACTGGCGATACTGTTCTTTTTCAAAATTAGAAAGCCTGTCGCTTTCCGCAAGAAAGGAAAAACGCATCGCTTCACTGCCGATGATGGACGAGAGCATCCGCTTTGCTGTTTCATAATCAGCGGCGTCCGCATCTTTCAAGCTTATGGAAATCACCGGAAATTTGCCCATATATGTCTCACATAGTTTCAGTTCTCTCGCGATCTGAAGTCCATCAAAAATTCTGCTGTCACAGCCATATTCGAAGAAAGCTTTCAGCATGCTCATATTCAGAGACTTTCCAAATCTTCTGGGGCGAGTAAAAAGGTTGACTTTACTCCAGTTGTTCAGCAATTCAATGATCAAACCTGTCTTATCCACATAATAAAACCCTTCTGTTCTGATTTCTCCAAAATTTTCAATGCCAATCGGCAGCTTTCTCCCTGTCCCCATATCCAATACGTTCCTTTCCCACACTAACCTTCACCTTACATCAACACCGCTTCCTATCATTATACCACGGCCCACCTCCCCCTGCCATTTTCTTTTTCTACTTTCCTTTGACAAATGGTCCATCTTGTACTATAACATTAAGAAGAAAGGATTGATTTTATGAAAACAGCCACACGCCAGCAGACCGCCATGCGGACTTCCATGGTCAGCATTGGCGGAAATCTTTTTTTATGTTTTGTGAAGCTCTTCGCCGGAATCTTGGGGAAGTCGGGTGCGCTAGTCTCCGATGCCATCCATTCCGCGGCAGACGCAGTGGATACCATCATTGTAATGATCGGCGTGAAACTGGCTTCCAAAGCGCCGGACGCACAGCACCCTTACGGTCATGAACGCCTGGAATGCGCGGCAGCCATCATACTGTCCCTGATTTTAGGCCTTGTGGGTCTGGGGATCGGATTCTCTGGAGCAGAAACCATCCTGTTCCACCATCATGGTCACGATGCGTTGGAGGTTCCCAACAGGTTAGCCCTCTTTACGGCCCTGGCAGCCATTGCCATCAAGGAGCTCCTCTACTGGTACATGCGGGGAAAAGCGAAACGCATTGATTCCGAGGCATTGATGGCCATTGCTTGGCACAACCAAGCTGACGCGCTTTCTTCCATTGGCAGCTTCATCGGGATTCTAGGGGCAAGAGCCGGATTCCATATCCTGGACCCTCTAGTCAGCGTTATCATCTGTTTCTTTGTCATCAAGACCGCATTGACCATCTTCAAGAGTTCTATTGACAAAATGGTGGACCGGGCCTGCCCGCCTGACATGGTGAAAGCTATCGCGGACACGGCTCGTGACAGCTATCCTGGGCTTTCCATGGGCCAGTTCCGCACCAGGCTTTTCGGCGACCGAATCTATGGGGAAATGGAACTCCTTTTCTCCGAGGAAACGTCTCTGTCGCAAGCAGATCAGATCTGCCGCCAGGTGCAGGCAGCCATTGAAGACCAATTTGAAAATGTCAAAGAATGCCGAGTGTTTCCAGCAGTGTCAACAAACAAATAGAGACTGCTTCCACAGATCAGATTGCGGGAGCAGTCTCTTTTTTATTTTTAGAATATCAACAAAGTCTGCCGCTGACATAGGATCAGCGAATCTGACTTTCTTCCAAATACATGTTGTAGTCCAGGAACCGAACTACAGCAGGCCGCCGATATTTACGAACAGTGGAGCGAACACGACTGCCACGATCGTCATCAGCTTGATCAGAATGTTGATGGATGGGCCAGAAGTATCCTTGAACGGGTCACCTACCGTGTCACCTACAACAGTGGCTTTATGGGTGTCGGAACCTTTGCCACCGTAATGTCCTTCTTCCACGTATTTCTTCGCATTGTCCCATGCGCCGCCGGCGTTGGCCATCATGATCGCCAAGAGTACGCCCGCAGCCAGCGCGCCTGCCAGCATGCCGCCCAGAGCTTCAACACCCAGGATGATGCCGACTGCCAGAGGAGCGATGATTGCCAGAAGGCCAGGAGCGACCATTTCTTTCAGAGCCGCTGCTGTGGAAATATCCACACATCTCGCGTAATCAGGTTTGGAAGTACCTTCCATGATGCCTTTGTCTTCTCTGAACTGTCTTCTAACTTCTTCGATCATCTGATTCGCAGCCTTACCTACGGAGTTCATAGTCATGGCTGAGAACAGGAACGGAAGCATGGCTCCGATGAACAGGCCGATGATAACCATTGGATCCAGCAGGCTGATGGCGCTGACTTCTGCGACCTGTGAGAAGGAAGCGAACAGAGCCAGTGCTGTCAGAGCAGCGGAACCGATGGCAAAACCTTTACCAATGGCAGCTGTAGTGTTTCCAACAGAGTCCAGTTTGTCTGTGATTTCCCTAACTTCGTGAGGCAGCTCGGACATTTCCGCGATTCCGCCAGCGTTATCGGACACAGGACCATAAGCGTCAACTGCTACGACCATTCCAGTAGTGGACAGCATTCCAACCGCTGCCAGCGCGATTCCATATAATCCTGCGAAACCATTGGCAATGAAAATAGCGATAGCAACGCAAATGATCGGCCATACTGTGGACAGCATTCCAACGCCCAAACCGCTGATGATCGTTGTCGCAGAACCTGTCTGTGACTGATCCGCGATTTTCTTTACAGAGTTATAATCCGCGGATGTGTAGATCTCAGTGATCTTACCGATAGCGATACCAACAATGAGACCAGCAATGATCGCGATAGCCGCATTGAAAGTTCCCAGCATCGTTTTGCTCAAAATCAGGGAAGCGATGATCACGATGACACCGCTGATATATGTACCCATGTTCAGCGCATTGGCAGGGTTTCCGCCGTCTTTGCCCCGAACCAGCAGAATGCCGATCACGGAAGCCAGCAGACCGATGGCTGCCAGGACCAACGGGAACACAGAGCCAACTACAGGATCTAGTTCAAAAGCAGCACCGAACATTGGTGTCACATGGGGGATGATGACCGCCAGTGTGATCGCGGAAATAATGGAACCCACATAAGATTCAAACAGGTCAGAACCCATGCCTGCGACATCGCCTACGTTGTCACCTACATTATCTGCGATAACAGCCGGATTTCTTGGATCGTCTTCTGGAATCCCTGCTTCTACCTTGCCTACCAAGTCAGCGCCAACGTCCGCGGCCTTCGTATAGATACCGCCGCCCACACGTCCAAACAGCGCCATGGAAGAAGCGCCTAGACCGAAGCCAGTGATGACCTTCGCAGAATCAATGCCCATGATCACGAAAATCACGCCCAGACCTAAAAGTCCAAGACCGGATACGCAAAGTCCCATGACTGCTCCAGAGCGGAACGCCACTTTCAGGGCCTTGTTCATGCCGCCTTCATTCGCGGCGTGAGCGGTCCTCACATTACCCTTTGTGGCAACGTTCATACCAAAGTAACCTGCCAGTACGGAGAGCAGCGCGCCAATCACGTACAATGCAGCTGTCACCCAGCTCTGCAGACCGAATCCGATGAGGAGGAACAACACAATGATCACAATAACCATGGTCTTGTATTCTCTTCTTAGGAACGCCATCGCACCTTCACGAATGTACCCTGCGATTTCCTTCATCCTATCTGTGCCTTCATCTACTTTGCCGATCCAGGATGACAAAGCGAAGGCCACGATCAGTCCGATGACTGCCGCAATAGGAGCAATAACTGATAAATTGTCCATAAAAATGATACCTCCCTCTCACTTTTGCCATAGCTATTTAAGAGGCGTCTCTTGACACCTCTTAAAATAAAAGTGAAATAATAAAAAACTGAAACGATATGATCTATCGCTAATCCTAACCCTCTAACATAACGAGAATAAGAGACAGCACAATGAACAGGATCGCTGCTACCGTAGAGATCCGATTCAGGATACCCTCATAGCCCTGGCTTTTTTTCTTACCAAACAGCTGCTCCGCGCCTCCTCCGATGGAACCGGACAAACCTGCGCTGTTGCTGGATTGAAGCAGGATGCTGATGATAAGGATGACACTTGCCAGCGCCAGCACTATCATGAGAAATGTCTGCATTTTCTTACCTCCTTATAAATTAACTTCTAGAGTCTACCACAAGCTTCGCCAAAAATCAAGGCTTTTTTTACCTATTTCAGGTTATAGAACGCGTCAAATCCAGCGTAGCTTCCGGATGTCCCCAGCAGTTCTTCGATGCGCAGCAGCTGATTGTATTTAGCGATGCGGTCTGTCCTGGACAGGGAACCGGTTTTGATCTGCCCCGCGTTGAGACCCACTACGATATCCGCGATGGTGGTGTCTTCTGTTTCTCCGCTCCTGTGGGAAACCACTGCGGTATAACCTGCTTTTTTCGCCATTTCAATAGCATCGAAAGTTTCTGTCAAAGTCCCGATCTGGTTCACTTTGATGAGGATGGAGTTGCCAATGCCTTTTTCAATGCCGCTTGCCAGACGTTCGGTGTTGGTCACGAACAAGTCGTCACCTACCAGCTGGATCTTTTTGCCCAGTTTGTCTGTCAGCAGCTTCCATCCCTTCCAGTCATCTTCTGCCAGGCCGTCTTCAATGGAAATGATCGGATACTTGTCAGCCAGCGCAGCGTAGTAATCTACCATTTCCGCAGCAGTCCTGCTCACGCCTTCACCAGTCAAGTTATAGATATCTTTGTCCGCATCGTAGAATTCACTGGCTGCCACGTCCAGGGCGATCCTCACATCGTCTCCTGGCTTGTACCCTGCTTTTTCAATGGCCTCGATGATTACCTGAATAGCCTCTTCATTTGTGGAAAGGTTCGGTGCGAAACCGCCTTCATCGCCTACAGCAGTGTTCAGTCCTTTGCCTTTCAATACGGACTTCAAGCTGTGGAACACTTCTGCGCCCATCCGCAGGGCTTCCCTGAAAGTCGGCGCGCCAGCAGGCATGATCATGAATTCCTGGATGTCCACTGTATTGTCAGCATGCGCGCCGCCATTTAAAATGTTCATCATTGGTGTTGGCAGGGTCTTGCCGTTGACACCGCCCAGATACTGAAACAGCGGCAGCCCCAGAGATTCCGCGGCCGCGCGCGCAGCTGCCATGGAAACGCCCAGAATAGCGTTGGCCCCTAATCTGCCTTTGTTCGGCGTTCCATCCAGTTCAATGAGCAGTTTATCCAGTCCTACTTGGTCGAACGCGTCATGGCCAAAAATCTTCTCTGCGATAATGTCGTTAACGTTCTCCACCGCCTTCAGAGTCCCTTTTCCCAGGTAGCGGCTCTTGTCTCCGTCTCTCAGTTCCACGGCTTCATGAACGCCTGTGGAAGCGCCGGATGGCACGATGGCCCTGCCGATGCTGCCGTCTTCTAACTGGATCTCTACTTCTACTGTTGGATTTCCTCTGGAATCCAGCACTTCTCTTGCGATTACGTCTTCAATAAATGGCATGTTTTCATTCCTCCTTTATTCTTAAAAATCAATAATTTCCATAAAATCTTTGGCCTTGAGGCTGGCTCCACCCACAAGAGCGCCATCGATATTGGACATGTTCATGATCTCCGTGGCATTAGCTGGCTTCACGCTGCCGCCATACTGAATCACCACTTTGTCCGCGGTTTCATCACCGTAAAGGGCCTCCACCGCGTTGCGTATGAACTCGCACATATCCTCTGCTTCCTCTGGGGTCGCTGTTTTTCCTGTGCCAATGGCCCATACCGGCTCGTAAGCAATGGCCATCCGAGCCGCGTCATTTGCCGCGATCCCGGCAAATGCGCCTACCAGCTGGTCCCTTACCACCACATACTGCTCTTCCTGTTCCCGCTGCTCCAGATTTTCGCCTACGCAAAGGATCGGCGTAATGGAACCTGCCAGCAGTCTTTTCAGCTTTTTGTTGATGGATTCGTTGGTTTCTCCAAAATACTGTCTCCGTTCCGAGTGTCCGATGACGCAATAGTCCACGCCCACGTCTTCCAGCATTTTCACAGAAACTTCTCCTGTGAAAGCACCTTCATCCTCGTAAAAAGCATTCTGCGCCCCTACCTTCACATTGGTGCCGGCAAAGAGTTTCTTCAAAAGAGACAGGTACACGAAAGGCGCGCAGATCGCAGTTTTCACATCTGTGTCCTTGTACAGTTCTTTGAATTCTTCCGCGAATGTGACGGCCTCCAGGCCTGTTTTAAACATTTTCCAGTTTCCTGCGATAAATGGTGTCCTCATTATTTTTCCTCCAAGACTGCGATTCCAGGTAATGTTTTTCCCTCTAAAAATTCCAGCGACGCACCGCCGCCAGTGGAAATGTGAGTCATTTTGTCCCCATAACCAAACTGTTCCACCGCTGCCGCAGAGTCTCCGCCGCCGATGATCGTGGTCGCCTCGCTGTTTGCCAGGCTTTCTGCCACTGCTTTTGTCCCTTGCGCGAAGTTCGGCATTTCAAACACGCCCATAGGTCCGTTCCAAACCACGGTCTTGGCCTTTGCCAGTTCCTGAGAAATGGTTTGGATGGATTCTGGCCCAATGTCCATGCCCATTTGATCCGCTGGGATGCTGTCCCGTCCGCAGGTCATAGCTTCACTGCTATTATCAAATTCCTTTGCGCATACCACGTCCACAGGAAGCATCAGCTTTACTCCGGCTTTTTCCGCGCGTTTGATGAGCTGGCCTGCCAGTTCCACGCTTTCCGCGTCCAGGATGGATGTGCCGATCTCCAGGCCCATGGCTTTGAAAAACGTGTAGCTCATGCCGCCGCCAATCACCAGGGTGTCCACTTTTTTCAGCAAATTCTCGATGACCGGTATCTTGTCTCCAACTTTCGCGCCACCCATGATGGCCACAAAAGGACGCTGCGGCGCTTCCAGCGCTTCTCCCAGGAATTGCACTTCCTTTTCAATGAGAAAACCGGAAACCGCAGGCAGATAATCCGCCACGCCTGCTGTGGAACAGTGGGCCCTGTGAGCCGTTCCAAAAGCGTCATTCACAAAGAAGTCTCCCAGCTGCGCCAGCTCTTTGGAAAAACCAGCTTCGTTCTTGGTTTCTTCCTTGCGGAAGCGGACGTTTTCCAAAAGCAGGATCTGCCCTTCTTCCAGCTGCCGCGCCGCCTCGATCACTTGCTGATCCACCACCTGGGGCACGCTGATGAACTGAATTTCCTGATCCAGCAGCTCCGACAGCCTGTCAGCCACTGGCTTTAAGGAGAATTCCATTTTCGCTTCTCCCTTCGGCCTGCCCATATGAGACATCAAGATCACTTTCGCGCCGTGCTCGGTCAAATACCGAATCGTTGGCAGCGCTGATGTGATGCGAATGTCATCTGTGATCGTTCCATCCTGCATGGGTACGTTAAAGTCGCACCTTACCAGTGCTCTCTTTCCCTTCACGTCTATGTCTTTTACTGTTTTTTTCATCTTAACTCCCTCTCTCTTTCCGCGGGTCCCCTGTTCGTATATGAAGCGACAGCCGACGTTCCCCACCGGCTGTCTTCATTCATATGGGAAGCTCCTGTCATTATTTAGTATCCACGCTATGCATGTGTTTTATGAGCGAAAGAATTTTGCTGGAGTAACCATACTCATTGTCATAGAACGCGATGAGCTTGAAGAACTTGTCGTTCAGCTGGATCCCTTCCCTGGCATCAAAGATGGAAGTGTGCGGATCCCCGATAAAATCGCTGGATACCACTTCATCGTCCACGTATTCGATTACGCCTTTCATGTGTTTTTCCGAAGCTTCTTTGATCTTGGCGCAGATGGCTTCGTAAGAAGCAGAAGTCTTTGTCATGATGTTCAGGTCAATGACCGACACATCCGCTGTCGGCACTCGATAAGAGATCCCTGTCATTTTGCCTACCAGGGATGGAATAACCAGACCTACTGCTTTCGCCGCGCCTGTGGTGGACGGGATGATATTGTTGAAGACCGCTCTTCCAGTTCTCCAATCTTTCAGGGAACGGGCATCCACCACCTTTTGCTTCGCTGTCGCAGAATGGATCGTGGACATGAGTCCCTGCTCAATGCCCCAATTGTCTTCGATGACCTTGGCCAGCGGCGCCAGACAGTTTGTGGTACAGGACGCGTTGGAAACGATGTCCATGTCTTTTTCATAAGTCTCGTGATTCACGCCCACTACGAAAGTCGGGGTCGTCTTGTCCTTGGCCGGCGCAGTGATGATGACTTTTTTTGCGCCTTGATTGATATGTACCATGGCTTTTTCTGTCGTATTATAAGCCCCGGTTCCTTCTACGATGTATTCCGCTCCGCATTTGCTCCACGGAATGTTGGCCGCGTCGCTCTCGCTGTATACAGGAACTTTCTTGCCATTGATCACGATCCCGTCCTCATAGACAGCCAGCTCTTTTGGAAACCGCCCAAAGATGGTATCGTATTTCAGCATGTAAACCATGTATTCTTTGTCCGCATTACGCACATTGATCCCACAGATATCGATGTCCTTGTCGTCCATCGCCGCGCGAATGACCACTCTTGCGATACGGCCAAACCCACTAATACCAACTTTAATTGCCATTTTATTATCCTCCTCAAATAGTTGAAAATAGTTGTAGCTATCTTTAGGAAACGCCGGTTCCGGCTCTCCCTATATATTGACAAGACATGCTGTTTCCAAAACAAATCGTTCTGAACAGCTGTCCTGGTGTCAAACCTGTTTGTTTCAAGCAAAAGGGTTCTTTTGCCCGCTCCCTCGCCTGCTCTGTTCTCCATGACGGCAGGCTTAATAACGGCGGCGCTTGGATGATGACAAGATCTGCATCTCGTCCCTGTATTTGGCCACGGTCCTTCTGGAAATGTCAATGCCCTTTTCCTTCAGCATGTTCACCATGTCCTGATCGCTGTAAGGTGATTTCGGATCTTCGCTGTCCACCATTTCTTTGATAAAGCTTTTGATGCTCTTGGAAGAGATGCCTTCCCCGCTCTGGCCGCCTGCCACGCCGCCTGAAAAGAAATATTTGATTTCAAAGACTCCCATGGGACTTTGCAGGTATTTCCCGTTGATGGAACGGCTGACCGTGGATTCGTGAATCCCCACTTCCTCCGCGATCTGCTTTAATGTCAAGGTCTTTAGATATTTGCTGCCTTTATCGAAAAATTCTTTCTGATATTTTACAACAGCTTCCACCACATTGTAAATGGTTTGTTTCCTCTGGTCAATGCTTTTGATGAGCCACATGGCTGAATTGAGCCGGTCGGTCAGGTATTTGGAAAGATTGGAGTCCTTTTCCGCCTCATTGAGCAGTTTCTCGTAATAAGAACTGACCATCAAGTGAGGCGTGCTGCTGTCGTTGACTGTGATCAGATATTCATCGTCCACTCGCTCCACAAGCACATCAGGCACAATGTATCTGGTGTCTGTTCGAGAAGCGAACTGTCTGCCTGGTTTTGGTTCCAGGCTTTTGATCATGTCCGCCATTTCCTGGACTTCTTTGACCGTGACGCCCATGCATTTGGAAATGGCCCCCAGCCGATTGGCCGCCAAGTCTTCCAAGTGCTCGCCCAGCACTTTTTCGTACGCCTCGTCCAGCAGGCCCTTCTGATCCAGCTGGATCATCAGGCATTCTTTCAGGTCTCTTGCCCCCACGCCAGATGGATCGAAGGTATGTATGATGTCCAGCACCTCTTCCACTTTGTGGAGCGGCGCGTTCATGGCCTTCGCGATTTCCTCTATGCTCTGAGTCATGTACCCGTTTTCATCCAGAGATTCGATGATATACCTGCCCACGTTGCGGCACCCCTTTTTCAGAGTAGCGAACTGAAGCTGGAACATCAGGTGTTCTGGCAAAGTCACGTCAGCTGTGGTGTACTGCTCGTAGGAATTCTCCTTTTCCTCCGGATCCTTGTACTCCCACTGCCGGTAGCTGATGTCATCATACTGACGCTCCTTTAGGTATTCTTTCCAGTCAATGTCCGACTCCGAGCCGCTTTGTTCCATTGATGATTCTGCCGTGCCTCCGCTGCCATCTTGGACATCCTGCGATTCTCCAGAAGAAGCCGCGCCTTGTTCCAGCACTGGATTTGTCAGCAGCTGTTCCTGCACGTATGAGTCCAGTTCCTGGGTATTGAACTGCAGGATCTGTATGGCCTGGATCAGTTCAGGCGTCATTACTAGCTTTTGTGTTTGTTCAATTGTCAAGTCATATCCTAGTCGTATACTCATTTCGGCACCTCAGTCTCCAAATCAACTATGTTCATGATCAGTCGCATCTATTACTATACCACGGCCTTCCTCTAAAAACATGATTCCAGGCCGTGATTCAATAGACGCTTCCACGCGGCAACGCCGTTATCATCAATTGCGTCTATTATACCACGGCCTTCCTCTGGAAACACCATTCCAGGCCGTGATTCAATGAACGCTTCCTCACAGCAACGCTGTACCAATCAACTGCGTTCATTATACCATGGATTTCCTCTGAAAACACAATAGTATCCATGATTCAATAGACGCTTCCATGCGGCAGCGCCGTTATCATCAATTGCGTCTATTATACCACGGCCTTCCTCTGGAAACACCATTCCAGGCCGTGATTCAACGAACGCTTCCTCACAGCAACGCTGTACCAATCAACTGCGTTCATTATACCAATAATTCAGTCTTTTTTCCAGGGCTTTATCTCAAGTTAGGGAATCCTAATTGCCTGAGCGCCTCAAATAGCACGATATTCGCGGAATTAGAAAGATTAAAAGAGCGCAGTCTGGTTTCCTCGCTCATAGGGATGCGCACCGTCTGTTCCTGTTTTTCCGCGATCAGCTCTTTGGGAAGACCCGCGGTTTCTTTGCCAAACAGCAGCATATCTTCATCCTCATAAGAAACCTCTGTGTACAGGCGCTTTCCCTTGGTGGTTGCCAGGTACATGTTCTTTTCTTTATAGAGCTCTAAAAATTCCCCCAGGCTAGAATGAACCTCCAGTTTCACATAAGGCCAGTAATCCAAGCCCGCCCTTTTCAGACTTTTGTCATCAATGGAAAATCCCAGAGGCTTCACAAGATGCAGCACGCTGCCTGTGGCTGCGCAGGATCTGGCTATGTTTCCTGTGTTGGGCGGGATCTCCGGTTCCACTAAAACAATATGGATCGCCATTTGATGTTCCTCCTATCTACCATTCTATTGTGACAAGCACGGGGAAAAAAGTCAATGGGTTTGAGACAATCTGAAAAAATTATGAATTTAATAAAGACAAACCGCTTGTTTTGGTATATAATTTTGAGTAATGCATTTTTGAGAACGTAGTTTGAGATCGTAGGAGGTATGTCGAACATGAAAACAGTACAGGTCGGACTGCTGGGCCTTGGAAACATCGGCACCGGCACATATAAAACCCTGGAAATGAACAAGGAGCAAATCGAAGCTGCCGCTGGACGCAAAGTTGAAATCACAAAGATCCTGGAGCGTGACGTGGACCGCGAGCGGGACATCACTGTGACGCCGCAGCAGTTCACCCAGGATCCGGACTCTATTTTTAAAGATCCTGACATTGATATTGTCATTGAACTTTTGGGCGGGATCGAACCAGCTTCCACCTTCATGCTTTCAGCCATGGAAAACGGCAAGCATGTGGTCACAGCCAACAAAGCCGCTGTCGCGGCGAATTTTGACAAGCTGATGAAAACCGCTAAGGACAACAACGTGGAGTTCCACTTTGAAGCCAGCGTGGGCGGCGGGATCCCAATCCTCAACGCTATCACCACTGTGCTGCGGGCCAATCAATTTGAGGAAGTTCTGGGCATTCTGAACGGGACCACGAACTATATTCTCACTCAGATGACCGAGTATGGCCTTCAGTATGAAGACGTGCTGAAGGAAGCTCAGGCAAAAGGCTTCGCGGAAGCGGACCCTACTGCTGACGTGGAAGGCATTGATGTGGCCAACAAGCTGTCCATCCTTATGGCGCTGGCCTTTGACAAGTACGTGGCTCCAACCGACATCCCGACCACAGGCATCACCCAGATCACAAAGGACGATATCGCGGCCGCTGCTGCCAAGGACTGCAAGATCAAGCTGATCGCCTCAGCCAAATTAATGGATGGAAAGCTGGAATACAGTGTCAAGCCAACAGAACTGCCGAATTCCCATCCACTGGCTTCTATCAACAACGAGTTCAATGCAGTGTTCGTCAAAGGCAATGCAGTGGACGAGCTGATGTTCTACGGAAAAGGAGCCGGCCCTCTGCCAACTGGCAGCGCTGTGATGGGCGATGTTCTGGAAATCGCGAAATTATGCGGGAGGAAATAGGAAAATGACATTATTTGAACAATGGCGCAACTTGATCGAAAATCAGACGGATGCGACGTTTGAGGAATTTTGGATCGAATACAGCGAAGCGGAAACTAAGATTTACAGCGACTTGCTGGACAAGCCCGGCCAGGTGGTTTCAGGGACTCTGGGCGAGTTGGCCGCTGGTTATGAAGTCCGCCCTGTGATCTACATGGGATTTCTGGACGGAGTCAATTCCAGCCTGCGCAAGGCCTTGGATTTTGAAAGTTTCGATGAATCTTCTCAGGTGGAACTGGACATTGATCTGGAAAAGCTGTATTTCAACATGCTGGCGGCAGAGGCGGATTATCTTTACGGGCTGCCCCAGTGGGAAACTCTGCTGAGCGATGAGAAAAGACAGGAGATCACAAAGGCTTATAAAAAATCAAAGACTGTTGTCAAAGGCGAAAAGATCGGGCGCAATGATCCGTGTCCGTGCGGAAGCGGCAAGAAGTACAAGAAGTGCTGCGGCAGATAGGTGGGTGACTGAACCTGCTAGGTTTTCTGCCGCATATTGGGCTTTGTTGGAATCATTTGATTCCGCAACCCAGAATTTCTATGGCTGGATTTGGAGTTTTACCACCAAATCCAGCCTTTTTTTAATTTGGTGGTAAAACCGCCACAAAACTCTCCCATTTATTTCCTTGTAAACACTTTACAATTCCGCTTTTGCATGTTACAATATATGTAATAAATTCAATTTAGAGGATAATTTATCATGAATCAATGATACATGCACATGCAGAATGCATTACAACAATTGCGCCATCTACAAAAAGGCTTCAAGAAAGAATTAGAAAATTTGCCTAAGGGGAGTTTGTGCGCAAAAACACATAAAGAAAGCACATACTACTACCATACTGTCTGGAACTCGAAAAAGAAGTCTTACACTTACCTGAATCCCCGCTCGCTCTTTGGCGCGACTATGATCCAAAAGCTTTTTCGCCAGCGTTTTTTACGCCATAGTCTGCCTGTATTAGAAAAAAATATTTCCGCTTTATCTCATGCCTTAAAAAACTTTCAGCCTTATGATCCAAATGAAATCATTGAGAAACTCCCAGTTGCGTACCAGGGGATTCCAAAAGGCTCTGGCATATGGACATCTCAAGAATCCGATCTGAAAACATGGGCAAATGACTCCTATCCGAAGAATACTTCTTATTCTAATGAGCTGATTCACGAGACACTCTGCGGAATTTTTGTGCGATCAAAGTCTGAAGCAATGATTGCGGATTTATTGACCCATTTTCAAATTTTCTTCCGATATGAACCGCTTATCACTGCCAACCAGAAAACTTATTCACCTGATTTTATCATCCTGCTCCCTCGAGATCATGAAACCATGTACTGGGAGCACCTCGGCCAGATGGACAATCCTGATTATGTAGTTAAAAACGCATCAAAGTTAATGGATTATCAGAAAGCTGGAATTAATATCAATCAAAACCTTATCATTACGATGGAAACTAAAAGTCAACCTTTAACATCTAAAGAAATCCTGAACACGATCACTGCTCGGCTATTTTAAACACTCAATTGATCAACTGCGGCATCTCTTAATTTAATTTCACTTTGGATCATTGAATGCCTTAAAAAACATCAACTCCTGTGGCTATCCTTTACTACCCTTCATTGTATCTTTATACCAGTTCACATATCAAGCGCATCCATACCTGTTACCACCAAATAGCCTATTTTCTTTTTTTGGTGGTAACAAATCTGTTTCTTAGTATACGAAATATCTAAATTTGAACATTCGCTTTAGTTTTCCGCTCTTATTTGTTGTTCTGACAACATTTTTAATGAGAAAATAACGAGATTTTACCACCAAATAAACAGAAATCACTTTTTGGTGGTAAAATCAATAGCCAAGGCCTATATCACCCTCCATGCCTCATTCCAATCTTCACTCCACGCCATTCTTCTCACATATGTAACCGATTACACAATTCTCACAATCCGGCTTTCTGGCGTGGCAGCAATATCTGCCAAGGAAAATCAAGCTATGATGAGAGCGAGACCAGCGTTCTTCGGGCAAAGTCTTCATCAGCGCCAGTTCTGTTTTTAAAACATCCTTTTCCGCCACCAGCCCGATCCTGTTGGAAACTCGGAACACATGGGTATCCACCGCAATCCTCTGGTGCCCGAAACCCACTGCCAGCACTACGTTCGCCGTCTTTCTTCCTACGCCGGGCAGCTGGATCAGGGCATCGTAATCCTCCGGTACCTGGCCATCATATTGTTCTACCAGCTGCTTTGCCAAAGCCAAAATGTTTTTTGATTTTGTCTTGTACATCCCGATTCGCCGGATCATAGGCTCTATGTCTTCCTGGCGGGCCTGGGCCAGAGAAGCCGCGTCAGGATAGGCCGCAAAAAGATCCTTTGTGACCACATTGACGCTTTTATCCGTTGTCTGGGCAGACAACACCACTGCTACCAATAGCTGAAAGACGCTGCCGTGGTCCAATGCGCAATCCGCGTCAGGATACTGCAATTCCAACTTGTCTAGGATTTCATTGACCTGGGATTCACGAAAACTCATACCACACCTCCTACTATAAACGCTTCTATGATTCATGCGGCCTGACCGGTTAGAATCTGCGGCACCACAGTTAAGATCTGCGCTTAGCACCCGAAGCTAACAGTTCAGAGCCTGTCCGCCCCAGCGTCTGGCAGCCCGCCAAGCCTTTGCTCACTCTTGTGAAAACACTTTGCGTACAATTATACACGGAACGCGCACGCTTTACAACTGAAAGACATATTAATAGGTAATTTTGATTTTTCAAAAAATATCAAAAAAAACTAGTTACATTTCTGACAATTTATTGTATAATAGGCATTGTAATAATCAAAACTCATAGACTTTACAAATGGAGGTGTAAAAATGTCAACGCACACACAAGTAGTTCGAAACGGACTCTACGAACTGACCGATACGGCGAGAGCAGAGCTTTCTTCGTCAAAGTACTACAATGAAGACCTTGCTCCTACTTCCGTATCACAAAGGACCTGGACTACATACAACATTTCGATGCTTTGGGTCGGCATGGCGATTTGTATTCCATCCTTGTCCCTAGCGTCTGGGTTGATCACCATGGGCGTGTCCCCATGGCTGTCCATCATTAATGTAGCGCTGGGAAATATCATTGTACTGGTTCCGATCCAGCTGAACTCGCAGATCGGAACAAAATACGGGATCCCGTTCCCGCTCTTTGCCAGACTGACCTTTGGCGGAAAAGGCGCGCAGATCCCCGCGATCTTGAGGGCTATCACGGCCTGCGGATGGACTTCCGTGCAGGCTTGGGTAGGCGGCGGCGCGGTAGCCGCTATCATCGGCTGTTTCATTCCAGCCTTTGCCAATGAAAATTGGACTGTTGGCCTTCCTTCTTGGGGTGGAATGCAGACCGTTGGCTTCGGCCAGTTCATCGGCTATGTGATCTTCATGCTGTTCATTGGCTGGGTCGCTTACAAAGGAATGGATCAGATTAAATGGATTCAGAACATCGGCGGACCATTGCTCATCGTTGTGATGATCGCGCTGCTCATCTGGGCAGCCACTTATGCGGGCGGTTCCGGTTATTCCTTCGGGGATGTCATCAACTCTGGAAACAATGACGCACTGATCGATCAAAACGGCGGATTCCTGCTGGTTTACTTGGGAGGTCTGATGGGCAACATCGCTTTCTGGGCTACCATGGCACTGAACATTCCTGACTTTTCCAGGTATGCCAGGTCACAAAAAGACCAGTTCAGAGGTCAGCTCTACGGCATGCCGCTGCCAATGGCCTTCTGCGCTTTCGTTGGCGCGTTCTTCGCCAGAGCTACGGAATTGGTAGACGGCGTGGCCATGTTTGACCCGACCGCTGTGTTCTATCACATTGACAACATACTTATTAAACTGATCGCTGCTCTGGGCGTTGTCGCCGCGACAGTCACCACTTGCGTGGCAGCCAACGTAGTGGCACCGGCCAATGGATTCTCTAACATCAATCCGACCAAGATCAGTTACAAGAAGGGTGTTATCATCACCATGTGCATCGCCTTCTTCATCCTGCAGGCATGGTGGATCTACGGTTCCGGTGGCGCGTACTTCACATGGATGAACGCCTACGGCACCATCCTTTCACCGATCGCGGCTATCTTTATCGCAGACTACTTCGTATGCAAGAAAAAGCAGATCGAGATCGCAGCTCTGTTCAAAGGCGCGAACGGAAGATACTGGTACTCCGGCGGCTTCAACCAGGCAGCTATCATCGCCTGGATCGTGGCCTTTATCCTGCCGCTGCTGTCCTACTTTGGCATTGGCGGAGCATTTGGCACGTTCATCACTTATATCAACGCGATCAACTACATCTGGTCCTTCGTAATCGGCTTCGTTCTCTACGTGATCCTGATGAACACAGGCATGGCGAAAGACTCCAAGCTGACTCCAGAAGAGTTCCAGGCAATTGAAAAAGCGGAATAAAGACAAAATGGATCGATCATTCCACATAATGACGAATGACGAAAAAAATCGTAGGAGCCTTTGAGACCCAAAGGCTTCTACCCTTATATCAAAAGACCCTCGCTGGCTTTCTTTCAGCAGCAGACTTGATCGATATCTCAGAAATGTCACTAACGATATTTCTTACATAATAAAAGGAGGTTGTTACTATGGATTTGTTAATTAAAGGCGGCACAGTTGTAACCGCACAGGCCAGCTTTAAAGCTGACGTGGCTGTAAAAGGCGGAAAAATCACAGCCATTGGCGCTGGGTTGAAACCGGAACATAACACAGAAGTCGTAGATGCAAAGGGCAAACTGGTCCTTCCAGGCGCTATCGATGGACATACCCATTTGGCAATGCCTTTTGGCGGCACTATTTCCACAGATGATTATTATGCTGGAACTAGGTCCGCTGCCTGCGGCGGAACCACTACTGTATTTGACTTTGTGCTCCAGGGACAGGGCGAACCGATGCTGGACGCAATCAAGAGAAGAGACGCGCTTGCCGCGCCGGACGCAGCAGTGGATTATTCCTTCCACATTGGCGTGGGTGATGTGACTACCGATGAAATGCTGGAGTCCATGAAAGACGCTGCGGATTACGGTGTCACTTCTTTCAAGGTGTTCATGGTTTATGATTTCGGCGTTGATGACGGGCAGTTCTTCAAGACACTGAAAAAAGCCAAAGAAATCGGCGCTCTGGTAGGCGTGCACGCAGAAAACAGAGAAGTCAACAACGTGCTCATCGATCAGTATCTGGCAGAAGGAAAGACAGATGCTTGGTGGCATTACATGGCCAAGAACGAAGCTGTGGAAGGCGAAGCTGACGTGAGAGCTATTAATCTGGCAAAAATGGCAGGAACATCCCTGTATATCGTTCATCTAGGCAACAAACAGGGCATGGACGCGGTCACAGAAGCACGAGATCAGGGCTATCCAATCTTTGCGGAAACTTGCCCGCAATATCTCTACTTTACCAGCAAGGTTTACAAAGACGGCATTCCAGAACAAGGCCTGCGGGCACGGGATTTCGTATGCTCCCCTCCAATGAAGGGCAAGGAATCCCAGGACGCGCTGTGGGAAGGCATTAAGAGAGGCGATATCGCAACCATTGCCACAGACCACTGCCCGTTCACCAGAGCGGAAAAAGACTGGGGAATCACCCAGAAGGACGGCTCTGCCGGAAACTTCACCACCATTCCAAATGGCTGCGCTGGTATCGAAAACATGTATCCTTACATCCTCTCCGAAGCCAACAAGGGCAGGATCTCCTTCAACAAAGCAGTTGAGCTGTGCGCTACCAATCCCGCGAAGCTCTTTGGGCTGGATCATCTGAAAGGCGCGCTGCAGGTAGGCCTGGACGCGGATATCGTTTTATACGATCCAAAGAAAGCCTTCACCATTACAAATGACGCCATGCACGGTGACACGGACCACACGGTTTGGGAAGGCGCAAAACTGAAGGGTTATCCAGTCGCGACTTACAGCAGAGGGAATCTGGTTTACAAAGACGGTGAATTCCTGGGCAAGAGAGGCGATGGCAAATTCCTCAAATGCAAGCAGATCAAACTGAAGACACCGGAACTGTAAACAAAATCTAACGCAAAGAAACAAAGTCGGGGTTGTCGGTTCCCTTTCAACGGCAGGCTTTGTTGATCTTTTGGAATTATCGCAATGATATTTCCTACATAACAATGGCTGCGAAAAAATCCTAGCAGCAAAAGAAGCCGCACAAGTGTTTTTTGTGTTTCACTTGTGCGGCTTCTTTATTTGTCCACCCATTGGTTTCCTATGTTTCGCGATTCTTGATCCCCTTTGGGCCTACTGCTTTTCTTCCTCATCTTTTGACAAATGGAATCGCACGTTTTGTGCCTTCTTCCTCTGTTTGAATCGCTCTCCATAAAGCCGGATCAGCAGCGTGTAGATCACGTCATACAACAATAGGAACAGGATTCCGGCAATGATCAAGATCGCGACAGGAAAATCGGGAATGTCCATGTTTCCTAAGAGCATCCCTTGGAAAGCCATGAGCGCCACTGTCACTGCGGCGCCAAAGAACACCACCTTCAAAATCACCTGGCCCACAGGATTTTTGATTTTTTCGATATAGAACTTCACTACTCCATAGGGCCCAAAGAAACACGCATAAGGCAAGACTCCCAGCTTGCTTGGCACGATCAAAAAACCCAGCAGCACTGCCGCGGCATAAAGCGCGATGCCACCCTTCACGCCTGTTTCCATGATCATAACGGCAATGAACAAAGAACTGATGGCATAGAGTGTCATTTCCACGCCTGGGACCATGGAGCCCCCAAACAAGAACACCACCGTCAGCGCCAGGCAGATCCCGCCTAGCGCAAGTTTGTAAGTACTTTGTCTCACTGCTTGATCACCCCCGTGATTTCGCGAACGCCTTCTATCCTCATCAACCTGATCACCCCTGTAACATTATATGCAGTCGCAGCAGAAATCTGCGCAGCAATAACACTGGAGCGCCTTGCAAAACGCGTCTTGCGTGGAATTGTATCCTTGTCCAAAAGCAGTGTTCTGATAGGATCTGCCTACGTTCATCATCTGATTGAGCGCTTGGTTGTATTCTGGATTGTGAGGATCCATGTTGACTGCCTGGCGCACCTTGTTCACGCCATCATCGTACCACCCTTTCCGATAGGAAAGCATGCCTGACAGGAACATCCATTCTGCGTTTCTGTTGGGGCTCCTGTTCAAGATATCCTCGGCAGCCTGCAGATTTCCCATATCAATATAACGGCGCACCTGATTGAAATCCGCCGACGTAGCGTTGCGGCTCTGGCTCTGACTGTATCCGCCGCCATAACCGGAAGAACCGCTGCCTTTCATCAGCATCTCATAAGCTTCATTGACTTCCTGCAGCTTTTCCTCCGCCAGGTCCGACAATGGATTGTTCTGGTATTTGTCCGGATGATATTTCTTCACCAGTTCTTTGTACGCTGCTTTGATTTCCGCCTCCGAAGCGCCTTGCCTTACTCCTAATACTTCATATGGATCCATTTATTCCTCCTTCTGGGTCAGTTCCTCTGTTTTTCTCAATAACCCTTTATAAATGATGTTTTCTATGATACCTCTGTTTTTCCGAATAAAGAGCAGATCCGCCGCGTTTGCCATTTCTCCCAAGTAGTGGAACAAATTGAACCTGCAGGTTTCCATGATTCTGTCCTGAAAGCCTTCTTCTCCTGGTTCGTAGGAAAATCGATAGATCAGCGGATTGTAAGCGCCGCTTTGGATGTTTTCCTCCACATCGTCCACCGCGTCCATGAGATAGATCCACTTGCCCAAATGGTAGCCCACCCGCCGCAGGGCTTCCTGCTCTTTAAAGCCCTCAGGCAAAGGCCCCTCTTCAAAGATGGACTCCATGATTTTAGCGAACGCCTCCGCTGCCTGGTCCAAACTAGCGCATTTTTCTTCTTCTAATCTAGAAAGGGCTTTTAGATTTTCCTCCACCCTTTGGCATAGCTTTGGCCTTGCCCCCCGCAGCTTGCGGTATATCCTTTTCAAGGTCATAATCGCTGCCTTGGCATATAGCTTTCCCTCATCGTGAGCATCGTCCAACAGCTTGTGCCATGCCAGAATCAGCATCACGTCTGCCGCGTAATCAATGGCTTCATTTTGCACAATGGTTTTCTTTTTGACGGGATGAATGACGCAATGTTCCCTGGAAGGCTGATCTTCCTGCTTTTGCAGTCCAGCTAACAGCAGTGCCAAAAACGCCGCGTCATAGCTGAGGACCATTCTCGGAAGCTGGCCGTAGCGCCGGGCAATGGATTTGCAGACCCCGCAGTAATAGCCGCTGTAGACTTCAAATTCCCGCATTTTCAGTTCCGGTCTGTCCGCTGTCACATAGCCTAACATGCTGCCGCCCCTTTCTAGACCCCTAGCGTATCATAATCACCGAGGAAATTCAAATAAATCCGCAAAAATGTCATAAAAACTTCATGAATTGCCGCTAAAATAGAAAACCGTAAATTCCCCATCTTTTTCCTTGACCTCCTTCCCGCATACTGGTATACTTGTATACAATGGTATCGACAAGCAGCAGTTTCGATGATCTGCTTGCGAAATCAGGCCTTGCTAAAACTCTGGAAACAGCACATTATGCTATTTCCTACATACCAAACAACCAATCGTTTCATTTATTGATAAGGAGGTCCATACACAAATGGGAAAAACACTAGCTTATAAAATCCTCGAAAACCATCTGGTGGAGGGAAACCTGACGCCGGGCGAGGAAATCACCATCAAGATCGACCAAACTCTGACCCAGGATTCCACCGGCACTATGGTGTACCTGCAGCTGGAGGCCATGGATGTAGATAAAGTGCAGACAGAACTTTCCGTGGCTTACATTGACCACAACACGTTGCAGACAGGATTTGAAAACGCGGATGACCACGCATTCATCAAGAGCGTGGCCCAGAGGCACGGCGTTCTGTTCTCCAAGCCAGGCAACGGCATCTGCCACCAGCTGCATCTGGAAAACTACGGCAAACCGGGAAAGACCCTGCTGGGTTCTGACAGCCACACGCCAACAGGCGGCGGACTGGGCATGATCGCCATTGGCGCAGGCGGCCTGGATGTGGCAGTAGCCATGGCCAAGGGTACATACAGCCTGGTGGCTCCAAAAGTGGTAAAAGTAGAATTAAAAGGCGCGCTTAACCCATGGACTTCCGCCAAAGACGTGATCCTCTACGTGCTCCAGCAGCTCAGCGTAAAAGGCGGCGTGGGAAAGATTGTGGAATACACTGGTGAAGGCGTAAAATCCCTTTCCGTCACTGACCGAGCAACCATCACCAACATGGGCGCGGAGCTGGGTGCGACTACCTCTGTGTTCCCAAGCGATGAAAATACCAGAGCTTATCTGAAATCCCAAGGCAGAGAAGGAGATTACACGCCGCTGGCAGCTGATCCTGACGCAGTTTACGATCAAGAGCTGGTCGTGGACCTGAACGCTCTGACGCCGCTGGCAGCACAGCCCCACAGCCCGGACAACGTAGATTCCGTAGCCAACATCGGTGAGATCAAAGTGGACCAGGTAGCCATTGGCAGCTGCACCAATTCTTCCTACACGGATCTGATGAAGGTAGCGGCCATCCTCAAAGGCAAAAAAGTGCACCCTGACGTGAGTCTCGTCATTTCACCGGGATCCAGCAAGATCATGTCCAAGATGGCTCAGAACGGCGCTCTGGCCGACATCATCAACGCTGGTGCCAGGGTTATCGAAAACGCCTGCGGACCTTGCATCGGCATGGGCCAGTCTCCGAAATCAGGCGCTGTTTCCCTGCGGACCTTTAACCGTAACTTCAAAGGCAGAAGCGGCACCCTGGATGCTGACGTGTACCTGGTAAGCCCGGAGACCGCAGCCATTTCCGCAATAAAAGGCGTGCTCACAGATGGAAGCAAGACCGGTGAGACTCTGCCGGATATCGCAGCCGCTGACTTCACACCAAACGACAACTTTGTGGTTTATCCGGAAGGCACCAACACGGAAAACACACCAGTAGCCATGGGACCGAACATCAAGCCGTTCCCAAGAAACACTGCTCTGCCGGAAACCGTGGAAGTGACTGTCACCCTCCATGCGGGCGACAACATTACCACCGATGACATCATGCCGTCCGACTCCAGACTGCTGCCGTACCGCTCCAACATCCCGCACCTTTCCAACTATTGTTTCGAAAAGGTGGACAGTGGTTTCGCGGGAAGATGCCAAGAGGCCAAGACCTGCGCCATCGTTGGCGGCGACAATTACGGACAGGGATCCAGCCGTGAACACGCAGCGCTGGCACCGCTGTACCTGGGAATCAAGTTCGTGCTGGCCAAATCCTTTGCCCGGATCCACAGATCCAACTTGATCAACAGCGGCATCATGCCTCTGGTATTTGAAAATCCAGGGGACTACGATGATTTCAAGATCGGGGACAAGCTAGTGATCGAAAACGCCCCTGCTCAGGTAAAATCGGGCACCGTGGAAGTGAAGAACCCTGCCACAGGAAAAACATACAAAACAGTCACTAATTTCTCCGACCTGGAGATCCAACTGATCTTAAAAGGCGGAAAAATCAATTACATGAAAGGTTAGGTACAGACACATGGATTATATTAACGCATTTGAAACCATTATCAAAGAACAGCTGGAGCGGGTAGAACGGATGAAAGCCGCGCCTCAGTCCACGGACTACAAGAGTCTGGACAAGATCATCGTCGGTATTATCGATGGCGACGGCATCGGTCCCATCATCACCCAGTCCTGCAAAAAGATTATGGAGCACCTGCTGGCAGATGAGATCAAAGCCGGCAAGATCGAACTGAGAGACATCGAAGGCCTGACCATTGAAAACAGAGTAGAAAAAATGGAAACCGTCCCTTCTGACGTGCTGGCCGCGGTCAAAGAATGCCATGTGCTGCTGAAAGGCCCGACTATGACCCCTGGAAAAGGCGACAACATGCCAAACCTGGAAAGCGCCAACGTAAAGCTGAGAAAAGAACTGGATCTCTTTGCCAACGTGAGACCAGTCTCCATTCCGGAAAAAAACATCAACTGGACTTTCTTCCGTGAAAACACAGAAGGCGAATATGCACTGGGCAGCCAGGGCGTGGACATTAACGATGACATTTCCATGGACTTTAAAGTGACCACTACCATCGGCACCACTCGCCTTGCCAGAGCAGCGTTTGAATTTGCCAAGGCAAACGGCAACCAGAGAGTGACCATTGTCACCAAGGCCAATATCATGAAAAAGACGGACGGCAAGTTCCTGACCTTGTGCTATGACGTGGCAAAGGATTATCCGGAGATCGAAGTGGACGATTATTACGTGGACATCACGGCAGCCAATTTGATCAAAGAGCCGACCAACAGCAAGTTCAACGTATTCATCCTGCCGAATCTCTACGGCGACATCATTACTGATGAAGCGGCCCAGATGCAGGGCGGCGTAGGCACCGCGGGAAGCGTCAATCAGGGCGGCCGCTATGCCATGTTTGAAGCCATCCACGGTTCCGCTCCGAGAATGATCACCGAAGGCAGAGGCCAGTACGCCAACCCTTCCAGCATCACCAGGGCGGCTGCCATGCTGCTGCGCCACATCGGTTACATGGACCAGGCCGCGGCATTGGACAAAGCGCTGGACGCTGCGCTGGAAGGCCTGAACATGACTTCCAACAACAAAGGCAATTCCACAGACGACTTCACGAAATTCGTGATCGATCATCTGTAAGGAACTGGCTTTGCCAGCCTTGTTTAGAGGCAAGGCTCACTGAAATCACGCCGATCTCGCTGACATCCGCGGGATCGGCCACATAATAAGGAGACCATTATGGTACTGTACAAGCATTCTGATGATCCAAAATCAAATGCGCCCATTTCCAGCAGCCTGTTTTCCCAATTGCAGCGGGACATCCTGACTGGAAAGCTGAAGCCCGGGCAAAAGCTGACGGAACAGGCCATCTGCAAGGAGTACAAGATCAGCCGCACCCCGGTGCGGGAAGCGCTCCGGCAGCTGGAAACAGAAGGTCTGGTGGAAAACATCCTCAACCGCGGAGCTTTTGTGGTAGGCCTTTCCCAGCAGGATTTTGAAGACATGTTCCAGCTGCGAAAGATCTACGAGATCCAGGCAGTCAAATGGGCCATAGAGCGGATCACGGATGAAGAAATGGATGCTCTGGAAGAAACCTTCGAGTTTATGGAATTTTACACCCTGCGAAATGATGTGGACAAAATGCTCACCATCAATGCGGGTTTCCACCAGATCATCTATGAAGCCTCCCACAACCGGATGCTGCGGCAGCTCCTTTCTTCCTACCAGACTTATTTCAAATACAGACCCCAGGAAGAGATCGACGCTGACAACTATCTGACAGAGGTTTTAGAAGAACATCGGCTAATCTTCAAGGCTTTCACGGAGAAAGACCCAGAAGCCGGAGCAGAAGCCATGGAACGCCACATCGATGGTTCTAAAAAAAGGCGGTGCAAATGACACCGCCTTTTAACATCCGGCGATTGACGAGCCGTAGGCGTAGACAGAGCTTAGTGCTTGTGGTACAATGAATGAAACAGATATTTCTTGTGTATACTCAAAAGAAGGGGGGAACAACTTTATGACCATCTTTGGAATCACACTGAGCGCCGCTGTGATCTGGCTGATCATCGCCGCCGTGTGCGCGATCATCGAGGCCATTACCATGGGCCTCACTACTATCTGGTTCGCAGGAGGAGCCGTAGTCTCCGCCGTTGCTGCCATGATCGGCCTTTCCGTGCCTATTCAGGTTGGTTTGTGTTTGGTAGTTTCCATTCTGCTCATCTATTTCACCCGTCCAATCGCTGTGAAAAAACTGAAAGTGGGCAAGGAAAAGACCAACGTGGACGCGCTTGCCGGACGTGAAGCCCTAGTGACAGAAACCATCCAGCCTTTCAGCGCGGGCCAGGCAAAGGTAGATGGCCTGGTATGGTCCGCAGTGGCCAAGGACGAGCATTCCACCATTGAAAGCGGCAGCGTGGTGAAAATCGATGGCGTGGAAGGCGTAAAACTGATTGTTTCATCTTTTTAAGACGTATTGTAAAGGAGGAAAAACATGTTATTCTCTATCATCGCACCTATTATTTTGATTTTACTGGTCATCTGGCTGATCGTGACTAACATCCGCATCGTGCCCCAGGCCCACGCTTATGTGGTGGAACGCCTGGGCGCTTATCACTGCACCTGGCAGGTAGGGCTGCACTTTAAGATCCCGCTCATCGACAAAGTGGCGAAAAAGGTTTCTTTAAAAGAGCATGTCATTGACTTCCCGCCTCAGCCTGTGATCACCAAGGACAACGTAACCATTGAAATCGACACAGTCGTTTATTTTCAGATCACAGACCCGAAGCTCTATACTTATGGGGTGGAAAATCCCATGGCAGCCATTGAAAACCTGACAGCTACCACGCTGCGTAACATCATCGGCGAGTTGGAACTGGACGGAACTCTCACCAGCCGCGAGCACATCAATTCCAAGATCCGCCTGGTGCTGGACGAAGCCACCGATGCCTGGGGCATTAAGATCAATAGGGTGGAAGTGAAGAATATCACGCCGCCTCGGGATATTCAGATGGCCATGGAAAAACAGATGCGGGCAGAACGGGAACGGCGTGAAGCCATCCTTCGTGCGGAAGGTGAAAAGAAATCCGCCATCCTCATCGCAGAAGGTAACAAAGAGGCCGTGATTCTGGAAGCGGAAGCAGCCAAGCAGTCGGCCATCAAATCCGCGGAAGGTGAAGCGGAAGCCATCCGCATGGTACAGCAGGCGACCGCCGATGGTCTGCGCATGCTGTCAGAGGCAGAACCGACTCAGGAAGTCCTGACCATCAAGAGCCTTGATGCGTTCCAGGCGGCAGCTGACGGAAAGGCTACTAAGATCATCATCCCTTCGGAAATCCAGGGAATCGCTGGCCTAGCAAGCTCTTTGACGGAAATCGTTAAAGACCCGTCTGCTCAGGCGAAAAAGCCAGTGGTGAAAAACGGTGCGCCGAAAAAGTAATAGCATATAGAAATCGTATTTGACTTCGTGCCGATTTAAAATCCTGGGCTGACCGATGATCTGTCAACCCAGGATTCTTTTTATTATGTAGTAGGAAATCTACGGATGAAAGAGAATCGGCAGCGTCATTTTGTTCCGTCCATGGATAAGCAGCTCCAGACCACAGACGAGTCAAATACCGTGGGCTAAGAGCAATGGGCACTTTCTTTAAAAGAAAATCAGCCCCATGACAATGATCACCGCAATGGCCGCCAGTCCTCCGGCAATGGCCAGAGCCTCCCCTTTTTTGCTGGGCTGCTCCTGCTTTTCATCATCAGGCCGAATCAGCATGGCCCACGGACCGTAAAGCCCCGCGGTCAGCTGCAGCAGTTCATCATCGTAGCCCATTTCCGAAAGAAAATGCTTCCAATCCTCGTCCAGGGTCTTGCTCCCCTTCTCCAAATCCTGCGTCAGCTGTCCTTTTTCCACGAATTCCTGGAAAAATCCCGGCTTTCTCTCACCGTTTTCCCCGCCCTCTTTTGGCTGGAGAAAATATTTCAGAGCATAATAAAATCCGTCCCGTATGGCTTTGTTGAGGGTCTCCCCGCCACTGTACCGTTTCATGGCATAGCGGTAAATCTCATAGACCTGCTCTTGGCTGAAAGCCGGCCCTTTGTCGCCATGCTGTCGGCGAGCGGCGTTTTCGGCGCTTCGCATATAGGCGGCTGTCATCCGTTCTACGGCTGTTTCCACATCCTGCCGCAAGGGGCTGGAGGCCAATTCCCGGGTGACGAACATCTCTGTTTTGCTCTTTTCCACAGTCCAAAGGACTCCGTATAAGGCTTCATTTTTCGCCGTGAAGCTTTGCGTGGTGAACAGATTGCTTTTGGTTCCGCCCAGGGCCTTGACGAATCGCTCTGCCCGCTGGATGTCCTTGGGAGGATAGATGCTCTCTGATTTTCCCTGGCCTGCCTGCCCCACTTGGCTGAACCTTAGTCCATTCCCTTGCTGCTGGCGGCTGGCGGCTTCCAAAAGCATCACTGCGCTGCTGGCTGCTCCTTGTTTTGTGGCAATCCCTGTTTTGCTGTAAAGGCTTCCCTGCCCTTCATGGGAAGCCGCGGGAAAAAACGGTCCGCTCCGAGCCGCCGTCTGCTTTCCTTCCAGAAAATATTGCCGTCCGGCACGACTCACCGCGTCCCAGTCTTGTTTCACGATTTCCAAAGAAAGATGGTTTCCAGTCACCGCCAAGTATAAAGACTTTTCCAATCGGGCGATGCTATGCTCCATGCCATAGGCCAGAAAAAAGCTTCTCAGCTCCGGCACGGCGATCTTCAACAGAGCGTCTAACTGGCAGACCAGGATCTGCCGGAGTTTCTCTGTATACAGCTGCTGCTTTCCCTCTGGCACGTAGTCCATGATATCCCGCAGCAAACGCATATAGATTTCTGCCAACTCCCGTGTCTGCTGCTCCAGATTCTTTCCTTCTACAGGAAACCATTTTAACAAGGTCTTCCAGGCCGCCAATTGGATCTCTTGTTCCCAATGCTTGGTTTCCACCTGTCCTTTGCTCTCCTGAGAAAGCTGGGCTAGATCCTTTTTTTCCGGCTTTACGGCATCGGGGACGGGAATCATCTCTTCCATGGCTTTTGCTGCCTCTGCCCCCAGCTTTGCCAGGCCCTGCCCGATCGTTTCCAGGCTGCCTTCTGGCACGGGATTTCCTGACTCTTGGGTCCCGGGAATCTGATTTCCAAAACTTTGGCTTCCTGGCACCTGATTTCCCGGAAGTGGCGCTTGCGGTTTCCCCTGCCCCTGAATGACACGCAAAGCCTCTGAAATGACGGATGCCTTCTCTGCCCCGCTGCCTTCTCCTGGAAGGGGCGCGGGAACGCCCCCCTCTGTTTTGCCGTATTCTTGCTGTGGGCTGATCCGCATTGGCATGACCGTCCTCCTTTTGTCTCTCTATATATCAATCGACCGAAAAGGAGGTGGATGTAAGCGGATGGCCGGTTATTTTTTCAACTCGCCTGCGATAACCTGTCCTTCAAAGAGCACAGCTTCACATTGGATCTCTTTGATCTGATCTTCAGGGGTTTGAAAAAAGTCGCGGGAAAGCACGTTCAGGTTGGCTTTTTTTCCTACTTCCAGGCTCCCAAGAATGGAATCCCACCTAAGCTGCCTGGCGGCGTTTATGGTATACCCCTTTAATAAGGTTTCTCGTGACAATTTCGCAGATGCTGGCGGCCGCATGCTGCCCAGATATTTCTCCGGATCTAGCGGAAATTCCGGATCCACTCTGGTGGCCGCCACCTGCATGCTGAAAAACGGCGCGGCCCGATGCAGTTCGTAATTGGTCACCACATCGCTGGAGAAGGTCACCAGTGCCCCGCTTTCCACCATAGGATTGAACTGATACATTCGCCGCCACTTTTCCTCTGTATAGTAATTCATCGCTTCCTCGCCAAAATAGCCGCCTGACCAATGACAGCTCCAATTGATGGTGATCCCCAGCTCCGCGGGCCTTGCCATATCCGCGGGGTCCACCACTTCACAATGGGCGAACACAGGCTGACAGACCCATTCCATGCCAGCCTGTTTTGCGCCTTTCTGTGCCTCTTCTACTGCGTCGCAGGCAGTGCGGAATCCCCGATCCCCTACGATATGCAGATGCATGTCCAAACCTTCTTTGTTGCACAACAGGAAGCATTCTGCCAGCTCTTCTTTTTCCATCATGATCTCTCCATAATTTTCCGGATCATTGATATGCGCATGTAAAGACGCGCTGTTGCCGCTCTCATTGGTGCCGTCTAAAAATAATTTCAAAGTGTTGATTTTAATGTGTTTCGTGGTATATCGCTTCTGATACTCCTTCACTTTTTCTATTTTCTCTGGCAAATCTTCCAGCTTCCAAAAACGGACCATCCCATCATAATAAGCATGCAGCTGCCCTGCCATGTCCATTTCATAGATGGACGCGATCTGCTCGTCCGTTTCAATGAATCCATCAGCCATGGCCGTGATCCCATTTTCCTCCAGGAATCTGAAGAAAGGCTTCAATCTCTCAGGCTTTAGGTCTTCTGGCGGCTTCCAATCAATGGCTTTAAACAGATTATCCGCAAAATGCAGCCAGGCCATTTCTTTTACCCATCCTGTAGGGGTTCCGTCTTCGTCTCTTACAAAGACTTCTAATGCAGTCGGATCCGGCGTGTTCTGATCTACGCCCAGAAGCTCCAACATCTTCGTGTTGACCCAGCAAAGGTGTTCGCCAAAATCCTGGCAAAGGCAAGGGCGGTCAGGTACCGCTTCATCCAGCCACTCTTTTCTCGGCCCTGCTGTATCGAACATGCTGGTGGGATAGTATTCAAAATAGAGAAATGGGGCTTCTTCTTTTGGATGTTCCTGTGCGTATTTTTTGATGAAATCCAGCGCTTTCCTTTTATCTTCCGTCCACGGCAATCTGATATGCCACGAGCTCTTTGCGCACATGCCTGGATGAATGTGGCCGTCCACGATCCCAGGGATAACCATTTTTCCCTGCAAATCATGAATTTCCGCCGCTTCTCCGGCTGCCTCTTGCCACTGCGCCTTTTGATCTGCTCCCGCATAAACAATGGTGTCGTCTTTTATCACTAGCGTCTCTGCCCAGGGAGCCTTTTCATTGGCTGTGTATATTTCTGCGTTTCGTAAAACAATGCTCATTTGTGGAGCCTCCTTTTTTTATTCGTCAAGATGCATTTCAGGCGGTAAAGTTTTAAAACCTTTCGTTTTCACCGCCAAATATATGATGCCTACCAGCAGCCACGCGCCGCCTAAAATTTTTGCTTGTATTTCCAAGTTCGCGAACACCACGATCAGGATCAAAATTCCGATGCATGGCACCACCAAGTGCTTCCAGGTGTTTTTCAGCCCCCGTTCTTTTCCACGGACATAATAGTGAAAAATCACGGACAGATTTACCATGATGAAACCAATGATCGCCCCAAAGGAAACCAGAGCCGAGGCGCCCATTAGGTTTTCTTCGTAGAAAATAGCAGTCAAAGCAATGATGCTGGTGATCAAAATATTGTTCACTGGTGTTTGAAATCTCGGTGATAGCTTCCCAAAGAATTTCTTTGGCAGAATATTGTCCCGCCCCATTCCGTAAAGAATCCTGGAAACAGCGGCAATGCCTGCCATCGCACACACAAAGGTCGCACAATTGTCGATCACAAAGAACACGTCTCCCAGCCATGCCTGGTCAATCTGTGGAAAGAGTTCAAAGATACCTACATTTGGATCTTGAATTTCCCGGTAAGCCTCTGGCCATGCCAGCTGTGTCACATACGCAGTGATGGTAAAGAGAATCCCAGCTCCGATAATCACGCCCATGATGGCTTTTCCCATGACTTGATCTGGGTTCTTTGTTTCTTCTGCCATGGTGGTGACCGCATCGAATCCTACGAAGGACACGCATAAAATCGCGGCTACTCCCATGATGCTCCCAAAGTCAAAGGTTTTGGGATTGTAAACAGCAGTGCTGTCCACCAGCGTTCCCGCGCCGCCTCCGCCTGTGATATATTTGATCGCCACGATCAGCACTAGCAATGTAAACCCCACCTGCAAAGCGATAATGATCGTGTCCACGATGCTGGCCGTCTTCGCTCCCACAATATTGATCGCGGCGCCAAGGCCCGCGACTACTACGACACAGACCCATACGGGAATCGCAGGGAAATATTCATTGATATATGTGCCAAGCAGTAAATAGCAAATCATCGGCAGCAGCAAGTAGTCCACTAGCATGACCCATCCTGCCATGAATCCCACATGCGGCTGAATCGAACGATGCGCATATGTATAAACGGATCCAGCTTTCGGATACACCTTTACCATCTGTGTATAACTATATGCGGTAAAACACATGGCAACGGTGGTTATGGCAAAGGCCAACATGTACATGCCCCCTGTGGCCTCTGTGAAAATCCCGTAGTTGTTGAAAACCACAGTTGGCGCTAAATACGCCAGTCCAAACATGATTAATAATGGTAAGTTCAGTGTCCTTTTTAAAGTGACTTCACTGTTTTGTGTTTGATTTAAGTCGCTCATTGATGTTCTCCTTTCTTCTAAACTCTCATCCTTAAACTTTTTTTGAGTATATCAAACCCGGAAAACCGAATATATATTACCTATGACAAAATACGCTTCTAAAATGTGTCACGATTTACATACTGCTGCCATATATAAAATGAATAGATCATACATGCTTCTCAAATCATAACCAGTGTCCTTTTTTATCTTTTTGATTTTGTATTGTATGGTATTTTTGTGGGAATAGTATTGCTCTGATAATTGATTCAAAGACCCGTTGGCATTGAAATAAGAAATGATAAAATTCCGCAGTGCCTCTGCCTCTTCTGAGTCATAGGTTTTGAACACTTGCTTTCGCAAATTTTCTTTGTGCATTTCAGGCAGCTGGTTGATGGTAAAGTTCAGCATGACAGTGTCAAAGAGATAAATGCCCTTTGATTCTGTGTGAAAGTAATCTAAAATGCTGATGGCTTCATTGTAGGAGCGGTAAATGTCCCGATATCCCACATAATCGTTTCCAATGAAACATGCGACTGAAATCTCTGGGTTTCGATTCAGGTAGGCAGCCGCTACTTTTATTTTTTCATACAGTTTCCGGCTTTCCTGATTTGCGACAATGACATACAGTTCGCCATTAAAGGCCACTTGGATCTGTTCGCTGGACAATTCTTCCATGATCTCCTGTTCAATCTGCTTTGCTCTGGCTTTATGCAGCATCTCGCTCACGGAGGTGTTTTTTTGCTCTGTGTTTTTCAGCACTGCCACGCTGAATCTGCCTTTAGGATCCATGTTGTTTCGCTTCATCCGTTTTTCTAGATCGCGCTGGTTGGCTTTCACATTTCCGTGGACTAAATCGTGAATCAATAAGTTTTTCTCTCGCTTGCTCTCAAATTGTTCTTGTACTCTAAAATTTTCATATAATATCATTTCTGTCATCTTTTTCAAGATCAGCCCATACTTCTCCACTTCCTTTGGCGCTCCTGTAATGCCAATCACGCCCACGATTTCAGACGCGAATTCAATGGGAAGATTGATGCCTCGCCTGCAGCCGTTATAATCGCCTTCGTTTTCTACGATCAAATGTTCCAAGCGGGAATTGACGACAATATACGCACCCTCATGAAACGTATGGACCCGTGCCTCATCCGTGCTGGACAGAATCACGCCTGACTGATCCATGACATTCAAATCTTCCTTAATGACCGGACTGATTTCCTCTATGATGCCCCTAGCGATTTCTTCATTTAGATACATATCCGTTCCTCCTCTTTTTCTGCTTTCATTCTTTCTTTATTATTTCCACAAGCGCGTTCGTTGCGTCATTACAACTTTTTACATGTTCATTATGCCATATTTCCATATGTCATATATGACAACAATCTTTCATGGGATTCATTACCTGAAATATATCATCCACATTTTCTTTCAAGTATGCTAAGATAAAGGTATCAGCTCCTGCAACTACAGAAAGAATAGGAATAGAGGCGTACTATGAAAAAAGTGATCATCATACCGGATTCTTTTAAAGGCACCATGACTTCTCTGGAGGTCATTGAAATCATAAAAAACAGGCTGTCAGCCTATTTTGAAGAAGACTCGCTGGTTACGATTCCCATCGCGGACGGCGGGGAAGGCACGGTGGACTGCTTCATGCGCTTTACGGATGCTGCACGAGTTTCCGCAAGGGCAGCGGGACCTTTGATGAAACCTATGACCGCCCATTATGCCATATTTGGTGAAACAGCGATCATCGAAACAGCCTCTGTAGCTGGATACGCTCTGCCGCCCGCGTCTAAAACGCCCCTTGACACTACTACTTATGGCGTGGGGGAATTGATCCGAGACGCGATTTCTCGGGGATGCAGGAAAATCATTTTAGGCCTTGGCGGAAGCTGCACCAATGACGCTGGCGCTGGCCTAGCTGCGGCGCTGGGCACAAAGTTCGTGGACCAGGCAGGCGCGGCCTTCATCCCTACTGGAAAAAATCTAGGCGCGGTGCGGCAAATCGATGTCTCTGAAACCCGCGATCTGCTTTCTGGCGTACAGATCATTGGCATGTGCGATGTGACGAATCCTTTGTATGGAGATCACGGGGCGGCGAAGGTCTTTGCTCCTCAAAAAGGCGCTTCGGAGCAAGATGTAGCGTTGTTGGATAAACAGCTGGTTCTCTTTTCGCAGGCTATCCGGCGGTGTCTGCGCATTGACGTGAGCACGTTGAAAGGCGGCGGCGCGGCAGGTGGAATGGGTGCGGGGATCGTTGCTTTTCTGCAGGGGAGCCTTCTGAGCGGAATCGATTTGATTTTGGATCTTGTGGATTTTGAAAGCCTGTTGGAGGCCAGCAGCTATGTCATCACTGGAGAAGGAAAGCTGGACAGTCAGAGCCTGGGGGGAAAGGTGATCGCTGGCATCGGGCGGCGAGCCAGGGAAAAACATGTGCCTGTGATCATTGTGACTGGTGAGCAAGAGAAAGGACTGACAGGCTTGGAGGCGTTGGGAATCCAGGCTGTCTTTGAAACTGGGAAACTGGATCCTGACAAGCCTCTTTCGGAACTTCTGTCTTCTTGCAGGACGGCTCTGGCAGATACGGCGGACGCGCTGGGGCAGTATTTGCGCCGCCGCATATAAGTAAGTTCTATGGTTTGCTTTGTGCATTGTATCACACATTATGCGTTGTGCTGGGCAGGCAGGTCTAAGTCTGCGCCCAGTGCGGGTCTGTGACGGAAACAATCAAATCGTCCATTTTTCCATCATCAGTAAAAGGCTACCGTCATGTGACTGACGATAGTCTCTTGCTTTCTATTATTTCAGGCTGACTGCTCCCACCTTTGACCATTTGGAATAAAGATTGGTCTTTTTGCCATTGATCCGCGCTTTTTTGTAAGTGCGGACTTTTACATAATAGGTCTTGCCGCTCTTCAATTTTTTGATGGTTTTAGAAGAGGCAGAGGCTTTCCCTACCGTGATGCTCCTAGCTTTTTTCAACTTTTTGCTGGTGCCATAGGACAGCTGATATCCGGTCACGCCTGATTTTTTCTTCCATTTTATGGTCATGACCGTATTTGTTTTTTTCTTTAAACTAATGATAGCTGTCTTTGGTGGAGTCCATTTTTTTCCCGACACAGTAACAGTAAGGGCCGCGTTCTTGCCGCCGGCAGATGCTGTGATTTTCGCGGTCCCTTTCTTTAGGCCGGTGATTGTTCCTGTTTTGCTGACTTTGGCGATCTTAGCGTTGCTGCTTTTCCAGGTGATCTTGTTTCCATTGCTGCCAGAAACCACTGCCTTGTAGCTCTGGCCCAGCTTTAGGGTGACTTTTTTCTTTGAGAAACTCAATTTCCGCACCGAACCTTTTGCCTGCAATTTAATGGAAGCCGTTTTGTCTCCCACCTGACAGGTGATGGTCGCTGTGCCCCCTTTTTTCACCTTTACTGTTGTGGCGGTTTTTTTGTAAGACTGGTTCCACACGCCACTATCTAGTATGGTTTCGTCTTTCAGCACTTCTGCCACGTCGCTATTGGAAGACTTCCAGACTGCCGGAGCTGTTGGGAAACTATTTTTGAACACGCTGGAATAAACATCTGCCGTCATTTCATAAGTTTTGCCTGGAACGCATTGTCTCTCTAAAGCGGTTTCGATCTTGGCGATTTTAGACTTCGCGCTTGTGTCCAGATTGAAGATTTGGAACTTGCCCGTGTTCAGGTCCCACTGGTTCATGACCAGGAAATTTCCCAATTCCGACTCCACGTAATGACACCAGGTCAGGACATTTCCGGAAATAGAAGGTTCTGACGTACAGTAAAAAGGCTTTCCCAGGGTACTGGTTTTCAGCACGTTTCCTGCGGAATCTATTAATTTGCAGCAAGTGGATACTGGCTCATCCTTTTTCTCCACGCCATACAGCAGGGCAAAGCGATCATCGCTGATTTTTACCAGCTCCAGATTGCGGATCTGGATGTCCTTGGTGTAGGAAGTGAGCCATTTGAGACTGGAAGTTTTTAGGTCCTTGCTGACCATGGAAACATATACGTTGTTGCTGCCTTCATAATCTTCAAACTGCTCCTGTGAAGTGAATTTGTCGTGGGGTATGGAGGTCCCTGCTACAATGTGGCTGCGGCTGCCCAGCTCAAAGCCGTCCACTGTGACGCCCGTGTAATTGTCGCCTGTGTTTCCCCAGATGTCCATCAGGGAAAGTTCTTTCTGACTTTCTTGCGTCAAGCCCTCTGCTGTTTGCTGGGTTTCATAGGATTGCAGGTAAACACCTCTCGGGTAAGCGTCCCCGTGATCTACCATGAATAGCTGGCTTCCCCTGCTTCTGACGAATTGGCTGAAAGAGTGGCTCACATGATCGAAACCAAACTGCCCTGTCACATATGTGGGCTTCATGGTCGCAGTGTCGATATAAAACGTGGTGTTGGATTGGTGCCCGTCTTTTCTGCCTCTGGCAGCGTGAACAACCAGCGTTTTTCCGATCATGGTCATGTCGCAGTTGCCCCCGTCAAAGGCGGTTGCTGTATAACTTTCGTCTTTTCCAATGGATGCGGTCCCCTGTGGCTGCCAGTCAGCGCTGTATTTTGAAATATAAAAAGCTGTGTTCCCATCGTTGCCAGTGGCGATGTAGTGGCAGCCGTCCGCTGCCTGAAACACGGTTCCGCCCCATGTCTTGCCTGGAATGGAAACGCTTTTGTGGCTGAGCTTCGCGCCGGAGGATGAAAATTTGTCAATATTCAGGCTCTGGCTGCTTCCGTTCCAGACGGAACACATGACGGTCACGTTGCCTTTTGCGTCGGAAACCGTGTGGCATTTCACTGGATTCGCCCAGTTCTGGGTACAGGAATTGCTCCCCGGCTCTGTGTATATGCCTGCGGCATGGACTACTGGCGTGTGCAGGCTCAGGCATAAGGCGCAGATCAATACTGCGCATAGGGTTTTCTTTGGCTTCATGGTTTTTCTCCTTTTCTCGGTAGTTAGGAGTTTTTTTCTATTTTACCTCCAAATGAGGGAAAAGGGAAGTTTGGTGGTAAAATTTCTTTGCTGTTTGGTTTGAGTTGGGTTTGAAATGGCGTGTGTAAGTGATTCCACTTCTATAAATGTAAATATAATCAATAATATGGATATAAAATCTAATTCATTGTTTTTATATCCGTAGTTTTTACCACCAAATACAAAAGAAATCGCATTTGGTGGTAAAGCTCGCATTTCTTAAGGCAGCTTCATTGCGCATGGTTTGCAGATAAATTTGGACAAGGCTTTATTGGGCGATATAGCCCCATTTTACTATCCCTAAAAACAAAAATAGTATGAACGTTTCATACCCTTATAATTGATTTTCTGATACGTATCTTGGCAAAAAAATCAATAAGCACAAAATACAGGCTTCCTGTCAAAATTTTCATAAATGGCATTTCTCCTTGCATAAGTGAAACCTCCTGCCGTTTCGACAAGAGGCTTAAAAACTTTTTCATAGCCGATTTGTTATTCGCATGGCCGGAAGCGGAGTACGTTTACACGGGGGATTTATTCTCCGCATGACCAGGAGCAGGCTACTTTTCAAGGTAGCTGCCTATCTAATGGCTATTACCATATGCACGCCCTGCGAAAAATTGATTTATAAATTGCATATCTGTTTATTTATGTTCTGTCCCTCCCAGCGTAAATCATACAAAAATATCTGTCTTTAGATCTCCGATTTGACTTGTTTATCCCTAAGCAGCAAATTTTAACTCAACAACTCCATAAAATCTTCCTGGGTCAGCTGGGAAACCGACATGGTGCCTTCGGCGATGATCTTTTCGGAAAGCTGGGCCTTTGTTTCCTGGAGTTTTTGAATCTTTTCTTCGATCGTGCTCTTGGCGATCAACTTGTAGACTGTCACTTCTTTGTCCTGGCCAATGCGGTGGGCTCGGTCCGTGGCCTGGTTCTGGGCGGCCAGGTTCCACCACGGGTCAAAGTGGATCACAATGGAGGCCGCCGTCAGATTCAGGCCCGTGCCCCCTGCTTTGAGGGAGATGAGGAAAATGGGCACATCATCCTCATGGAAGGCTTTCACTAGTTCCGCCCGCTTTTCTTTGGAAGTGGCTCCTGTCAGCATGTGACTTTCTATCTTTTCCTTCACTAGCCGGCTTTGGATCAGATCCAGCATGGAGGTGAACTGGGAAAAGAGCAGGATCTTGTGTCCGCTGGAAACCGCAGTGCGGATCAGCTCCATGCAGGCCTCCAGTTTAGCGGAACCGCTCTTGTAATCTTCGTACAATAAACGCGGATCGCAGCAAAGCTGGCGCAGCCTGGTGAGGCCAGCCAAAATCTTTATTTTTTCCGTTCCCATAGCTTGTGGATCCGTGTTTTTGATGGACTCCAGCAGCTTTTGGGCATTGGCGCTGTACAGATCTTGCTGTTCGCCTTCCAATTTGGAATAAATCACGGTCTCCGACTTGTCCGGCAGTTCTTTGAGCACATCGGTTTTCAGCCTGCGCAAGAGAAACGGCCGAATCATTCGCTGGAGACGTTTCGCCGTCACTTCGTCCTCCCGCTGAACAATGGGCAGCTCGTACTTGTCTCGGAAAGACTTGTAGCTGCCTAAAATGCCTGGCATGAGAAAATCAAAGATGCTCCACAGCTCACTGAGACGATTTTCAATAGGCGTTCCTGTGAGAGCGAAACGGACCTGAGCTTTGATCTCCTTGACTGCTTTAGCTGCTTTCGTCGTATGGTTCTTGATGTTTTGCGCCTCATCTAGTATCTGGCAGTAAAAGTCCAGATCCTCATAAGCTTCCACATCTCGTTTCAGCAAATCATAAGATGTGACCAGCAAGTCATAATCACCGCAGCTCTCCAGCTTTTTGCGCCGCTCCGCCGCTGTTCCAGTGATGAGCAAGGTTTTCAGCTGAGGCACGAACTTTTCCACTTCACCCTGCCAGTTGTACACCAGGGACGCAGGGCAGATCAAAAGGCTGGGACCCGGGCTTTCCAAGCTTTCCGGGCTTCTCGAAGCTTCCGAGTTTTCCCTCTTTTCCGCTTCTTCCGGACTTTCCTGCTGGGTATGGGCATAGAGAAAAGTAAGAAGCTGCAGGCTTTTCCCCAGCCCCATGTCATCGGCCAAAATGCCGCCAAACCCCAAAGCTTCCAAGGTCATGAGCCACCGGTAGCCATCCTTTTGGTAACGCCGCAGGACCCCGCTCAAATGTTCCGGCACTTCAAAATCACTGTCTTCCACCGCTTTCATGCTCCGCACTAATTCTTTGTAGGAAGAAGACCGCTGGATGTTCATGTCGCTGCTTTCTTTCAGCACCTGGTCCACATAAAAAGAGCGATATCTCGGCACCTGGATCTTTCCGGTCTTCAAAGCTTTCGCAGGCAGCTCCAGGCCTTCCGTCAGTTCGGAAATGGTCTCCAGCGCGCTCCCCTCCAGCATAAGGAAATCCCCATCCTTTAGACGATGATACTTCCTGCGCAGCCGGTAGGATGCCAGCAGCGCTTCTAATTCCTCATAAGGCAGTGCTCCAGATAAAATCTGCAGGTCCAGGAGACCGCCTTTCAGGTCCACGCTAACCCCGGCCGCTGGCACTTTACGGATGGAAACCTGACTCAGGGCATCGGAAACATAGACCTCACCTGTTTCTGCCAGCTGGGAAATGCCAGTGGAAATCAGCTGGTACATCAAATCGTCCTGGCTCTCTGGGAACCAAAGAGTCCCTTTTTTGTCCACTTCTGGGAAATAAGCCTGGGCAGTCTGTTTTGCCCTTCCTTCAGCCAGCATGTCACGGTACAAATCTTTGGTTTCCAAATCATCCATCAGGTTATGCGTCTTTTCACCATAAGCGCTTTCCAGCCTGCAGGTCACTTTCTCATCGCTTTTATCCAGATAAATATGAATGACGCAAGGCTCTGGCATGAAAGGACTCAAGTCTTCTTTTGTGCGAAAATCCGCGTATTGTGTCAGCCGTGGATAAAGGCTGGCGCAAAACACGTTCATGTCTCGTTCCGCAATAAAGTAGGAAACCGCTTTTCCGTCTCTCGAGCCCTCGCTGACGCAGGCGCAAAATTCACCCATGGCCTTGGCAAAATCCTCCGAACATCCGTATGCCGTGCCCTTCTGCAGGATGTACAACCGGTGTTTTCCTCGGATCGCTGAAAATCCAGAGATCCGCAGATCATAGCCAGCCCCGTTTTTCGCAGCCTCCAGGGTGATCCGAAGAGATGGGTCCTGCTGCTCTATTTTTAGGATATCTTTCTTTGAGGAACTATTGATCCTGCATCCTGACTGCGGCGTTTTGGCGCATAGGTCGAGAAATTGCGTCAATTCCTGCTGAGTTAGGACCATGGACCTGGCCTTTGTTTCTCCCCAGCCATAAAGATACGAGCTGCGGCTCTGGGCATGGGTCACGTTTCTTCTGGTTTCCACGCACTGAATGAGGAAATCAGCGATTTTCGCGCTTTCAGCCGTAAACGCGCTTCGTTCATGAATGAATGCCAGGAATTTTCCATATTCGACTTTTTCCTTTTGTTCCATGGCATCCACAAAAGCGTAAATGTCTTTGAGCACATATTTTCGGTCGCTCCCAATGCGAAACTCCACTTCCCAGCCGCCATAACGGTTCAGCAGAAAGGGCTCTAATTCAATGCTCCCTGTGACTTCGGCCTGCATGTACTGCGCCTGCTGCTCCATGGAGCAGCTGTACATCAGCTCTTTCAAGGCAGAATCGGTCCTGGTGCCTCGTTTTGGAAGCAAAAAAGCCAGCCCCCTTTGCTTGTCCATGTATTCCAGGGCAAGGGCCACGCAGTGTTTGCACATGTCTCCGAATTCATCGCCTACCGGACAGTCGCACCAGTACTCTGTGATCTCATCGTTCTCGATCAAGATCCCCATGTCGTATTCTGTGCCGCTGTCACCAATGATGCTGGCAGACACATGATGTTCATCTCCAAAATCTTCTACCAGCATGTCGAACACCGCATTGCGCCGGTACAAGGCTCTTCCTCGTTTAAAAAATCGGTCATTGGTTTGCTTTCGTATTGCCTGCTCGTTCAATTGTGGCACCTCCGGTTTCCTGTTCCTTCTATTGTACGCCAGAAAGTCCCTTTGCGCAATAACAAAGTCGGTTTCGCTGATTTTCTTGCGGCGGTGGACGATATTTCCCGCATAGGGATGTTCCCCTGATAATTCTATTTGTGAAAGGCTGTTTGGCCGCATAAAAACTGCCAGCAGGTGTCCTCCACTGGCAGGAAAATTTATATTTTTTCACTTATCTATTTAACGGGGGTGCAGTTCAGGGCATAGTGAGTGTTGCTTTTTGAACAGACTTTCTTATTTAATCAAATGCTTCTTTATGGCAGCTCAGAATTGTTTTATCTGATTTTTATCCGCATAGTATTACTGTAAGCGCCATAAAGATTTCTGCCATCTACCCGCTTGTAAGCCCGCACTTTCACATAGTACATTGTTCTTTTCTTTAAGCCTGTGAAAGTTTTGGTTCTTGTAGTTTTTCTGGAAATCAGAGACGTCCTCTTTCCTTTTGTAAATTTGCTGTTTCTGGCTACAATCACCTGGTAACCTGTAGACTGTGCATCTTTTTTCCAGGCTACCTTCAACCGACCTTTTCGAGGTGAAGCGACTTTTGTTATAGAAACTCTTTTTGGCACGACTGTAATGGTTACATTTTTTTTAATTGCATTCAAATTTTCTGTACCCTTTGCAGTAATTGTCACGACTGCTTTTCCAGTTCCATTCAGAGTTACCAAACCATCGTCATCCACTTCGACAATATCTGAATGATCCGATTCATAGCACAACTCACTGCCATCGCTAGCTTTGGCATTTAAATAAAACGAACCCGCTCCATATGTCTTCTTAAAAGAGGAAGGCCCCGATATGAGGAGTCTGTTCTCATCAAGTGTGATATCCGCATCTTCGCCATCATTGTCATCATCTGCATCATCGCTGCTGTTGATAATGATTGGTTTTGTAAGGTCCATCGTAACTTCGGGCTGTGTGATTTCAAAGTTTAGCCACTTTGTATCCGTGCTGCCCGATCCGTTCACAACCGTAAAATAGGCACTGTAGCTCCCATAGCCAAGCTGTTTTGCTGAAATCTTAAACTTGTCGTTCGATGTTTTTTCCGTTAGGAGCTTTTGGTCGGTTGCAGCATTAAAGATTGAAATAACCGAAGATTTTGCACAAACGGAATCAACCCAAAGTTCTACCGTGTCGCTTAGATCGTATTTATTCTTTGAAACATGGATGTCTTTATAGCCTGGCGCTCCTACAACTTCAAAAGTGACCCATTTTGTGTCAACCGTTCCACCATTGTTGCTACAAGAAAAATAGGCGCTGTATTTTCCTTTTCCATGTTTGGCGGCAGGAATACTGAATTTACCATTGCTTACACCCTGCTGATAGAGAAGTTTATCATCTTTATAGAAGGACATAAAATAGCTGGTGGCACCATCTGCGTGAGCTGTAACTTCGATAGCATCTTTCAAATCATACCAGTACTGGCTTGTGCTGATAGTTGGATTGGCCGGCTTTGCAGGCTTTGCAATTTCAAAATCCAGCCATTTAGTGTCAACGCTGCCTGACCCGTTGGTGACAGAAAAATAGGCACTGTATTTTCCATACCCAAGTTTTGAGGCCGCAATCTTAAATCTGTCGTTCGATGTTTTTTCCGTTAGAAGCTTTTGGCCGGTTGCCGAATTGAAAACTGAAATAACCGAAGATTTTGCACAGACGGAATCAACCCAAATTTCTACCGTATCGCTTAGATCGTATTTATTTTTTGAAACATGGATGTCTTTATAGCCTGGTGCTCCTACAACTTCAAAACTAATCCATCCGGTATGTGCGTCTCCCAGGCTATTGCTACAGGAAAAGTGAGCACTGTACTTCCCTTTCCCGTGTCTGGAGGCAGGAATGCTGAATTTACCATCGCTTACACCTTGCTGATAGAGAAGTTTATCATCTTTATAGAAGGACATAAAATAGCTGGTAGCCCCGTCGGCATGAGCGATCACTTCGATAGTATCCTGTAAATCATACCAGTACTGGCTTGTACGGATAGTTGGGTTGGTTGGCGGTGCTGAAGGAGCTGACGAACCACTGTAATTCGGCGTTACAAAGCCCCAGACATCCGTCCGGCTGAAGGTCCGGCTGCTATAATGAACGCCATGGGGGTTGGTCTGCGTATTATTTCCGTCAATATAATAAATCATATCGCCGGAAGTATAATCTACAATTCCCACATGTGTTCCCGCATTAGAGCCGAAGAAGATAATATCCCCGTGAACCGGGCGGTAACCGGAAGTGCGCAGATGGGCTGTGCCGCCCTGCCGGATGAGCAGATCTTTCATATTGGTCGTACCCGCCGTTTTGGGAATAATGCTCTGCGGGATTCCCGCCTGACTGGCACACCAGGAAACGAAAGCCGCACACCATGCATACTGTCCAGAGTAACTGTTGGAAACTCGCCTCCCGTAATACCAGTCGTTGTACTTAATATCATCTGATCCGCTGCTTCGTTCCTTGACTCCTAACTGGCTCTTGGCAATATCTACAAGAGCAGCTGGCTGCGATGCTGCATGAGTCTCTACAGGTGAAATGTAGAATGAAATGCTGCATATCATGGCGATAGCAGTAAGAATGCTTAAAATTCGCTTTTTCATGGTAAAGTACCTCCTTATTCAAGATCGATAAATGTTCATATTTGTTCGCTGTTTTTAGGTGTCTTTTCTTACATACGTATCCTGGTTAAAAATCAGTGTGTCCCCGGAAAGATAATAGTAATCGTCGTCATTGAGCGCCTCATCAGGATCATCCGTAGATTCAAATCTAAATTTACCATCCCATTCCATAGTAATAACGAGCACCCCATCTTCTTGTACTTTATAGGATTCTGCTTCGGCGCTGGTAAGTGTGCGCAAAGGTAAATTATGACAGGAACCATCTTCATAAAATGTCATATCGTAAACTCCGCTATAATCATCACTTTCAAGCTCCTCTTCTTTAGCCCATATACCGGCAATGGAACTTTTTGATGAGCAACCGGCCATGCTCAATGTGCATAGTATCATTATCAGGATACAACAAATTAAAAACATATTTTTGCTTGATGATTTCATTTTCATCTGGCTCATTCCTCCATTTCATTTGTGGAGCGGTCTCGGAAACTCTTAAGGCCCGAATTTCCGCTCTTTTTTCATGTTCTTCTTTTTTGCTTTCCTCCATATCTCGGAAAACTTTTTCATAAATTTAACGCAAAGCATTAACATATAAGTCAAAATGTGTAGTGCGTTTGGTGGCCATATACGCCAGCCACCAAATGCACCCCTTGTAGTTAAGAGACATCTGTGCCCCACGCACAGCGCAATAACCACAAGGAGGTTCACACCATGATCTAGTGCTGGCAGTCCATGCAAGATTACAAGCACTTTCTCACCGAATCCAAAGTCCATTTCGATTCCTCTGAAAGAAACCGGCTCCA